>JAHEDT010000097.1 GCA_024641085.1 Geobacteraceae bacterium | reverse complement strand
GCCGCTTTCTCCAGGTAGTCGAGGGAGGCCTTGGTGACCTCCTCGTCGATGGTCTCCATGCGCTTTTTGGTCAGCGGACCGGTGCTTTCCACTTTCGAGGTGCCGTCCGGGTTGGCCCAGGCGTGGATCACCCCGCGGGTAGCGAATTTTTTGATCAATGCCGGATCTTTAAAGTAGTCGGGATTTTCCGGTTCTTCCTCGGCATTGAGGTGGTAGAGCGATCCCATGAATTCATCAAAACCATGAGCGGTCGGCAAATGTTCGTCGAGGTCGCCGAGGTGGTTCTTGCCGAACTGTGCGGTCATGTACCCCTGCGCCTTAAGCAACTGGGCAAAGGTGACATCCCGTGCCTGCAGCCCTTCCTTGGCGCCCGGCAGGCCGACCTTGAGGTTGCCGGTGCGGTAGCCGCTCTGCCCGGTGAGCAAGGCGGATCGTCCGGCGGTGCAGCTCTGCTCGCCATACCAATCGGTGAACAGTGCACCTTCTTTGGCGATGCGATCGATGTTGGGCGTCTTGTAACCCATCATCCCCTGGTTGTAGGCGCTGATATTCCAGTACCCGATATCATCGCCCCACATGATCAAGATGTTGGGCTTCTTCTCCGCGGCATTTGCCGTGGTGGCAAGCGGCAGCAAAAGCACCGACATCGCAATTACGGCGAATGCAGTCAAGAACAGCTGCTTGATTTTCATAATAGACTCCCTGTTTGTAATGTTCTGGCTCAGCGCGGCGGGCTGGATATTAAAAAAACAACTCACCGCCCCATTAACAGGCTGGGTTGAGGTTATTAAGTGTCTTCCGTTTGTCAAATTACCTGATGCTAATTTACGCTTTTGAACAATTACGTCTGATTACTATAACTGGCAACTATGGCTTTGCAAGGGACGAAAGAGTCAGTACACCAACGTAAGCAACAGTTTTCCGACCGGGACATGTAAAGGTTCTTGAACGACCATGACATATTCAAACCCGGTCATGACAAGTGGCGTGGTGACCGCTGCAGCGAGTCAGGAGAGGCCGGTCAGAACAACAGACAAGGCGACATTAGCCCGCGCCAGGTAAATGTAGAGGGGACAGTTGATGTCAAGGTGGGCTAGCATAAGATAATAGTTATCATCCAAATTTTCTTTTGTTGTTGCCGTGCTTAACTTCAAGAACTCAGGGGCGGAGGGACCACAACAAGGTTGGAAAAATAACTCGAAGTATCTATTGCATGACAATCTGTGGTCATCGCACCGTCAGTTAAAGACAACTCAGGCCGACCTTTTCAAAGGTCGGCCTGAGGGTTTGACAACAGTGCTTTGTAAAATGGTGGTTAGTCGGTTATCGCATCAATCGGCAGAGGTTCTTGGGCAAAGTCATTCTTTTTCGGAGTCAGGTCCTTGGCTCCAGTGCCGGGCAAAATCTCGAAACCCAGGTCAAACTGGACCAGCATGGCTTTCAATTGATCGATTGGTTTACGGTCACCGGCCAGTTTGGCTTTCCCTGACTTGATCTGCTCATCCATGCTGACCGCGCCCATCATGGTCTGTTCAAGGTCGGACCGGTTGATAGTGACCGTCAGGTCAGCGTCTTTGGCCTGGAAGCCCTTGATATTGGTCAGCGTCGCATTGCTCAACTCAACCACGTACTCCTCGCCGTTGTCCGGTGTCATCAGGTTGATGGTAAATTCGACCCCGTCGGCCTTCTTGCTGTCGAGACGAATCCCCAGGAAGTCGAGCCACAATTCCGTGCTCATCGCCCGGATCATGTCAGGGCCAGAAGTTTTCGGTGAAGCCCCCTGGGGAATGCCGTTACGCAGCTCGAAAGCACCTGCCAGGAAGCTGTTACGCACACTGGGGCTTTCCTTCTGGTAGCCGATCTGCTCGTAGCCATCGGCCAAAAGGTCTTTCGCGGGCTGATTGTCGGGTTCGGCGAAGACCAGCTTGTTAAGGATCTCCACGGCATGGCGGTACTTGCCCTGGTCGTAGAGTTCTTTGCCCTTAGCAATGATCTTGGCCGAGCCACCCATCATCTCTACGTACAGCGGCGCTGAATCACGTGGTGACAGAGGGATCAAGGTCGCGGGGTTGGCGTCCCAATAACCGAGGTAGCGGTTGATGACCGCGCGGCTGTTGTGCTCCTCGGAGCCGTGGTAGCTGTGCGCCGACCACTGGTTCTGCAAGCTCTTTGGCGGATGGTAGACATTGTGGATCTCGTTGATGGTGACCCCCTGGTTGGCCAGGTGCAGCACATCGTTGTTGAGGTTGGCGTAGATGTCCCGTTGGGAGCGCATGACCTCCTGGATGCGGTCGTTGCCCCAGCGCGGCCAGCTGTGCGAAGCGAACATAACCTGCGCCTCAGTGCCAAAGTGATAAAGAGCTGCGTTGATGCCTTTCGACCAGGCCAGAGCGTCGCGCACCAGGGCGCCACGCAGGGTGTAGATATTATGTACGGTGCCGGTGATATTCTCGGCCGCCCAGAACGCCTTCATGGCCGGGAAGTAGGTGTTCATCTCGGCCGGTGCTTCGGTGCCGGGGGTGTTCTGGAAGATCATCTTCACACCGTCGACCGTCATCTCCTCGAAGTCTTTTTCGACAATCACATTCGGTGGAATCAGACCAAGATTCCCCGCAGCGGTGTTCTTGCCAATCGACTGGTCGACGTGACCGAAGGGGCTACGCGGCAAGAGCACGCCATACTGGTAGAACAGTCGGCGAGACATGGCATTGCCGGCGTAGACGTTCTCCGCGACCGCGTGGTCCATGAAACCGACCGGCGCGATCACCTTCACTTTGCCGCTCTGTACATCGGCCTCTTCAACCACGCCCCGCACCCCACCGAAATGGTCGGCATGCGAGTGCGAGTAGACAACAGCAACCACCGGCCTCTCACCGAGTTGTTCATTGATGAATTTCAGTGCCGCCCGAGCTGTTTCCTTAGCAGTCAGCGGGTCGAAAATGATCCAGCCGGTATCGCCCTTGATGAAGCTGATGTTGGCCAGGTCATAACCTCGCACCTGGTAGATCTTGCCGGGCAGCACTTCGTACAGACCATAGGCCATATTGAGAACGGCCTGGCGCTGCAGCGAAGGATGGATGGTGTCATATTCTTTGTCGGTCAGCAGAAACTCGTAGCTGCCCATGTCCCAGGCGACATGACCGGCCTCAGCCATGATCTGCTTGTATTGCGGGGCGGCAATGAAGCCTTTCTTGGCTTCGTCGAAATCTCGCTTGTCCTCGAAGGGGAGTGCCTTGCGTTGAGCGTCCTGGAACTTGACGGTGTACTCGGAGGGCATTTTGCCCTTGGGATCGAAATGTTTGCTTGGGTCGGAAGTGACGATCTTGCCACCACCGGCGGCGAAACATGTCACCGTCAAGGCAAGCATGACCATCGAAAGACCGACCGATTTGAAACTGAACATGAGCAGACTCCTTATCTTGATCAGGGAGGTTAGCGATTAATAATCTACTAGATTGGTCAACTATTATAACAGGCAAGCGCTAAAAAGCAAGGTATCGAGGGGGCTCGAAGGTTTTATTCGAAATCGGGGCAAATTGTGCCAGGAAGGGTGTGGACCAGCTGCAAAACCCGGAAGCCGGCGGGATAATCGGCACCAAAACCATCGGTCGGGCTTTCGGCAGGTCGGCCGGTGAGGACCATGAACAAAGGCGTATATGGAGGGACATCGGACATGACCCGATGGTAGGCCACCTGCACCTGTGGCAAGGCCGGCGAGTCGCCAACCAGCCAGACGGCATCACTGACACCGCAGGGAGTGAAACTGCGCACTTCGTGGCCGATGACGACTTCGCCGGCCGCGATCACTTCACCCTCGGCCAGCGCAATAACCTCGAGCAGATTCTTCCTGACGGCCAGGTATTTCGATCGGCCCAGAGAAGGGACTGTCGCCATGACTTCGCCCGGAAGGCGGTCGGTATAATCAAACATCAGTACGCCGTAGCGGATCGCCAGCTGCAGTGGTGCGATGCGGTCACCGATGAAAACGGCTTCCGTGCCACTTAAAGTGCCCCCGCGGTTGAGCGCAGCTGCAACGTAATAGAAGGTGCCGCTGCCGCCGGTGGTCTGGACCAACAGAACCGCGGCATCCGCCACACCGTCATGATCGAGGTCGCCGCTGACCGGTTCGCCAAACAGCTGCACTACGGTCTTCGACGCTGCGCCGGGGAAGGTCTCGACAGTCACCTGGCCATCATTGAGAGGATATGCTTCCCCGTCGATCAGGTAGGTTGCGTTGCGCGGAGTTTGTCCATGACCCTGGGGGGATAAAACGGTCGCGGACTGCACTGGCGAACACCCGAGCAGCATCCACAGCAATGACAGGAACAGCCCTGCTCTATAGCCCGGCACGCCCACCCCCTTGAAAATCAATCGACCGGAACCGTGGTCGTCTGATCCAGCCGGAGAGCTTTGACACCGGCCCGTGGGACGACCGCCATCGCCATCGCCGCCAGCTGCTCGATCGGCCTGGCCGACATGGTTTCCATGGCGAGGACTTCGATCACCCCTGCGGTGAGCGTCACCTTGAGGATATTGGTGCGGTTGTAAAAATCAATGTTGCGGCTGTAAACCACCAGGTTCTGCGCAAAGTCAACTGCAGGCGGGGCCTCTGCCGGCTTGAAATTCTGCCAGACCCTGGCAAAAGTCGCCGCATCGCCGATAGAGCCGGCCCGGTTCTGTTGCTGGCCGACTGGCAGCTGGTCGAGGGCCGCAACCGGGTAATCACCACTCCATGAAGCAGCAATCGGCAGGTCCAGAGGTTCATTGCTCTCCACGGCAGCGGGTGTGCATGCGGCCAGACTGATCAGAAGGATAGCACGCAGCAAGGCAGGCAATCGAATCATGACCTCAACGTCCTTTCATGGTGAAGGCAGTGATCCTGTAAAAAATATTGGTAAATACTGATTCATATAATATCAGGAACTTAGCAGTTTTGCTTTGAATGTATTTAAAAATATAATTGGGATTAGCGGGCGGCGACTGAAGGTAAAGTAAAGTTGAAAAAGGACGAACCAATTTAAACTCGTTTAATTGGCGGCAATATCATGTTTATCCAAAGGGAGTACCGCCAAGCGTCTCATAAATCCTGAGTGATCCAAAAATGACTTTCAGCAGTACTTATAATAAAACCCAATCCGCGTGTGTAGATTCGGGCTTAATTCTCTTGAATCTCATGACT
>JAHEDT010000016.1 GCA_024641085.1 Geobacteraceae bacterium | reverse complement strand
AGGGCAAGCAGCTCTCCTACAACAACATCGCCGATACCGATGCGGCCCTCGAATGCGTCAAGCAGTTCAGCGATGGACCGGCCTGCGTGATCGTCAAGCACGCCAACCCCTGCGGGGCGGCCTACGGCGAGACGCTGCTTGATGCCTACCAGCGCGCCTTCAGCACCGATACCGAATCCGCATTCGGCGGCATCATCGCCTGCAACCGCGAACTCGATGGGGCGACCGCCAGGGCGATCGTTGACCAGCAGTTTGTCGAAGTGATTATCGCTCCCCAGGTAACGGCAGAGGCGGTAGAAGTCGTAGCGGCAAAAAAGAACGTACGGCTGCTTGAGTGTGGCGCGTGGCCGGAGCAGCCCGCTTCGCGACTCGATATGAAGAAGGTCAACGGCGGCTTGCTGGTTCAGGAAGCCGACCTGGCCTTAACTGCCGACCTCAAGGTGGTCAGCAAGCGCCAGCCGACCACGGAGGAGATGCAGGATCTGCTCTTCACCTGGCGGGTGGCCAAGTTCGTCAAGTCGAATGCCATCGTATACGGTAAGGCAGGTATGACCATCGGCGTCGGTGCCGGTCAGATGAGCCGGGTCAACTCGGCCCGTATCGCGGCGATCAAGGCCGAGCACGCCGGCCTTGAAGTCCAGGGCGCCGTTATGGCTTCGGACGCTTTTTTCCCGTTCCGGGACGGTATCGACAACGCTGCTGCGGTGGGAATCCGCGCCGTCATCCAGCCGGGCGGCTCAATCCGCGATGCGGAAGTCATCGCAGCCGCCGACGAGCACGGCATGGCGATGGTCTTTACCGGGATGCGGCATTTCAGACATTAACGTTAGGGAGCGGCCCTTTTCCGCAATCTCGGCATTGTCCATCGCAAACCGCTTGTACGGCATACCTGGGTATGCCTCCGCGCTCTTTGCTCGGACGCCTTGACCTTGCGAAAAATGACTCGCTTCTTGGAATCGTATACAGTGATATGACAAAACCTTTGGAGGTGTGTTGAATGAAGGTCCTGGTGGTCGGCGGTGGTGGCCGTGAGCATGCTCTGGTCTGGAAACTGGCGCAATCGCCTCTGGTGGAAACGCTTTACTGCGCTCCAGGCAATCCTGGGATTGCGCGTCTGGCCGATTGTGTCCAGATCCCCGCTGATGAGATCGATACGCTGCTCGACTTTGCCCAGGCGGAAAAGATCGATCTGACAGTGGTCGGCCCGGAAGTGCCTCTGACTTTCGGCATCGTCGATCGGTTCCAGGCTGCGGGGCTGGAGATTTTTGGCCCGAACCAGGCTGCGGCGCGCATCGAGGGGAGCAAAAGTTTCTCCAAGGATCTGATGGCCAAATACGCCATCCCGACCGCCGCCTACCGCACCTTTACGGAGCGTGACGCCGCACTCGCCTACATCAAGGTGCAGGGCGCGCCGATCGTGGTCAAGGCCGACGGCCTGGCCGCCGGCAAGGGCGTGATCGTAGCCATGACCGAGGAACAGGCGATCGCTGCGATCGATGACATCATGCTCGACAAGGTGTTCGGTGCTGCCGGGGCGAGTGTGGTCATCGAGGAATTCATGGAGGGTGAAGAGGCCTCTTTCTTTGCCTTCACGGATGGCCGGAATATTCTGCCTCTCGCCTCTTCTCAAGACCACAAGCGGGCCTTTGATCATGATGAGGGGCCAAATACCGGAGGTATGGGGGCCTATTCCCCGGCGCCGGTGGTCACTGCGGCCCTTCATGACGAGATCGTCGAGACCATCGTCAAGCCGACCATTGCCGGGATGGCCAGTGAAGGCTGCCCGTACAGCGGCATTCTGTACGTCGGGTTGATGATCAAAGACGGCAGGCCGCGAGTGGTGGAATATAATGCACGTTTCGGTGATCCGGAGGCACAGCCGCTGCTGATGCGCATGAAATCGGATATCCTGCCGGTTCTGCAGGCCTGCGCCCGCGGTGATCTGCGGCAGAACTCTATCGAATGGCACGACAAGGCGGCCGTTTGTGTGGTCATGGCCAGTGGCGGGTACCCGGCCTCCTACGCAAAGGGTTTTCAAATCACCGGGCTTGATGATGTCCTGGCGATGGACGATGTGATGGTCTTCCATGCCGGCACCAGTCTCGAAAATGGCAAGATCGTCAATGCCGGAGGCCGCGTGCTTGGTGTCACCGGCCTTGGCAGTACGGTTGCCGAGGCGATCGCATGTGCTTACCAGGCCGTTGCCAAGATTCATTGGGACGGTGTGCATTTCCGCAAGGATATCGGCAGGAAGGCTTTGAACCGCTGATCGGTCGGTAACGGAACACGTGGCACGTTACGAGGGTGCGGAAATCTGGTATCATCATTCTTGGACCCCTTTCCCCGTCCCGCGAACCAATGAAACGCTGATCGCTGAACTTAGCAGTAACTTTAAGTTAATTGACAAGAGGTAACCAATATGAACGACAAACCGCTCGTCGGTATTCTCATGGGAAGCGACAACGACTACGACATCATGAAAGAAACCGCGCTGGCCCTCGCCCAGTTCGGGATTCCTTTCGAAATGACGGTCTCCAGCGCGCACCGCACCCCGGAACGCACGGCCTCCTACGTCCGTGCAGCCAAAGGCCGTGGCATCAAGGCGCTGGTCGCTGGCGCTGGAGCCGCGGCCCATCTTGCCGGCGTGGTTGCCGCTGAAACAACCCTGCCGGTAATTGCCGTGCCGATCGACGCCACGGCACTCAACGGCATGGATGCCCTGCTGGCAATGGTGCAGATGCCGGCTGGAATTCCGGTGGCGACCATGGCCATTGGCAAGCCCGGTGCCCGCAATGCCGGTATCTTCGCTGCGCAGATGCTGGCCGTCGATAATCCCGAACTCAGCGAGAAGCTGGTCCGGTTCAAGGCCGATATGGCAAAAGCTGTCGAGGCCAAAGCCGAAGCGCTCAAACGGCGTGTCGCAGAAGATTTCAGTTGATTTTCAACCGGGTCGTGCGGGAGCTTCTTCCGCCCTGCACCACCTTGACAGGGATAGAAGAGATATATTACTTTGCCAACACGCTGTCGCACCGGAACAGATTCTTGTTTCTGCTACGACAGCCTAAATTTTAGGGGCGAAGGGCGAAGGCCCTTCCCCCTCTTTTAGGAGAAACTACTTGAGTAAAGCACAGAGCTTCACCGACCGGCTATGGGATTTTTTCTGTTCCCTGAAGCTGGCGATCGTGACCCTGATTCTGCTGGCGCTCACCTCGGTTATCGGGACGGTGATCGAACAGAACCTGGCGCCCCAGGAATATATGCAGAAGTACGGCATGAGTCAGTCGACCTACAAGACCCTCGACGCGCTGCAGTTTTTCGACATGTACCATTCCTATTGGTTCCTCTCGCTGATGGGGCTGTTTGCAGTCAACCTGATCTGCTGCTCGATCAAGCGCCTGCCGCGCATCATCAAGACGGTGCGCAACCCGGTGCTGGTGGCGGATGACGGGCTGTTCCGGACGTTTTCCAACAAGGAAGAGATTGTCACCAAAGGCAGCGTCGAGAGCGTGCGCGACAAGCTGGTGGCACGGCTCGGCAAGAAGTTCGCCTCCCCGGTGGTCACCGAACAGGACGGCAAGGTCTACCTGTTCGCACAGAAAGGCGCGTTTTCGCGCTTCGGCGTGTATGTGACCCATTCGTCGATCCTGATCATCTTCCTCGGCGCCATGATCGGCAACGTCTGGGGGTTCAAGGCGTACGTCAACATCGTCGAGGGCAAGGCGGTCAATCAGGTCTGGGCGCGGGGCGGCCAGCAGCCGATCCCACTCGATTTCGCCGTGCGCTGCGACAATTTCGAAGTCACCTTCTACGAGGGTGGCCGGCCGAAGGAGTTTTCCAGCGACCTGGTGGTCCTTGAGAACGGCCGGGAAGTGTTGAAGAAGACGATCGAGGTCAACGATCCGCTGAGCTACAAGGGGCTGACCTTTTACCAGTCGAGCTATGGCCCGGCCGGCGACCCGGTCTACCAGTTTCGGGTCAGGAACCGGGCGACCGGCGAGACGGCTGACGTGATGGGCCAGCAGGGCCGGCACCTGCCCCTGCCGGGCGGCGCCGCGCTGATCCCCATGGGGTATGCCGAGAGTTACCAGAACTTCGGGCCGGCGGCCCAGGTGAGCCTCGATAGCGGCGACCACAAGCACGGCACGCCGTTCATCGTGTTTCAGAATTACCCGCAGTTCGATGAAAAGCGCGGCGGCGAGTTTGCCGTCACCCTGCTGGGGGTCCAGCAGAGCTACTATACCGGTCTGCAGGTGGCCAAGGACCCCGGGGTCTGGGTGGTCTGGCTGGGCTGCCTGCTGATGGTGCTCGGTTCCTGCAGCGCCTTCTTCCTCTCTCATCGGCGGATCTGGGTCAGCATCCAGCCTCTGGAGAAGGGGATCGGGGTCAAGTTAGGCGGCGCGGCGCATCGCAACCAGCCGGGGTTCACGCTCTACTTCGATGAATTGACAAAAGACTTCGACGACGCCCTGTCGTCCTGACGGAGGAAAACGGCATGAACAGTTCCCTGTTGTTCAACATCACGACGATCGCCTACTTTGCGGCCATGGTGGTCTTCATCGTCTATTTGACCGGGTCCAGCAAAGTGGTGGGTTTGGTCGCCACCCTGATCTGCTGGGTTGGCTTCGTTGCCAATACGGCGGCTATCGGCATGCGCTGGTACGAGGCCTATGCGATGGGCTACGAGCAGGCGCCGCTCTCGAACCTGTACGAATCGGTGGTCTTCTTCGCCTGGGCGATCCTGATGATTTATTTGCTCTTCGACCTCAAGTACCAGCAGCGTGCGATCGGCGCCTTTGTGCTGCCCTTTGCCTTCGGCGGCATGATCTGGGCGCAGTGGAGCCTGGATGCGACGATCCAGCCGCTGGTGCCGGCGCTGCAGAGCAACTGGCTGACCTACCACGTGTTCACCTGCTTTATCGGCTATGCGGCCTTTGCCATGGCCTGCGGGGTGTCGATCATGTACCTGATCAAGGCCGGCAAGGAAGAGAAGTCCGCGGAGCAGTCGCCGGCCGGCGGCCTGCTCGGACTCTTTCCGAGCGTCAAGGTGCTTGACGATCTGAATTACAAGGCGATCATGGTCGGCTTCCCGATGCTGACGCTCGGCATCATCACCGGGGCGGCCTGGGCCAACTACGCCTGGGGAACCTACTGGAGTTGGGACCCGAAGGAGACCTGGAGCCTGATCGTGTGGTTCATCTACGCGGCCTTCCTGCACGCCCGCTTTACGCGCGGCTGGGTCGGCAAGCGGGCGGCCTGGCTGTCGATCTTCGGCTTTGCTGCGACGATCTTCTGCTACCTCGGCGTCAACCTGGTCCTCTCCGGGTTGCACTCCTACGGGGGAAGCTAAAGGTCTGAACTTTCTTCGGAGCTGAAAACATTCTTTAGCAGTATCTGGTAGCGGGGGGCGAACGGCATGTTCGTCCCCCGCTCTTGTTCACTCCGAGAACAAGGGGAGGGGCTCACTGGTTGCTCCCCTGAAACGGTCCGTCTGTCACGAGAACGGCCCGTAGAGAAGAATGGCGGCGCTCTGCCGGTCGAGTTTGCACCGCTTATCAATCGGTTGTATAAAGATCCGTGACCGGCCTCTCTGGATAAAAGGTGCCCCGCTGGGACAACCAACATCAAAAGCCTGTGATGCTGCAGGTTCAGCAGGTTCCTATGATCAAACCCGATGAAACCGTCGACCCGCTTGGGATGACCGGGCTGCGCATGATCCAGCCGCAGAAAGGTTATCGCTTTTCGATGGACCCGTTTCTGCTTTGCGGCTTCAGCGGCTTCAGGGAGGCACGGGTGATTTATGACCTCGGTAGCGGCAACGGCGTCATCCCGCTGCTGGCTGCGGCCCGGTCGACGGCTGAGAAAATTATCGGTGTCGAACGCCAGCCACAGATGGTTGAACGTGCCCGGCGCAGTGTCACCCTCAATGGTTTGCAGGACCGGGTGACGATTGTCGATGGGGATCTGCGCCTGATTCGGCAGCACTGTCCCGCTCAACAGGCCGACCTGGTGTTGGCCAATCCACCATTCCGGGCCGCCGGGAATGGCCGGATCTCACCGGACGATGAACGGGCCGCCGCCCGTCATGAACTGGCCGGCGGGCTGGCCACTTTCCTCGAGGCAGCGAACTACCTGCTCAAGGACGGCGGTCGCTGCTGCCTGGTGTTTCTCGCAGAGCGCCTGGCTGAACTCATGGTGCTCATGAGGCAGCTCGACCTGGAACCCAAGCGCCTGCGCCTGGTCCATCACGTGGTTGGGGAACCCGCGCGCACGGTCCTGATCGAGGGGGTCAGAAAGGGGCTTCCGGGACTGGTTGCCGAAGCGCCGCTGGTTGTTTATACCGGGGAGGGGCAGGATTATACAAAGGAAGTATTGGCTATGTATGAAGGTCGTGGACGCGGGGTTTGAAAACCCAGGCCTCCGGCCCCTAGCGGCGCGCTTCCGCCTTCAACAGGCGCATCTGCTTGAGAAGAAATTTCTCCATCTCATCGCGCAGGTCCGGATCCTCGATCGTTGTTAACAGTCCTGCCACCTGCTGTTTTTCGCCGTCATCCAATTGCACCATGCGCCAGGCCGGCGGTTGATCGATCGGTTTTTCTGATCGCAGGTTCACCCTGCCGCGCTTGAGATAAAGGTCCTTGATGGTAGCCTTGCCGAGTTCGTCGTTCAACTGGGCGAGGATTTTCGGCTTCATCAACTGCAGCTGCTGCATCCAGGTCGGCTGGTCGACATTGACTTCGAGGACCCCTTCGCGAATCCTGACCGGCCGGGTGCGCGCGGCGATCTGCGGACCGACCACGGATTCCCAGATGATCAGGGCCCGGTACTGCTGCAGCCGGTCGTCGAGGCCCAGTCCTTTGAGGAGCTTGTCGACCAGGTCCCCGGCACGGGCGGCCTGCCGCATGCCTGGCCGGCGGGGCTTCCTCACAGGCGCCTCCGGCGGTACAGGCGGCTGCCGATCATCTGGCCGGCCACGGCCAGGGCGATGGAAAAAGGGATGATCTGCCAGCTGATGTGGCTGGTGATGCGCAACCCGATAATGAACGGCACCGAGAGGTGAATATAGACGAACCAGCGGACCGAATACTTGGGGGACCCCATGCGCAGGTAGCCCAGGGGGATGTTGCTGAGAAGGGCAAAGGCCAGCAGGCTGACCAGTGCGGTGTTGATCTCGATGCTCAACTCGAAAACCTTTCAATAACAGAAATTCACCAGTGAGAGCTCAGTCTAGTCGCGTCGATTTGTCAATGTCAATTCGTTCTGGTGGTTGAGAACGAAATGATCAAGCGGGAGGTGATGTTTTGCACCCTTGTGTGCCAACCCCGGTTCCCTCCGAATGGCGCCCGGCCGTGCATTGACAGTTTGCAGACCCCGGTGTTAGACTTCTCCAGTTTTGCTGTAATCTACGATCTTCCGTGATACGAGGCTTCCCATGGATCAAAAACAACAGCTTTTGCTCGATGCAACCAGGCGGCTGATCCGGCGCGGAGCCTTCCCCAATCTGGAAAAACTGCTAGCCAAGTCTCACCCCGCCGACATCGCTCATCTCTTCCGCTACCTTGCTCTGAAGGAACAGCGCATTCTGTTCAACCTGATCGGTGATGCGGAGAAGAGCGCCTACGTGTTGGCGGAACTCGATCATGTCACGGGCGCCCAACTGCTGCAGCAGCTCGACAAGGAGACGATCACCGAAGTCCTGCAGGAGATGCCTTCGGATGATGCCGCCGACATCATCGGCAATATGCCGGAAGAACTGGCTGATGCGATCCTCAATATCATGCATGACGAGGATTCAGAAGAGATCGAGCACCTGCTGCAATACGACGAGGATACGGCCGGCGGCATCATGTCGACGGAAATCTTTGCCCTGGATGAGAACTTTACCGTCAAGCAGGCGATCGAGGCCATTCAGCAGGCCGGTGACGTCGAGATGGTCTTCTATCTCTATGTGGTCAACGAGGTCGGGCAATTGGTCGGCGTTCTCTCGCTGCGGCAGCTGCTGACTGTGCCGCCGACCAAGCAGCTCTCAGATATCATGATCCGCGATGTCCTGAGCGTGCGCACCGATATGGACCAGGAAGAGGTCGCCCGGGTGGTTGAGAAGTACAACATTCTTGCCGTGCCGGTCGTCGACGAAATGAACAGCCTGAAGGGGATCATCACCGTCGATGACATCATCGACGTTATCCGCCAAGAGGCCACCGAGGATATCTACAAAATGGCCGGCGCCAGCGAGGAAGAACTCCTCTACGGCTACGAGTCCTTCAAGATCGCCCGGCTGCGCCTGCCGTGGCTGCTGGTCAACCTGTTCGGCGGGGTGATCACCGGCTACCTGATGTGGCTCTTCAAGGTGACCCTCAAGGAGGTGATCGCCCTGATCTCTTTCATCCCGGTCATTACCGGTATGGGCGGCAATGTAGGAGGCCAGTCGGCGACGATCATGGTGCGCGGCTTCGCTACCGGGCGGATTGACTTCACCATGCTGCGCCAGGTCTTCTTCAAGGAGGTGCGGGTCGGTGTCATCATGGGCTGTGTCTGCGGCATCACTGTTGGACTGGTCGCCTGGTTCTGGCACGGCAACCCCTACCTCGGCGTGGTCGTCGGATTGGCCATGCAGATAGCAATGATTGTTGCGGCGTCGATGGGCGTGGTTGCTCCGACCGCCTTCAAGAGGCTCGGCATCGATCCCGCCATCGCCTCAACGCCCTTCGTGCAGACCGCCAACGACATCACCGGCATTCTCATCTACTTCGCGACGGCGACGGCGTTTATCTCCTGGTTGAGATGAAGCGCTAATGCGCTTCGGTCCGCGGTACGAGTGACGCCAGTTTTACAGTCACATTGAATCTCCTGCTTCTGCCCAATGGTGACCCCGTGACATATGAACCGCATAGATTGATTCTCAAGATGACTCGCACCAAGCGCTTCGCGCTCCGCAATTCATGAAGCCGCAGGTCTCACAGGCTATCATTCTTCACCATTCCGATTACGGCGAAGCCGACCGGATCGTTACTTTTCTTACTCCCGACCATGGCCGGATCAAAGGTTTTGCCCGCGCTGCGCGCAAAAGCCGCAAACGTTTCGGTGCCGCGCTGGAACCCTATGCCGAGGTCCTGATCCACTGGCTTGCAAGGAGCTCGGGGGATTTGGTCAGTCTTCGCGATGCGGAGCTGGTCAAGCTGCGTTCCGGGCTGCGTCGCGACCTGGAAACCTTGACCCTGGCCGGTTACGGCTGTGAACTGACCGAGGTGCTCTTTGACGAATCCGGGATTGGCGTCGAGGTCTTCCAGCTGCTGCAGGCGTTTCTTGACCACCTCGATAATGAAGGCTACTCAGTCGAAGCCCGCTTGCTTCTGGAAGTTCGCCTGCTGTCGCTGGCCGGCTACATGCCACACCTGCAGCACTGCGCGGACTGCTTCGGCCCATTGCCGAACGGCCCGGTCGGTTTCTCAGCGGCTGCTGACGGCAGCCTCTGCCCGGGCTGTGACGGCGGTCGGGGGATTCTCAAAGTTGACCGTCTGACGCTTGGCACCTTCGGCAGGATCCTGCAGACCCCCTTGACCCGCTTTGCCGATTTCAAGCTCAGCCCGCGTTCCCGCCAGGAGGGCCGGGCGCTGCTCGGCGACGCCCTGCGGTGTCACCTGCACAGGCCTTTGAAGAGCCTCGAGTTCCTCAACCGGTTCAGTCCGGGAGAATCGCCCTGAGCAGGCCCATAAAGCAGGGTTTTTGCAGGGTTAATCCCTTGACAGGGATGGGTCGCCAAGCTAATATGCCAAACCTGTTGCCTGTATACAGTATACGGTTTTAAGGTTCCCTTAATGGCCTTTATTCTGGCTAAACAGTTCGGGTGAAAACGTAACGCGAAGCTGCAAAGGGCTAAAAGCAAGACACAAAGTTCAAACCTGTAGTATGAACCCCAAGCCATGGCATCTTTCCTATTGCTGTGCGCCTTGAGTGAGTGCAGCAAACGGGCGTACACAGCTTAGGATTCTATAGACCTGACGGGCATTCTGCCCTGGGAGGTATTGTGACTTTTCAAGAATTGATTCTGGCACTGCAGACCTACTGGGCCAAGCACGGTTGCATCATTCAGCAGCCCTACGACACGGAGAAGGGTGCTGGCACCTTTCATCCGGCGACTTTCCTGCGGGCGCTCGGCCCGGAGCCCTGGAACGTTGCCTATGTCGAACCGTCCCGCAGGCCGACTGACGGCCGTTACGGCGAGAACCCCAACCGCCTGCAGCATTACTACCAGTTCCAGGTGCTTCTTAAGCCTTCACCGATGAATATCCAGGAGCTCTACCTCGACTCCCTCAAGAGCTTCGGCATCAATCCCGCCAAGCACGACATCCGTTTTGTCGAGGACGACTGGGAGTCGCCGACCCTCGGCGCCTGGGGGCTGGGCTGGGAAGTCTGGCTGGACGGTATGGAAATCACCCAGTTCACCTATTTCCAGCAGTGCGGGGGCATCGACCTCAAGCCGATTCCCGGGGAACTGACCTACGGTATCGAGCGGATCGCCATGTACATCCAGGGGGTCGACAACGTCTATGACCTGGAGTGGGGCGGCGGCATCAAGTATGGTGATGTCCATCATCAGACCGAGGTCGAGTTCTCCACCTACAACTTTGAAGAGGCCGACACCGGCATGATGCTGCAGCTGTTCGACATGTTCGAAAAGGAGTGCATCCGTCTGGCTGGCAAGGCGCTCGTGTTCCCGGCTTACGATTACGTTCTGAAGTGCTCCCACGCCTTTAACATGCTCGATGCCCGCGGCGCCATCTCGGTGACCGAGCGTGCTCACTATATCGGTCGGGTCCGCAACCTGTCGAAGCTGTGCGCCGAGGCTTACGTGGCCCAGCGGGAGAAGATGGGGTTTCCTTTACTTAAAAAATAAGTATCCAGCATCCAGAATCCGGACTAGCTTCTCAAAGCATTATCTTCTGAATTCTGAATTCTGTTTTCACGGAGTTCTCATGTCCAAAGAAATTTTCCTTGAAATAGGCACCGAAGAGATTCCCGCCGGTTTTCTGCCCAAGGCGATGGCCGACATGGAGCGCATGATCCGCAAGGAGCTTGAGTCGGCGCGCCTGGCGTTCGGTGAGGTCAGGGCTTTTGCCACCCCGCGCCGGCTGGCGCTGTCGGTGAGCGACGTCGCCGAAGATCAGCCGAATTTACGCACCGAGGCGATGGGACCGGCCAGACAGATCGCCTATGATGCCGAAGGCAATCCCACCAAGGCGGCGATCGGATTCGCACGCGGCCAGGGCGTCGATGTCAATGAGCTCAAACTGGTGACCACGGACAAGGGCGAATACCTGTTCATCGAGAAGGAGGAGCCCGGTCGACCGACTGCGCAACTGCTGGCCGAGATTCTCCCCCGGCTGGTCGCCGGACTGACCTTCAAGAAGTCGATGCGCTGGGAAACCCAGGATGTACGCTTCGCCCGGCCGATGCATTGGATTGTTGCCCTCTACGGCGGCCAGGTGATCCCCTTTGCCCACGGCAACCTGGTCAGCGGCAACAGGTCGCGCGGCCATCGTTTCATGGCGCCACAGGAATTTGTCGTGACCGGCCTGACGGACTGGCTGGAAGGCTGCCGAGGGCAGTTCGTCACTGCCGACCAGGACGAGCGCAAGGCGACCATCCGCCGTCAGGTCGAAGCGACCGGACAGGCCGTAGGTGGCAAGGCGGTCATCGATGAAGGACTGCTCGAAGAAGTGACCTACCTGGTCGAGGACCCGACGCCTTTGTGCGGGACCTTCGAGGAAAAGTACCTGCAGCTGCCGCGCGAACTTCTGGTCACCTCGATGCGCGAGCATCAGCGTTATTTCACCGTTGAAGACGCCGAGGGCAAGCTGCTCAACCGGTTCATCACGGTCTCCAACACCCGCCCGGAAGATGAGCAGGTCGTTGTCAGGGGGAATGAAAAGGTCATTCGTGCCCGGCTATCCGATGCCATGTTCTTCTGGGAAGAGGATCAAAAGACCAAGCTCGAGAGCAACCTCGAGGCTTTGAAGCAGGTGATCTACCAGGCCAAACTCGGCACCAGTTTCGAAAAGGTCGAGCGTTACACGCGGATCGCCAAGGGGCTGGCCGCGCGTTTTGAGCCAGCGGCAGCCGCCCTGACGGTGCGGGCGTCCGAACTGGCCAAATGCGACCTCGAGACCAAGATGGTTTACGAGTTTCCCGAACTGCAGGGGATCATGGGCCGCGAATACGCACGCATCGAAGGGGAGGACCCGCGCGTGACGCTCGCCATTTTCGAACATTACCTGCCCACCGAGGCCGGCGGTACCCTGCCGTCGGACAATGTCGGGGCCTTTGTCTCAATTGCCGACAAGATCGATACCATCTGCGGCTGTTTCGGTGTTGGCCTGATCCCGACCGGTTCCGCCGACCCCTACGCCTTGCGCCGCAGCGCCATCGGCATTCTCAACATCATTCTCGACCGCGGCTATCGCCTCAGCATCCCCGCACTGGTCGATGAGAGTCTCGCTCTCCTCGCAGCGAAGCTGACCCGGCCGAGCGGCACGGTCCAGGCCGAGGTGGTGGAATTTATCCGTCTGCGCCTGGCGAACATGCTGACCGGTCGCGGGTACGCCACCGATGTGGTCGATGCCGTCCTGGCCGCCCGTTTCGATGAGCCCGGCGATGCCGTGGCCCGTATCGAGGCGCTGGCCACCCTGAAAGGCGCCGCCGATTTTGAGCCGCTGGCCGTCGCCTTCAAGCGTGTCGGCAACATCATCAAGGGCGGTGTCGACAACCCGGTGCAGGCAGACCTGTTCACCGCCGATTGCGAACGCAATCTGGCGGCGGCCGTCGAGTCGACCCGTTTGGCTGTCACCGACCAGGTTGGCAGGGGGGACTACACGGTTGCGCTGCAGACGATCGCCGGGTTGCGCGAGCCGGTCGATGCGTTCTTCGACGGCGTCATGGTCATGGCCGAAGATGAACGAGTCAAGCGCAACCGGCTGGCCCTGTTGACTCAGGTCGCCGCCCTGTTCGCCGACATTGCAGATTTTACCCGGATCGCCGCTTAGTAGCCTAAGCGGCGGTTTTTTTAGCCTGGCACGAACCGCTCGAAACCGGTTGAAAATTTTCGGGCCAACAACCTAAACAGAGGCACAACAAAACGTAAGTCATTGACTAACGCAAAGACGCGGAGATGCAGAGAGCAATGCCAAGGTCGTCTTGTTTCACTGAGATTTAGGGGCTTCCCCTCAGCGACCTTTGCGCCTCTGCGTTCCCCCTCTGTTAGGTTATAGAACGGGTAATTTTTTCGGATCAAGCGCTTATCAATCACACTGGGAGGAAGCAACGATGCCAAAGTATGTCTATTTCTTCGGTAACGGCAAAGCCGAAGGGCGTGGCGACATGAAGAACCTGCTCGGCGGCAAGGGCGCCAACCTCGCGGAAATGACCAGTATCGGTCTGCCGGTGCCCGCCGGGTTCACCATTACCACGGAAGTCTGCACCGAGTTCTACAAGAACAACCGCAACTATCCGGCCGGACTCGAAGAGGAGGTCAACCAGCACCTTGCCCAGGTTGAACAGCTGATGGGCAAGACGTTCGGCGATACGCAGAATCCGCTGCTGGTCTCGGTGCGTTCCGGGGCCCGGGCCTCGATGCCCGGCATGATGGATACGGTTCTCAACCTTGGCCTCAATGACAGCACCGTACAGGGTGTGATTACCCAGAGCGGCGATGCCCGCTTCGCCTACGACTCCTACCGACGTTTTATCCAGATGTACTCCAACGTCGTGCTCAACCTGGACGGCGACATCCTTGAGCACCTCCTGGAGAAGATGAAGCACGATCGCGGTGTCGAGCAGGATACCGCTTTGACTGCCGAGGACCTCAAGGAGCTGGTCAGCCTCTTCAAGTTCAAGGTCCGGGAAGAGCTCGGGCGCGATTTCCCCATGGACCCCAAGGAGCAGCTCTGGGGAGCCATCGGCGCGGTGTTCAGCTCATGGATGAATGCCCGTGCCATCACCTACCGCAGGCTCAACAGCATCCCCGCCGAATGGGGTACCGCTGTCAATGTCCAATCGATGGTGTTCGGCAACATGGGCGACGACTGCGCCACCGGCGTCGCTTTTACCCGCGATCCCTCTACCGGCGAGAATTATTTCTACGGAGAGTACCTGGTCAACGCCCAGGGCGAGGACGTGGTCGCCGGCATCCGGACACCACAGCCGATCAACAAGGCGAAGCACCAGCCGGGCGACCTGCCGGCCATGGAAGATGTGCTGCCTGACTGCTACGAGCAGCTGGCCAAGATCCGGGCCATCCTCGAAAGCCACTACAAGGATATGCAGGATATCGAGTTCACCATAGAAAAGCACAAGCTCTACATGCTGCAGACCCGCAACGGCAAGCGCACAGCCAAGGCGGCAGTGAAGATCGCCGTGGACATGGTGGCCGAAGGATTGATCAGCGAGAAGGACGCGGTGATGCGTTTGGCCCCCGAGCAGCTCGACCAGCTGCTGCACCCCTCCCTTGACCCCAACGCTCCGAAGACCGTGGTTGCCAAGGGCCTCCCGGCATCACCCGGTGCGGCGAGTGGCGAGGTGGTCTTCTCCGCCGACGAAGCCGAGGAAGCTGCCAAGATCGGGCTCAAAGTCATCCTGGTGCGGGTCGAGACCAGTCCCGAGGATATCCACGGTATGCATGCCGCCCAAGGAATCCTGACCGCCCGCGGCGGCATGACGTCCCATGCGGCCGTTGTCGCCCGCGGTATGGGCAAGTGCTGCGTGGCCGGCTGCAGCGACATCAAGGTCGATTATGCCAACCAGCAGTTCACCGCTCGCAACGGACGGGTTTTCAAGAAGGGCGATGTCATTACCCTGGACGGTTCCACCGGTGAAGTGATGCAGGGCGAGGTGCCGACGGTGAAACCTGAGCTGACCGGCGAATTCGGCCAGCTTATGGAATGGGTCGACGGAATCCGCCGCCTGCGTGTGCGGACCAATGCCGATACGCCCCATGACTCCCAGGTCGCCCGTGACTTCGGTGCGGAAGGGATTGGTCTCTGTCGCACCGAGCACATGTTCTTCGAAGGGGATCGCATCTCGGCGGTGCGCGAGATGATTCTTGCCGCCGACCTTGAGGGGCGCAAGCGGGCTCTGGCCAAAATTCTGCCGATGCAGAAAGGCGATTTCCACGGTCTGTTCCGGGTCATGAAGGGCTTGCCGGTGACGATCCGCTTGCTTGATCCGCCGTTGCACGAGTTCCTGCCCCACACCGACAGTGAAATCGAGGCGCTGGCCAAAGAGATGCAGGTCCCGGGACAGACCCTCAAGGCCAAGGTCGAGTCACTGCATGAGTTCAACCCGATGCTCGGCCATCGTGGCTGCCGCCTGGCAATCACTTATCCGGAAATCTACGACATGCAGGTGCAGGCGATCATGGAAGCTGCCTGCGAACTGATCAAGAGCGAGGGGTTTTCGATTGTCCCGGAGATCATGATCCCGCTGGTCGGTGAAGTGAAGGAGCTGGCGATTCTGAGAGCCAACGCCATCCGCGTGGCCGACGAGGTGATTGCCCGGTACGGTGTCCCAGTCAGCTACCTGATCGGCACCATGATCGAGTTGCCGCGCGCCGCTCTGACGGCTGATGTCATAGCCAAAGAAGCGGACTTCTTCTCCTTCGGCACCAATGACCTGACCCAGACCACCTACGGCCTGTCCCGCGACGATGCCGGAAAATTCCTGCCTTTCTATGTCGAGCAGGAACTTTTTCCGAACGATCCCTTCGTGGCCATTGACCAGGCGGGTGTCGGACTGCTGGTGAAGATGGGCTGTGAACTTGGGCGCAAGACCCGCCCGGAGATCAAGCTCGGCATCTGTGGCGAGCACGGCGGAGAAGCGTCCTCGGTGAAGTTCTGTCACCGCATCGGTCTCGATTACGTCTCCTGCTCACCCTACCGCGTGCCGATTGCTCGTCTCGCGGCGGCCCAGGCCGTTCTGGAAGAGGGGTAAACATTCCTTTCTGATCGTGGCATAATAAGAGCCCCCGGCTGCGCCGGGGGCTCTTGCATTCCGGACGGCTTGGTGGAGAAATCCGCACGGTCTGGGAGCAAAGACCTGGCAGGCGACCAGACTCTAGCGTTGTTTTCTTGCCGGCACCAAAGTAGCGCTGCATTTTTGAGGGTTTTGCATAACTGACCATGACGCCGATCAGAAAAATCATCTATCACGCCAGCCGCACGGAATTTGCCCGGTACTTCTGGGCAGGGAGCCTGACATTCCTGACCGACATCCTGGTGCTGGTGCTGCTGACCGAAGTCGCCGGCATCAACTACCTCTGGTCAAACCTGGTCGCCGTGTCCGTCGGGATGGTGATGAGCTACCTGCTGTGCGTCAAGTGGGTGTTTGTCGAGCGTCGTTATAACAAGGTCGTTTTTGAATTTTCGCTTTTTGTCCTGACCAGTATCATTTGCCTCTTTCTGAACGAGGCTTTGTTATGGCTGCTTGTCGAGTTCGGAAAAACCCATTACCTGGTCGCAAAAATCATCGTCACTGCTATAGTTTTTGTCGTGAATTTCGGCATAAAGAAAATAGTCCTGTTTCGCCGTTGACTCTGAATCATGCCAAGGCATTCTTAACTGGTGTGTGCTCATTCAGCCTGGGGCCCGCCGGTGGGTGCCACGGGGCGGTCAAGCTGCATGCATGACGAGTTGGATCATGGGTATCGGGTTCACCTGGTTGACACCCGCCTGAGTGACGGCCTAAGGGGCGAACAGAAAGGGGCACGTCGTGAAAATAGTCGTTCTCGATGGCTATACGCTTAACCCGGGAGATCTCTCCTGGAGTGAGCTGGCCCAACTGGGTGAACTGATGGTCCATGAGCGCACTCCGACCGACATGATTCGTGAGCGTGCGGCGGGAGCTGACGTCCTGATCACCAACAAAACGATTGTCGATGCAGCAGACATAGCGGCCTTGCCATCTTTGCGCTACATCGGTGTGCAGGCGACCGGGGTCAATATCGTCGATCTGGACGCTGCCCGCAAGCATGGCATCGTGGTCACCAATGTTCCCGCTTACGGTGCCCCGTCGGTGGCCCAGCATGTCTTCGCCCTGTTGCTTGAACTGGCCCGCGGCGTTGCGCGGCATGCCGAGCGGGTTCGGCAGGGGGCCTGGACGAACTGCCCTGACTTTTCCTTCCAGGAGACCGCCCAGGTTGAATTGGCCGGAAAAGTATTCGGCATCGTCGGTTACGGTGATATCGGGCGGGTCGTCGCACGCATGGCGGCCGCTTTCGGCATGCGTGTCCTGGTGCACACTCGAACCGTAGACCCCGCTCAGGCCGGGGAAGTGAGCTTCGTCGGTCTCGACGAGCTTTTCGCCGCCGCCGATGTTCTCAGCCTGCATTGTCCGCTGACCCCGCAAACGGAAAAACTGGTCAATGCCGAGCGCCTGGCCCTGATGAAAAAATCGGCGTACCTGATCAACACCAGCCGTGGCCTCCTGGTTGATGAGGCGGCCCTGGCGGCAGCGTTGTCCCACGGCGAAATCGCCGGTGCCGGGCTGGATGTCCTGGCTAAAGAGCCTCCACCGGCCGACAACCCGCTTTTGGCTGCGCCGAACTGCTTTATTACCCCGCACCTGGCCTGGGCCACCCAGGCCGCACGCCAGCGCCTTCTGGATACGGTGGTTGCCAATCTTCGGGCTTTTATCGGCGGGGCACCGCAGAACCAGGTGACTTAAAGCAGGGCACCGGGACGGGGCACAAAGAGCGCGGAACACGGCTATGCAGTTTGAACGCCTTCATACCTGGATGCTGTCTCCTCGCGAGGCCGTTGCTCTACAGAAGAGCCTGGCCGGCCAGGTCGATCTCCACGCAGGTTTGCCGCAACCTTTGGCAACAGTGGCCGGTGTCGATGTCTCTTATCGGCGCCGGGGCGGGCAGTTCCATGCTGCCGTGGTGGTGCTTGACTACCATTCCATGGAGATTCTCGAGACCGCCACGGCCAGCGGCGCAGTCACATTCCCATATGTCCCCGGACTGCTCTCCTTCCGTGAGTTGCCGATCCTGTTACAGGCCTTTTGCCACCTCTCGATAACGCCCGATTTGATCCTCGCCGATGCCCAGGGCGTTGCTCATCCCCGTCGGCTCGGCCTGGCCAGTCATCTCGGTTTGTGGCTGGACCTGCCAACCGTCGGCTGTGCAAAAAGCCGCCTCTGCGGTGCCGCTGCCATGCCGACGGAGGCGAAGGGGGTCTGGACGCCGCTCTACGACGATGGAGAGGTGATCGGGCGGGTCGTCAGAACCAAGGCTCGCGTCAAACCGCTCTATATTTCTGCGGGGCACAAAATCAATCTTCAGTCTGCCGCCGAAGCGGCGTTACATTGCTGCCGCGGGTACCGCTTGCCGGAACCGACCCGCCAGGCGCACCTGTTGAGCAACCGGCTCAGGTTGCAATACGAAGCGCGAAGCGCGAAGTGAGAAGTGAGAAGTGAGACGTGTGAGGTGCGAGCGGGGCTTGGGGTGGGCCGAGGTCCGTTGTAAAACCGTTAACGCGAGAACTTTGCCCCGCCGGCAGGCAAGGCAAAGTTCCTGGTCAACATGTCGTATTCAGCAGCTTCAAACAACTGTGACGGTCAGGCTGCCGACCTGTTCGATGGTCGCCTCAAGGCAGTCGCCGCTGCGGATTCTGCCAACCCCTGCCGGGGTGCCGGTGAGCACGATGTCGCCTTCCTCGAGGGTGAAATAAGCCGAGACCGCTGCAATCAGTTGCGCTGTCGTACGCATCATGTCGCAGGTGTTGCCATCCTGGCGCACCTCTCCGTTCACGACCAGTCTGAGCTGCAGGCTTTGCGGATCGCTGATCCGGGCTGCCGGTACAAACGCCGAAAGCGGGCAGGAGGTGTCGAAGGCCTTGGCGATTTCCCAGGGGAGGCCTTTCTCCTTTTGTGCGCTTTGCACGTCGCGCAGCGTCAGATCCAGGGCCACCGCGTAACCGGCGACGTGGTCAAGCGCCTGCTCCACGCTGACGGCCTTGGCCTTTTTGCCGATTAATGCCGCGAGCTCGATCTCGTGATGACAGTCATCGGAGTAAGCCGGAATGATGATTTTGCCGCCCGAGGCAAGGATGGCGGTGGCCGGCTTCATGAAGATGACTGGCTTGTCCGGGGTCTTGTTGCCCAACTCTTTGATATGTTCGGCATAGTTGCGGCCGATGCAGACGATTTTTCCGACCGGAATTTTGCGTCCGTCAAGTTCTACAGTGTGCATGTCGGTCTCCAGGGAGAGGTGGTTGATTGGTGAATGGCCTACGGGAGACAGAATACAGAATAGCAAGGTTGGAATACAGAGTAATTCTGCCGCTTGTGAATTTGTGGTGAGAGCGCAGTCCTGTGTTATGGTAAATTGCTGTTGCCAAAGATTTTCAAGCCTGAGCGAGAAGATCAATGCTCCTGCCGATCGGCGATGTCCCCAACCCCAAAACACCTCCCTATGTCAACTGGTTGTTGATCGGGCTCAATATTGCCGTGTTCGTTGCGGTTACGCTTCCCTTGAGTATGGCGCGCCCCGATCTCAACGACCCGGCGCTGCTGGAGTATCTGCACCTCATCGGTGCCCGCGGCGATTGGCCGTCGCAGCTGATTTACGACCATATTACCGCTTACGACCTGGTGGTCTTCAAGTATGGATTCCGGCCGGCCGAATTCTCCCTGATGAGTATGTTCTCGGCGATGTTCCTGCATGCCGGCTGGATGCACCTTGCCGGGAACATGCTGTTCCTCTGGATTTACGGCGACAACGTTGAACACCGGCTCGGCCATGTCGGATACCTGGTCGCCTATCTCGGCAGCGGTCTTATCGCCACGCTCTTTTTCTGCATGTTCGTGCCGCATTCACAAGTCCCGATGCTCGGTGCCTCGGGGGCGATTTCCGGGGTCCTCGGCTTCTATTTCTTATGGTTCCCGCACAATCGAATCAAAGTGTTCGTGTTTCTCTTCCCCCTGATCATGACCACCGTGCTGATCCCCGCCCGAATCGTGCTCGGAGTTTTCCTGGTGATCGACAACCTTCTGCCTTTCATCATGACTTCGGCTGAAGGCAGCGGCGTAGCCTATGGCGCACACATCGGCGGTTTCTTCGCCGGCCTCGCCATGGCCGTGGCCATCGACCGTCTGCCGCAGCTGTCGCGCGCGCAGCGATCCACCCCCAAAGTGGGTCGCCAACGGGCCAAACTGGTGGATGCCGTGACCGACATCCTCCGATCCATAGCCAGCAACGACCTGGCCCACGCCGCGGCGCGCTTTGCCAGTCTGGACAGCCGCACCCAGCGTGGCCAGATATCGACCCAGCACATCATCACCATCGGCGAGCATCTTCTGACCAGTGGTGCTCACGATGAGGCCTTGACCGTATTCCGGAGGCTGATCGCCGAGCGACCGGGTGATAAAGGACTTGACCGGGCCTACCTGGGTGCCGGGCGGGCCATGCTCCACAACGACCGCTCAGCAACGGCCGCCTGGCACTATTTCCTGGCGGCCGTCGACCTGGCGCAAACGCCTGACGTGGCCGAAGAGGCCCGTCGCTATATCACCATGATCGAGGGGGAAACGAAACGATGAGCGGTGCGAAGTGCGTGGCGATGCAAGTCAAACAGTCAGACGGAGAAGAGCCTGACCGGTCGAGCCCTTTGTCACTGGACATACAAGATGAATCAAGAGGATTCTGGTTGGCGGTGTGGATCTTCCCGCGCCACTCAGGACGCAGACTGGCATGAGCTACTTGTCATACGACTACCCGCTGTACCGGCCGCCGAGCGAGGCGCACAGCCAGATCTTCCAGATCACCCTGGGCTGCTCCCAGAATCATTGCACCTTCTGCGGGATGTACAAGACCAAACGTTTCAAGGTGCGTGCGGTTGCCGAGATCAAGGCTGAAATAACCGGGATTCCCGCTTCCTACAAAGCGCAGATCCAGCGGGTTTTCCTGGCCGATGGCGATGCCCTGGTCTATCCGCAAGCCGGGCTGCTCGAAATCCTTGATCTCCTGGTGGACAATTTCCCGAGCCTGGCCCGGGTCGGTATCTATGCCTCGCCGCGCAGTCTGCAGAGCAAGTCGTTAGCAGAGCTTGGTCTGCTGCGCGAAAAGAAGCTGCGGATTCTTTACTTCGGCCTGGAAAGCGGTGACACGCAGACCCTCGCCGCAGTGTGCAAGGGTTTCACGCCGGAAGAGATGCTCGCTTTGTGCCGCAAAGCCCGGCAGGCGGGCCTGAAGCTTTCGGTGACGGCGATCCTCGGCTTGGCGGGCCAGGAGCGCAGCCGGGAACATGCCCGGGCGACGGCCAGATGGATCACGGAACTTTCTCCGGAATTTTTCTCATTGCTGACCATGTTCCATCGCCACAACGACGATTTTCTGCGTTCGCTTACCCTGCAGACCAACGGTGGCATCCTCGAAGAGACCCTCGAAATCGTCCGTCATCTCAATCCGCAGAAAACCATTCTGCGTTCCAACCATGTCTCCAACATCCTCAACCTGGCCGGCTCTTATCCGAAGGACCGCGCAAGGCTTATCCAGCAAGCGGAACAGGCCTTGCTGATGGCCCGGCAGCATCCTGCCTGGTTCAATGACGTGCCGGATTTTTCCGAAGAAAATTTTTGACGAAGCGCGGCCCGGTAGTCCGATAGTCTCCTAAAATGGAAACAACAGGGGAATCAGCAGGGTTGCGATGATCCAGACCAGGATATTGAGGGGGGCTCCAGCCTTGGTGTAGTCAAAGAACTTGTAGCCTCCCGGCCCCATGACCAGGGCATTGGACTGGTGGCTGATCGGCGTCATGAAGCACATCGAGGCAGCAACTGCGACCGCCATGAAGAATGGCCGGGGGGACACCGCCATGTCGATGGCGGTGTTGTAGGCGATCGGCGCCACCAACACGGCCGCAGCCGCGTGGCTCATGACTTCGGTCAGGCAGAAGGTAATCAGGAAAACCGCCCCGAGAACCACCCAGGGGCCGAATGAGCCGACTCCACCGATAATCATGTCGGCGAGGAGTTTTGCTGCGCCGCTGTTTTCCATGGCATGCCCGAGGGGCAGGGTGCCGGCAATCAAGAGGATAATCGGCCAGTCGATACTGTTGTAGGCCTCCTTGATGGTCAGGCACTTGGACAGAATCATGATCAGGGCCCCGAGAGTGGCGGCAATCACGATCGGGGCGGTTCCCGTGACACTCATCAGGATGACGCCGATTATCGTCACCACGGCAATCGGTGCCCGGCGGGGGCGGTATGGAACCGGATCAACGCCTCCCAAGACCAGGAACCCGTGTCCTTTAGCGAGATGACGCACTTTCTCCTCTGGCCCCTGCAGCAGCAGTACATCGCCGTAGCGCAAAATAACGTGATCGACCTTGCGCACCACCGGGGCGCCGCTGCGCCAGATGGCCAGAACGGCCAGACCGTGATTTTCAGCAAAGCGCTCCTGGCGTAAGGTCTTGCCGACCATGTCGCTGGTCGAGGTCAGCGATGCTTCGACCACCACGATCTCCCGTTCCGATGTGCCGGGCAGCGGGTTGTCACGTTCGGGGACTACGGCCAGCCCCTTTTCTTTCCTGACCTTCAAAATCCCCTGCGGGTCACCTTCCAGGAACAGGATGTCGCCGACGCGCAGTTTGCGGTTGCGTTGCGGTCGAGGATATTTGCGCCGGTCACGCAACAGGGCGCGAACCTTCATGTTGAGCTCGCTTTCCAGCATGCTCTGGCTGATGGTTTTGCCTTTCAGTGGCGAGCCCTCGAGGATCTCCACTTCGGTAATGTATTCCTTGACCTGATAAGCTTCGGTCAAGGTTCCGGATTTGCGCAGAGGCAACAACTTGTACCCGAACAGGGACATGTAGCTGATCCCACAGGCCAACAGGACGACACCGAGCGGTGTGAAGTCAAATATCCTGAATCCTTGACCGGTGTATTGCTGGAGCAGGGTGCTGATCAGGATGTTGGGCGGGGTGCCGATCATGGTGCAGACCCCGCCAAGCAGCGAGCCGAAGGCGAGCGGGATCAGCAGTTTGCTGGTTGGCAGCTTGGTTCTGCGGGCCATCGTGATAACCACCGGCATGAGGACTGCGGTTGCCCCGATATTGTTGATGAACGCTGAAAAGAACGCCACCGTGCCCATGATCGAGGCGATCATGAGCGGTTGGCTGTGGCCGGTCATGCGGATCAGGTGCTCGCCCAGCGTGGATATCGCGCCGGTATGCGAGATTCCTGCTCCGAGAACGAACATGGCGGCCACGGTTATGACGGCAGGACTGCTGAATCCGGAAAATGCCTCTTCAGGGGTGACCAGTCCGGTCAGGCCCACGGCCAGGAGCACCATGATGCTGACCAGGTCCATGGGAATCCATTCCGTGGCAAAGAGGGTGATAGCGATCAGCAGGATCAGCAGAGTGAGGGTGATTTCCATGGAAATCCTGGCAGGAATTGGAACAGCTTGAGTAACCTGGGCGGCCGTCGATTATTACCATTCTACAGAAGATCGCAGCAACCTCAAGTCATCAGGGTCATGAACTGCCCCGCGCCAAGTCGCAGGGAATCAACCCTCTTGCTGATTGAAAGCAGACGCTGCTGAACGCGGGTCCGGACTGGCAAGAATCGCCGATATCAGGGCGATGCCGGCGGCTCCGGATCGCATGACCTCGGTCGTTCGCTCTGGAGTCATCCCGCCGAGCGCGAAGACCGGCAAGGTGCTGCCATGGCACGCCTTGGCCAAGGCCTGAAGACCTTGAGGAGCGCCGAAGGCCGCCTTGGAAGGGGTCGCATAAACCGGTCCGAAGGTCACGAAGTCGGCGCCCTGAGCTGCGGCACGGCTGATTTCGGCACAACTGTGGGTGGAGATGCCGATCAGTAGTTCCGGGCCGACCAGCCGCCGGGCGACATCGGCCGGCAGTGAGTGTCCCCCGAGGTGCACGCCATCGGCTTGTACGGCCAGGGCCAGGTCGATGCGGTCGTTGATCAGCAGGCGGGCAGCGTAGCTCCGGGTCAGATCGCGCAGCTGCCGTGCCAGTGGCAGGAGCTCAGCCGCCGGCAAATCTTTCTCGCGTAGCTGCACGGCCTTGACACCACCCTGCAGTGCGGCCTCCACCGCGGAGAAGAGCGAATATCCTGCCGTAAGCTGGGTGCGGTCGGTGATCAGGTAGAGGCTGAAATCGATGAGGTTGGACATAACTGGCCCGAAGCGCAAATTTCTGGTTGTCTCATCTCGCGCTACGCACTTCGTGTCTCTCAACCAGCTTCACGGCTGAGAAAAGCACGGTCCCAGTCTTTCCAGACCGGGTCGTAGCCGCGGGACCGCAGCACTTCGGCGATTTCTGCCGGTGTGCGGTCGTCGTCAATGGTGAATTGCTCGATGGCTGAGTTCTGCTCCGCGTAGCCGCCCGGGGCCGTACATGATCCGGCGCTCATCTGGGTGATGCCGAGGGGCAGCAGGTTGTCGCGCAGGGCCGCGTTTTCCCGGGTGGAGAGGACCAGCCCGGCATCGTGCAGCAGCAGGCGCATGGCACACATCAACTGGACGAACTGCCGGTCGTTGACCGGGTTGGGCGGCTGGAACCCGCCTTCAGCGGGACGTAGCCGTGGAAAAGATACGGTCAGCAGGGTGCGCCAGTAATGATGGGCCAGGTAGCGGCCGTGCAGACCGGCAAAGAAGGCTTCGGTGCGGAAGTTGCCGAGACCGAGTAGAAAGCCCAGGCCGATCCTGCGCAGGCCGGCGGCGCCGCCGCGTTCCGGGGTCTCCAGGCGGAAGCGGTAGTCGCGCTTGCGGCCGCTTGGGTGCAGGTGCGCGTAAAGCGCCGGATCGTAGGTTTCCTGGTAAATGGTCAGGGCGTCGATGCCGGCCTCGACCATGGCCCGGTAGCCGTCGGTCTCCATCGGGTAGACCTCGATGCCGATGGAGGAAAAGAGCGGCCGGATACGCTGTGCAGCCGCAGCGATGAAGTCGTTGCCGATCAACCCCGGGGCTTCACCGGTCAGCAGCAGGATGTGCCGAAAACCCTTCGAGTGCAGGATGCGGGCGTCCCGCTCGATCTCATCGAGGGTCAGGGTGCGGCGCGGCACCTTGTTATGGACCGAAAAACCGCAGTAGAGGCAGCCGTTGTGGCATTCGTTGGAGAGATAGATCGGCGCGTAAAGCAGAATCGTCCGGCCGAAGCGTCTCAGGGTGATGGCGTGAGCCCTCTGCGCCATCTCCTCGAGAAAATTTTCGGCCGCCGGTGAGAGCAGCGCCATGAGATCGCGATTGTCGAGCTGCTCGGCGGCCAATGCCCGCTGCACGTCGTCAGGGCCCATGGCTTCGATCTCGGCCAGTACCTGTTGAGGATCATATCTTTGGATGACGTCGTAGAAGGTCATGATAGGTCAGCCGTAAGCTGTTGGCGGTAAGCTATACACTTACTTGTCATGTAAAAATCCTGTCAATGGACTGCTGGCCTCGGCCTTGTCCTGCTGTTTGCCGAGCCCGGCGAGGTAGGCCTCGCGGCCTGCTTCGACACCTTTCCTGAAAGCGACGCCCATGGCCCCGGGGTTGCGGGCCACCGCCAGGGCGGTATTGACCAGGACGGCATCGGCACCCATCTCCATGGCCTCTGCGGCATGGGACGGGGCGCCCAGCCCGGCATCGACCACCACCGGGACGATCGCCTGCTCGATGATGATGGCGATGTTGTCGCGGGTGCGCAGCCCCTTGTTGGTACCGATCGGCGCGCCGAGGGGCATCACGGTCGCCGTGCCGGCTTCCTGCAGGTGCTTGGCCAGCACCGGGTCGGCATTGATATAAGGCAGGACGATGAACCCCTCCTTGACCAGCACCTCGGCGGCTTTCAGGGTTTCGATCGGATCCGGCAGCAGGTAGTAGGGATCCGGTGTCACCTCGAGTTTGACCCATGGCTCGCAGCCGGCTGCCCGGGCCAGACGGGCGAGGCGGATTGCCTCTTCGGCATCACGGGCACCGCTGGTGTTGGGCAGCAGCAGGTAGCGTGCCGGGTCGATGTGCCTGAGCAGGCTGTCCTGCGGGTTGTCGATATCTACCCGGCGCAGGGCCACGGTGACGATCTCGCTGCCGGAGCCCTCCATGGCCGCCACCATCGCGGCATTCGAAGCAAACTTGCCGGTCCCGACCATCAGGCGTGAAGTAAAGGAGCGCCCGGCTATAATCAATTCATCCATTGAGTTTTCTTCCTGAGATATTCAAGTGTTTCAAAGTGTTTTGAAATGGGCCGTCCTTCACCTTCGTCGCTAACCTCCGCCGACAAAGTGAATCACTTCCAGGGTGTCGCCGTGATCCAGGACAATGTCCGCCAGCCTCTGACGCGCGACGATGCTGCGGTTGTGTTCAACCACCACTTGCCGGCAGTCCAGGTGCAACTGGTCGAGCAGTTCCTGGATTGTGATGCTGTGCGGTATAGCCCGCGATGTGCCGTTGAAGATGATGTCCATCGCTCAAGCTTTCTCGGTGACCGGGTCGCAGCCGAGCAGCAGGCGCAGCACGGCGTTGGCCTGGTGATGGGCGGCCACGCCGACCCGGGGAGCCATCAGGCCGGTCCCTGGGGCGGCGGCCGTCGCACCGTCGCCGCACAGGTAGAGGTTGCCGGCCACTCGCTGGGTCTGGATGCTGTTGGCGGGACCATAGCCGGCCATGCCGGATCCGGTGACGATCGGTCGGTCAGGGAATCTGGCGGCGAACGTCTCGATCAGCATGACCTTTTGCTCTGCAAGGTCGAAGGCCTCCACGAGCACCTGGGCATGGCCAAACACTTCTGCGATGTTGGCCGGGCTCAGGCGCAGGTGTGCCGAGGTCACCTTTACCTGCGGATTGATACGGGTCAGGGTGTCGCGCAGGGCATAGACTTTCGGCAGCCCGATCTGGTCGATAAAATACTGCTGGCGGTTCAGGTTGGAGGGTTCGACGACATCGAAGTCGGCAATGATCAGGTGGCCGATGCCGGTGCGGGTCAAGGCGATGGCGATGGCCGAGCCAAGGCCGCCGGCGCCGGCAATGCCGACAGTCGACTGCTTGACAGCATCATGCACCCCCGGTGTGTGGCGGGCGGCGAGCAGGGCGTCCAGTTCTTCGGCGTCCGGGGTCTCCCCGCGCCGGATCAGGATGAGCAGGTCGCCGTCGTGCAGGAGGGTCTCCGCAGAGGCCGGAAAGCCGTTGATGATCAAAAGATCGGCGTCGGCCTTGATCCGATCCCGGACCGCACCGGCGGTGAGATCGTCGTCGACGGTGTAGTTCTGTTCGTTGACCTTGATCTGCATAAATAAACCAGTCGTGCCAGTAAGACACTAAGAACATCACAACCGGGTTCTTGCCAGACGATTTGAGTCCTTATGGGACGTCTTGGCACCCTGGAGTCTTCGAAGCTTAATGCCTTACAAACACCAAGAGCCGCACATGGCGGCTCTTTTCGGTGATGCTCCCGAAAATTGCGCCGCTTCCCTACGCCGGCATAACCCGGATCAGGTTCAAGGGGTCATCTGCCAGGCAGACTCTCAGTAGTGTCTACTCCCCCAGGGCGTTTAACTCGAACTGTCTTCAGTGTATGAAGAGTAACAGGGGAGTTCGCACCCAGTCAACAGGAAAGCCGCCTTTTCAGTTGTCACGGCGTCAGGCATCGACTAGGATGAACTGTCTTTGATGGCATGAAGGTTTTCTTAATGCGAAGGGATTCGGAGGATGAGCGTTTCCAACCGCTTTCGTGATATTTCTCGGGAGGTTTTAGACTTTCTGGAAAAGCTGGACAACCAGGGTGCGATCACCAAGGATGGGAGCCGGGCGGTCAGGAAGGCCTGCGCGGAGTTGGCGGAATGGGCCGAGCAGGTGGGAGAAATCCCCCGCATGAACCTGGAGTTCAAGCTCACCCCGATTCTGCTCAAGGCCCACAACAGCCTGGACCGTGCCCGGTTGATTTTCGAGGAACATGGCCTCGACGAGCAGGCGACGGCGACCTGGGACCTGCAACAGAAAATCTACCGCCTGCTCAACGATTTATAGACGGGACAAGTACAGCAAAAAACTGGCAGCTGGACATCCTGCCGTTTATGCCACACTGATTTCCGTGCCCTGCAGGCTGCGTTCCGACCTCCGTCTGCTGTCCACTGTACTCCTGTCCCAGGGATTCCCCTAACTCCTCCTGATGGCGGACTGCCATTGTTCCTGCGACGTTGTGCGCCGGACACTGTCCACCTGAGGTGCCAAGCCGCGCTCCTCTCGACGGCTCGAGCAACAGTGTGCAGCCGGTCATTCAAAGGTATAATTGATGCGTTAAGCAGGCGGCCGAATTTCAGCAGGTGTATCGAAAGGGCATCACTATTATCGCCCCGGGAAAGGCAGGTTCAATTGGACGAGAAGAAGCAGAAGGAAGTCAAATTGGAGATTCAGCTCGATGAGGATCTGGCTCAGGGAGCATACGTCAATCTTGCGGTCGTCAATCACAACGAGTCAGAGTTCGTGGTCGATTTTATCTTTATCCAGCCGCAGGCTCCCCGGGCCAAGGTCCGTTCAAGGGTGATCCTGTCTCCCCAACATGCCAAGCGGTTCGTGGCCGCCCTCCAGGAGAATGTGGGCCGTTACGAAAAAAGCTTCGGCGAGATTAAAGCCCATGACCAGCCAACCCCTGACGCGACAGGCCCCTATCATTAGGCAAAAGCGTGCTGATCTAGAGAGGTCTTCTCGTGATTTTTTTCAGCTATTCGATCGGCAACTTGCCCTACGATGGAGAAGGGTCGGGGGCCCCGGGGGCAAGACGCGCGGATTTGTGCGTTAAGATTTAAGAGCTTCAGCTGCAGGCATTGATGCTGCAGGAGTACCCGATGATGACCTGTATGGATCGCCGAGCTTTCATCCGCCAGAGCCTCCGGACCGCATTGGCCGTCGCGGCAACGGGCGGTTTGCCTGCCATTGATCTCCTGGCCCTGCCGGCACATGCGGCGGCGCAACCGCCTCTGGCCGTGCGCAAGGGGGCGGATATACCGATCCTGGTCAGGGAAACGATCGGCGCATTGGGTGGCATGAATCGTTTTGTCCACCAGGGGGATATCGTGGTGATCAAGCCGAACATCGGCTGGGACCGCACGGTGGAGATGGCGGCGAATACCCATCCCGATGTCGTTGCCTCGCTGGTGAACCTCTGCCTCGAGGCCGGCGCCAGACAGGTGCGCATCTTTGACCGCTCCTGCAATGACGAGCGGCGCTGCTACACGCGGAGCGGGATCCGTGCCGCAGTCGAGAAGATCGCGTCGGAACGCGTCAGTCTCGAATATGTCGACCCGCGCGCCTACCAGGAACTGGCAATCCATGGCGGGCGGACTTTTGATCGCTGGGAGTTCTACCGGCCGGCGATAGAAGCGGACCGTCTGATCAATGTGCCCATTGCCAAGCATCATTCGATTTCCGGACTGACTCTCGGCATGAAAAACCTGATGGGAGTACTCGGCGGCAACCGGGGTCGCCTGCACGCCAATATTGCCGAATCGTTGACTGACATGGCCTCAGTCATACATGCCGATCTGACCGTTGTCGACGCAACCCGGATCCTGGTGGCCAATGGGCCGCAGGGGGGCCGCATCGAGGATGTTCGCAACCCGCAGACCCTGATCGCCTCGCCGGATATCGTGGCCGCTGATGCCTATGCGGCAACCCTGTTCAACTTTGCCCCAGAAGATATCCCGACCATTGTCGCCGCCGCACGGAGGGGGTTGGGAGTCATGGACCTCAAGCGGATGCAAATGGTTTGAAATCTTCATCCTGGATATACGCCCGCAGGATCAGCCAGAGTTTATGCCTGGCGGTTTTCCTTTGGCTTTTCCTACAGACGGAATATCGTGGCGTCGACCAGCTGCCTTACCCGGTCAGCCTGCTGTTCCGTATTGATCCCCTGGCCGCATTGGCCGATTTCCTGGCCCCCGGGCCGTTTGGCTGGCAGCTGCTCTGGCCGGCGCTCGTCGTCCTGCTGCTGACCCTGCTGTTCGGCCGTTTTTTTTGCGGCTGGGTCTGCCCGCTCGGCGCCACCCTCGATGGGCTCGGCAAGCTGGTCGGACGTGGCCGGCGCGCCTATGCACCGGGCTGGCGGCGGGTCAAGTACTACCTGCTGATCGCCCTGGGAACGGCGACCTTCTTTGGCGTCCAACTCCTCGGCCTGTTCGACCCGCTGGCGATCTTCCTGCGCTCTTTGACCCTGGCGGTTTACCCTGCCTACAACTACGGGCTCAACCGGGTCTTCGACTTCTTCTACGAGCACCAGGTGCCGCTGCTCTCAGCCCTGGTCAAAAGCGCCTACCCGGTCTTCCGCGATCACCTGATGGCTTTTTACCCGCCGATCTTTGCTCTGAGCTTCTTTACCCTGCTGATATTCGTAGCGATCATCCTGCTGGAACGCATCGAGCACCGCTTCTGGTGCAAGAACCTCTGCCCGCTCGGCGGGTTGCTCGGCCTGTGCGCGCGCTACGCCCTCCTGCAGCGCACTCCGCAACAGCTCTGCTCCGACTGCCGGGAGTGCGACAGCCTCTGCCGCTCGGGGGCGGTTCGCGCCACCGGCCATCTCCGCAGTGAGTGCCTGCTTTGCATGGATTGCACCGGGTTCTGCCCGGATGAGCGCGTGCATTTTGCCATCCGGGCCGGCTCCCGGGGTCATCCCGGGCTCGACCTGCAGCGCCGCGGTATTCTGACCGCCATGGCCGGCGGCATCATGCTGGTGCCGGCGGTGCGTATCGGCCCGGTGACCCATGAGCAGAACCCTTACCTGTTGCGGCCGCCGGGAGCGGTCCCCGAGGAGGAGTTCCTGCAACGCTGCGTCCGTTGCGCCGAGTGCATGAAGGTCTGCATCGGTCGCGCCCTGCAGCCGGCTCTGCTCGAGGCCGGACCGGTCGGGCTGTGGACGCCACTGGTGGTGCCGCGCATCGGCTATTGCGAGTACAACTGCACATTGTGCGGACAGGTCTGCCCGACCGGGGCGATTGCCCCGTTGAAACTGCCGGTAAAGCAGAAAAACATCATCGGCCTGGCCGTAATCAAGAAGGATCGCTGCCTCCCTTACGCCAAGGGGATTGAATGCCTGGTCTGTGAAGAGCATTGCCCGACAGGAGAGAAAGCGATTATCCTCGAGGAAAGGGAACTCCTGGTCGATGGTGGATTGCGGACCCTTAAATTTCCCAGAATCGTCGATCGACTCTGTATCGGCTGCGGCATCTGCGAAACCCGGTGCCCAGTGGAGGGTGCCAGCGCCGTACGCATCATCAACGAGGGTGAGAGCCGGCGCAAGCGGCCCGAATCCCTTGCAAACCCCTACGGCTGAGAGCTCGCCATGCGTCTTTTCCTGACCCTCTGTTTGTTGGCGGCCCTTGCGGTTGCCGTCTTGGCGGCGCCGGACGTGATGCACATCGGCAGCTTTGCCGACTCCGCCCTGGACGGCTGGTCCGCGAAAATTTTCCAAGGCGAGACCGAGTACCGCATCGTCGAAGATAGCGGGCAGAAGGTGCTGCAGGCCAGGAGCCAAGCGGCTGCATCCGCCTTGCTTTTCGAGGCCGAATATGACCCGCAGGAATACCCGATCCTGTCCTGGCGATGGAAAGTCAGCAATACCCTCGCCAAGGGGGACAGCCGCACCAAGGCGGGCGACGATTATGCCGCCAGAATTTACATTGTCTTTCCCCACTGGTTTTTCCCCAAGACCAGAACCCTCAACTACATCTGGGCCAACCGTCTGCCCCGGGAGGCGTTCCAGGCCAGTGCCTATACCGGAAATTCCATGATGATCGCCGTGGAAAGCGGTGGCGAGAGGGTTGGCGAGTGGCTGACCGAACGCCGCGATATCGTTGCTGACTTTCGTCGGGCCTTTGGCGAGGATCCGCCGAAAGTCGGTGCGATTGCCATCATGACCGACACCGACAATACCGGTGAAACGGCGATGGCCTGGTACGGCGACATCCTGGTCAGCCGGCAGTGAACCGCCCACAGCGGCAACCGCCTTTCTTCTGGTTTGTTGATACTGAGTGCTGGCGGGAGAGAAAATTAAGTGCGCAATTGCAGCTTTTGCCGCTATAATTAACTCATTGATTCATTCATTCCCGAGAGGCTGCCCTGCTGCGCAGTCTGCCCGGTGAAGGAGGTTAATATGTCGCTTGTCAAAACCTGGTACACCCCTGAAGCTGCCGCAGACAAGTTCGGAATACAACTCCCCCAATTGATGGAATGGGTTGAAGAGGGCTTGGTGCGGGCCGAGCAGGAGGGGCACAAGGTCGTACGGGTGAATATCGATGATGTTCGCATCGAGGTGGAATCGATGGTGAACCGGTCCTGACCACCAGGCCCCATCCGGTTTCCCGACTGGTGTTTAGGGGTCAGGTCTACACATTTCACAAAAAATGCACAATCAACAAAAATTGTGAAATGTGTAGACCTGACCCCTTGTTCTGTTCAGCAACTGCCACCGCAATCGCAGTTCGGTTCGCCCCCGGTCAACCAGCCGTGGATGATAGCGCTGGCGCAGCCGACACCGGCCTTGACGGTCAAGGCCTCGACCGGGCAGTTGCCTGCGCAGGCGCCGCATTCTATGCAGGCGTCCCGTTCGACGATGCGGGCCTTGCGGTCTTCGATGGCAAACACGCCATGGGGACAGACCACGCTGCACATGCCGCACCCGATGCATTTCTCTGCATCGAGCTGCAAGGTGACGACATTCTCTATGTAACGCAATGGTGACATGTCGGATCAAGCCTTTCTTGCTGCTTAAAAAGCTCCTGCAAGCCAGCTGAGTCCACTGACCAGAAGTGCCGCCGCCTGTGCCGGGATCGCCTGGCGCATCTCCTTTTCTACCCCGGATGGCGAGGTAAAGGTGGTCGAGCCGGTAAAATGCATGGCGCACCACGAGGACACGGCTGCAACCGCCATGAGCAGGGCCAGGGAGTTGATCCAGTCAAGTGCAGTGCTGAAAAGCATGGCTGCCAGGAAACCGCTTGCCAGGCCGGCGATTGCTCCTTTGATGGCGAACGATCGAGCCGGCAGCCAGGGAAGCAGGGCCGGGACGACCACGGCGCCGGTTACAACCCCGAGCAGCCCCGAGGCCAGGGCTGCGCTGCCGCGGTGCCATGCGGCAGATAAAGAAAAAATCTCCGGGCCGATGCCGCCGAGGATAAAGAGCGCCAGTATGCTCCAGAGAATCTGACTCCGCATGCTGACCAGTTCCACCGGGGTTAAAACCAGGCGGTCGATAAAGCCGAAATTGACGCGTCGCATATCCGGAGTGGCCTTCTGCCCACTTTCGAGGAAGCGTGGCAGGTCACTGCTGCGGACGGGACCGTAAACCACTTTGAATCCGCAAGCCTTGGGCACTTTGTGAGCGGCAACCCCGGGCGCGCCAAGTTGGGGAACGATCAGGGTGCGGTGGTCAACCCGTTCCTGCAGCCGGGTCCTCTGGACCTGGCGGACGAGCTCCTCGGTGCTGAAGGTCCCCTTGCCAGCCGCGCACCAGACGTTAATCCCCCTGGTGTCGAGGACCAGCAGCCAGGCGTCGTGGTCGTGCATGTCACGGCGCAGGATATCGAAGGTCATCTTGTAATTGGCGGTCACCAGGACTGGGCTGCCGCTCGAAGCCCTGCCGATGGCATAGAGCCCCGGGGCGATGCTGTAGCGTGTGCGACCGAATCCCCAGCGCATCTGCCAACGGCCTGTGATATCCGCAACGGTCAGGCGTGTTGCGACCTGAGGAACGCGACCCGCCGGGTTGTCGAGCCAGGCGCAGACGAAGGGCCACAGCTTATAACCGGGCCGGTCATCGCCGAGGTCAGCACAGCAGGCAGCGGGTTCTGGTGCCGGGGGGCAGCCAGGGTCTTCTTCCAACTGGGGCGGGCAGCAGCTGTTGGTCGTCATAGATTCCCAGACAGCCTGCGGCCGCCGCACTCCTTGAGTCGGGCGTGGGCGTGACGCAGCATACGCTCCGTGGTTGCCCAGTTGACACATTTGTCGGTAATCGAGACCCCGTAAGTCAGGTCCTCCAGCCTTGCCGCCATCTTCTGGTTACCCTCTTCCAGGAAGCTTTCGATCATCAGTGAACCGATTGCGCCGTTGCCGGCCGCTACCTGTTCCATGGTGTCGATCATAACGGTCTCCTGACGGGCGTGGTCCTTGTAGGAATTGGCATGACTGCAATCGACCATGATGGAGGTTTTGATCCCGGCATGGTTGAGTTTCTGCATTGCCAGGGCGATATCGGCGGCCTGGTAGTTCGGCTGGTCATTACCGCCGCGCAGGACGATATGCACGTCACGATTGCCCGTGGTCCGCACGATGGAGATTCGCCCCTCGCGGTTGATGCCGAGGAAGCTGTGCGGATGACATGCGGCCCCCATGGCGTCGATGGCGATCTGCAGGTTGCCGTCGGTACCGTTTTTGAAGCCGACCGGGAAAGAAAGGCCACTCGACATCTCGCGGTGGGTCTGGCTCTCCGTGGTCCGGGCGCCGATGGCCCCCCAGCTGATGGTGTCGGCCAGGTACTGGGGGGTGATCGGGTCGAGCATCTCGGTGGCGACCGGCAACCCCAGTTCGGTGATGTTGAGCATCAGGCTGCGTGCAATGCCGAGTCCCTTGGAAATCTGGTGGGTGCCGTTGAGGTCGGGATCGTTGATCAGCCCTTTCCAGCCGATGGTGGTGCGGGGTTTTTCAAAATAGACCCGCATGACCAGCAGCAGTTGGTCCTGCAACTCATGATTGAGTTTTGCCAGGCGTCCGGCGTATTCCAGGGCCGCCTTGGGATCATGAATGGAGCAGGGGCCGACCACCACCATCATGCGCGGATCACGCGACCAGAGGATGTCCTTGATCCGTTCGCGGGAGTCGGCGACGAACTCTGCGGCTGTCTCGGAAAGCGGCAGAACCTGCTTGAGGTCCGCAGGCGCAATCAGCGGTGTCAAGCCGCTGACATTGAGATTGTTGGTCCGAACCATGAGCATCTCCTTTATGCAAAATGAATGAAAGCACGTAAAGTTCGCTATTATGTCCTCAAGATGCTGAGAAATCAACGGTTTTCCCCAGCGTGGGGCGGGAAAGAGTTTGACTGGCCCACCGCTGATAAGCTATATAAGATGCAACATAAATACTCATTATCGTTGTTTTTTCAACGATATCGCACGAGGTGGGCATGCAAGTTCTCTGGTCGGCACTTTACCAGGTCGTCAGCCTGGTCTTTCAGATTTACATCTTTATCGTGATTGCCCGGGCCCTGGTCTCATGGGTCAACCCCGACCCATACAACCCGATCGTGCGCTTTCTTTATAATGTGACCGAGCCGGTCCTCGCGCGGATGCGCCGCATTCTGCCGCTGCAATTCGGCGGCTTCGACCTGTCGCCGATCGTCCTGCTGGTCCTCCTCTCGGTTGTCGAACAGCTGCTGCTCAAGATCATCTGGCAGCTCAGCGCCGGGCTCTGAGGTCACTATGCGCATCAGCCCGATCGATATTCAGCAGAAGCAGTTCAGGTCCCGCCCCTTCGGTTACGAAAAGACCGGCGTCGACCAGTTCCTCGAAATCCTCGCGGATGAACTGGAACGCCTGATTCGCCGGAATCAGGACCTTCAGGAAGACCTTGCACGTACCAACGCGGCGTTGGCCGAGATGCGCAGTCGCGAAGAGACGCTCAAGGAAACCCTGGTGACAACGCAACGGGTGACCGAGGAGTTGAAGTCCACCGCCCGCCGTGAAGTCGATGTCATGATGGCCGAGGCAGAGATCAAGGCGGAACGCCTGATGCACAATGCCGAAGAGCGGCGCCAACAGTTGATTGACGAGATCCAGGAGATCAAGCGGCAGAAAATTGATTTCGAAGTCAGTCTCCGCGGCTTGCTGGAAAAGCATATCCGTATGCTCGATCTGAATACTGTGGCCATTGAACAGAAGGGTGCCGATGCCAGGCTGCTTGACGAGCCCCTGCCGTTTGCCCATCAGCCGGGACACAAGCCGACAGCAGAGGCGGCTCCTGACGATGCTGCCGACTCACCCGCAGAAGATGACGAATTCGCAGGCACAGGGACACCCTTCAATCAGGATTCCGACCCGCAGTCATCGGACCTGGTCTTAGATTTTGACCCGGTCGCCGAAAATGGCGGGGAGGATCACCACAAGTGAGCCTGCCCTGCCTGCGGACAACCGACGCAGGTGTTGAAATTTTTCTGTATGTCCAGCCCCGCGCCAGCCGTAACCGGGTTGTCGGTCTGCAGGGCGAGGAGCTCAAGGTCGCCCTGACCGCTCCGCCGGTAGATGGTGCCGCCAACAAGGCCTGCTGCGCCTTTCTCGCCAAGCTCTGCGGTCTGCCGAGGAACTGTGTTAAGCTGATTTCCGGTGAGACCTCCCGCCATAAGCGCTGGCTGCTCAAAGGTGGCAACTTCGAGGCCATCAGTGCGCGGTTCAATGTGCTCCTGGGGCTTGACAACCAATTGTAAAGCCATTAAATTACCGACGAATTTTCTCACGAGGTGATACGTTATGCCGATGTACGAATATCAATGCAAGGATTGCGGGCTGATTTTTGAGGCCCGGCAGAAGTTCTCCGATGCTCCGCTGACCGATTGCAAGGCGTGCGGCGGCAGCGTCGCTAAGCTGATTTCACAGACCGGTTTCGCTCTCAAGGGGGGTGGCTGGTACGAACAAGGCTACGGCCCCAAGCCGGCGGCCTGCCCTTCGGCAGACAGCGGCGGCGGTTGCGCCGGCTGCCCGAAAGCGGCCAATGAGTAGCATGTTGTCAATTTCGCTGAAAGGGATGGAGTCGAACTCCGTCCCTTTTTTTATTGTGTCCACTGATCTTCCAGGGTCATTGGAGGTTATCGAGACCGGGAGTCGATAGCACTTCGCAGCATTTGGATATGTCAATGCCGAACACCTGTTTTGCTCTGCCGGAACTCGGCTGGAGCCATTTTTTCCAACAGCAGTTAAGTCTTGAGGAGTGGCAGTCGACCACGCCAGTGCGGGTTTTTGCCCTCAACCGTCACTTGGTCGATGGAGTCGGTGCGGACGGGCGCCGACAGTTTTCCCTGCCCCATGCCTGGCTGCACTTGCCGGTGGAGGAGTTGCCAACCGTCGGCGACTGGCTGCTGCTCGACGGCGCGGACCAGCCGCTGCGCCTGCTCGAACGCAAGAGCCTGTTCAAACGCATGGCGTCAGGCCGTGACGCCAGGGTGCAACTGATGGCTGCGAATGTCGACACCCTGTTCGTGGTCACCTCCTGCAACCAGGAGTTCAACCTGTCCCGCCTGGAACGTTACCTGGCCCTGGCCCTCGAAGCGGGGGTCGAGCCGGTGGTCGTTCTGACCAAAGTCGACCTGGTCGAAGACCTGGAGACATTTCGTGTTGAGGCCCGAACCCTGCGCCCCGGATTGGCGATTGAGGCGGTCAATGCCAAAGACGCCAACCTTGTCAGGATTCTGAGCCCGTGGTGCAACACTGGGCAGACCATAGCGTTGGTCGGCTCGAGCGGAGTCGGCAAGTCAACCCTGGTCAATACCCTGAGTACGGCAAGGGTTCAGGAAACCGGCATGATCAGAGAAGGTGATGCCAAGGGCCGCCACACGACCACCGCCCGCTCACTCCACCTGTTGCCGGGCGGCGGCCTGCTGCTCGACAGCCCTGGCTTGCGGGAACTGCAACTGAGCGACTGTGAAACAGGGGTTGCGACACTCTTCGAAGAGATCGAAGACGTGGCCCGCAACTGCCGGTTCAGCGACTGCCGCCACCAGGGTGAAGTCGGCTGTGCCGTGGCCGATGCCGTCGAGCGCAATGAACTCGATTTGCGCCGCCTGGAGAACTATCTCAAGCTGCGGGCAGAGCAGGAACATACCGCGGAAACGCTGGTGGAAAAACGCCGCAGGGACAAGAATTTCAGCAAGTTGTCCAAGCGTGCGCAAGACTGGAAGCGCCATGAACAAGAATGACCCCCTCTGGTGCCGGTGCGCAGCGGCCGACAGGTAGACCCCTGATGGCCGCGGCCATTCTCAGAAGTTGTACAGGGTTTCAACGCCGCTAACATTTTCACCAGGACACGGCCCTTCAAACTTTACAAGCCCAACGGCGTTGCGTATAGTCTTAGTCTGATTCTTTAGGAGGTTTTCCGCGTGAACAAGATCATTGATGGCAAGGCGATCGCCGCCGATATTCGTGCCGAAATTGCCGCCGATGTGGCGGTATTGAAAGAGCAGGGGGTCACTCCCGGTTTGGCTGTTGTGCTGGTGGGTGATGACCCGGCAAGCCGGGTTTACGTGACCATGAAGGAGAGGGCTTGTGAACAGGCCGGGATCTTCTCCGACGAGCACAAACTGCCTGCCGAGACCACCGAGGCACAGTTGCTGGCCCTGATCGAGGCGTTGAACAACGACCCGCGGATCGACGGAATCCTGGTGCAGTTGCCGTTGCCCGACCACATCGATGAAAACAAGGTCCTGGAAGCCATCTCTCCGACCAAGGATGCCGATGGTTTCCACCCCTACAACGTCGGTCGTCTGGTGACCGGAAACCCTCTCTATCGGCCCTGCACCCCCTATGCGGTCATGAAAATGCTGGAACGGACCGGTGTCGATTTGACCGGCAAGGAAGTCGTCGTGGTCGGCCGCTCCAATATCGTCGGCAAACCTGTTGCCCTGATGTGCCTTGCCCAACACGCCACCGTGACGCTCTGTCACTCCCGGACCCGCGACTTGCCGGCCAAGGTCGCCCAGGCCGACGTGCTGATTGCCGCCGTTGGCCGTCCCGAGATGATCAAGGGTGCGTGGATTAAAAAAGGCGCCGTGGTCATCGATGTCGGCGTCAACCGGGTTGGTGAAAAGAAGCTGGTCGGTGATGTGGAATTCGAAGCGGCCAGGGAACGCGCCAGCGCCATCACGCCGGTGCCAGGCGGCGTCGGTCCGATGACGATCACCATGCTGCTGTATAATACCGTGGAAGGCGCCAAGCGCCGCGCAGGCAAGTAAGGATTTTCAGGGCCTCTACCGACCTGTAGGTCGCGGGCCTTCAGTTTTAAAGCCCTGGGAGCAAGTTTTCGGTATACCGGTCTCAAGCTCCCAGTTCCCAATCCTCGGATCAACATGATCATCAGCGAACTGAAACCCCTCGAAGAGCTGCAACAGGCGTTGTCGTCTTGCGACAAACTGTTCCTGGTTGGATGCGCCGCCTGTGCCACGGCCTGCAAGGCCGGTGGCGAGGAGGAAGTGTTCAAACTTCAGGAATGGCTGGCCACACAGGACAAAGAGGTTACCGGCAGTGTGGTCATCGATGAAGCCTGCCATATCATGCGGGCTGCCCGTGATCTGCGGCATCACCGGAACGCCGTGCAGGATGCCGATGCCCTGGTGGTGCTTGCCTGCGGCTCTGGGATTCAGTCGATTTCGTCGAATGTTGAGAAGCGCGTGGTCGGTGGTTTGAACTCCATGTTCCTGGGCAACGTGCGGCGCTTCGGTTACTATGAGGAAATGTGTTCCCTGTGCGGCGAGTGCATTCTCAATGAAACGGCAGGGATCTGCCCGGTGACGACCTGCCCCAAGGGACTGCTCAACGGTCCCTGCGGTGGTATGACAGACGGCTGCTGTGAAGTCGATGCGGAGATCGAATGCGCCTGGCGCCTGATCTATGAACGGCTGCAGGCACAGCGGCGCCAGGGAGTCTTTGCCCGTCGTGTGCCGCCGAAAAACTGGAGCCGCCGGCGACAGCCCGGCCGCTACCGCCTTACAAACGGCGGGCGTTAAAGTCATGTCGCAGCTTGCGCAGCAACTGGCCAGCGGTCGGTTCGTGGTGACGGCGGAAATCGCCCCTCCCAAAGGCACCAACCTGGTATCGGCCCTGGCCGGGGCCCGGAAACTTCAAGGGGTGACGGCTGTTAACGTTACTGACAATCAGGGCGCCAACATGCGTTTGTCATCACTGGCCCTGGCTGCGCAACTGCAGCAGTCTGGTACGGAAACGATCCTGCAGTTAACCTGCCGCGACCGCAACCGCATGGCCTTGCAGTCCGATCTGCTGGGTGCCGCTGCCTTCGGTATCGAGAACCTGCTGCTGCTGTCCGGCGACCACAGCAAATTCGGCGACCATCCGGATGCTCGGCCGGTCTTCGACCTCGACTCGGTGCAAATGCTCGATATGGCCAACGGCTTGATGGCCGGCTTTGACATGGCTGGCAAGCGCCTCGACGGCGTGCCGAGGTTTTTCCCGGGTGCGGCGGTCAACCCGGCCGCGGAACCGTTCGAGCTGATGTTTCAAAAAGTGACGAAAAAGGTGGCCAGCGGGGCACGCTTCTTCCAGACCCAGTCGGTCTTCGAGCGCGGTTCCCTGGAACGTTTCATGGCGGCGATGGCCCCGCTGCGCGCGCCGGTGATCGCAGGTGTACTGTTGATCCGCAGTGCCAAAATGGCCCGGTTCCTCAACGCCAACATCCCCGGCGTCAAGGTTCCGCAACCACTGATCGAACGTCTCGAATGCGCCGGCGATCCGATGGCCGAAGGTCTTGCAATCGCCCGGGAAACAGTTGGTTGGGCCAGGGAGCTTTGCCAGGGGGTGCATCTCATGACACTCGGACACGAAGACCACATTCCAGAAATTCTCGCTTAGCTTCGCCGGCGAACTTTTGATATAGAGTCTTTTATTCGAGGCAATTTAGAATAAACGGGTTAAAATTCAGAATTGCTTTTCCATAAAAGGAGAGTCTCGTGAAAAAAACCCCTTTAAACCAGGTTCATCGTGAACTGGGTGCACGTATGGTCGATTTCGGCGGTTGGGACATGCCGGTCCAGTACTCAGGTGTCATCGAAGAACACCTGGCCGTACGGCAGGCAGCCGGCCTTTTCGATGTCTCTCACATGGGTGAAGTCGAGGTGCGCGGAGCCAATGCCCTGGCTTTCATCCAGCACCTGACGATCAACGATGCGGCCAAGCTGGTCGACGGCCAGGTGCAGTATTCGGCCATCTGTTACCCCGCGGGCGGCGTGGTCGATGATGTGACGCTGTACCGGTTCAACGCCTCACATTTCCTTTTCTGCGTCAACGCTTCCAATATTGAAAAGGATTTCGCTTGGATGCAGCAGGCCTTGCGCGAGTCGGCGCTGGCGGATGTCACCTTGACCAATCGCAGCGTGGAATTCGCGCAGATTGCCCTGCAAGGGCCGAAATCTGTCGTGATCCTCTCCGCACTGACCGACGTCCAACTCGGTGAACTGACTTATTACCATTTTTGCGAGGGGACCGTTGCCGGAGTGCCGATGATCATTTCGCGGACCGGCTATACCGGAGAAGACGGTTTCGAGCTGTACCTGCCGGCTGCGTCGGCCGTTGCTGTCTGGCAGAATTTGCTGGCGGCCGGGGCTCCACACGGTCTGCTGCCGATCGGCCTGGGGGCGCGTGACACCTTGCGCCTGGAGAAGGGTTACGCCCTCTATGGCCATGAGCTGTCCCGCGAGATTTCGCCCCTGGAGGGCGGATTGGCCTGGATCACGAAGCTTGACAAGGACGATTTCATCGGCAAAGCTGCTCTGGTAGCACAGAAGGCTGCCGGTGTGCCGCGTCGCCGGGTTGGCCTGATCATGGAGGAACGCGGGATCCCGCGTGAGGGCTATTCACTCTTTGCCGGCGATCGCGAGGTCGGTGTCGTCACCAGCGGGACCATGTCGCCGACGCTCAAACTCGGCATTGCTCTGGCCCTGGTCGAGCCCGGTGCGGCGGGGCTCGATAGTGAACTGGACGTTGCCGTGCGCAACCGCCGCATGCGCGCGAGGGTGGTACGTCCACCCTTTGTCCAATAAATCAGGCTGTTCAGGCAGGACAATTTCTTTGCACCCCTGCTGGTCCAGGGGTATACCGCCATAAGGAGATCATCATGGAATTTCCGGAAGAGCTCAAGTACACAGAAGAACATGAATGGGTCATGGTCGAAGAAGATTTGGCCGTGGTGGGGATCACCGATTTTGCCCAGGACGCCCTCGGTGACGTGGTTTTCGTCGAACTGCCCGAGGTCGGCACGGTCATTGAGGCGGGCAAGGCCTTCGGTGTCGTGGAATCGGTGAAAGCGGTCTCCGACATTTATGCGCCGGTCTCCGGTACCGTCGAAGAGATCAATGACGATCTGGTCGAAGCGCCGGAAATTATCAATACCTCGCCTTACGAGGATGGCTGGATGATCAAAATCCGCATGGCTGACGCCGCTGACGCTGACGACCTGATGGACGCTGAAGCATACCAAGCCCTGATTGCAGAGGAGAGCTGAGGAACATGCGTTATATCCCGCATACTGCCGGGGACGTGACCCAGATGCTCGAACGGATCGGCGTCAAGACCCTCGAGGAGCTGTTTGTCGAGGTGCCCGAATCCGTACGACTCAAGCGTCCCCTGGATCTGCCGGAGCCGCTCAGCGAGACGGAGCTGCTCCGTGAACTGAAATCGCTGGCAATCAAGAATGCCACTCCCGGGACCCATAAAAGTTTCCTAGGTGGCGGCGCCTATCATCACTTCAGCCCGACGGTGATCGATCTGCTGGTTTCCCGCAGCGAATTTTACACAGCCTACACACCCTATCAGCCGGAAATCAGCCAGGGGACCCTGCAGGCGATCTTTGAGTTCCAGACGCTGATCTGTCAGCTGACCGGCATGGATGTCGCCAATGCGTCGATGTACGACGGCGCCTCCGCCTGTGCCGAAGCCGTACTGATGGCTGTTCGCCTGACGCGTCGCAAGCGGGTGCTACTGACCCGGGCACTCAATCCACGCTACCGGGCGGTGGTTGCCACCTACTGCAGTTATGTCGGACTGGAACTGGTCGATGTCGCTGTCGCTGATGATGGACGAACCGACCTCAAGGATCTGGCCGCCAAGCTGGATGCGACAACTGCAGCCGTGGTGGCTGGTTACCCGAATTACTTCGGCGTGATCGAGGACGTGGCCACCCTGGCCGAACAGGCACACTCAGCAGGCGCCAAGCTGATTACGGCGGTGGCCGAACCTGTCGCCCTCGGCTTGCTCAAGTCACCGGGTGAACTCGGCGCCGATATCGTCGCCGGTGACGGCCAGAGCTTCGGCCTGCCGCTCGCTTTCGGCGGCCCTTATGTCGGCTTCTTCGCCGTCCGCCAGAAGGATGTGCGCGCCATGCCCGGCCGGCTGGTCGGTGAAACGACGGATCTCGATGGCCAGCGCGGCTTCGTGCTGACCCTGTCGACCCGCGAGCAGCATATCCGTCGTGAGAAGGCAACGTCCAATATTTGCTCCAACCAGGGTTTGTGTGCCTTAGTGACAACCATCTTTATGAGCCTGCTTGGCAAGCAGGGCCTTCGCGAGATGGCTGAACAGAACCTGGCCAAGGCCGCTTACGCCCGCCAAAAGCTGTCAGCCGTGAAGGGCTTCAGTCTGGTTTTCGACGGACCGGCTTTCAACGAATTCGTCATGCGTTCCGAAACTCCTGTTGAGGAAGTTCTCACCCGTCTCGAAGCCGCAGGGTTCCTCGCGGGGATTCCTCTCGGTGGTGATTACCCGGAACTGGCGAATTGTTTCTTAGTGTGTGTGACAGAGCAGAACCGGCGTGAAGAAATCGACGCGCTGGTGGCGGCACTGCAGGGAGGTGCGCAATGACGATGCTGGGTGCCAGCGGACTTGTCCTGAATGAAAAGCTGCTCTTCGAGCACTCCCAACCTGGTCGCAAGGGCTACAGCCTGCCCAAGCTCGACGTGCCGGCCGCCAAGCTCCCCGCCGACCTGAGCCGCGAAGAAATCAGCGGGTTTCCCGAGTTGTCCGAAGTAGACGTGGTTCGTCATTTTACCCGTCTGTCGACTTGGAACTACGGGGTCGATTCCGGGTTCTACCCCTTGGGCAGCTGTACCATGAAGTACAACCCCAAGGTCAACGAGGCCGCTGCCCGCCTGCCGGGCCTGGCCGACGTCCATCCGGCCACCCCGCCGCATCTGGCCCAGGGAATGCTCGAGCTGATGTATCGTCTGCAGGTTGCCCTGGCGGAGGTGTCCGGGTTCGCCAAAGTGACCCTGCAGCCCGCCGCCGGTGCCCAGGGCGAGTTGACGGGCATGCTGGTGATTCGCTCCTGGCATGAAGCCCGCGGCAGCAAGCGCAGCAAGGTGCTGATCCCTGACACGGCGCATGGTACCAACCCTGCGACGGCAACACTGGCCGGCTACGACGTGGTGCCGATCGCTTCCGAAGGGGTTCTGACCCTGGAGGAAGTCGAAGCTCACATGGATGACAATGTTGCGGCACTGATGGTCACCAACCCGAATACCCTCGGCCTTTTCGAGACCAACATCGAGGCGATCTGCAAACTGGTTCACGACCGCGGTGGCCTGGTCTATTGCGACGGCGCCAACCTCAACGCCTTGATGGGGATTGCCCGTCCCGGCGATATGGGCATCGACGTAATGCATTTCAACCTGCACAAGACCTTCTCAACCCCCCATGGCGGAGGTGGCCCGGGGGCCGGGCCGGTGGGGGTCACTGAACAGCTGGTTCCCTACCTGCCGGCGGCGGGCGTCGAGCGCGACGGTGACCAGTACCGTTTCGTGACGGGGAACACAGAATCGATTGGCCGGCTCATGGCTTTTCATGGCAATGTCGGCATCATGGTGCGGGCTTTTGCCTATGCCAGCACCTTGGGAGGTGCCGGCCTGAAACACGCCAGCCAGATGGCTGTCCTCAACGCCAACTACGTGCGGGCGCGGCTCGAGGGGGTTTATGACCTGCCATACAAGAGGCGCTCGCTGCACGAAGTCATTTTTTCCGACAAGGACCTCGCCGGCGGCTGCCATACCTTGGACGTCGCCAAGCGTCTGATTGACTACGGTTATCATCCGCCGACCATCTACTTCCCGTTGGTGGTCAAAGGCGCGATCATGATCGAACCGACCGAGACAGAAAGTCAGGATGTCCTCGACGAGTTCTGTGACGCCATGATTGCCATCGCCGGTGAAGCCCGCGACAACCCGGAGCTGTTGCACCAGGCCCCGGTCCGTTCCAAGGTCAGAAGGCTTGATGAAACCACTGCAGCACGCAAACCCAAGCTCAGATGGGAAGACAACCCATAGCGCACGACGCGCGTTGGGAAGAGGAAAATCAGCGGGGACGATCATGACACAGATCGTCCCCGTTCATTTTGTGGCCTTCGTTCAGGGGTCAGGTCTACACATTTCACAAAAAATGCATTCATTGCATAAAAACTGAAATGTGTAGACCTGACCCCTAAGTTGCATAACGCGGTCAACAAAGACACTAGTTAAAGCTGCCTTGGTGACTCAATAAATCTGCCCGGGGCGAGGTCGGTATGAGCGTCTGACTGCCCCGCTCATACTGTACTGGAAGAAGGCCATGATTTTCAGGTCCGGATTGGTGTAGGACCGTGGCAGGGGCCCATAGGATGCTCCCTGGCGGACGGCGCGCATGGCTTCTTCGTCCAGCGACCGGTAGCCTGAGCTTTCCAGTAGACGGACATCGGTCACATTGCCTTCGCGATCGACTGTAATGCGCAGCAGGCAGGTGCCTTGCTGGTTGCGCTCGGCGGCGTCGGTCGGGTAGTTCCAGACATTGTAGATATTCGTGCGAAAGCGGCGCATAAAGGAGATCAGCCGGTCCTGCTCTGTGTCCATCCAGACGGTATCACCCTTGGCAATATCTTCGCGGTACTTGCGCCGCCAGTCATTTTCTATTTGTGCCAGTGTATCCGGCGAAATCTGGGTAAGGGCTTTCAGGTCCGGCAGGTCCGCGAGGGACTTCTTCTCCGGTTTGGCCTGCCACCCTTCGGGGGTGACCGGTGCGGGCGTGGTCTCTACGGTCTCCTTAGGCGAGGTTTCTACAGCCTCCTTAGGCGCGGCCTCTGCGGGGGGCTTCGGTTGCGGCTTCGGGGCGGCCTTGGGAATCGGTTTGGGCATCGGCTTCGGAGCGCTGACCGTCTGCTGTAAATCCTCGGTGTCCTTGCCTTCGGGGGCCACCTCCTTTTCGACCACCTGGTCTTTCTCTGCCAGCCGTTTGGCCGGCGTATCGCGAGGTTTTTCAAGCTCCTTGCGGATGGGCAGGTCAAGCTCGCGGTCCTTGACAGGTTCCTGGATTTGCGGTGGGCGCACTTCCACATAGACCGGCTTCGGCGTGATGTCCGTCGGGAAAAGCTTGTTCTTCGGTACCAGCAACAGAAGCAGATGCAGGAGCAGCGACAGCAGAATGAAGCCGGTAATTATACGGTTTTGGCGTTGTTCAGGAGTCATCGGCCCTCATTTTCAAAACATTTAATTATAGTACAATAGTCTTTGCAACTGCCAGTATGAATAAGCCGGCCATACACCCCTCTGGAGGGAAAAACGTTGACGTTGACGAGGCCCTCCGGTATATTCCCGAATTTATAAAACCCTGCTCTCAGGAGGAAGCGATGCATCTGGTTGACCAACTCAAGGCAAAAGCTCGCACCAGGATCCAGACAGTGGTGCTCCCTGAAAGCTATGATGACCGCATGATTCAGGCTGCGGAACTGATCACCAGAGATGGCTTGGCTAAAGTCGTTCTGCTGGGCGATGCTGCCGCCTTGCAAGCCAAGGCCGGCGAACTGGGCGTCACCCTGGCTGGCGTCGAGCTTGTTAATCCGAAACAAGCCCCGCAGCTGGATGCTTATGTTGCCGATCTGGTAAAACTCCGTGAAAAAAAAGGGCTGACGGTAGAGCAGGCCCGCGAGACTCTGACCAGTGACGACAACCTTTTCTTCGGTGCCATGATGGTTCGTAAGGGCGATGCCGGGGGGATGGTCGCCGGGGCCTTCAACACGACCGGAGATGTTTTACGGGCGGCATTTCAGGTGATCGGCACAGCGCCGGGCATGAAGACCGTATCGTCGGTATTCCTGATGGTGACCAAGACCCCCGATTTTGGCGAGAACGGTGTCCTCTGTTTCGCTGACTGCGCCGTGAACCCGAACCCCGATGCCCAGGCCCTGGCCGAGATCGCCATATCGACAGCCGGCAGTTGCCGGAGTTTCCTCGGTGTTGATGCCCGGGTTGCCATGCTCTCTTTCTCCACGAAGGGCAGTGCCAGCCATGAAGAGTGCGACAAGGTCCTTAAGGCCCTCGATATTGCCCGGGGCCTCGATCCCAAGCTGCAGATCGATGGTGAACTTCAGGCCGATGCCGCACTCCTTCCCAAAGTCGGTGCTAAGAAAGCGCCCGGTTCCGCCGTCGCCGGCAAGGCCAACACTCTGATCTTTCCCGATCTTGACGCTGGAAACATCGCCTACAAACTGGTCGAACGCGTAGCCGGGGCAGAAGCCGTCGGCCCGATCATCCAGGGGCTCGCCAAGCCGGTGAATGATCTTTCACGCGGCTGTTCTGTTGATGATATCGTCTCGGTTGCGGCCATTACCGCGGTCCAGGCGCAGGGGTAACATCAGAGCCCCCGGTCATTGGCTTATCGATTGTTTGCGTATTAAGGGCTGACAGCTTGCTTGCTATCAGCCCTTAATTTATGGCACTTTGTGAACAGTGACGGTCCGTAGCGAATCCTCGGGGGTGTGCATGCTCATCTACGATCATGACGGCTTGCTCGAAGTCGAAACGCAAGCGATCAAGCAGCTCTGCCGGTCCAAGACCCCGGTCATTGTCGGTGACGGGGACAATGATGCATTCGAAGTTCACTGTATCCTCTGCAATTACCTGGACAATTCGACTCAGCGCTGCCTCGCCGCCTTTTATGTCAAAACCCTAAAGAGGGCCCTGGTCTATACCATCACAGACAGCGATGTGCGTTCTCAGTGGCAAAACGGTCAGGAGATCCTCGTCCAGCTCGGTTTTCAACTCGAAGATGTCAACCTGAAATTAAGCCCGGCCATGTTGGAAGTTGTCCTGCGAGACATCCCTAGCATGGGGCCTCCCGGCGAAGCCCGCAAGCAGCGGCAGGACAGGGCGCGGTTGCTGGTCGAACTCCAGAGCACTATTGATAAAGACCCTGACAGCTCTGCGGGGAAGAAGGCTGCCAACAAGCTGAGAGGCGAAAGGCGCCTGGACGACCGCATTCTGGAATTACGGCAGTCCCTGGAGGAACTGCTGCGGCCGGCCGAGGTGGCCGCGGCTGATCTAAGGGCTCACATTGTCCAGGTGCAGGAGCTGACTGAGCGGGTGGCCGCTGCCGAGGCCCTTGCCGCAGCTGAACGTAGCCACAAAGAGATCAGCGAGGAGATTACCGCTGCGGCCGAAAAACGTATCCAGGAGCTCGAAGCAGGTCTGGTGGAGATGGAAACCATCTCTGCGAACGCCTTAAAGCAGAAGCGCAAGCTCACGCAACTCCAGAAGCGGGTCAAGGAACTTAGCGGCGCACTGGAATCCGCTGAACAAGACGCGGCAACGGAGCAGGACAATCATAAGCAGTCGATCGCGGACTGCACGGCGGCACATGACCGAATTGCAGAGCTGGATGCCGAACTGCAGGACGCCGTCAAATCTCTCGAAGATATTCAGGTCGAGCTTGCTGAAGAGCAGGTTGAGAAAGCCCGTTTGGACGAAGGCCTCAAGGCGGCAGAATTGCGTATCGAAGCTCTCGACAAGGAGCTTGCAGGTTGCAGGGAGCAGGCTGGCCAACATGATGATGCGGTGAAGGCGACTGAGGACGTCCGGACGCAGCTTGTCGAAGCGCAGCAGGCTTTGCAGGAAGCCCTTGGCCGCAACGAGGCTCTGGAGAGGGCTTTGGCGACGGCAGTGGCGCAGGCCGCCGACGTGACTGAACAGAATGCGCAGTTCACCAGCGAGCTCAAGACCATCCGCGAGGAGTATGACCAGGAATGCAATCTTCGCAAGCACCTGGAGAAGTCGGCAGAACAGAATGAAAAGCGTATCGGGACGATGAAAAAGTCTCTTGCCAAGGCCATTGAAGATGCCTCACGGGGCACCGCGGCTGGGGAAGGCTCCCCGGAGGCTGCTGCTGAAGCCGAAACCCTCAGGGCCGAGCTGCAGCAGCAAGCTGAGCTTCTCAGACGGGAGAGGCAGTCGCGGGACAAGCTGGAAACGGCTCTTCACGAGGCTCATGGGCAGATCGATACACTCGAAGAGACGATTCGCCAGGCGGAACAGAGCGCCGACATGGAGTCCACCGCCGATGCTGCTTTAGTGACCGACCCGTCACAGGTGATGGAGCTCGAGGAGCAACTGAAATCTGTTGAAGAACAACTCGAAGAGGAGCACGCCACGCAGGACAAGCTGTCTAAAGCCCTTGCTGAGGCTGAACGGCAGTTGGCCGAGCTTCAGGCGGCAAAGTCGCAGCCTCTCGCGGAAAGGAAGGAAAGACGGGTTGCAGAACATGCTGTCGCGGCCGAGCCGGTCGCGGAGCCTCGGCTGAAATCATCCAAGCCTTTGCCGCACGAGCTGCGGCCGGCCCCCAAGAAAGGCGCCCTCTTTCAACCCGACTGGGATCTGCCAGGACTGCCCTGCGCTTCGATCACGCAGGTCTGCCAGGCCTGGGAATCGGCATTTAACGTGCAGATTTCTCTCGAAGGCTACCCGTCTCAATACTGCATGGTTTATCTGGTCGTTTTGAACATCGAGGAGCAGAAAAAGCTTTACCTGGTCTACCGCCTGAAAAAAAACAAGTACACCCTGGTCAGCGTGCCGGCCAAGATGCCCCATGATGATTCCTCGCTGCAGAAGTCCATTGCGGAAGGTTTGAAATTCCTCAAAATGAGCGGTTTTGAAATGGAGGAAATTTCCGAAGAAAATCTCGCAGGTGCTCTGGGAAGCTATCTCTGGGAGGCTTGATTTCTTAATTCAGGCTGGTTGCGAGCGAAACTCAATCAGGGCAGGCGTGGCCGGGAAACAACTCGTGTGGTCACAGCAAAGGCCGGGCTTGCCCGGCCTTTGCTGTTATGTTGACGGCTATTGGGCGCCGATAATGCTTTGAAAACACCCTCGCGCAAGGTTAGCTACGCTGAAACTCGTCGCTAGCAAAGCTGTACTTGAAATTCATGTGGTCGGTGTAAGTCCCCTCGAGAATGGCCACCACGTCCTCGGTGAACACCAGTTCCTCGTCAGTCGGGATCACGAACACCTTGACCGGCGAGTCGGGGGTCGTGATCACGGTCTCCGCTTTGCGGGTCATGGTGTTGCGGTTCTTTTCCTTGTCGAGAATGATGCCCATGAACTCCAGCCCTTCGAGGGCCTTCTCGCGAATCAGCCAGCCCATCTCACCGACGCCGGCCGTGAACACCACGGCATCGATGCCGCCCGTCGCCGCAGCATAAGAGCCTATGTACTTCTTGAGGCGGTAGGCCTCGACATCGAGAGCCAGGCGGCAACGCGCATCACCCTCTTCGGCGCCCTCTATGACGTCCCGGCGATCGGTGAACTGGCCGGTGATCCCCAGGATGCCCGCTTTCTTATTCAATACACCGTCAATCTCCTTGGGCGAGAGTCCTTCTTTTTGCATGATAAAGGCTGGGATGGCGGGGTCGATATCACCACACCTGGTCCCCATCACCGCACCTTCAAGAGGGGTCAGCCCCATGGACGTGTCGACCGAGATGCCGTTCTTGATGGCCGCGTGCGATACGCCGTTGCCGATATGCATGGTAATGATGTTGCATTCTTTCGGGGCCTTGCCGAGTAGGACTGCTGCACGCTTGGATACATAGAGATGGCTGGTGCCGTGGAAGCCGTAGCGGCGGACCCCGTACTTCTCGTACCAGTCGTATGGGAGCGGGTAGATGTAGGCGTGCTCCGGCATGGTTTGGTGAAAGGCCGTGTCAAAAATGGCAATGTGCGGGACGTCGGGGAGCACCGACTGGGCTGCCTCGATTCCCGATATGTTCGGCGGATTGTGCAAAGGGGCCAGGTGCTGGACGTCCTTGATGGCGTCCAGAACCGCTTCGTCGATTCGCACCGAGCAGGTGAACCGCTCGCCACCGTGCACCACGCGATGCCCGACGGCAGAGATCTGACTCATGTCACTGACGACACCATATTGATTGTCGGTCAGGATTTTGATGATCAGGTGGATCGCAACTCTGTGGTCGGGGCACTCGTATTCCTCACGATAGGTATCCCGGCCGGGAACCTCATGAATGATGAAAGAGTCGCCGATCGTCACCCTTTCGACCATTCCCTTGGCGATGATCTCTTTCTTTTGCCAATCGTAGAGCTGATATTTCACTGATGAACTGCCGCAATTGAGTGCCAGGATATCCATAAGCTTTTCCTCTCGAGGTCATTTTTCCTGAAATGTTCCCAAAATAAGAAAGAAAATCATTTTTCAAGGTTTATATGCAATTGTGCTAACAAATTAAATTAAAGTAGATTTTATGGGGATTTGCAGGTCTAAAACAGGTTGTGAAAGGTTAAGGTATGGGATGGTAAATTGCAAGTTTTTTCAGGGTAAACGAGACGCTGATTGCGCTGGACACAGTTGAATTGATGCTGTAAACTCCCCAAAGTTTCTCGAAACAAAATTCTTTAAAGAGGAGGTTAGTCCCATGGCCCACACAATTAATGACGAGTGTATCAATTGCGCTGCCTGTGCAGACACTTGCCCGGTTGATGCCATTAGTGAGCAAGGCGACAAGCACGTGATCGATGCAGCAACCTGCACGGACTGTGGTGCTTGTGTTGACAGCTGCCCTGTCGACGCAATCGAAGCTCCCTAAGCACCTCTGGATAAGAGCAGAAACGAAAAAGGCCGCGCCCGGAACCCCGGGCGCGGCCTTTTCTTGTCCACTGGTGCCGATCAACCAGCGCCAGGCTTGGAATCGACGACCTCGACATTGATATTGGCGATTCCGGCAGGCAGGTTGCGGAAGACGATGGTGAAGGGGATGGACGCCCCCGCGACGACATTCATATTTGAAAGGCTATCGCCAAACTGGTTGTTCATCGCCTCTTCTATGGCAGCAAACGGCATGGTCTTCAATGCCGCTTCGTCAAGCTTATTGCCGCAGAAAACGGTTTGCTGAAGAAGTTTCTTCCCCTGGGCATCGAGCAGAACTCCCTTGATGGTGATTGCGGAACGGGTTTTCGGGTGGTTGTTGACAGCGGCACCCTGGATGACCAGCATCTGCCCGGCCTTGCCGTTCACATAGGAACTCCCACTGATATTGATGCCGATGCGGTCCCCTGGTGAGGCGGGGGGAGCCTCATCCAGGTAGTCTTTCAGAAACGGCAGGTAATGGACAACCGTATTCAGATTGAGAGAGCCCTCCTGCACGTACAGGTAGCCGGCAGCCCCACCCAGCACTGCCAGTAACAGGATCAACAGGACCAGGATGCGTGACAGGGAGCTTTTCTTTTTCTGTGGCCTTGGTGTCGGAATCGGTTCATCGAGGTCGTAGCCGCGGGTTGACTGCGAAGTGGTTTGCGGTTTCTGACTGGGGCGCTCCTGCCCAGACTGCACCTCTTCACTGGCCTTGGAAAAGTCATCACCAGTTTGCAGTCCCGGCGTTGTCACAGGCTCGTCACTATCGCCGGCAAAATCGATTTCACCGAATTGCAGTCCGTCTTGATCGGTGGTGGCTGTCGTGTCTGTTTCAGAAGGGCTGTCATTGTCGAACTGGGGCTCTTCGAAATCGAATGCGGAGTCACCGGCGGCCGTGGTCGTGTCACTCCATGTCTCTGCAGTATCCTCCCCGAATGGCTCCCCGGCGTCGAAGGAGAATTCACCCGTTTCCCTGAACTCTTCAGCTGCGGTGGGTTCTGATGCGTCTTCCTGGTCGTCGAAGCTGAAGGCCAATGCGTCTTCCTCGTCGCTAAAGGAAAATTCTGTCGGTCCTGTGGCTTCCTCCTCAGGGAATTCGCGGGCCTGACTATCCCCCGGTTCCGTCTCTTCCCCGGACGGCTGGGGTGTTTCGTCGAACGAAAATTCGTAATCCCCGGATGCAGACTCAGTTTCGGACTCGGCGTCTTCGGCCGAAAGAGGGGTGTCGTCAATGGCGATGTCGTCGGAAAACTCTGCGTCCCGTTCGGAATCGTCGCCCATCTCATCTTCGAAGGCGCTAAACTCGAGGTTGTCGCCTTCCTGCGGCGCGGCTGCTTCGGGAGGGCTCTCCGGTTGCGGCGGCGGGGTCGTCGACTCCTCGGCGGCAGGCTCTCTGAACCGTTCGTCTTCTGAGCCCGACGCGGTTTCGGATGACGTGTCTTCAGTGACCCTTTCCATATTGAAAGCACCGAAATCGACAGTTTCATCGACAGGTTCTGGCGCTGGCGGAAGCACGGTGAAGATTGCTTTGCACTTGGAACAGCGAACCTTGCTCCCTCCGGGCTTGACCTTCTCCACCGCTAATCGGAACCGGGTTTGGCATGCTTCACACTGAATGATCATTCAGTTTCTCCCTCGCTTTAAAATCAGACGCCCTCAACCACGCGGATGTCGGGTAGGTCGCGATATCTTTCGTCGAGATCCAGTCCATAGCCGACGATGAAGCCATCCTCCATGGAGAACCCGATATAATCGACCGGCACATCAGTGACGCGCTGGGCCTGTTTGTCGATGAGCGTACATATGCGTAAACTGGCTGGTTGTCGGTTCAGTAACATGTTGCGCAGTGATTCAAGGGTCAGGCCGCTGTCGACGATATCCTCTACGACCAGAACATCCTTGTCCTTGATCGACATCTCCAGGTCCTTGCGGACTTCTATGATACCTGAGGATTGGGTTGCAGATCCATAACTGGCGAGACGCACGAAATCGATCACGACCGGGGTCTTGATGGCGCGGACCAGGTCGGCAATAAAGAGAAAGGAGCCCTTGAGGACGGCAATCATCAACAGCTCTCTTCCTTGATAGTCTTTGTCTATCTGGGAAGCGAGCTCTCTAACCCTCTCTGCTATGGCATCCGCAGAGAAAAGGGGGATCATGGAGAGCTTTACGTTGGGGGTTTTGGGGGAGCTCATAGTGCGGCTATTCTATAGCAAAGCTGGTGTTTTATGTCAATTTTTTCGCGGCATCAAGTTCCATCAACAGAACCGTGAAATCATGTGCTATAATCTATCGCATTGCCGGTTGGTTTGCACGGTTCAACACCGTCCGGAATCTTGGTGAGCCAACGGAGTCAGCATTACATCAGGAGATCCCCGATGCGCGTCATTGTCTGTCTTGTTTCGATCCTTCTGTACAGCCTGTCCGGATCCCTTGCTTTCGCCGCCCCGGAACTGCAGGTTCCTGAAGCAATGTTTGATTTCGGCGAAGTTTTCCAGGGAGACAAAGTCCTCCATGTTTACGAGTTCACCAACCAGGGTGATGAAGCCTTGCTGATCGACCGGGTCCGCAGCTCCTGTGGTTGTACCGCGGTCTTGGTCTCGGACAAGAACCTGCCGCCAGGCGGGAAAGGGGAGCTGCAGGCGAACTTTGACAGCTCGCGTTTTCGTGGCGCCGTTTCTAAAACAATCTATCTCTACAGCAATGACCCGGTCCGCCCCGTTATGCAGCTGCAACTTCAGGGCAAAGTTCTCGAAATCGTTGGCGTGGAACCCAACCAGGTCAATTTCGGCCAGGTAAAAGCTCAGCTGCCGGTCATGGCCACGGTCATGCTGCACAACCGGGGAGAAAAACCGTTGACCCTTGGTAAGCCGCGTTCCACAGCGGCCGAGCTGCTGGTGAAGATGCCGAAGGTCAGCTTTGCCAGTGGCGATCAAGTGTCGCTCGAGTTGCAGTTGACCCCCAAGCCCGGTCAGTCCCGCTTCAGCGGTTATGTCCTGATCCCGGTGGACGGCGTGCCGAAAAATGAGCTGCGCATCCCTGTTTACGCAACCATTACTGACCAGTGACCGCCGGCGCCGGCAAATATGTTTTCTTTGGTTGAAACAGATCATTGATGATTTATAATGGACCCGGCTTTTTGTGCTGATCCTTTGCCCGGGTGCTTTCCCCCTGTTATTTGTCAAGGAGCTTGCATGACGACTCAAGTCCCACCACCACAGCGACGTAAATTTCTCTTTACCATGATCGGCGGTCTCGGTGCTCTGCTCGCGGCGGCATCGGCCTGGCCGGTTTTTCGGTTCCTCTCTCCCGTTGCAGCTCGTGGAGGCGGCGAACAGGTCGCCATTCCCCGCAGCGAGGTGGTTTCAGGCAAGGCTCACTTCTTCGAGTATCGCGGCAAGCCTGCGGTTGCGCTGCAGCCAGATCCAGGCAAGTTCATCGCGCTTTCGGCGGTCTGTACTCACCTTGGTTGTGTCGTCGCCTGGAAGGAGCAGGCCGGTGAGTTCCAATGCCCCTGTCACGGTGGCCGTTTCTCTGCCGAAGGCCAGGTCCTCGGCGGCCCGCCGCCTAAACCCCTCGAGCCCCTTGCTGTCGTGCTTGACGGCGACCAGCTCAAAATCGGATAGGAGGCTGTTATGCAACCGGTAAAGTGGCTGGTCGAGTTTGTTGATGTCCGCCTTGGGCTCAAGGATATTTATGACAGTGAGTTGCGCGGTTACCTGCTGCCGCGCAATGTCAATGTCTGGTACACCCTCGGTGCCGTTCTCATGGCACTGTTTACCCTGCAGATCATCACCGGCATCCTGTTGCTGATGTTCTACGTGCCGGATTCCGAGAAAGCTTTTGCCAGTATCCAGTACATCATGAATGATGTGCCCTTCGGCTGGCTGTTCCGCATGCTGCATGCGATCGGCGCCAACGTCATCATGATTGCGCTGTTGATGCACATGCTGTCGGTGCTGTTCATGGCCAGCTACAAGGGCCGGCGCGAATTTACCTGGTTGACGGGGTTTATCATCTTAAACCTGACCATGGGACTCTGCCTGACAGGCTACCTGCTGCCGTGGAGCCAGCTCTCTTTCTGGGCCACCACGGTCGCCACCGATGCTGCCGGCGCGATCCCGGTGGTCGGCGACTACCTGGTCGAGTTCCTGCGTGGCGGGCCAACCGTCGGCAATCAGACGCTGGGGCGCTTCTTTGCCCTGCACGTGGTTGGCATGCCACTGGTGCTGCTCGGCCTCATGGGTGCCCACCTGTTCTGCGTCAAGCGCCGCGGCATCTCGAACCCACCTTTCGGGCCCGACTATCGCGTCGCCGAGGAACTGCCGTTCTTCGAACATGAGAAGCATCCCAATGGCATTCCGTTCTTCCCGAACTATTTTGTCAAGGACGCCGCGGTGATCTGTTTCTTCATCGCGTTCCTGCTGGCGATTATTTTTTACGCTCCGGGCATGTTTTTCCCTGAGTCCGCCTTCCAGCGAGCCGACCCGTTTTTGACGCCACCACATATCAAGCCGGAGTGGTATTTCCTCTGGGCCTACCAGACGTTAAAGATTTTCCCCAGCGAGATTATCGGCCTGGGTATACAGGGAGCCTTCATGACCTTCCTGGCCCTGCTGCCGTTCATCGACCGGGGAGCGGAAAGACGCCCGGCCAAGCGGCCGCTGTTTGTAACCTGCTACGTACTCGGGATCCTCCTGTTTGTGGCCATTTCCATCTGGGGGCACTACTCATGAGTCGCTCAATCTGCTGTCTTTTTATCCTGATGATTGCTGCCTGGTGGACCATGCCCGCCGCTCTCCTGGCCGCCGATACGGTGTGTATCGAATGCCATGGCGGACAAGAAGGCCGTCTCGGTGCTCCGGTTGCACAATGGCGCACCAGCATCCATGCCGCCAACGGCATTTCCTGCAACGATTGTCATGGTGGCGATCCCACCGACTATGCCATGGCGATGAGTCCGGAACGAGGCTTTATCGGAGTCCCGGAGTATGCTGCAGTCCCTGACTTCTGCGGTCGCTGCCACGTCGGGGTCGCTGAGGAATACAAGGCCGGTGCCCATGGCCAGGCAATCGATCGCGGTGCGGCGCAATGCGTGGTCTGTCACGGCAACCATGCTGTCCAGCGCGCCAGCCTGGATTTGATCAACGAAAAAGACTGCTCACGTTGCCATAGTTATGAACGCGCGGCTCTGATCAGGATGTCGCTGACCGAGACGGATACGATGATCAATAAGGTCGGGCATGACCTCGATCGTTTGTATCGACTCGGTTTCTCCGTAGATGAGATGCAGGATCGCCTCTTCAATCAACGGAACCTCTTCCACCGCACCTTCCACGGGGTCAATGTCGATGAGGTCCGCCAGAAGAACGCCAGCGTTCAGGGGGAACTGGGCAAGATCAACATGGAGGTTGCTGCGATCGATTCCACTCTGGGCGAACGCAAACTCTGGGGTAGTGTCATGATTGCTCTATTCATCCTGACGGGAGTGGTCTTCCTGCTGGTCAGGAAGGCTTATGAAGAAGATGAACAGGGTTGACCGGCTGCATGATTTGCGGTTGCAATGGCCTGTCAGTTGGGGTATAAAGCAGTCCCCGTGCGCGATTAGCTCAGCTGGATAGAGCGCTGCCCTCCGGAGGCAGAGGTCACAGGTTCGAATCCTGTATCGCGCGCCAGAACTTATCGGGGCCAGGTCAACGACAAAATTGACCTGGCCCCGTTTTTAACCTCTTGTCCTCTCTATTCAAGGGACAGAACTGCTCGTGAGGGCCCCTTCAACTGCTTACTGGTGGGTGCGATCCCGGTCCTGGTCCTGATCTTTGTCCTGATCCTTGATCTGATCCTTGTCCTGATCCTTGTCCTGGTCACGGTCCCTATCGCGATCCCTGTCTAGATCCGCATCCAGTGCCCCGGGCTGGCCCGTGCCTGACTGGTTCTGCTGCTGCATGTTCCTGTTTCGGCTGCGTTGCTGCTGCATGTTCTGTTGCAGCTGCTGTTGCTGCTGCTGTTGCATGTTCTGGTTCTGGTTCTGGTTCTGGTTCTGGTTCTGGTTTTGGCTGCGCTCCTGCTCCATGTTCCGAGTGCGTTCCAGGTTCACTGCCCCTTGGCCGAAACCACCTGTCATGCCCGGAGAGCCCTGGCCACCT
>JAHEDT010000015.1 GCA_024641085.1 Geobacteraceae bacterium | reverse complement strand
AAGCTGTAAGCTGTAAGCTGTAAGCTGTAAGCTGTAAGCTGTAAGCTGTAAGCTGTAAGCTGTAAGAAAATGGTACCAGACCCCCCATTTGGCCAGGTTGATCTTGTTCGGCGCCGCATTTTCCTATTTCGCGGCTCGTTTGCACAAATGCAAATGCAGATTTGGCGATTTTGCAAATCTGCGAATTCCCGCGGCAGAAAAGCCCCACCAGAAAAAACTCAACTACCTGTAATCAATCGTCTAAATGAATTTTTAGCACACGCATGATGTTGGTACATGGTTTGCTGATTAATATCAACGTGACTGCAATCGGGCCCGGCCCGATTCTCTGTTGCCTGACGGCCGGGCCCATTTTTCAGCCAACTTTTATCTAGCCAGGAGACGCATATGCAGGACGCAGCGGTTTGTCCCTACTATGATCACGACGAAGATGTCTGTGATGTCGGGTGCGGCTACATCTCCTCCCACGATGCCAGCATGATCATCAAGTTCTGCTCCTGCCAGTACCAGGATTGCCAGAAGTATCGTGAACTTGCCAATCGCCTCGGGCATCAGTCGCCGGAGCGGCCGAAGACCAGCCCCCCGGTTCCACCCGCGCCGTTTGGGAAACCGGAGAACCCACCGATACTCGGCCTCTTCTGTTATGGAGTCACCGCGGCGACCTATGCCGTGGACAAATTGCCGGCCCTGTCACTGAATCTGCACCTTCTGGCCGTCATTCTCATGCTGGGTGCAATCGGTCAAATCTCGGCCGGGTTAAGCGCTCTCAAAAACAACGTCCTGCGTGCCATCGCATTTACCGGCAGCGGGCTCTTCTGGCTCTCCATTCTGGCTATCGATATTTTGCCAAGAGCGGGATACGGTTCGCTTCCCGGCCCGATTCCGATGATGGGCTATTTTGCCATGTGGGGGATGTTCACCCTGATCATCTGCCAGGGACTCGAACAGTTGACCCGTATCTGCCGGCTGGTATTTGCCATGATGACGGCTTTCCTCCTCTTGCTCGCCATGGCCCACGCCACGACAAACGCCTACTTTCTATACGGCGCGATCGTTCTCGGTCTGACCAGCAGCCTGCCCGGCTTCTACTTCGGCATCCGTCATCTCGGCAACGAAGCACGGCAGCTATTGCATCTGGAGCTGGCCAAGTCGGGAAAGATCCGGTCTTGACAGGAGAGGTCGATACCGCTAGCTTTCCTGTATAATGACTGATCGCAGAGAGAGACTCATAACATGAATGCAAAGCTCAGCCGCCAGATGACCCTGCTCGGGCTCGGCGTGCTGGCATTCTATGCCGGCGCACTGGGTACCGGACAGGCATCACTGGAAATATTGCCGCAGTTCGCCATCTCTGCTTTGATTTTTCTCAGTTCAGGAAAAATCATGCGGCAGATGGCCGAAAAGCTTCCGGCCAGAGAGCAAAAAGAGCATGAGGAGGTTGAGGAACCAAACTGGGAACTGCGCAACCTTGTGCTCAACTGGGTGGCCGCAGCCACGGTTGTCGGTGTCGTTGCGCTCTTCCTGGTCAAACCGGCCAGCATGACCTTCAACGAATTCGGCCGTTTTCTGTTGAAAATGGACGTTATCATAACAGATTACAATATGCCGATAGCACCATAGAACCGCGAGGTGCGAGGCGGATAGCTGAAGAAACAAAGGGGCCAGGAATCTAATTCCTGGCCCCTTTTCCATGTCCCGTTGAGTTTTGCGCGTCTCGCGCTACTCGCCTCGCGCTACACGATTCATCTGCCTGTCATGCATCCTCGACAAGAGCACCAGTCCAGCAATCGCTCCGATCATTGCGAACATCATGTCCGCCTGGGTATCCCAAACATAACCCTGGGTGCCGAGAAATGCTTCGGCAGCTTGTTCCGAAAAGACCGCCACCCACCACTCGACCAGTTCATAAAAGGCGCTGATGGCCAGACAGATGCAGACGATGATAAAAGCCAGCCAACCCCTGCCGGCGACGATGGCGTTGCGCACCAGGATCTCGCGTGCGACAATCGCCGGGACGAACCCCTGGGCAAAATGGCCGAGCTTGTCGTAATTATTGCGCTCCATCCCAAACCAGTCCCTGATCCAGTCGAACAGAGGCACTTCGGCGTAGGTGTAATGGCCGCCGACCATCAGGATGATGCAATGCACCAGGATCAGGGTATATGCCAATCCGGTCAGCGGGAAGCGGCGGCGGGTTGCCACCAGGAGTGCGAAGCCAATCAGGGCCGGCAGGACTTCGAGAATCCAGGTCAGGGTATCCTTCGGGTCGACACCTGACCATATCAGGGTGGCAGAGAATACAGCCAACCAGAGATAGCGCATATCACCCTCCTCCCACTGCGGCTTGGCCGGAGGGGACAAAGCAGTCAGTCGTCAGCGAACACATTTGGCAGAGAGACAACGGGAAAAAGTTGGAACGGAGTGCAAAGCTACCCTTCGAGCAGCCACTTTTTAGCCTCTTCAACATCATCGAACGTCTTGCCATTCAGCATGCCGCGATTGAGCAGAACCGTTTCGAGGAACTTGAGATTCCCAAGAGCTTTGGGGTTCAGTTCAACCCAGGCAATGCGGTACCTGTTCGTGATTTCGAAATCCTTGAAGAGCTGGGCGTGGTTCATGGAGTCCATGATCGGCATCGCGGTGGTTGATTCGGCGATGCCGAGCACCCTGTAGCAGTTGTGCTGCTCACACACTTTGGTGATTTGCTTCCAAAGGGCCACGGCCGTCTGGTAACTCTTGTCACCAATGGAGTTCGCCAGGACATATTTGCCGGTGAAGGCAACCGACATTTCGTAACTCATAAGCGTAATGCTCCATGGAGCTTAGCGGTGCCCAAATTCAGGGCCCCGGGGTCACCTGCAAACCTCCCCCCCACGGCATAATCGGCATTATAACGCTGCAACATGCAAACCGCCAAGGCTTTGTTAGCCTGAGCAGTGTCGACGACCAGTGAACTCAGTTGTGACCCTGACTCAGGATCTTGTCGGTGATCGTGCAAAAAAATTATAGATGCTTTGCCTGATCCGTCAAACAAACGACTGCGCTACCAGGAACGACTCCGGACCAGACAAACCGTCTGCGCTACCCGCTCCTTAAGCCAACGGCATTAGCGATGCCTGCCTGCCCGTCCTGATGCAGCCGTTCTTTTCGGCTGCTTGACACCGGTGAACACCAGCCGGACGACATTCTCGACATGGGGAGTCTGGGGGAACATGTCGACCGGCTGTACTTGAGCAATCTGGAAGCCGTACTCCACCAGGAGAGCCAGGTCGCGGGCCAGGCTGGCCGGATGACACGAAACATAGACCAGCGTCCGCGGCTGCATGGCGGCAATCGCCGCAAGAACCTGCGGACTGCACCCGGCTCTCGGGGGGTTGATCACCACGGCACCCGGTTTTGTCGTCAGCGGGAAGGCCTCGCCGAGAATCTCTTCGACATCTCCGGCGATAAACCTGCAATTGCCGAAGCCGTTCATGATGGCGTTGGCCTGGGCATGACGCACCGCTTCGGCGACGGTCTCGACGCCAAGCACCTGGTGGGCACTGGCGGCCAGATGCAGACTGATACCCCCGACGCCGCAGTAAAGATCGAGCGCCGACTCACCGGCCCGCAGATCGCACCAGTCGCAAACCAGGCGATAGATGTGAGCGGCCTGGGCATGATGAACCTGCAAAAACGAGGTCGGGCCGAGTCGCAAGCGCACATCACCGACCTTGTCAATCAGGTCCGGCGTACCGAGCACCTTGTAGGTCTCGCGGCCGAGGATGACGTTGCCGGAACCGGCGTTGACGTTCTGGTGGATGGAGATGACTTCGGGAACCTTGCGCTGCAACCACTTGGCCAGTTTGGTGACCTCGCTGTAGTTACGTTCACTGGTGACGAAGGTGACCATCGCCTTGTCGTAGGTCGGACTGACCCGCACCAGCAGGTAGCGTAGCAGACCACGTCGATGATCAGCGTCGTAGGCCGAGATGTTGCGACGCTCGAGTTCCTCGCGAACGACCGCAGCCACCCGGTTGATCAGCGGGTGGTGCAGGGGGCAGGCGGCGATATCAACCACGTCATGGCTGCCGCGCCGGTACATGCCGACCAGGGGCTTGCCGCGTTTGCGGGCTACGGCCAGCTTGGCGCTGGCCCGGTAGCCGAACCCCTCAGGGGCGGCCCAGATCTCGCCGGGGACGACCCCGGACAGGCCCGGGTAAGCCGCCAAAGCATCGACCACACGTTTCTGCTTGCTGGCCAACTGGGCCTGGTAGCGCCAGCTCAATATGGCGCAGCTCTGGCAGTTGCGATAATGCGGGCAGGGATTCCTGGGAATCCTCTCGCGGGACGACTGCAGCACGCGCAGCGTCGTGGCAAAGGACCTGTAGCGCCCGGCGTGGGTCACGCGGGCCACCACCTGCTCCCCGGGGAGGGCATCGAATACCACAACCGGTTTGCCATCATGGGTTGCCACACCGAGTCCATCCTCATCGATACGCTCGATGGTCAGGGTCAGTTCCTCGGCGCGGGATTTCAAGGAGGAAGGTGAATATGGGCGGCGGTCAGCGGTCATGGCGTCTCCAGAAAGAAGCCGCCATATTGCGACATGAGCGGAAGTCTGTCAACGAATGATAGCCACGGAAGAGCAGATATTCTTGCCTTTGGCCACTTGCCGGCTGCCTGGTCGGACCCGATCGAACGCAGACTCCAGCCAGAAGCGGCGAGTTGATCGGGCCAGGGTTGACTGCAGAAGCTGTATGGAGGCCGCAGCCACATGGTGGCTCCTGCGGGCGATTAAAGGCATCGTCCCACAGCATAGGGGGAGGGATCAATATGCGGGGTTTCTCCCGACACCAACTCGGCGACCAGGCGCCCTGTGCCCGGAGACATCGAGACCCCCAGCATGCCATGCCCGGCCGCAATGAACAGGTTCTCAATGGCGGGGGAACGGCCAATCAGGGGCAAGCTGTCCGGGGTCATCGGCCGCCATCCCATCCACGACTCAAGCACAGGCTCGGCATGCGGCTCGCGCAAGTAGAGCGCTGCACCGTCGCGCAGTAATTGCAAGCGATTTGGGTTCAGGCTGCGATCGTATCCCGCGAACTCCATTGTCGAACCGATCCGGTAGGTGCTGGCCAGCGGCGTAACCGCCACCCGGTGTTCATCGAAGATCATGGAATATTTCGGACAGACCCTCGGCCGGGGCATCGTCAGCGAGTACCCCTTGCCAGGCTGGATGGCAATCGGGGCACGGAGTAGCCGCTGCAGGAGAGGTGTCCAGGCTCCGGTTGCTACCACCACCTGGTCGGCAGGAAGGTCCCCGTGATTGGTGACCAGCCGTCGCGCGAGGCGGCCTTCGACCACGAGCTCGCGCAGTTCGCACTGCTCGCGAATTTCGACGCCCTGCGCGGCAAGCACACGCTGCCACGCGCGCATCAGTTTGTCCGGACGCAAATGCCCGTCTGTCTGGTAATGCCAGGCGCCGGCGATCCCCGTTTTCAAAGAAGGTTCGAGTTCGAGCAGCGCGGGGCCATCATATCGGGTCGCCCCCATATTGAATTCACGGCGGAGCAGTCGATCGGTTTCAGTGTAGTGGTCCATGCCGTGCTGCGACTGAAACACGAGCAGCAATCCCAAGGTTTCCCATTCGATGTCGGTCAGGGTTGCGGCAACCAGTTCGTCATAAAGCGCCCGCGACGACGTGAGCAGGGCTTGAATGGCGTGTCCGGCGTGCAGCATGTCGCGTTGGTTGCATTTGCGGGTGAACTGCCAGAACCACCGCCACATCGCGGGATCGAGGCGCCATCGTACCAACAGGGGCGAATTCCTCATGAACAATGTCTTCAGAGTACCCCAGAGTGCGCCAGGGCCCGCTAAAGGAAGGACGTGGCTCGGGCAGACGTAACCGCAGTTGCCGTGGGAGCAACCGCTGCCGAATGCGCGCTGCTCGATCAGGGTCACCGCACGACCCGCCTTGCTCAAATAGTACGCGCATGCGGCGCCGACAACCCCCCCACCGACGACGACCACCTGCTCCGCCTTGGCGTTCATCCACCGACCCCCCACGCCAGGGGATCCTGATCATCCACCAGCAAGGTCGCCTCCGCGGTGACATGCGCCTGTCCGGCAATACGCGGCAGGATTGCACTCCCTTGCTGCTGGAACGACGCTTCGAAAACACTTCCCAGGATACTCTCCTGCCGCCAAATCTCCCCCGGGGACAATTTGCCATCGGCCGCCAGACAGGCCACTTTTGCACTGGTACCGGTGCCGCACGGTGAACGATCGTAGGCTCCCCCTGGACACAGGACGAAGTTGCGGCTGTGGTTCCCGGGATGCTGCGGCGGGCCGAACAGTTCGACATGATCGATCTCGGCGCCGTTATCACCGGTGATTCCCTGTTGACGCAACGCGGCCTTGATACGCAGTGCCACGTCGGTCAGGCGGGGAACATTGTGCAACTCGAGCGTCTCCTGGTGATCACGGACCAGGAAGAACCAGTTGCCCCCCCAGGCCACGTCGCCGGTGATTTTGCCCAAGCCCGCGACTTGCGTGGTGATGTTCGCCGCCGCACGATAACTGGCCACGTTCTCCAGAGCAACCGTGTGCCTGCCGTCATACTCGAAGGGAACTTTTCCGACGGGCGTGTCCAGTACGTGGCGTCCGGCGGCGATTCGTCCCAGATGACCCAGGGTCACACCCACGCCGATGGTACCGTGACCGCACATGCCGAGATAACCGACGTTGTTGCAAAAGATCACCCCCGCCACGCAGGATGCATCGATCGGCGGACAGAGCAATGCGCTGACCATCACATCGGAACCACGTGGTTCGCAATTGACCGCACGGCGGAAGTGGTCGAATTGCGAGCGAAAGCATTCCCGCCGTGCAGCCAGAGTATCGCCCTGAAGTTCAGGCCCCCCGGCCAGGATGACACGTGTCGGCTCCCCGCCGGTGTGCGTGTCGATCACCGTTATCCGGTGCACTAGCGAGCCTCCAGTCGCGGTCGGTTCACAATGCCGTGTCGAATAATTGCCAGCACCTGCTCGCGCTCTTCTCCGGCCAGGGGCAGACGGGGTTCGCGCACCCATTCATGGCCCAGGCCGGTCTCCTGAACTGCGAGCTTGATGTACTGCACGAACTTGATGTGCGTGTCGAGCTTCAACAGCGGGTAGAACCAGCGGTACAGTTCCCTGGCCTCGTCCCACTTCCCCGCCCGGGTGAGTTCCCAGAAACGCTGGTTCTCCGCCGGGAAAGCGATGCCGGAGCCTGCGACCCAGCCATCGATACCGAGGATCGAGGCCTCGAGCACCAGATCGTCGACCCCGACGAAGAGACTGTAGCGATCGCCTACCTCGATGCGCAGTTCGGTAATCCGCCGCGTGTTGGCGGAACTCTCTTTCAAGGCCACCAGGTTGGGGATGTCGGCGAGTTCGGCGAAATGGGCCGGGGTGATGTCCACCGGGTAGCCGACCGGGTTGTTGTACAACATCCACGGCAGATTGGTGGCCGCGGCAACACGGCGGAAATGATGCATCGCTTCGCGCGTGTCGGCCTTGTAGACCATTGCCGGCATGATCATGAAACCGCTGGCTCCCAACTTTTCACAATCACGCACATACTGGCAGGCTGCCGAGGTGCTCATCTCGGCCACGCCACTGAGAACCGGCACGCGCCCCGCCGCCGCCTTCACGACTTCCGCGACCAGCAGCCGCTTTTCACGCGGGTCGAGAGTTTGGTTTTCACCCAACGATCCACCCACAATCAGGCCCTTGATGCCAGAGGCGATCAGAGCCTCACAATGGCTCGCCGTAGCCTCAATGTCGAGGGAAAGGTCTTTGCGAAATTGCGTGGTGACGGCCGGGAAAACGCCTGTCCAGGAATGATTTGCCATATCGAGTTCTCCGCTTCAATTGATGTTTAGGGTTCATCTTTCTGCAACGAGCTATGTCAACTCACGTCCACCAAGGGCTCTCCCAGCACGTCCATCTTCGGATGGATGCCGAGGCCCGGCTCCGTAGACGCCGCCATGCGTCCGTTCTGGCGTTGCGGCGCGCCGTCAGCGGTACTGACCGTAACGTAGCTGTTGAAATCGGTGGTGGTGAAGAGAAATTCGGTCGGGGTGCTGTGAGCCAGATGGGCGATCGCGGCGGTGGCGATATCCCCTCCCCAGGAATCTTCCAGGGTCATCCCGATCCCCATGCTGACGCACAGGTCGCGGGCCTGGCGAATCCTGGTAAGCCCCCCGAGCTTGCTGATCTTCAGGTTCACCACATCCATGGCGAGATCGGCTTTCGCTCGCAGCAGGATTGACAGGTCGTCGATATTTTCATCGAGCACAAAGGGGTGGGGAATCTGCCGGCGCACGGCGAGACACTCTTCGTAGGTCAGGCACGGCTGCTCAATGTACACATCCACGTCGCGCACCGCCTTGGCCACCCGCACCGCCTCGTGCTGGACCCAGCCGGTGTTGGCGTCGGCCACCAGGCGGTCACCCGGTTCAAGCTTTTCGGCGACCGCGAAAATCCGGTCGATATCCACATCCGGGTCACCGCCCACTTTCAGCTGAAAGCGCCGATACCCCTCGGCGCGATAGCCGGCGACCCTGGCCGCCATCTCGTCCGGAGACTCCTGGGAGATCGCGCGGTAGAGGTGCACATCCTCGCCATAGCGGCCGCCCAGCAATTCGCACACCGGTAGGCCGGTGGCCTGGCCGAGGATATCCCAACAGGCGATATCAAGACCGCTCTTCACGTAGGGATGGCCTTTCAACGCGGCGTCCATCTTGCGGTTGAGCTTGCCGAGCTGTCGCGGGTCCTCGCCGATCAGGTGCGGGCCGAGTTCCCGCACACCGGCGCGAACACCGTCGGCATAGGCGGGCAGGTAGAAGGGTCCGAGGGGACAGACTTCGCCATACCCGGTCAAACCGGCATCGGTTTCCACGCGCACGATCGTGCTGTCGAACACGGTGACTGCTTTTCCGCCACTCCACTTGTAGGTGGTTTCGTGCAACGGCAGTTCGACACGGTAGGCTTGGATGCGAGTGATTTTCATGGTGATCCTGTCTGCAGAGCGGGCTCAAGTTCCGCTTTTGCCTGGTAATGGGAAAGTGGACAAGCCTGGCGACTCGTCCTCCGATGACATTATACCGTAATTGGCGTGAGCTACTTTTTCGAGCTGAAGGAAATGGGCGATCAGCGCTGCCTGGCATGATCTACGAGGACGACGTATTGCGGGTCGTGCCTCTCAGGAGCATTTTGAAGCAATCCTCTGCTTCAGCACCACGATTACAAATATCGTCAGTTGCTTTGCCATGTGGCTATTTTGATGCCCCGCGGGCTTTGTCCATGAATACCACCCATAGATGACCTGTCAAGTCATATTTGAAGCCGCCCTCAGTTATTTGAGTGAGAGACAGGCACGACCAAGTGTCCCTGGATTTGCTGCATCCAACATCACAGCGTCAATCAGCCTGTTTTTGCAGGTTGGCCAAGAATCCCAATACCAATAAGAATGGCCACCAGCTTCAGGGTGGCCATAAGATTGAAAATTAAAATCTGTCCGTATTAGAGGACTGAAGGACCGACCTTTTTCCCTCAGGAGTCATTCAGTATGGAATGACATTCCTTAGTTATTCCTTTTTATGAGGGTTATCCTGGTTATTTGAGAATAATCAATAAACGCAGCAGCTGTTTTATAAGGAGTATTAACCTCGTTATAAGTACAGCTCATGACGTTTTTCGAAACACTTAATACTGTGACCTCTTTTGTTCCGCCAAATTTTGTCTCAATTAAGACGACATCACCCGGTTTCAGTTCAAAAACCTTGCCCCCGATAACCGGGCCTAAAACAGGAGGATTTTCGCTGCCGACATTCCCCTGATCCGATTCTACGACAGGAGCCGCCTCTATCTTCAAAAACTGCCTCTGTTCAGCGGTCAATCCCTTGGGATAGCGGCTGTAAGGAGGCAATTTCTGCCACCAGTCGCCATACAGGGTCAAACCAAACCGCTCGACTTGGACCTGTTGAATTCTCGAAAAGTCCACCGCCAGATTCTGTCCCTGCGTGTTGATGACGAGGTCGTTCAAGGTCACGATCAAAAGTTCCCCGACCAGGGACTCGCCACCGGTCAGGGTGACCACCACGGGCTCCCCTCCCGGAATGAGCACGCCGTTTTCAGGGGCCTTTACATAGACCTCGCACGCCGTCAAAAGCACAGCCATAATACTAAATACCAGCACCCGTCTCATCGGGCATCTCCCGCCAGCGGGATTTTGGTTTCGAGGAAGCGCTGTTCCATGAAGGCTTTTTTCTCAAGCCAGAGTTGAGCGGTCTGCTGGATCGCAGCGCTGCCGGGTTGGAAGCCCGGACCTTTGGCGACCGTGCCGGCCTCCTTGAACCAGTCCTCCCGCAGCCACTCGACATAGAACCCGCCGGAGCGCAGGAAAGTGGTGCGTACGGCGCCCGGAGCCGGCGGCTCTGCCGGGAAGAACAGGGTATGGCTCTCGCCGGGGGAGGTCATGAAATAGGTTGAGTCATTCTCACGGAGTGGCGAAAGAATGCGTTCCCCTTCGTTTCCCGGCAGATCATCCACCGCCGCCGCAGCAACGGACCGAACCGTTGCCGAAGAAACAGCCTGGTAGCCGACCCCGACCCATTCCACCATCCAGTTGTCCGGCAGGAAAGAAATCCGGATGCGGGCCTCAGGCCCTTCAGAAGGAGGCAGGGTGACCGCCACCTCGTGCCAGGCAATCGGACCGGTTGGGTTCAGACTGGCTGCCGAGACAAACCGTTCGCCATCCCAGGACTGGATATGCAGGCCGTAGTTCTGATCGAACCAGCGGTAGATGCGCCAGGCAGAAAGGGGGTTCCGGGTCTCCTCGCCGAGCCAGTCCAGGGCGTGAATCCCCTGGGCCTTGAGCATGACGTCGTAGAGCAGCACGGTCGCCATGAGGGTGTTGCGCAGGCGCAGGGCAACGACCATGGGTTGCCCCTGCTTTTCCGGCGGGACCGGAATCGTCAGGTCTATCCAGTCTTCGGCGACGACCCCATCAGCGAGTTCACGGACCAGCACCGGGCTGGACCGGTAAGCCGCCCCGTCGCGCGCAGTCAACGCGGCAGTAGAATCCTCTCCCATGCGGCTCCGGGCGGTAAAGGGGGCGTTGCCCTCGGCAACCAGTATCTTGCCATCTGGAGAGGGAAACGCCCTGGTGCCGGCGGCGTGATCCACCATCTCGAGCGTGAGGTTGTTGATGTAATGGGTTTCCGGAGCTTCGTTGGCCACCCTAAGATGATAGCCGCCGTTGCGCAGGGCGGTTTCACTGAGCAGATCGAGGTCTTTCCCTTCGAAGCGTCGGCTGATGCTGTGACTGAAGAGTTCGGCCTCCAGCTGCGGTTCACCCTCCAGGGAATAGACTGTCGGGCAGGATCCAAAAATCGCTTTGAACAGAACGATAGCCCCGATAACGCCAGCCACGACCACAGGGGTGGTGGCTGCAGTGCTTGTCACCGCATCCAGTTCCTTCTCGTACTGCTCGAGAGCGGCCACCTCGCTTAATGGCACCTGGTCGACCAGGGTGCGATGCTCCCGAGTCAGGTCGTATTGTTCCCCAAAACCCTTGAGCTGGTCACCGACAACCTCAAAGCCGTTCGGAAACAGGACCACTCCGCCGTCCTTGAGATGGGCCTTGGTTGGGGAACTGATTTTCGCCTCCGTCTGGGAGGTAAGCTGCCCCGGTTCGATAGTAGTGGGTTTGACTTCGTAGAATCCGCACCCGGAAAAGGTCAGGGTGAGAGCCAGAACCAGACAAGTACAAGACCTGAATCTCCGCATGGCGCTACCTCCTTACCCTCAGACAAGAAATCGAAAGCGCCTGGGGATTGGTGTCCAATTGCTCTTCGCAAATAAAAAACCGCAGCCCGGCATCATGCCGTTGACAGCGGTCGTCGTTTTCCCCGATGAAATATCTTCGATTGTATTTGTGCCATTGCCTTACCCCGCAGGCCAAGACAAACATTAATAAATTGATTATTGGGGGCAGTTCTTTATTTTGTCAAAGGAATTATTGTACGACAGGCACCAGGCAGGTCTTTCGTCTCAGACCATCTCTAGGGGAGGACGTTCCGTCATAACCAATCAAAAGCTGCCTCCCTGTAAGCTCTTTACAGCTTACCTGCCCCTCCCCCTAAAAGAACAAACAGCCTTGGAGAGATACGATCTCCTGTTTCGACAATGCCAAGAAATGAGTCATCAATGCCCTGGTTTCGCTGTTGAGAGCGAACCAGCGCAATCGAGGCGCCCGGCATGTGCCTCGACAGAGAGGAACAAGCTAGTTCATCTTTAAGGATTCAAGCAGGTGCACATCGAGGCGCCCAGATGGATAGATAATGTAAATCAGGCTCATGGGCCGGCCGGCTTTTTCCAGCGTCTGATCATAAGGGAGGTCAATATCAAGAGACCATTCCACGCCATCGCCATCGCGCCAGCTGACGGAGGCTTTTCTGGCCGGGACTGGCTGTCCTGGGAACCCGATGTCCAGTGACCTCTGCGGCAGGATCGCGTTGACAGAGCCGAACCATTGCGCCGGTTGATGATTGATTTTGACATCCGTGATCCTGCTGCCTGTTGCGTTTTTGACATAGACCCGGTCGAGGCTGGCAGATGATTTTGCACAGTTCGACAAAGCCAGCACAAGAGCAAAACAGGCAAGGACAGTCAGCCAGCTTTTCATAATTTCTTTCAGCAGCCTGGAAATCGGAGCAAGCGATCGTGAATCTACGTACTCTCGCAGGTCACCTGTACGGACACAAGTCAGGAAAAGATCGAAGGCGAACCTCCCTTATTTCACTATCAGCTAATAGTGAGTGTGCTGCAATCTGGCAGACAACGTCATGACTCGCAATCCCGCAAGAGTGACCTGGACCGGCGCACTAAGCTGACTTTTCTACCTTTCTGAACGCGAGGCGCCATCCCGCGCACCATCGTCAGAAACTCCAATTGCGTGCCGGCGCGGCGGTGCGCTGACAGTGCTTGGTAGTCAGAGTCAGCATACCATTTACGCGCTTGTTGCTCCGAGGGAAACTTCAGGATGATCACTCTGCCCGGCCTGGGCGCAGTCCCTTCAAAGGTGTGAGGATTGTCGTCGTAGGTCAGCAGCTCGCCGCCGTATCTCCAGAGGATCGGGAAGAACCCCTTCTCGTACTTGCGGTATTTGTCTGTATCTTGCACAACCAGATTGGCAAGTAAGAATACCGGAACGTCAGGCATAGAAATCCTCATCATGAAAGTGGTGAGAACGAGACCAGGATCGTCCCGCCTATCTTGGAGAGAAGATCACCTTGGCACTAGTGGGATGAGTTTGACCTCTTCCAGGGTTTGACGAAATATGTCGATGAATGGGCCGCCAAGGTCAACAGCGCGCTGCGCCGCAGTCAGGGCTTCTTGCAGGCGGCCCTGCTCGGCCAAGACATGGGCAAGATTGTTGAAGGCCATACCGTTTTGTGGTTGAAGTAGAGTGGCCTGATGGAAAGCCCCGGCGGACGCATCTAAATCATGCAAATTGTACGCGCTGTTGCCAAGCCCCATCCAGGCGACAAAACTCTTATTCCAGCGTTTCAGTGCAGCGGAATAACCGCTTGCGGCAGCCTGCCACTGCCCGGCATTTTCCAGGCCGGCAACCGCGGTAAGCCACGCCCCTTCTGCAGCTCCATCAGGCATCCGGTCTGGTGGCAGGACCAGTAGGCCCCAGTACTCGCCCCGCCGCCAGATATTCTTGAAGGTCCAGAAGCTGAGAACCTCACCGGCGTTGAGTCCTGAGTGGAGGGTTACCTCCTCCTTCTCTTGATCATAGCCAATAACCACGGCATAGTGCCATTTCGGATACCAGAAAAAACTGAGGTTGACCAAAACGATCACCGGATGGCCGGCAGAAATCTCGGCCATCAGGGCATCGCTACCGGAGATGGGGTAAGCAACCCGGCCATGCCTGCGGGCCGAACCTACCAGTGAGCTTTGTAGACTGCCCTGACGTCCCGGGGTATAGACCTCTGACGTGAGGTCGGAAGGATCGACATCAACCCCGCTCCAGTTCAGCACCATAGCAAGGGCCGCGGGCCCGCACTGCAATTCCTCCTGGGCAAAAAAAGGGACTCCCGTAACCATGGCCTTTGCAGGCCCCTGCGGTTCTTGGGGCAGCAGTCCACCCGGCGGGAAACTGCAACTGGACAGGAAAACGGAGAGCACCAAAAATAACAGGCCGGCAATCATCCGACTGCCGACCTGTCCCAAACGAGTTTCCGTTGTCTGCTCAGCGTTGGTGGTTAACAAATGAGAACACATTGGTGAAACCCAGGATGTCCGTGATCAATAAAATGACGAAGACGAAAAGCGCGGCACCTACGACCGTACCCAAAGCACTCCCACCAGCAGGCAACTGCTCCATGGAATCGGCAATTTTTGCCAACTCGGCACTTGAAAGGCTGTCCACTCTTTTTTGTGCTTCGACAGCATCAACACCGTATTGAATCATGACCTGCTTGACATCTTCACGGGCCAGAAAATTGGTCACTTGAGCCCGGTGGGCGGCATCCTGCTGGCCTGCGATGACGGTATGGGTCTCAACCATCTGAGCCTGAGCCGTGTGCACCGTACAGTTGAGGATGAGGAATGAAAAAACTAAGCATAAACTCACCGGCCTGATCATTTTCTTTAACATGAAGAACCTCCGATAATGATTGGAATTCAGAAGAGACCGCACCCAAGCAATATTCCAAGTGATTTTAATTGCTATAGGAATTCTTGGCAATATTAAAACTCAGGATTGATGAGGACGTTATGGGAGATTGGGCCGGAGGATCGATGCAACAACCGTTACCGCCACCCGGTGATCGAGCCATACAGCAATTAAATTTGAATCAAAGTACGTCCTGAATTCGACCGCCAAACGGTCCTGCATATGTGACCAGATTACCTTTGAATTTCTCAGCCTGAAAGGAATCAGAGCGACTCAGGAGCGATGACCGACAAGACCATGGCCATCGGGCTTGTCTGTCAGGCGGCCATGAAATCAAGCAATGACTGCCGCCGATCAACCCTTCTGCGCAGCCTCAAGCTCAGCCAGGCGCTCGCGCAACTGCTTGTCCTGCAGGTGCCGCTCGGTAATATCACGCATGATGGCCGCGACACCGAAAGGCCGGTTGTCGTCATCAACCAGCATCACGATGGAAAACTCGGTCGAGAGCCGGGCGCCACTCTGGTGCGTCGCCGGGACTGACAGCATTTCTGTCCCGTAACGCGTTTGCCCGGTCGCCATGGTCTTGTGATAACCATCCCAGTGACGCGCCCTGATTTTTTCCGGAATAATGATGTCGAGTGACTGCCCTATTGCCTGTTCGGCAGAATAGCCGAAAATTCTCTCGGCACCCTGGTTCCACAGGCGGATGGTACCTTCGCGATCGGCGAACATGATCGCATCGGGAGCCTGGGCAAGGATCTTTAGACTGAGCTCTTTCAGGTCGAGATGAGGCATAATACTCTCCTGGTTGGTTAATCCTGAATCTATATTCCAGCCGTGTACAATTAAACTATAGTTTAGAGTGCGACACCATTGTTCCAAAGGCTGCGGGAACTGCAGATAAAAGCCCCGGTTTCCCCCTGACAGGCCTGACCCGTTCTGCCATTGCAGTCGGCTATTCATTTAGTTCCTGGAAGAATTTCTCTCTGAACCGGGGCCTCTTTCCCGGATCATGTCCATACCATTTGTGCAGTTGATCAGACGGGGCAATCTCCTTGACCCAATAATCAATTTTTGCGAGTTCCCGCGATCCCCCCCGGGAAAGGCGGCCGGCCAGAATCCGCAGGCCATCAGATTCGGCAACCGGATCATACGTGCGTTTTAACATCTACGGATTCTGGATATAGGCGTTCTTTCTCGTATAGAACCACCAGTTGAGCACCAGGCAGATAAAATAGAACACCGAAAACCCATAGAGTGCATATTCCGGCGTGGTTGCCTTGATCTGCTCACCGAATACCTGAGGGATGATGAAGGCCCCATAGGCAGCCACCGCCGACGTCCAGCCAAGCACCGGTCCGGCCTGTTCCTTGTCAAAGATGATCGCGATAGAGCGGAAAGTCGAACCGTTGCCGACACCGGTTGCGGCAAACAGAACGATGAAAAGAATCAGGAACGGCACGAAATAGCTCTCCGGAGTTGCCGAAGCATAGGCGGCCTTCATGAAATAGGCGCAGCCCAGAGCGGAAAGGATCATGACGATCGAGACCCACTGGGTGACGATGGCGCCACCGAGTTTATCGGAAATCTTGCCGCCAACCGGACGGATCAGGGCACCGATAAAAGGTCCCATCCAGGCAAACATCAAGGCACTGGGCCCGTTTGGATTCGCGGTGTTATGCGTGAGGACCCCATCTGCCATGATGTGGGAAAAACCGAAGATGACCTTGATCGACAGGGCAAAAGCCGCCGAATAGCCGATGAACGAACCGAAGGTCATAGTGTAGATAACGGTCATAGCCCAGGTGTGCTTATTGCCGAAAATCCGGTACTGCCGATCGAGATTGGCACGCAGATTCCCCTTGGTCAGGTACTTCATGCCGAATACCGTGGCGGCGATCACCAGCGGCAGAACGATCCACTTGCTGAGCAGGCCGAGTCCGACCGGGGCCGGCAGCAGCAGGTACAGGCCGGCAGAGGCCGTCACGAAAGCGATCAGCAGCAGTCCCGTAATTTTCACAAAGCTGAGCGGTGTTGAGCCGACATCCGGGGACACTGTATCGGTGGTGATATTGTTCATTCCGAAGAAGCCGGCGAAAGCCAGCGGCACCAGCAGCACCAGCCAGACGAAGCCGGCATTGTGAATGTAGGTTTCGGTCCCCGCCGGGATTTTGCCGATCAGTGTGCCGCTGGTGTTGATCAGGGTCTGCGGAGCGCCACCAAAGATGCCCATGGTCATCACCAGTGGGATCAGGATCTGCATGGTGGTAACACCGAAGTTGCCCAAGCCGGCATTGAGGCCGAGCGAGGTCCCCTGCACCCGCTTGGGGAAAAAGAAGCTGATGTTCGACATGGATGATGCAAAATTGCCGCCGCCGATGCCTGAGAACAAGGCGAGGAAATAGTAGACCTCGATGGGGGTCGCCTTGTTCTGCAGTGCAAACCCGGTCCCAATTGCCGGAATCATCAACAGGGCGGTCGTAAAGAAAATGGTATTACGCCCCCCGGCGATGCGGATCAGGAAGGAACTGGGGATGCGCAGGGTGGCCCCGGTCAGTCCCGCAATCGCCGAGAGGGTAAACAGTTGCGATTGAGTGAAAGGGTAGCCCAGGTTGATCATCTGGACGGTAATGATGCTCCAGTAGAGCCAGACGGCAAACCCGCACAAAAGGCTCGGAATCGATATCCAGAGATTGCGGGTGGCGATCTTTTTGCCCGCGGAATTCCAGAACTGCTCGTCTTCGACATCCCATTTATCAAGATTAATCGACATGCGTTGCCTCCTTGGCGTAATCCTCGAATATAGTTGCTCTCTCTTCTTCGATCTTTTGCATATCTTCAGGGTGCTTCTCTCTCATCATTTTCTGGACAGTCAGATGCATCCACAGCAGACAGGCCAGTGAGAGCAGGAACATGAACATCCAGCAGCTGGTCCATAACCCTGTGTATTCGAGTAAATAGCCAAAGACTATCGGGCAGATGAAGCCGCCCAAGCCACCGAGGACACCGACCATGCCGCCGACCACGCCCACCTCTTCAGGGAAATAGTCCGGAATCAGTTTATAGACCGCCGCCTTGCCGATTCCCCAGATGCTGCCAAGCAGGATGACTAAGACTGCAAAGATCCAGACGTTCGCCTGGAAAAAGATGCGGGTCACCCCCTTGGCGAGCAGCTCCTTCTTCTTGACCGTTTGCCCTACTTCCACAATCGGCTCCTGCCAGGCCTGCTTGGTCGGGAAAATCAGCATCTGGCTGTCCACGTAACTTTCGATTGCGGGTTTCTGCCTGATGTTGTAGGTCATCTCCCCCACCTCGACCGTCGTATCCGTAACGGCGGTCACCGTGCCGGTGCGCTTCGCCATCACGCCCCGCCCCGGGGAGTAGATATCCATCTTCGGGATGATGACCAGAAAACTGATCAGCACCGAAGCACCTAGCACCCAGTACATCACGGCTCGGCCGCCGAACCTGTCGGACATCCAACCGCCGAGGGCACGGATCACCCCTGAAGGAAGGCTGAACGCCGCGGCGAAGAGGCCGGCGGTAACCAGCGGCAGGTAATAGACATTGACGAAGTAAGGCACCAGCCATTGCGAGAAGGCCACAAAACAGCCGAATACCAGGAAATAGTAGAGGCCGAACCGCCAGACCTTGACATCATTGAGCGGGGTGAGCATCTGGCGGAAGCTCTTGGTCGACGAAGCCGGCTTCTTGTTGTCTGCGAAGATAAAGAAAATGACGCCCATGACTGCGAGCATGATCGCGTAATAGACTGGAAGTTGCCGCCACCCCTCCAGGTTGGCGCCATTGTTGGTCAGCTTGTTCAGCAGGGTTGGCGCCAGCAGGGTGGTCAGTGCAGCACCGGCGTTGCCGGCGCCGAAGATGCCGAGAGCCGTCCCCTGATATTTGCGCGGGTACCAGACCGAGGAGAAGGCGATGCCGATGGAAAAGCTGACCCCGGCCAGTCCAAACCCGAAGCTGCATAGGGCGAAAGTCATAAAACTGTCCGCCTTGGAAAGCAGGAACATCGGGATCGCACAAACAAACAGGAGAGTCCCGTACACCGGTTTGCCACCGAACTTGTCGGTCAGCATCCCCGCCGGCAGGCGGAAGATCGACCCGGTCAGGACCGGGATGCCCATCAGCCAGCCGATCTCGATCGGGCCCCACTTGAAAACCTGGTTGTCGGCCAGGAAGGTCACCAGCACGCCATTGAACATCCAGGCTGCGAAGCAGACCGTGAAGGCGAGAGTATTCAGGAAGAGGACTTTGTGTGATTGAGCGGTTACGGTTTCCTGCATGATGCACCTTTCATATTGGTCTTAACAACCTGCTAGCGGCCGACCCGACTCCGGTACCAGATCACAACCTGGTATGGGCGTGACAGGTAGGCCAAAGGTACGCTGACAACATGAACCAGCCTCGAGAAAGGAAACAGCGCAATGATCAGAAAAGCATTGAACGCATGCAGCTTGACCACTGTCGGCATGACAGCCAGATACTGAACCTGGGGGTCGAACTTCACCAGCGACCAGAGCCACGGGGTTGCCGTATGCAGATACCAGACAGAGCCCCAACGCAGGGTAAAAGCAATGTAGACGCCCGTCGCGACCTGAAGGAAAAGTGCGACCAGGACCAGCCAGTCGACGATCGTGGTTACGGCTGAAACCCGGGCGTTGAGCACCCTGCGAAAAATCAGCAGGGCGAGCGCAATCAAAGTGCTGAGGCCCAGGCCCAGGCCGGTCACTTCGAGCAGGTAGAGTCGAATGGGCCTGCCGAGAATTACGCCCCAACCCGTCGGGAAGAGGAAGGCCAGAAAGTGGGCCAGCAGAATCATCAGGATGGCGTAGTGCCAGGGCACCGAACCCCAGAACAGGACGCGACTTTCCAGGAACTGGGAAGATTGCGACGACCAGGAGTAGCGATCGACACAATACCTGTAAAGACCGACACCGACCATCAGGGCCACTGCCACGTAAGGAAACGCGCCAAACAAAATCATGTCACTCATGATAAACACTCCTTTTGCCGGTCGACTGCCAGTCGCTCGCTGTCAGGTGTGGCTGTCTCGTTCAGAAAGCTTTGCACAGCCCAGAGCAGGTCCAGGTAGGGACGATTCTCCACCTCGACCCCCAAGGTGATTTTGGCTAGTGCGGGCAAAAGCCCTTCCTGGATAATTTCCCGCCGGCAATCCCGGTCGCTGATCGAGCCGACAAAACGCAACACCTCGCTCAGGTGATCGGGGAGCTCGTTGCCGGGAGTGAACGCATGCTGCCGGTAGAGCTCTGCCAGTTTGATCATGAACATGGTGCGTTGCTGACTCTCTCCGCAGAGTTGGTAGCCGACATAGGGGTGGCAGAGAGCCTGCAGATCAAAGGTCCCGGTAAAGGCCTCCTCGATACGAGAGAAATCGCTGGTTTCTAGAAAGTCACTGAATCGGCGCAGAAAACGGCTGGCCTCGATCGTGATCCCTTCCAACTGCCCGGCGCACTCAACCGTACGTTCCTTGACACGGACGTCGGGATAACAGAGCAATGCGGCAAACTGCCTGCAGATTTCCTGATGCCTGGCCAGTTCATTCATGGCTACCAACGCCTCTTCGGTGGACGACGGCTGCCAAAGCCCATCTCCTGTTTGTGCTGCTCAGGGTCCATGCCGGCTTCGATTGCCTGCTCTCTCAGCATAGGTGGAACAACGATGCGTTCCTTGATCCTGGTCAGTGCAGTCATGCGGTAGATAGCATTGACGGCCTCGGAACTCAGCTCAGCGGCCGTGCACGCCTTGGCCGCTTCGTCCGCAGAAAGATCCCCGACACTCAGGTGGCGTCTTTGCAGGCGCACGGCAATCAACTTGCGATAGACAGACTTGACCTCTTCCGCGTTGCCGCCGGCAAACAAGCCTGCCAGGTACTGCATCGGCAAACGGGCCTGCTCCAGGCTGGTGAAAAAGTCATCGGCCAGTTTCTGCTTGCCCTGGTTGTCCATCGACAGGACCGGCAGCAGTGGCGGAACGTAAAAGAGCATCGGCAGGGTCCGGAATTCCGGATGCAACGGCAGGGCGATCCCCCACTCCTTGACAAACTTGTAAACCGGCGATTTCTGGGCGGCCTTGAGGATTTGCTCGGGGACACCCGATCTTTTGGCACCCAGGATGACCTGCGGATCGAAGGGGTCGAGAATTATTTCACGCTGGGCGGCAACCAGGTTCTGGTCGTCCTGCAAGGCAACCGACTCGATGCGGTCGGCGTCATAGAGGAGGACGCCGAGAAAGCGGATGCGGCCAACACAGGAGTGAAAACATCCGGGAGCTTCACCGGCCTCCTGGCGCGGGTAGCAGAGAATGCATTTTTCCGATTTGCCGCTGGCCCAGCCGTAGTAGGTCTTCTTGTAGGGACAGGCCGAGACACACATCCGCCAGCCGCGACACTTGTCCTGGTTGATCAAAACGATGCCGTCTTCGCCGCGCTTGTAGATGGCCCCCGAAGGGCAGCTGGCGACGCAACCGGCATTCAGGCAATGGTTGCAGATACGCGGCAGGTGGAAAAACACCATTTTCTCAATGGCAAACAGCTGCTGCTGCTCTTCGGCACTGAGCTGTACGACTCCGGGGTCATTGGCGGCATAGATATTGGAACCGGACAGATCGTCATCCCAGTTGGGCCCGGCTTCGATCTTCATCGGCTTGCCGCTGACCATCGAGACCGCCCGGGCGGTCGGCTGATCATCGCCGGCCGGGGCGCTGGTCAGGTCACCGTAGCGATAGGTGAACGGCTCATAGTAATCGTCCATGGTCGGCAGGCTCGGGTTGTGGAAGATCTTGCCGATCAGGCCGGCCCTGCCGCCGAGCTTCAGCTTCAATTGCGAACCGGAACGTTCCCAGCCGCCGTTGTAGCGCTCCTGATCTTCCCACTTGGTCGGGTAGCCGGTCCCGGGTTTGGTCTCCACGTTGTTCCACCACATGTATTCGACGCCCTTGCGATCGGTCCAGAGGTTCTTGCAGGCGATGCTGCAGGTGTGACAGCCGATACACTTGTCGAGATGGAAAACCGATGACACCTGTGCACGTATATTCATAGTCATAGCTCCTTGATCGACCCTGGACGTTACCAGTTCGGCTCCCCTTTGAGTTTCCGCACCATGATGTAAGTGTCGCGATTGGCACCGGTCGGACCCCAGTAATTCCAGCCGTAGGTGAATTGACCGTAACCGCCCAGCATCAGGTTCGGCTTGAGCCTGATCCGATTCAGGCTGTTATGCCCGCCGGCCCGCTTGTTGCCGCGCAGCGGCGACTTGGGCACGCCGACCGTGCGTTCCGGTGAATGGTAGAGGAACGAAATGCCGCGCGGCAGGCGCGAACTGACGATGGCCCGGGTGACCACCACACCGTGGTCGTTGTAGACTTCGACCCAGTCGTTGTCGACGACGCCGATGGTCGCGGCATCCTGATCGTTGAGCCAGAACGGGTGGCAGCCGCGCGACAGGGTCAGCATGCGGTGGTTGTCGCCGTAAGTGCTGTGGATGCTCCACTTGCCGTGCGGCGTCAGGTAATTGAGCATGATGCTCTGCTCTTCTGGCTCCGTCACCAGGAAGTCCTGTAGCGTACTGTGGTCCGGCTTCGGCTTGTAGGTCGGCAGATGTTCACCGGCAGCAATGTAGCCCTGATGATCGAGGTAGAAGTGCTGACGGCCGGTCAGGGTCCGCCAGGGGACCAGTTTCTCGACATTCAGGCAGTAGGCCGAGTAGGCGCGACCGTCATTGGTGAGTCCGCTCCAGATCGGACTGGTGAGCAGGCGGCGCGGCTGGGCGTCAAGGTCGGCAAAGGTGGTGCGCACGCTGCGGCTGTGCTCTGCAAGGTCGGTCAGGGGCAGGCCGACTTTCTTTTCCTCGGCCTGGAAAGCACGGTAGGCGATTTCACCGTTGGTCTCCGGGGCAAGATGCAGGATGACGTTTGCGGCATCGGCCGCTTCTGCCAGCGAGGGGTATTCGTGGCCACCCCATTGTTCCGTCGGACCCCGGTCCTTCAATTCGTCGTAGAAATCGTCAACCGCAAAGTTGAGCCCGTGTGCGCCGATACCGTTTTTGCGCACCTCCGGCCCGTAGGAAATGAACCGGTTGTAGAGATTGACATAGTCACGTTCCACAACCACCAGCCCGGGCATGGTCTTGCCGGGAATCGGATCACATTCTCCCTTGCTCCAGTCCTTGATCTCGCGCTGAGCCATCTCGGCCGGGGTATCATGCTGCAGGGGCACGGCAACGATTTCGCGAACCGGGTCCGGCAGGTGGGTTACTGCCAGTTCGCTGACTTTCCTGGCCAGCGACTTGAAGATGTTCCAGTCGCTGCGTGATTCCCAACAAGGGGGCACCGCTTCCTGCAGCGGATGGATGAAGCTGTGCATGTCGGTGCTGTTGAGATCGTCCTTTTCGTACCAGGTGGCCGTCGGCAGGACAATATCCGAATACAGCGCCGAGGTGTCCATGCGGAAGTTGATGTCAACCACCAGGTCGAGTTTGCCTTCGGGCGCCTCTTTGTGCCACTTGACATCCTTGACGAACTCTTCGGCGGTTTCCGGAGCCACCGTGTTGGTGTGGGTGCCGAGGTAGTGCTTGAGGAAATATTCATGCCCTTTGGCACTCGACATCAGAGCGTTGCCGCGCCAGATGATCCACATGCGCGGCCAGTTCTCGGGCGCATCGGGATCCTCGACGGCAAATTTCATGTTTTTCTCCGACAGCTGTCTGACCGTCCAGTCAACAATCTCCTGGTTGCTGCCGGCACCGGCGGCTTCGGCCTCTTTCACCACCTCGATCGGGCTGCGATCGAACTGGGGGTAGAAGGGCAGCCAGCCATTGCGAACGGCCCGGATCTGGTGGTCCATGGTATGGCCTTCGGTAATCGGGTTGCTGGCCGCTACGGGATTGATCCTGGCCTCATCCGAGGTCCGTTCGTAACGCCACTGGTCGCTGTGCACGTAATGGTAGGATGGCGCATTCTGGAACCGGGGCGGCTTCGACCAGTCGAGCGCTCCCATGATGGTCGCCCAGGGCGCCGCCGGCGCCAGTTTCTCCTGACCCACATAGTGGTTGAGACCGCCGCCGTTCTTGCCGACACAGCCGCACAACATCAGGGACACGATCCCGGCCCGGTAGATCAGGTTGGCGTGGTACCAGTGGTTGATCCCCGCGCCGATAATAATCGAGCACTTGCCTTCGGTCTGCTCTGCGTTGGACGCCCATTCACGGGCGAACTGGATGATGTTGGCCCGGTCGATACCGGTGTATTTTTCCTGCCAGGCAGGCGTGTAGGCGCCTTCGGAGTCATAGCCCGCCGGGTAATCGCCAGCCAGGCCTCGACCAACCCCGAACTGGGCCATCAACAGGTCGTAGACCGTGGTCACTGCGATCCGACCCTTGGCCGTAGCGATAAATTTGACCGGCACACCGCGTCGAACGACCCCACCGCCGCCAAAATCGTCAAAAGCCACCTGCAGCACTTCGTCAGGAGTTTCCAGCAGGGAGAGTGCTGGGTCGAGCTCACTGCCATCCTTACCGTCCTTCATCTGCAGGTTCCACTCGCCCTTTTTCTCCTGCCAGCGGAAACCGAGCGTCCCCAGAGGCATGCGCGGCTGAGCGCTGCCTGCGTCCCAGACCAGATATTTGAAGCCGCCGTTTTCTTCATCCCGGTAGCGCTCAAGGTCACCGGCTGTGGCCATGCGCCCAGCGGTGAAGTAACCGTCTTTGTCCTCCAGTTCGATCAGAAAGGGTGTGTCGCTGTAGCGCTTCAGGTAATCCATGAAGTAAGGCGTTTCGGCCTTATGGTGGAATTCGGAAAGAATGACATGGTTGACGGCCATCCAGAAAGCGCCGTCCTGGCCGGCATGCAGTGGAATCCACCAGTCGGCGTATTTCGAGCTCATGCTGAAATCAGGGGACAGGACGGTGACCTTGCTGCCGTTGTGGCGCGCTTCGGTCAAGTAGTGCACGTCCGGAGTCCGGGTCATGCCCGGATTCGACCCCATGACTGCTATGTACTTGCTGTTGTACCAATCGGCGCTCTCGGCCACATCGGTCTGCTCCCCCCAGATTTCCGGTGAGGCGTTGGGCAGGTCGCAGTACCAGTCGTAAAAGCTCAGGTTGGCACCGCCGAGCAGCTGCATGAAGCGGGAACCGCCGGCGAAGCTGAGCATCGACATGGCCGGGATCGGCGAGAAGCCGACCAGGCGGTCAGCGCCATACTTCTTGATGGTGTGGATCGTCGAGGCGGCAATGATTTCCTCGACCTCGTCCCAGCTGGAACGCCGGAAGCCGCCCTTGCCGCGGGCCTGCTGGTAGCTCTTGCGCTTGGCCGGATCCTCGACAATCGCGGCCCAGGCGGCAACCGGGTCGTCGTGGTCGGCCCTGGCCTGGCGCCAGAGGTCGGTCAGCACACCGCGCAGATAGGGGTACTTGATCCGCAGGGGACTGTACAGATACCAGGAGAAGGAAATCCCTCTCTGGCAGCCGCGCGGCTCGTAAGGTGGGAGGCCCGGTTCGAGTTCGGGGTAATCGGTCGCCTGCAGTTCCCAGCCGACGATGCCGTCCTTGACATGCACGTTCCAGGAACAGCTGCCGGTGCAGTTGACGCCATGGGTGCTGCGCACCACCTTGTCGCACTGGTTGCGGTTGCGATAGAACTCTTCCCACTTCCTCGACTGGGGGTCGACGATATCCTTGATCCAGCTCATGCGATCCCTCCCTTCCCATATCGGGCCTTCTCGACCAGGGGCTTTCTCACCCCCTGCAAACGCCGCCAGCCTAACGCACCGATCAGAACCAGAAAGATCATCGTTGCCAACACGACATGACCGGTCAGCCTGACACCGATGTCAGTTTTTTCACTCTCTGCCACCGATGCGAAAAAGGCACTCAGGTCGGCCCGCTCCTGGTCGCTCAGGGGATGTTCGGCGAAAATCGCCTGCATGCTCTCAAATGCCGCTGGATCCTCGAGGATGCCGGCGACGCCGTCCTCACCGTAATCCGTAAACAGTGCAGTCAGATCCGGTCCGTAGCTGGCTCCGGCAGCCTGTCCCAGGTCGTGCCCGCCGATAGCGTGACAGGCGAGGCAGGGAGCGCCACCCTGTGCAAAACTGACGGTTCCGGCAAAGAGAGCTTCACCGCGCAGCGGGTCTCCCTGTTGAGCCAAAGCCGGTGCTGAGAACAGGAGCAGCCCAACAGTCAGCAACGAAAAGCAATTCACCGCGAGTCTAGTCATCGGTCTCCCTCTTCCAGCCGAAAAGCGCCAAGATATTCAGTTGTCGTGTTCAAGAAACGAGAAGATCTGCTGTTGCAGCTATGTAAAAGCAACTTGATGGTGAGAAGGAGAGGAACTGTTTCAGAAAGGAACCTGGTCGGCCAAGGCAACAATTCCTGTCGCCCTATCTATAATACAATGTTTTATTCCTATAATTGACCTGCATCAAAAAAACGCAAAACAAGCGGTTTCATTTTTTCAACGGCCTGATTATACTGTTTTCGCTATGCATATTTCGCACAACGAACTCATGGCCGCCATCACCGGGGTCCTGCTCGCAGGTGGCCAGAGCCGCCGCATGGGATACGACAAGGCGCGCATCGAAGTGGCAGGACAAACCCTGTTCTCCCGATCCCTTGACCTGCTGCGTCGCTATTTCCAAACGGTTTTTGTCGCCGGAGACCGGCCGGACCTGGCAACACCCGACCTGCCGGTCATCCCCGACATCTACCCGGGAAGCGCCCTGGGTGGCCTCTATACGGGGCTGCGCTCCGCGCAGACTGACTGGATCTTTGTGGCACCCTGCGACATGCCCTACCCCGACGCGCGGATTCTCGAACTGCTGGTCAGCAGACGCAACGGATTCGATGCCGTGGTGCCGCGAACCCCGGATGGCTACGAGCCGGTCTTCGCCCTCTACCACAAGCGATGCCTACCGCAAATGGAGGAAATGCTCCAACAGGGTCAATACCGTATCTACGACTTTTATCAGCGCATCAACATCCACTTCCTCGACTGGCATCAGTTGCCGAGCGATTGGCAGCGCAGTCTGTTGAATATCAACACACCGGACCAGTTGGCCCGCCTGAGGGAGGAACAGACATGACCCCACCCATCGTTTCAATCGTCGCCAAGAGCGGCACCGGCAAAACCACCCTGCTGGAGAAATTGATCGCTGAGATGAAGCGGCGCGGCTACCGGGTCGGGGCCATCAAGCACGATGCCCACAGCTTCGACATCGACCGCGAAGGAAAGGACTCCTGGCGACTGACCCGGGCCGGTGCCGACACCATGCTGATCACCTCGCCGGAGAAGCTCGCCATGGTCAAGCAGCACCAGGCTGGAGAGGAGCCGAGCCTGGCCGCAAGCGTTGCCACTTATTGTGGGGATGTGGACATTGTTCTGACCGAAGGCTTCAAGAAGAGTTCAATGCCAAAAATCGAAGTTCATCGGCGGGAGCGCAGTGAAACACTGATCTGTCGTGGTCAGGAAATTGACCCAACCCTGATTGCAGTCGCCTCGGACAGCATCCAGGACATTGATGTGCCACTTTACGATATCAATGACGTCCGGGGGATCTGCGACCTGATCGTGGAGAGGTTCCTGTTGTGAAAGAACTACGGGTGCGCAGCAAAATCTGGTTGGAAGTCAAAGGCCAGTCCTTTCTCGGCGACGGCCGCTATCGCCTCCTGTCGGCCATACAGCGCAACGGGTCGATCAGTGCAGCAGCCCGTCAACTGGGGCTATCGTATCGAAAGGTCTGGGCCCAGCTGCAGGCCATGGAGGCTGCGGCCCCCTTCCCCCTGATGGAGCGTCGGGTTGGCGGGAAGGGCGGCGGAGCTGCAAGTTTGACGCCCGAGGCCCTCAAACTGATGCAGCAGTTCATGGAAATGCGCACAAGGGTCAACGATGCAGCAGACCGTTGTTTTTCTGAATGCTTTGATGTTGGCCATGACGATGTTGAAACGTAGTTTGGTCGCTCTCGGTTTTCTGTTGTCCATCGTTCTGTCGACGCGTGCCGCGACAACCCTGCCCGTCGTGGTTTTTGCCGGTTCCGCCTCGCAGCCAGCGCTCGAAGAAGCCTCGCAGGCATTCGAGGCGAGAACCGGCATCCCGGTCACCCTTCACCTCGGCGGATCCGGCGCCATGCTCAATCAGATTCGATTGACCGGTCTGGGCGATCTCTATATCCCGGGATCACCTGACTATATGGAGAAAGCCAGATCGTTCGACCTGATCGAGGACGAGGTGGTCACAGTCGCTTATCTGGTTCCGGCGATCCTGGTCGCCAAGGGGAATCCTTACGGCATCAAAGGCTTACAGGATTTGAAACGGCCGGGGCTACGGGTCGGCATTGCCGATCCGAACGGGGTCTGCGTCGGGCTCTATGCGGTGGAAATCCTCGAGGCTAATGACATGCTGGATAAAATCCGGCCTAACCTGCGCGGCATGGTGGAAAGCTGCGCCAAGGCGGCGGCCATGATTCCCCTCAACCTGGTGGATGCCGTACTCGGCTGGCGTGAATTTGCTGCTTGGAATCCAGAGTTCATGGACGCCATTCTGCTCGCTCCGCAAGAAGTCCCACGCCTGGCGTACATCCCGGCCGCTGTTTTGCGGCATACGCACAATCGCCAGGCGGCCGAAAACTTGCTTGCCTTTCTTAGATCCGCCGAGGGGCGGGCGATTTTTCAGAAGTGGGGCTATCTGACCGATCAAAGCTCTGCCCGCGAATTCGCCCCACAAGCGCGGATTGGCGGCATCTATTCACTGCCGGAGGGCTGGTGATGCTGCAACGCGACACGGTCTTTAAAATCAGCATGCTCCTGCCGCTGGCCGCCCTCGCCGGCTACTTCCTGCTGCTGGTCGGCAGCCAGGCCGCGTTCTTCAGCCTCACCGGGTTCTTCGAGCAATTATCCCAAGCGGACATCCACTCGGCGATCACCCTGAGCCTGGTTGCCGCGACCGTCAGCAGTGCCGTTGCCGTGGCCGTGGCTATCCCGTCCGCCTACGCGCTGGCCCGCCTCGACTTTCCGGGTAAGCGTCTTGTCGATACTTTCATCGATCTGCCGATGGTGCTCACGCCGATCGCCCTCGGCACCCTGATCCTGATGTCATGGAATACGGCCTTCGGCAGCCTGCTTGCCAGCTTCGGACTGACCGTCCCTTTCACCATGGCCGGCGTCATCCTCGCCCAGTTTACCGTGGTGGTCGCCATCAGCGTGCGCATGCTCAAGGCGACTTTCGAGCAGATCAATCCTCGGCAGGAACAGGTCGCCCGCTTGCTGGGGTGTTCGGCTTTTGGCAGCTTTTGTCATATCACTTTGCCGTTGGCCAGACGCGGCATAGTGGCCGCGGTCATCCTGACCTGGGCCCGGGCGGTCGGTGAATTCGGCGCCACAGTCATGGTGGCTGGAACCGCCAAAGGACAAACCGCCACCCTGCCGAGCAGCATCTACCTCGCCATGTCAATGGCAGACCTGCCGCGCGCTGTCACTCTGGTGGTGATCCTGATCGGCATCTCGCTGCTGGTCCTGTTCGGTGTGCGCATGGTTATGGAGCAAAAGCGATGATCCGGGTCGAACAACTCGCCGCCCGGCGAGGGAGCTTTACCTTGGGGCCTGTCGACATCGACCTCGAGGGGGATTCCTACCTCACCCTGCTCGGCCCCTCCGGTGCCGGAAAAACCCTTTTCCTGGAAACCTGCATGGGGCTTATCTCTCCCGCCAGCGGCTGCGTCTGGATCGATGGCAAGGATGTCACACGTACCGTCCCGGAGCAGCGCCACATCTCCTATCTCCCCCAGGACCTGTCTCTTTTCCCACACCTCAGCGCCCGCGACAACATCCTGTTCGGCGCAAAAAGACGTCAATTGGACAAAGAACAGGTTGCTGCGCGGCTCGCCGGCCTGGTCGACCTGCTTGATCTGCACAACATTCTTGATCGTAATGACGTGTCGACCCTGTCGGGTGGCGAAAAGCAGCGCGTTGCCCTCGCTCGGGCCCTGCTGCCAAATCCGCGCCTGCTTTTCCTCGATGAACCCTTTTCGGCCCTCGACGCGACCATCAAACGGCAGCTTCAGGTCAAATTGCGCGAGATCAACCTGCAGATGGGTGTCACGATTCTCCATGTGACCCACGACCAGGAAGAGGCATTCATGCTCGGAGAACAGATCGCAGTGATGATCCATGGCCAGCTGCAACAGGTTGGTTCCCGTGATGATATCTACTATCGACCGGCCACTATCGACGTGGCCCGGTTCCTGCGCAACCAGAATATCTTCGACCTGACCGTCGAAGAGGTCCTGCCGGATGGTTCATTGTGGCTCGGCAACGGCATTCATCTTAAAGCGCCGGGCTATGCCGGTGCCAAGAAGGGGCTCCGACTCGCCGCCGGCATCCGATCGGAGGAAGTGATGGTCATCCGTCCCAACAAACCGATCGGCCCCGAGCTGCAGGACAACCTGTTCCATGCCACCGTCGACGATATCCTGGTCTTCGGCGGCACACATACACTCTGCGTCAGGTTGCAAGACAGCGGCATCACCGTCGATGTCGAACTACCAAACTGTGCCATGCGCGACCTGGGCTATGCCGTCGGCGACGCCCTGCGAGTCTGCCTGCGCAAGCGCAGTCTCTGGACGATCCCGCTGGAGAGTCCGGATGTCTGGAAGGAGGATCATGATGATCAGTTATGATGACGCATTGCAACAGGCTCTCGACACTTTGTCTCCCTTACAACCCAAAGAACTCCCGCTCAACCAGGCCGCCGGGCTCGTTCTGGCTTCCCCGGCACAGGCACGCTGGGACATGCCGTGTTGCGACAACTCGGCTATGGATGGTTTTGCCCTCGCGGGGGGATCCGCCGCCCCTGACACCGGGTTCGCAATTGTTGGGGCCTCTTACGCAGGGCATCCTTATCGAGACGAAGTGCTGCCTGGACAAACGGTCCGCATCACCACCGGAGCGGCGCTGCCGAAAGGGGCCAATACCGTGGTTCCGATCGAAGAGGCCCAGGAGGAAGCTGGCGGCTGCGTTCACTTAACCAGTCCACCGCAAGCCGGCCAGCACGTTCGCTATCGGGGGGAAGAGTGTCGGGTCAATGATATTCTGGTTGAAGCGGGGACGCAATTGCGTGCCGGTGACATTGCGCTACTGGCGAGCGTCGGCGTCGAACGGGTCAAAGTCTACCCGAAACCGCGAGTTGCGGTGATCTCCACCGGTGATGAGCTGGTAGAACTCGGGCGGGTTCCCGGTCCCGGTCAGGTCATCAACTCGAACCTGCACCTGTTGAGAACCCGCCTGTCAGAATGCGGCTTCGTTCCAGTGAGTATCGGGATTGGCGCCGATGATCCTGAGACCCTCAGCCAGCTTATCGACCAGGCGCTTGATGCCGACGCCATCATCTCAACCGGCGGCGTATCGGTTGGGGAAAAAGATCACGTTCAAGCGGTACTCGAAAAACGGAATTTCAGGAAAATCTTCTGGAAGGTCGCCATCAAACCTGGCAAGCCGGTACTGTTCGGCATGCTCGAGGGCAAGCCCTACTTCGGCCTGCCCGGCAATCCTGCAGCAACAGCCGCAACATTCGAGTTATTCGTCAAGCCGGCATTAAAACGACTGGCCGGACAGGTCAACGTCCTTCCGGAAAGACGCAGAGCCGTCTTGAACAACGGGATCAAAGGCGGCGGTACACGCCAGGCATTTCTTTGGTGCAGGCTTGAGTGGCAGGCAAACGGCTACCGGGTCATCGTCTCGCAACACCAGGGATCGGGACAGAATCGCTGCCTTAGTGCCGCCAATGCCATGATCTCGGTGCCGGCTGGTATTCACAAACTGGACCGGGGAACTGAGGTGGACGTTTTACTGCTATAGCGACCCTAACGCAACGACCGCCTAAATTCATACAATCGGATTAAAGTTTCCGACAAGGATGTCGCTTGTCGGCTTGTCAGGACACTTCAGACCTTCCGCACCTCCACCCGGTTGTCGTAAAAGGTGCTCCCAGCACCCTGGTCGGTGAGACGCTGGGACGTGAGGGCATTGACCGAACGCTTCCCCGGCGCGAATTCAATCCACCAGACCCCCTCGGCCACCACCACACCGATCGGCACCTGATCGCTGACTTGCAGGATAAAGCTGACCTGCCCATGCTCGTTGGCGGCGATCACTTCAGCGCCGTCCGTCAGATCGCGTGCAGCGGCATCCGCAGCGTTCATCTTGAGACACATGGCTTGTTGCTTCTGCCGCAGATCATCCCGCTCGTAAAAAGACGAGTTGAGTGCATAGAGAGAGGGGGCCGTCATCAGGCTCAGCGACAGCTCGCCGCCGTATGGCGGGGTAAAGACCGGCAACGGTCGCGGCTGGCGAGGGTTGAGCAATTCGATTTTCCCCGAAGGAGTGGCAAAGACCGGCGGCCCCTGTGGTGTCGGCAACTCCACGGCCCGGCCCTGAGCCAGCACAGACAGGTCTATCCCCGCGCGCATCGGCTTCGGGATCGCCAGGAGCCGATCGATCAGGTCATCGGCACCCTGGCGGAAGAATGGTTCCTCAAAGCCCATCGCCTCGGCGAGCAGGGCGAACACCTCCCAGTTCGACTTGCTCAGGCCAACCGCTGGAATCACCGGCTGCGCCCGCTGGATGCAGTATGTCCCGTACGAACGGTAGAGATCACTGTGCTCGAGGGACGTGGTCGCCGGCAACACAATGTCGGCATGGCGGGCGGTGTCGGTCAAGAAGCGTTCGTGGACCACGGTAAACAGGTCGTCGCGGAGCAGGCCCTGCAGTACGCGGTTCTGGTCAGGGGCGACGGCCGCCGGGTTAGAGGTGTAGACATAGAGGCTGCGCACGGGCGGATCAGACAGTTCGTTGAGGGCCTCGCCGAGTTGGTTCATGTTGATCAGCCGGGTCGGCGTGGTCATGAAATCCTCCCTCAGCACCTCGTTCATGGCGAAGGCACCCACGGTACTGGTGCCACACAGGCAGCCGCAGCCAGGCTTGCCCCAGGCCCCGACCAGGGCCGGCAGGGCAACGATGCTGCGCACCGTCATGGCACTGTTGCCGTAGCGGCAAAGCCCTCCACCTATGCGGATGAATGGCGCACGGGCACGGCCATAAGCTCGCGCCATCTCCTGAAGGGTCGCCTCGGCAAGGCCGGTCAGCTCAGAGACCCGCTCCGGCGGGTAATCGGGGAGAACCTGGCGTTCCAGTTCGGCAAATCCCTGGACGGACGTCTCCAGGAAAAGGCGATCAACCAGCTTCTCCATTACCAGCAGGTGCATCAGGCCGAGGGCCAGGGCGCCGTCGTGTCCCGGCCGCACCAGGAAGGTTCGATCGGCCAACGCTGCCGTCTCGGTGCGGTACGTGTCGATCAGCCAGACTTGAGCGCCGCGTTTTTTGGCCTGTCGCACGCCGTGGAGAAAGTGGATGTTACTTGCCGCTGCATTGATTCCCCAGAGGATCACCAGGTCGCTGTCGGCCACCGTGTCAGGGTGCGGAGCCGGAGTCTCCCCCATCACCGCCGCCCAGCCGACCGCCTTGGCCGGGGTGCAGATGGTGCGGTCGAGCTGTGAGGCACCGAGGCGATAGAAGAACGGATGACCGGCATTACGCTGTATCAGGCCCATCGTCCCGGCGTACGAATAAGGCAGGATCGCTTCGGCGCCCGACTCGGCGATAATGGCCCGCCAGCGTCGTGCGATAAGCTCGACAGCCTCGTCCCAGGCGATCGGCTGGAATTCTCCAGCGCCTTTGCCACCGGTGCGCAGCAAGGGAGTGGTCAGGCGTCGCGCGGAGTGAACCGTGTCCTGGTAACGATTCATCTTCGGGCACAGCGTCCCCCGTGTATAGGGATGATCCGGGTCTCCGGAAACCCGCACCGCCCGGCCACCTTCGACATCGACAAGCAGACCGCAGGCATCAGGACAATCGTAGGGGCAAACGGATCGCTTTACTGTCATTGTCATGAGTCAGCCGCTTTCGCAAGATAGCTATGGGTGAGAGCCAGTGAGCTAGCTACAAAATATAGATCAATTCACCAGGGAATAGAATAGTTGACTTGGTCCAACGCGGATAGCCTGCCTCAGGGGGTTGGTTTCCGGGTGGATTCGGGCATTGCACTTTCAAGTCATAAAAAACGGACCTATAACTGAAACGAATGGCACAACAAAAGTTAAGCCAGTTACTAACGCTAAGACGCCGAGCGCAATGCCAGGGGCTTGACTTGTTTAAATTTGCGCGCTATCCCTCTGCGGCCTTTGCGTCTCTGCGTTCAACTTTTTCAGGTTATAGAGCCGAAAAAAACGGTCCCGCCAAGAGTGGCGGGACCGTGGCCGTTTGAACCTGAAGGAGGGTTTGCAAACGGTGACAGGCAATCAGTCGTTGGCGGCTTTGGCCAGGACGAGGTCGTTCTCTTCCTCGAAAGCGCCTTCGAGTACCGGGACCTCGGCTTTACGGGTTTTCAGCGTACCGGCGAGCATGGCGCCGACCACCAGCAGGGCACCGGCGGCTGCGAACGACATGGTGAAGCCGCCGGTCTTGACTTTGAGCATCTCGGCAACGCGCACCAGGGCAAAGGCCCCAACCCCCCAGGCGGAGAAGAGGATGCCATAGTTCATGCCAAAGTGCTTGGCACCCCAAAGATCCTTGGCAAAGGACGGGAAGAGTGAGAGGTTGGTGCCATAGTTGAAGACCATGAAGGTGACCAGCAGGGGCATTGCCAGCGGGTTGTTGTAAGTGCCGTCAATCACCGGGATGGCCAGGAACATCAGGGCGGCCTGGAAGACCAGCATGACCACCAGGGTGTTGGCCCGGCCGATCTTGTCGGAGACCACGCCGGCAACGATGCGACCGGCGGCGTTGCCGACCGCCATGATCGCGACGACCAGGAAGGCCAGTTCACCCATACTCGCCTTGGCAAGTCCCTTGGCACTGCCGATCACCATGAGACCGGCCCCGGCGCCGATAAAGAAACAGGTCCACAGGGTGTAGAATTTAGCTGTGCGCAGAATCTGCGCGGGGGACTTGTCGTCCGTGGCGGAACGTCTGGAGACAAGCTTGGCAGCACCGGGATCGGCGATGTAACCGGCCGGCGGGTTGGAGAGGAACAGGCCGAAGAAGCAGGTGACGGCGACAAATCCGATCCCGAAATACAACATCGACTGCTGCAGGCCGTAAGCACCGAGCAGGAACTGGGCGAGCGGTGCGATATAAACCGAGGCAAGACCGAAGCCGGCGACGACGATCCCGGCGATCAGGCCGGTCTTGGCCGGCGGGAACCACTTGAGGGCCGGCGGCGTGGCAGAAGAGTAGCCGAAACCGATCCCCATACCGGCCATGACGCCGAACCCGGCGATCCAGGCCCAATAACTGGTGGTCTGGGAGATGATCATGAAACCGGTACCAACCATCACTCCGCCGATCATACAGGTGATGCGGGGGCCGAACTTGTCCTGGACCTTGCCGGCCAGAATCATCGCCACGGCGAAGGTCAGACAGGCCGTGGCGTAGGGATCGTTGATCGACGCCTTGTCCCAGGCAAAGGCCCCGGGGCCTCCGGCAGCGATTGAATCGGCGATCGCCCCCTTGAAGATGCTCCAGGTGTAGAGGATACCGAGGGCCAGGTTGATGCCGGTACCAGCCAGGACAACCGTCCAACCGCGTTTTGCGGACACGTTCTGCTTGTTCATCTCTGCCTCCTTGATGATAGCTATCGAATGATCCAAACCGTCTAGACTCAACTGCTGAACCCGGAAAGACAGCGGCCAGCGGGCTTTGATGACACCGATGACCGGCTTTTTACGCTGACTTCCGGGATTACTGGTAAACATCAGGCCGTATCTTTCTTGGCAGTGCGCGTAATCGTCTCGTGCAGAACCGTATTGGCAACTCGCATACCAATCGCAACACCTCCGTGAAAAAACTTTTTAATCAATGATTTCATAGGCTTGAGAGAGTTATCCGGAGAGCGCCGGCAGAGACTGGCAAAGGAGCTTTTTGCAAGAATGCAAAACAGCTGAGGCCCAGCCAGAAAGGCAGGCGAGCAGCGCGTGCCGTGTGACAGTGGATGCGACGGGGAGAAGCGAGGCAGACTGGGGTTTTAAGGCTTTTTTACCGGAGGTCTAAAACATAGTTTTGCAGAACTGCGAGGGAAGAATGAAGGCTTTTTGCATTTTTGCGAAAAGCCTTCGGGCCGTGGCACGCGGAGCGAGGGACGCGAAAATCAAAATCATCTGACTTTGGTTGCTTAACCGGTCTTCCGCGTCCCGCGCCCCGACTTTTAAGCCCTGGAAATAAACCGTCCATCCCGCGTATCGACCTTGACCTTCTCATCGGTTTCAAGATAGGCGGGGACCTGGATCTTCAGGCCGGTCTCCAGGGTGGCTTCCTTGGTCTGGGCCTGGGCGGTGGCATTTCTGATTGCCGGGGCGGTCTCGACCACGAGCAGTTCCACGTTCATCGGTGGTTCGACGGACACCACCTGTCCTTCGAAAACGCCGATGACCACCTCGGTGCCTTCGAGCAGATAACCCTTAACCGGGCCGTACATCTCCTCGCCCAGTTCATACTGCTCGTAGCTTTCGAGATCCATGAATACGCCGTTGTCGCCGTCGGCATACAGGAATTGCCCCTTACGCTTTTCGAAGTCGGCGGCATCAACGCGATCACCGGCCTTGAAGGCCTTCTCCAGCACCTGGCCGGTGAGCAGGTTGCGGTACTTGGTCTTGATCAGGGTGCTGCCGCCACGTGCCGAAGGGCTCTGACTGCTCACCTCGAGGACCAGGCAGGGGGAACTGTCGAGCAGAATCACCTGGCCGCGTTTTAAATCGTTGGATGTCATATCGTGTTCTCCTGGTAGTCTGTTGACATGGGCTGTCCTGACGGAAGCTATCCCATGGTTAATCAGCTGCGAGAATGTAGCACATGTTGTTTTGGCAGTGAAGTTGGATAATCTTGTAGACAAGGGGAGAGGTGAAAATGTGGGGAAAAGAGCCAAAGCTTGTCAAGCGGTTGACCTTGAGAGTTTTGACTTTCGCGTCCCACGTCCCAGGAGCCGCGCCCTGGTCTGAAAAAACCGATGACACGGGTCGGTCTTTTGTGTATAACTGCACTTCCGTAAAATAGCGCTATTCAAGCTTCTTGAAGGAGTTTCCCATGTACAGTTGTGCAGACTTGAAAAAAGGGCTCAAAGTGATGATCGATGGCGAGCCCCATGTCGTCGCGCAGTTCGACTTCACCAAGCCCGGCAAGGGGCAGGCGCTTTACAAGTGCAAGCTGCGCAACATGATCACCGGCTCCCTTTTCGACCGCACCTATCGTTCCGGGGAAAGCTTTGAGCCGGCCAGCCTCGATGAACGCGATATGCAGTATCTCTATAAAGACGAATCCGGCTACGTGTTCATGGACCAGAAGAGCTACGAGCAGACCTCCATCAGTGAAGAGGTGCTTGGCGACGATCATTATTTCCTGGTCGACAACATGGAGGTGAAAGTGCTCATGCACGGTGAGCGCGGCATCGGCGTGACGCTGCCCAACTTCGTCAACCTGCGTGTCAGCCAGGCCGATCCCTGGGTCAAGGGGGACACGGCCGCCGGCAACAACAAGCCAGCCACCGTAGAATCCGGCTACACTCTGCAGGTCCCGTCTTTTGTCGAACAGGGCACCCTGATTCAGATCGACACCCGCACCGGCGAATATGTGACCCGCGTCAAGGAATAGCTTCGGCAGCCATTCGAAGGGAAAAACGTCCGCTTGCGGGCGTTTTTTTTTAAACTTTTTTACCGCTGCTTCGTCTAGGATAACGTCGACCTGAAGCGCAATCCATACCCGGAACCGACTTTATTTTTCCAGGAGGTACAGGAGAGAAGTAGCACGCCCAGCCAGGCCGCGTGCATTGACCTTTTGCTTTCCGGTCAAAATCCTGATAATTCTGTTATTCCTGTCAACTGGCCACCATGGAACCGATCGGCGCGGGAAACCGGGTCTGAACAGAGCGCACATTCCTGGCACCAAAGGCAATCCTGTGTTCGTGATGATCTGATTTTCCCGGCTCGGACCGGACCATGGTTGCCAACAGAGGACCCCAGGTATGCCGAGCAAACACTTGCAAACTGACAACCATTTCGTCACCAACTGCAGATGGCTCTGCCTGAGTTTCCTCCTGCTGCTTGCCGCCTGCACCCCGACGATCAGCCGACCAGTCCCTGACCTTCAGCCGCAGGGTGTTTTCTCAGCAACCGGCCAGGAGCCGTTGCCCGAGCAGTGGTGGCTGACGTTTGCCGACCCCACTCTCAACCGCCTGATCGAACAAGCCATGGCGGGAAATCTCACCTTGCAGGGGGCGTGGGACCGCCTCGACCGGGCCCGCGCCGTGGCACGCCAGGCCGGTGCCGACCTCATGCCAAGGCTTGACGGCAGTGCAGGCTTCAGCACCACCTCCACGCGGGTCGATTCCCGCAGAGACTCGTCGCAGGACTTTGACCTCGGACTCGCCGCCAGTTATGAAATCGACCTCTGGGGTCGGATCGGCTCGACCCAGGAAGCAGCAGAGCTTGACGCCCGGGCCACTGCAGAGGAATTACAGACGGCCGCCCTGACCTTGTCTGCCCAGGTTGCAACCACCTGGTTCCAATGGCTTGAACAGCGTGGTCAGGTCCAGATCCTCGAAGAGCAGCTGCGAACCAACCGGCAGACCCTCGAACTGATCAGCCTGCAGTTCCGCACCGGGCAGGTGGGAATCGCCGACCTGCTGCAGCAGCGTCAGGTCGTCGAAAACCGGCGCGGTGAGCTGGCCCTGGCAAACGGCCGGGGACAGGTCCTGCAGAATCAGCTGGCGATACTCGCTGGTCTCCCTCCCGACCAGGGGCCGGTACTGACCGTACTGATGTTCGGCGATCTGCCACCGCTGCCGGCGACCGGCCTGCAGAGCAGCCTGCTTGCACGACGCCCCGACGTGCGCTCGGCGTGGCTGCGGCTGCTGGCCGCAGATCAGCGGGTGGTGGCAGCTGAGGCTGACCGGCTGCCTCGTCTCAACCTGACCGGCCGTGCCAACACCGGAGGAGAGCAGATCGAGCAGCTGTTCGACGACTGGCTGGCATCTCTGGCCGCCAACCTGCTGGTGCCACTGATCGACGGCGGCCGGCGCCAAGCCGAAGTCGAGCGCAGCCAGGCTGTGGCCGCAGAAGCCTTGCACGATTACGGCCAAACGGTCCTTGCGGCCTTGACCGAAATCGAGGATGCCCTGGCCCTGGAACAGCACCAGCAGGAATACCTGGCCAGCATCGATCGCCAGCTGGTCCTGGCCACCCAGGCAACCGAGCGCATCCGCGACCGCTACCTCAACGGGGCCGAGGACTACCAGCGAGTGTTGATTTCCCTGCTCTCCGAGCAGCAGTTGCAACGGACCCGGATGACCGCCCACCGTCAGCTCTTCGAGAACCGTGTCAACCTCTGCCGGGCTCTGGCCGGAGGCTGGGAGATGTCCCGCCATCTCAATCAACCGACCATACAAGGTGAATAGCATGGCTACAGACCTGCAGCAACCGACGCCCCCAGCAGCATCTTCGCGAAATCGCAAGGCCGCCCTGCGGCTGCTGCTGCCGGCCTTCGTCGTCATCGCCGCGGTGGCCGTTGCGGCCTGGCTGCTCCAGACGGGCCCTCAAGCCAAACCACGGCCCAAGGTCCGCAATGCAACGATCGTCGATGTGCGCCCGATCAAATTCGATCGACATGCGACGACCATCAGCGTCATGGGCACGGTCATCCCGCAGCGTGAAGTCATACTCAAGCCCCAGGTCAGCGGCAAGATCATCAGCATGAGCGACAAACTGATCCCCGGTGGTCGGTTTGCCAAAGACGAGCCCTTGCTCACCATCGACCCGAGCGACTACCAGCTCGCAATCCAGCAACTCGCCAGTGAGGTCGCCAGGGTCAAAGCGGACTGGCAGATCGAGCTGGGCCAGCAGCGGGTCGCCCGCAAGGAATACGAGCTGCTCGGCGAAACGGTTACTGATGAAGAGAAGGCCCTGATGCTGCGGGAACCGCAGCTGGCCAATATCAAGGCGGTTCTGGACGCGACCAAGGCTCGACTCGAGCAGGCCCGTCTGGACCTGCAGCGCACGGTTGTCACGGCACCCTTCAACGCCGTGGTCATCTCCCGCGAGATCAATCTCGGCACCAGCGTTTCGCCGAGCGCCACCCTGGCAACCCTGGTCGGCAGCGACAGCTACTGGATCGATGCGCTGGTCCCGTCCAGCCTGCTGAAATGGATCAGTACCGGACAGGAGGGTCGTGCCGACGGCTCGCAGGTCCGTGTCTACGACAGCGCGGCCTGGGGTGCCGCACAATACCGGACCGGTCGGGTACTCGGCCTGACGGCCATGGTCGAGGAGCAGGGGCGCATGGCCAAGCTGCTGGTTGAAATACCCGACCCCCTGGCACTGCGGACAGGGGCCAAGGGGCAACCCGAGTTGCTGCTCGGCAGCTACATCCGGGCCGAGATCGCCGGGGAAAGCGTCCCGCAAGCGGCCCAGGTCGAGCGCGACCTGGTCCGCGACGGCAGTCATCTCTGGATCATGGATGAGCGAAACACCCTTGATATCCGTCCTGTGGAGATCGCCTTCCGCGGCCAGGAGTATGTCCTGGTAACCGGTGGCATCCGTGAAGGAGAGCGGTTGATAACCTCCAACCTCCCCTCTCCGGTAGCGGGGATGAGCCTGAGGACCATGGCCGCTGGGAGTACAGACCAGGCCGGGGGAGAGCAAACCAAGCCATGAGCCGATTGCGCAAAGAGCCCTGGCAACGGGGGCCGCTCGCCTGGATGACCTACAACCGGGTCACCCCCAACCTGCTGATGATTGTCCTGCTGCTTGGCGGGATCTTGGTCTCGGGAACGATTAAGAAGGAGGTCTTTCCCGAGTACGAGCTCGACCAGGTCAGGGTCAGCGTCAGTTACCCTGGGGCCAGCCCCGAAGAAGTCGAACAGGGAATCATCCTGGTCGTCGAGGAGGCGGTCCGCGGCCTTGAAGGGGTCAAGGAACTGACCGCGACTGCAGGTGAAGGTCAGGGTTCAGTCAACATCGAGCTGCTCGCTGATGCCGACCAGCAGAAGGTGTACCAGGAGATCAAGCAGGAAGTCGATCGAATCCGCACCTTCCCGGACGATGCCGAAGAGCCCCAGGTATCTCTGCGCGCCCACCGTCATGAAGTGCTGAATATCCAGTTTTACGGCGACGCCTCGGAAGCGGCCCTGCGCGAAACCGCCGAGCAGGTTCGTGACCGACTCCTGCAGGACCCCGGCATCACCCAAATCGACCTCTCGGGTGCACGGGCACTGGAGATTCACGTCGATGCTCCTCAAGCGAAACTGCGCACCTACAACCTGACCCTCGATGATATCGGGCGGAGCATCGCGGCCGCCTCGACCGAGATCCCGGGCGGAGCCGTCGAGACGGTCGGCGGCGACATCCTGCTGAGGGTCTCGGACCGCCGCGACTGGGCCAGTGAGTTTGCCCGCATCCCGGTCATCACCACGGCCGACGGCAGTGTGGTTCTCCTTGAGGATGTCGCCACAGTCCGCGAGGCCTTCGAGGACAGTGACCGGTTTGCCACCTACAACGGCCAGCGCACCATCGGTCTCGATGTCTACCGGGTCGGCGAGCAAACGCCGATTGGCGTCTCTCGGGCCGTCCGTGACGCCATGAGCGAAATCGAGGCCGACCTGCCGGCGGGAATCGACTGGGACATCAACCGTGACCGTTCGGAGGTCTACGAACAGCGCCTCAACCTGCTCCTGAAGAACGCCTGCATGGGACTGGTCCTGGTCCTGCTGCTGCTCGGCCTGTTTCTTGAGTTCAAGCTGGCTTTCTGGGTGACCATGGGGATCCCGACCTCGTTCCTCGGCGGCCTGCTCTTTCTCCCTGCCCTGGGGGTGTCGATCAACATCATGTCCATGTTCGCCTTCATCGTCGCCCTCGGAATCGTGGTCGACGATGCCATCGTGGCCGGCGAGAACATCTACGAATACCGCCAGCGCGGCTATGGCATGGCCAAATCCGCCATCCTAGGCGCCCGCAACGTCGCCATTCCGGTTACCTACGCCATCCTGACCAATATCGTGGCGTTCCTGCCGCTCTATTTCATCCCCGGCACCATGGGCAAGATCTGGATGGCGATCCCCGTGGTGGTGATCACCGTATTTACGATTTCCTGGGTCGAGGCTCTGTTTATCCTGCCGGCCCACCTCGCCCACACCCGGAGCACCCCGTCCAGCCGCATCACCGAACGGCTGCACAACTGGCAACAGGGCTTCAGCGCCGCGGTCTCCCGCTTCATCGAAAACCGCTACCGGCCGCTGCTTGAGCTGAGCATTCGCTGGCGCAGCCTGACCGTCGCCATCGGCCTGGCCATACTGCTGATCACAGTCAGCTATGTCATGAGCGGGCGTATCGGCATGATCCTGATGCCGCGGGTCGAATCGGACCGGGCGGTGGTGACCGCCGTTTTGCCGGCCGGCAGCCCGTTGACTGCGGCCCAGGAGGTGCAGGAAAGACTGGTTCGCGGCATTGAAGACGTCGCGGCCGCCAATGGCGGCAAGCAACTGCTGCAGGGGGTCTTCGCCCTGGTCGATGAAAACCAGGTCGGCATCACGGCCTACCTCACACCGCCAGGCGTCCGGCCGCTCAATACCGGAACGGTCACCCAGCTCTGGCGTGAGCAGGTCGGCCCGGTCATCGGCCTGGAATCTTTGCGCTACGAGTCGGATCGCGGTGGGCCCGGCGGCGGCGGCGCATTGACCGTGGAACTGTCGCATCGCGATACAGCGGTTCTTGATCAGGCCAGCAGCGCCCTGGCCGAGCGGCTGGGAGATTTCGCCAACGTCAAGGACATCGACGACGGGTTTACCCCGGGCAAGGAACAGCTCGACTTCCGCATCAAGCCGAGCGGCGAAAGCCTCGGCCTGACGTCTCATGAGATCGCCCGCCAGGTGCGCAGCGCTTTTTCGGGCACCGAGGCCTTGCGTCAGCAGCGCGGCCGCAACGAGGTTACGGTCCGGGTGCGCCTGCCGGAGGATGAGCGCAGCAGTGAATTCAATATCGAGAACCTGATGATTCGCACCCCGGCCGCCACCTTCGTACCGCTTTTCGAAGTCGCCGAGGTCGAACGCGGCCGGGCCTACACGACCATCAACCGGCGCGACGCCCGCCGCACCGTCACGGTCTCAGCCGATGTCGAACCGATTGACCAGACCAGCCAGATTCTCGCCACCCTCGACAGCCAGGTCCTGCCGGAGCTGGCTGACAACTACCCGGGACTGACCTACGGCTACCAGGGCCGCCAGGCCAGGATGAAGGAAAGCACCGGCGGCCTGTTCAACGGCTTCCTCCTGGCGCTGTTCGCCATCTACTTCCTGCTGGCGATCCCCTTCCGCAGTTACAGCCAGCCGCTTATCGTCATGCTGGCGATCCCCTTCGGCGTGGTCGGCGCCACCCTGGGGCACCTGCTCATGGGCTACAGCCTCAGCCTGATGAGCATGATGGGGATCGTTGCCCTCTCGGGAGTTGTGGTCAACGACTCCCTGGTCCTGATCGACTACGCCAACCGCCAGAGGTTGGAAGGGGTCACCGCCTATGTGGCGATCTGCGCAGCAGGAACCCGCCGTTTCCGGCCGATCATCCTGACCACCCTGACCACCTTCGGCGGCCTGGCCCCGATGATCTTCGAAACCTCGCGCCAGGCCCGCTTCCTGATTCCGATGGCCATCTCCCTCGGTTTCGGCATCCTCTTCGCCACCCTGATCACTCTGTTCCTGGTCCCCAGCCTCTACCTTCTGGTCGAAGATTTCCTGCACTGGCTGCACAGAGCCTTCGGCTCGGACGTGGAGAGCGAGCAACCATGAGCGAACCGAACTGGGCCCTGGCCCGCAAACGTGACGCTCTGGCGGAAAGAGCCAGGATTATCCAGGACATCCGCACCTTCTTCATCAAGCGCGGCTACCTTGAGGTGGAGACCCCACACCGCATCCCGACCAACGCCCCCGAGCCACACATCGACGCGGTCGCCAGCGGCAGATGGACCCTGCACACCTCGCCGGAGCTGGCCATGAAGCGCCTGCTGGCGGCCGGCTGCGAGCAGCTCTTTCAGATCTGCCGGGTCTGGCGCGACGGCGAGCGAGGCCAGTATCACCTCCCGGAATTCACCTTGCTCGAGTGGTACCTCAGCGGAGTCGACTACCATGCCCTGATGACCGAATGTATGGAACTGCTGGTCACCCTGGTACCGACGGGCAAACTGTTACGGCAGGGGCGGACCATCGACCTGGCAAGGCCATGGCCGCAGCTGACCGTTAGCGACGCCTTTGCCCGCTACGCGTCGAAGAGCATCGATGAGGCCCTGGCCGGGGATTGTTTTGAAGAGCTTTTGACGGCCGAAGTCGAACCGCACCTCGGCAAAGACCGGCCGCTCTTTCTGACCGAGTACCCCACCAGCCTGGCGGCCCTGGCCCGTACCAAACCGGGTCAACCGCAGCTTGCCGAGCGTTTTGAGCTGTACATTGACGGCCTGGAACTGGCCAACGCCTTCTCGGAGCTGACCGATCCGCATGAGCAGCGCCGCCGCTTCGAAGCCGACGAAGCGACCCGCCGGGGTGCCGGAAAAACCCCGTACCCCCTGCCGGAAAAGTTTCTCGCTGAGCTGAGCGCGATGCCCGTGTCAGCAGGAATCGCCCTTGGCCTCGACCGACTGATCATGCTGCTGACCGATGCCGCCAGAATCGACGACGTGGTCGCATTCACACCGGAAGAGCTCTGAACACGATCGTCAGCCGAAATTTCATTTACTGTGATAAGCCCCTTGTTTCTACCCACCCGACAGGCTATAAAAAACAGGTCTATCACCAAAAAAATGTTTAACGCAGAGGCGCAAAGACGCAGAGGGAATGTTCATAAATCTTAAGAAAATACCAGAGTCTTGGCATTGCTCTCTTTGTCTCCGCGTCATTGCGTGAGTCAATGGCTTATGTTTTGATGTGCTTTTTTTGGATGATAGGCCTTAAAAAACTGGGACCGCTCTGACACAAAGGCCATTGCCGATCATGTACCTGCATTCTGATACAACCCTGTTCAACGCCTGTCGAACCCTGTTCGGTCATGAAGTCGTCTCCCATGACTTCCTCGACGGTCTTCAGCCGAGCGGCGCCAGGAGCGCCTATCGCAGCCAGGCCAAGACCCACCATCCTGACGGCTATGCAGGTTCTTCAGTGCAGATCCGCAAGCAGCAGACCGAGCGTTTTCGGGAGATCCGCCAGGCCTATGAACTGATCATCGATTTCCTCGAAAAGCGCCGCCGCAGCCGCCAGTCACCCCCCCTCTGGGGCCCCGGGCCGGCACCATCGTACCAGTGCAGAAGGGCTGCATACCAAAGCACGAAGCAAAAGCCCCATGTTCGTCAATCATCCGTCCCGGCCATTCCCCTCGAGTTCGGCATGTACAGCTATTACCAGGGGAAGGTCACCTACCAGCAGCTGATCGAAGCCCTGGTCTGGCAGCGCCGGCAGCGGCCAACCCTAGGCTTCATCGCCCAGAAGTGGGGCTGGCTGTCAGAGGCAAGGGTGACGCAGATTCTCAGCCACCGTGGTCACGCCGTGCGTTTCGGCAAGAAGGCCCTCGAGCTGGGCTATCTCAACCCGCACCAGGTGGACGCACTGCTCATATATCAACAGTCCCTGCAGCAACGGATTGGCAGCTATTTTATCGAGCAGGGTTTATTAAGCGAGCAAGAGGCCGCACAGATAGCGCAGAGTCTCGCCAGCCACAACAGCCAGCTCGGCAGGCGCCCCACGACCCGTACCGGCAGCCGTTTCTGAGTTGTCCGCGACAGGTTTCCGGCCCGGGGGCGCCAGACCAGGACCGGCCCAGGCTAAGCCGAGGAGACGTCACGCAGCGGCGTACGGTTGGGTAATTCGACCATGCCGCCGGCCGTCCGCACCTTGAGCGTCTCCCCCACCTGCAGAAGGTTCTCCGGCAGCAGCGGCACCTTGCCCTGGCCCCCCGGCGGATCGACCACGTATTGCGGAATCCCCAGTCCTGAAACCCGGCCGCGCATGGCCGCGATGATCTCCAGGCCGCGCTCTACCGGTACCCGGAAATGCGCCGTCCCGCGGGCCTGGTCCAGGTGGTGCAGGTAGTATGGGCGCACCCGCGCTTTCAGCAGGCCGCGACAGAGCGTAATCATCACCTCCGGGTCGTCATTGACACCGCGCATCAGGACGGTCTGGTTGCCCAGGGGGATGCCGGCGTCCGCCAGACGTGCACAGGCAGCGATGCTGGCATCCACCAGCTCCCGCGGATGGTTGAAGTGGGTGTTGAGGTAGAGCGGCTGGAAGCGGGCCAGCAAGCGACAGAGCTGCGGCGTGATGCGCTGCGGCAGGGTCACCGGCACCCGGCTGCCGATGCGGACCATCTCGACATGGGCAATAGATTGCAGGCGGGTCAGAATCTCTGTCAGCCGGGGGTCATCGAGCAGCAGCGGATCTCCGCCGGTCAGGATCACATCACGAATCCCCGGAGTGCTGGCGATATAGTCAAGACCCGCGTCAATCTGGGCCGCACTGAATGCCATGGCCCTGGTGCCGACGCGGTTCTTGCGGGTGCAGAAACGGCAGTAGCCGGCGCACTGCCCTGAAACCAGCAGCAGGGCACGATCGGGGTAGCGATGCACGAGCGCCGGCACCGGTGAAAAGCTGCTTTCATTCAGGGAGTCCTCGGGGAGATCGTCGATCGCAAGTTCCCTCAGGTCAGGGACACACTGCCGCCAGATCGGGTCACCCGGCGTCTCGATCAGACCGAGGTAATGCGGTGTGATGCGCAGGGGGTAGCGGGCGGCCACCGCCCGCAGCGGCTCGGGGTCGATCCCGAAGCGCTCGGCCAGTTGCTCCGGGGTGACGACACTGTCGGCCAACTGTGATTTCCAGGTCATATGAGCGATTTCGCTGATAAACGTTTTTGGCGTTGATGGCTTGTGTGGTTATTCGCGACTCGCGCTTCCTGTGATCGTTCGGCTGCGCAGCCACCAGGTCAGCGCCAGCAGGGCCATCAGACCGATGTCGCGCACCAGGGCGACACCGGCGGTGACATCCTGCCCGCCCCCCGGATCGAAGCATCCGCAGTCGATCTCCAGGCCACGGGCTAAAACCGAGACCAGGGCCGCCATGAAACACACAGTCATGGCGCCGACCGCCACCAGGGCAGGGCGTACCCGGAGGTTGAGCAGCAGCAGGATTCCGGCAAGGAATTCAATGTACGGCAGGGTCGCGGCAACCAGGTAATTCATCGCATAGGGAAGAATCTGGTAGGCCGCCACATGACCGGCAAAAGCGACCACGTCCTGCATCTTGACCGCGCCGGCGTAGACGAAGACCAGAGCCAGCGCCAGGCGAGCCAGATGATAGAGCACTCTCTGAACTCCGGTCATCAGCCCTCCCCCGCGACCGGCAGGCCGGCGTCACGCCATTCAGGAAAGCCGCCTTCAAAGACCCGTACGTCCCGGTAACCGGCCTCGATCAAGCGAAGGCCCAGGTCGAATGAGTCCGGACAACCGAAGCCGCTGCAGTAGGTAATGATGCTCCGGCCTTTGGTGACGCGGTCAAGAAAACCGGGCAACGCGTCGTCGATCTCAACGATCGGCAACGAGACGGCCCCTTCAATATGCCCCATAGCATAAAGTTCCGGGTTACGGGCATCGACCAGGAGCGCACCGGACGCCGTCAACTGCCGGACTTCATCAAGCAGGACCGGCACCGGTGAGACGACCGGGACAAGCTCCTGGACTGGCTGGCGCTGCTGAGGGACGAGGCGGCCGGAGAAGGCATCCATGACCAGCTGGTGGTTCAAGGTCAGGCCGAACAAGGCGCCGAGGGCAATCAGTACGCAGGCTTCCAGGCCAATGCGTTTCATATCATCGAACATCATTATTCGTCAGGAGACTGGGTAAATTCAGGTTCCAGGCTACCGAGCATGTCATGCAGGGATCTGACCTGGCGCTCCAGCTGGTCGATACGCGCATTGGCTGCCGTAAGCTCGATATTCAGTTCCTCGACCAAACTGGTCTGGTGGGTGTAGCGAATTTCCAGTTCAATAATGCGTCCCGTCAGCTCATCCATGGCAGCCTCCTTAAGGAACGGGCCTGTCGTAATCGGAACCGCAAGTGGCGGCGATCTGTCCGCCAAGACAGGCTCTAGGCGGGCATATGCTATCAGAAGTGCCGGGGATGCGCAATCAGGTCAGTACACTTAACAATTTGCATATTCTCACAAAATTGATATGATTACCGGGATTTTCACTTCATCTCTTTCCCATGACGGGACCTATGTTTAACAATGTGATTGCAAGGCATTGGCGCAGTCGGAGGGCCTGTCCGAGGGACATTTTCCTGCTGCTCTTATGGATGATACTGCTCAGTTTTCCCGCGGCAGCCGCCGTCCCCCAGCACCAGCAGAGCGAACCGGCCGGGATGGCCCACGAGGGCCAAGCCGGGAACATGCAGGAACCGGGAGAGCATACTCATCCCGAGGCGACTGCCGACAAGGTCGGTCTTGAGGAGCACCTGGGAACTTACATCCCCCTCGACCTGGTTTTCCGTGACGAACAGGGCAACCCGGTCAAGCTTGGCGACCTGGTGAACAAGCCGACCGTGATTGCCCCGGTCTATTACCGCTGCCCCAATGTCTGCCATTTCCTGCAGGGCGACCTGGCCCGGGTTCTCCCCGGCATCAAACTCAAGGCAGGCGAGGACTACCAGGTCATCTCGTTCAGTTTTGACGAAACCGAGCAGTCGGAACTCGCCCGCCGCAGCCGCGACACCTACTACGCGGCGATGAAGCACCAGTATCCCGGTCAGGCCTGGCGATTCCTGACTGGAGATCTGAAAAGCATCCGCCAGCTGACCGATGCCGCCGGTTTTTATTTCCAGCGGGTCAAGCATGATTTTTTGCACCCGGTGGTTTTTTTCGTTGTCTCACCACAGGGACAGATTGTACGTTATCTGCACGGGACTCACATCGTACCTAAGGACCTGACCCTGGCTCTCTACGAGGCCAAATCGGGGCATGTCGGCACCACGATCCGCAAAGTGGTCCAGTACTGCTTCAGCTTCGACCCGGAGCAGAAGACTTATGTGTTTAATATCTTGCGTGTTTCCGCCACCGCTATCCTGACGACCCTGGCCATTTTCGCCGCCTACCTGGTGTTGAGCGGCAGGAAATCAAAGAAGGATAAGAATCTATGAGTGATGTGACTGCCACGGCAACCAGCGACCGCGGCTTTTTCGATGAAGCCAAATATTCCGGCATTTTCGGCTGGATATTCTCCACCGACCACAAGCGCATCGGTTTGCTCTACTTCTGGTGTATCGTCGCCTTCTTCTGCATCGGAGTTGTGCTCGGTCTGCTGATCCGCCTGGAACTGTTCGCGCCCGGCGAGACAATCATGGGTCCCCAGGCCTATAACGCCGCCTTTACCCTGCACGGCGTGATCATGATCTTCCTCTTTATCATCCCCGGCATCCCGGCAGCCTTCGGCAACCTGATCATGCCGATCCAGATCGGTGCCCGCGACGTTGCCTTCCCGAAGCTCAACCTGTTTTCCTGGTATCTATACATCACTGGGGCAATAATGGCGGTGACTTCGCTCTTTACCGGCGGCGGGCCGCCCGACACCGGCTGGACCTTCTACGTCCCCTTCTCGGCCCAGACCAGCACCAACGTTTCTCTGGCGGCGATGGCGGTCTTTTTCCTCGGGTTCTCGTCGATCCTCACCGGACTCAACTTCGTGACCACCGTGCATCGCCTCCGCACCACGGGCATGACCTGGATGCGCATCCCGCTTTTCACCTGGTCGCTCTACGCCACCGCCTGGATCCAGATCCTGGCCACCCCGGTAATCGGCATCACCGTCGCCCTGCTCTTTGCCGAGCGGGTGATCGGCGCCGGCCTGTTCGACCCGACCCAGGGGGGCGACCCGATCATGTTCCAGCACCTGTTCTGGATCTACTCCCATCCGGCAGTCTACATCATGGTTCTGCCCGGCATGGGTGTGGTCTCCGACATCATTCCGGTCTTCGCCCGCAAGCCGGCTTTCGGCTACAAGGCGATCGTCGTCTCGAGCCTGGCCATCGCCTTCGCCGGTTCACTGGTCTGGGCACACCACATGTATACCAGCGGCATGTCGGATATGGCGGTCCTGATCTTCTCGTTTTTGACCTTCATCGTCGCCATCCCCTCGGCGATCAAGGTGTTCAACTGGCTGGCGACCCTCTACCAGGGTTCAATCCTGCTCGATCCACCGCTTTTGTACGCCCTGTCTTTCATCCTGCTCTTCACCATCGGCGGCCTGACCGGACTGGTGCTCGGCGCGGCGGCAACCGACATCCACGTGCATGACACCTACTTCGTGGTCGGGCACTTCCACTTCGTCATGTTCGGCGGCACCGGCATGGCCTTCTTTGCCGCCATGCACTACTGGCTGCCGAAGATCTACGGCCGCATGTACGACAAGACCGTGGCGACCGTCGCCTGGGGCGTCATCTTCATCGGCTTCTGCATTCTCTATATCACCATGATGGTGGTCGGCATGCAGGGCATGCCCAGGCGCTATTGGGATTACCTGCCGGAGTTTACCGGACTGAACCAGCTGGCCACGGTCGGTTCCTGGATCCTGGCGATCGGTCTGATCCTGATGTTTGTCAATGTCTTCCGGGGGATCTTCAAGGGTGACCCGGCGGGAGCCAACCCATGGGGAGGGGCCAGTCTCGAGTGGCAGATATCGTCGCCGCCGACCATGGAAAATTTCGGCGAAGAAGACCCGGTGGTCACCCACGGCCCCTATGATTTCAAAAAGGCGGGGATCCTATGAGCGGCCACATCCATAAGGACTATACCGGAGCCAAGTTCGGCATGTGGCTCTTCCTATTCACCGAGGTGCTGCTGTTCGGCGGGCTGTTCATCCTCTATTCCGTCTACCTGGCGCGCTATCCCAAGGAATTCATTTCCGCAGGCAAGGAACTCAATGTCTGGTTCGGCGGCGGCAACACCCTGGTGCTGCTCACCAGCAGTCTTTTCGTCGCCGTCTCGATCACCGCCCTGCGCCGCGGCGCCAAGCGCCTCTGCCTTGGCCTGCTCGGCGGCACCATCGCCTGCGCCGCGATCTTCATGATCAACAAGTATTTCGAATGGAGCGCCAAGATTCACCACGGCATCTATCCCGGCTCGCCCCACATGAAGGAGATGATGCCCGGTGAAGTCACTTTTTTCAATCTTTACTACCTGACCACCGGGCTGCACGGGATCCACGTGGTGATCGGCGGGCTGATCCTGACCTGGGCCATGATCCTGATCAAAAGTGGCCGGGTCAATGCCGACGATTGGGTCATCCTCGAAAATGCCGGTCTCTATTGGCACCTGGTTGACCTGATCTGGATATTCATCTTCCCGTTGTACTATTTGATCCTGCATTAAACGTTCGGGACAAGGGACGCGAAAAGCCTAACAAGGGGTCAGGTCTACACATTTCACAAAAAATGCACCGGGTAGCAGCTTTGCCACGTTATTGGTTCTCCCTGCGAGCTGTGCCTGTGAAAAATCGAGGTGATTATGTCCGAAGAACATGTCCATATCGTACCGTACAAAACCTTCCTGGTCATCTGGCTCGCCCTGCTGATCCTCACCGGCATCACGGTCGCCGTGGCCCAGTTTCATTTCGGGGCATGGAACATCTGGGTGGCGCTCGGCATCGCCACGCTTAAATCCGGGCTGGTGGTGGCGGTTTTCATGCACATGAAATACGAGGATCGCCTGTTCAGGCTGGCCCTGTTCTCGGCACTGGCGATTTTGGCTATCTTTATCGGCTTAACTTTTGTTGACGTCCTTTACCGTTAGGAGCTGACGTGAATCCGCAACCCCTGATCACCACCACCGAAGCTGTCGACAAGGCCTTCTACGTCATATTTGGCATCAGCGGCATCGCCTTTCTCGGCATCACGGTGGCCACGGTTTACCTTTGCTGGCGCTACAACCGCAAGCGTCAACCACTGCCGATCAGCCAGAAGGACCACAATATCTGGCTGGAAGTCACCTGGACGGTGATTCCTTCTCTACTGGTCATGGTGATGTTCTGGTATGGCTGGGAGGGCTATCTCTCCCTGCGGCGGATCCCCGACAACGCCGTGCCGGTGACAGCATCTGCACGCATGTGGTCGTGGCTCTTCACCTACGAGAACGGCAAGACCTCCGACAAACTTTACGTGCCGGTCGGCCAACCGGTCAAAGTGCTCATAGTCGCAGAGGATGTACTGCACAGCTTTTACGTACCGGCCTTCCGCGTCAAGCGCGATTGCGTCCCGGGGATGAAGAATTACGCCTGGTTCGTCGCCGATCAACCAGGCAGCTACGATCTTTTCTGCGCCGAGTACTGCGGCGTCGGCCATTCCAAGATGATTACCACGGTCGAAGCGATCCCGGCTCCGGAGTTTGCTGCCTGGTTGAATGCCAAGCCACTCGTCACCGATATCGGCAAGGAGTTACTGCAGAAGCATGGCTGTCTCGGCTGCCATTCCCTTGACGGCTCACGCATGGTCGGACCGAGTTTCCAGGGCATCGGCGGACGGCAGGTTGTCGTAACCAGCAACGGTGAACAACGAACCCTGACCACCGATAACGACTACCTGCGAAAGGCCATCGTCGAACCGGGAGCGGATATCGTCGAGGGCTATCCTCCTGCCATGCCGGCCTATGCGGGACGCATCCCCGAGGAGGACTTGACCGGGATTATCGATTACCTGATGGGGCTCAATGCAGAGGGGACCAAGGTCGAGACCAAACAGGAGCATGAAGCAGCGGAGCCCGCGGGAAAAGCTGAACCGGCTGAAAAAACTGAAGAGACCAAACCGGCAGAGCCCAAAGCCGCCGTATCCGACCCGGTCAGCCGAGGCGAGGAGCTGGCCGGCAAAAACGCCTGCCTCGGCTGTCACAGCACAGACGGCAGCCGCCGGGTCGGCCCGTCATTAAAAGGTTTGATGGGCAGCGAACGGACGGTCGTCAAGGATGGTAAGACGCTCAAGGTGCAGGCCGATGCAAGTTACCTGATCCGTGCCATCCGCGAACCGGCGGCGGAAGTCGCCGAAGGCTATCCCGCGGCGATGCCCCCCTACCCGGGATTGAGCGACGACGATATCAAGGCACTGCAAGCCTGGCTGGAAACCTTGAAGTAATGCAGAGCTATTCCGGGACCATGAGCAACCTGACGGCACTAAGCCGCTTGATCAGACTGCCCTTGTCGGCAATGGTCGCGCTGACGGCCCTGTCGGGAGCCCTGGCATCAGACCTCCAGGTACCCTGGACCACTCTCTGGGCCCTCGCCTGGGGGATTTTCCTGCTGAGTGCCTCCTGCTCGGTCCTCAACCAGGTGCAGGAACGCTTTACCGACGCACTGATGCGCCGCACCTGTCGCCGCCCGCTGGCCTGCGGTGAGCTCACGGCCACCACCGGCATGGCGATCGGTGTGATCCTCGGCAGCGGCGGCCTGGTCATCCTCTTTGTGACAACCGGCGGGGCCACAGCCCTGCTGGGCCTGGTGGCGACCGGCTGGTACCTGCTGGTTTATACCCCGCTGAAGCGGTTTTCCTCGCTCGCGGTGATTGCCGGGACCCCCTGCGGAGCCCTGCCGCCGCTGATCGGCTGGATGGCGGCCGGCGGCGACCCGCTCGACCCCCGCCCCCTCACCCTGGTTCTACTGATGGTACTCTGGCAGGTCCCCCACTACTGGCTGCTGGCCCTGCCCGATCGTGACGAGCTGCAACGGGTCGGCTTCAAGGTCCTGCCGGAGAAACTCTCCCGGCACCAGATGCTGAACATCAGTCACTTCTGGATCCTCGGCATGGTCACCGCGACCCTGCTGTTGCCGCCGATGCAGCTGGTGCAAAGACCAATCCTCCAGGGTCTGATTGCGGGTCTTGCCATCTCCTTTGCGGTCTGGGCCACGCGCACCCACCGTAAATCCCTGTTTGTCGAGAAAACTGCCGGCAGGCTCCGTATCGGGCTGCACCTCTATCTCGGCCTCGTGCTGGGCACTATCCTCCTCAACGGCTTGTTGACCCGACTGGTTTTTTGAGGGACTTTGACACATTTCGCAGAAGACGTTGAGGTCACTGCGACGGCCGCGAGTCAATCCTCCACCTTTTTGCGCGCCCGCTTCTTTTCACCCTGCCTGATTTTCGCGTCCAGTCGCCGGGCGACCGCTGCCTTGCCCGGCCTGGTGGCGATGCGGGGACGGCGCCTGCGGTTCCTGGCGGCCAGTTTCTCCTCGAGCCGGGCCATGGCCCGCTGCAGGTTCATGTGCCGTGAGCGCGATTCCGTCGCGGTCGCCACGACACCGGTAGGTAGATGGGTGATGCGCACCCCCGTTTCACTGGTGTTGCGATGCTGTCCACCGGGACCGGAGCCGCGGAAGTAGTCGATACGGATGTCCTGATCACGCCATGGCATTGCGTTCACAACAGGGCCCGAAACGAGACTGGCGCCCTCCCTGGATTGACCGTTTTATGCTGAAAAAATTCTTGCCCATGTTAAAAAGTATAGTCATTACGTCCCGAAGTCAAAACCGGAGGAGACCATGAACCATTTTGCCCTGACCATTGTCGGACGCGACCGCCCCGGGATCGTCTCGCAGGTGACCGAGATCCTCTTCGACCTGGGTTGTAACATAGCTGATTCGAGCTGTTCAATCCTCGGCGGACAGTTCGCCATGATTTTGATTCTCGGTCACCCCGAGTTCACCAGCCGCGAAAGCTTTGGCGGCGCTTTCAGGCCCCTGGAAGAAGCCGACCTGACCATCGCCTTACGTGTGCTCAAGCCGGGCGGAGAGATTCACCCGGCCCTCGAAGGGGAGATCTGTATGATTTCGGTCTACGGTGCCGATAAACCGGGCATTGTCTACCGGGTTGCCAAGATCATGGGCGAGAAGCAGGTCAACATTACCGACCTCAACACCAAGCTGGTCGGCAGCGAAGAACGTCCGGTCTATGTCATGATCCTCGAAGCGATCCTCCCGGCAGGGGTCAGCGAACAGGATGTCAACGTCTGGATGAACCCGTTGCGCGAGCAGCTGCAGGTCGATATCTCGGTACGCACCATTCCAACGGTGGAACTCTGACCGTGGCCGTTCGTTCTATCCGCATCTACCCGGACCCGATCCTCAAGCAGGTTGCCGAACCAGTCAGGGCGCTCGACAAAACCGTCGTTGCAGTGATCCAGGACCTGGTCGACACCATGGTCGACTCGGGCCATTCGGTAGGAGTCGCTGCTCCGCAGATCGGCATATTGCAGCGCGTGGTCGTAGTCGATGTCTCGAGGAGTAAACTGGGCAAAGACAACAATCACGGTCGGCTTGAAATGGTCAATCCGGAAATCATCGAGAAATCGGGGAGTAAACTCATGCGCGAAGGCTGCATGAGCGTTCCCGACTACACCGGCAATGTGCTGCGGGCAGAGCATATCGTGGTCGAGTTCACGAACCGCATCGGGCAACTGCGGGTCATCGAGGCCAACGGGTTCGAGGCGATCGCCATCCAGCACGAGCTTGACCATCTCGACGGGCTGCTCTTCCTCGACCGGGTTTCGAGCCTGAAGACCGACCTGTATCGCAGAAAGAGGTGAGAAATGCGAAGCGAGTCATGCAAAAAGTGAAGTGGTCTTTGATCAAGGCACCGACATCATGCCACCCATGACCGCCGGAACGACCACCCTGGTGATACTGCCGGGCCTCGACGGCACGGGCCTGTTCTTTGCACCTCTGACGAGCTGCCTTCCTGAAGGGATGTCCACCCAGGTGGTCAGTTACCCGGCCGACCTCGTCATGTCGTTCCAGGAGCATGTCGATTTCGCCCGTCAGCAGTTGCCGGAGGACCGGCCGTTTGTTCTGCTGGCCGAATCCTTTTCCGGGCCGGTCAGCCTGCAGTTGCTTGCGGAACCGCCGGACAATCTGCGCGGCGTCATTTTCGTTGCGACCTTCGCCCGCCACCCGAGCCCCTTCCTGCTCGATGCAGCATGCCATATGCCGCAATCCCTGCTGCTGAAACTGTTTACAACCCCGCTGTTGAGCCGCGGCCTCTGTCTTGGCGGCGCTCCGGCGGATGCGGTCAAACTTTTTCAGCGGGCACTACTGTCCGTCAAACAGAAGGTTCTCTCGCGGCGGCTGCAGATTCTTGCCAATCTGCCGCCACCGCCCGAGACAACTTTCTCCGGCCCCGCTCTTTATATCCAGGCTAGCCGCGACCGGCTGGTCCCGCCGCGCGCAGCAGAAGCCCTGGCAAGACATCTCCCGCAACTGCGGGTGGAGAGGGTCGCCGGGCCGCACATCATCCTGCTGGCCCAACCGGAGAACGGTGCCCGGCTGATCAGCGCCTTTTTCTCCGACCTGAAAGCTTCTCATGAATGAGCTGAACGAGCTGCAGCGCTCAGAGCTGTACCGGCTGTTGTCCGATTTGAGTGAAGAACTTCACAAACTGCTGGCCGATACGAGTGACGGCGCTCAGCCGGTCAGCCTCGACGAACCGATCGGCCGGCTTTCGCGCGTGGCAGCCATGCAGCAGCAGAGCATGCTCCAGGCCAACCGGCGCACGGCCCGGGTCCGCCTGGCACGCGTAGAGGCCGCCCTGCGCCGCCATGCCAATGGCGAATATGGGAGGTGCGTGGACTGCGAAGAGGAGATCGGCTATGCCCGCCTGAAAGCACAGCCGGAAGCAGCCTTTTGCTTCGAGTGTCAGGAAAGTAGGGAAGTGCGCGGTGCGTAGCGCTTGGCTCTCATTAAAATTTTTCTCGTGCCTCCTGCCGCGCCCCTCACCGCTGATGTTATGATACGTTCCTCCAAAAACCGTCTGACTGAAAAAGAGCTGGTTCTCTTCCCCGGCGAGACCCTGTTCGACAAGGTGGGCCGCGCCGTATGCCAGGCGGGCTGCCTGCCCCGCAAAGAGCTCTTCGAAGCCTGGGAGGTCGCCCGGCGGGTACGGCGACGGTTCCGGGGCGGGCGCGTGGTCGACCTGGCCTGCGGTCACGGTCTGACCGCGGCTCTGCTGCTCCTCCTCGACGACAGTTCAACGCAGGCCCTGGCTGTCGATCGCAACCTTCCTGCCTCATCTAAAGGTCTTCATGCCTGCTTGATCGGAACCTGGCCCAGGCTAGCGAATCGCGTTCATTTGATCGAGTCGCCACTCGAAAAAGTCGCACTTGAGCCGACCGATCTGGTCGTTTCCGTGCACGCCTGCGGATCCCTGACCGACCTGATCCTGGAGCGGGCGACTGCTATCGGCGCGCGGCTGGCCCTACTCCCCTGCTGCCACAATCTAGACGATGCCGACCAGGGCGGCCTGGGCGGCTGGCTTGACGGCCCTCTGGCGGTGGATGTTGCCAGGGCGAACAGGTTGCACAGCAGGGGCTACAGGATTTTCACGCAACAGATACCCGACGACATCACGCCCAAGAATCGCCTCCTGATGGGTGAGCTGGCCCGGTAACTTTAAAAATCTTTAGCGCAAAGGACGAAGGGACGAATCATATGATTCGTCCCTTCGTTATGAGCCGCCGGCCGTACAACCCGGAGTATCTTTGATTACCACCGCTCAGAACCGTGGCATGAGGGGTTGCAGCTTGAGCCGGTGTAGTTCAGTGAGCTCTGGAGCGTCGAAGCCGCTGATTGCTCGAAGCCAGGAGTGCTCAGGTTGGTGAAATGACCAATCTGCAGTTTAGACGGGTCATGGCATGTCGTACATGCGATACGTGCGCCGACATGCCTGCCATGCTCGCCCGAAGAGTAGCTATTGTACTCTCTTGAACCGGAGGCATGACATGACTGGCACTGCGTATCGGGATCGATGGTGCCGCTTCCCCAGACCGGGGTCTTTTGGCCACCGTGACAGCTGATGCTCGAGCAGGTGCCGTCCAGGTTGTCGGTGGCGGGACCGGATTTGGCATCCCACACAGCTGCAAAATCGAGATCGACCAAACCGCCGCTCGGGTGGGCAGCATCGGTGGGGTGACAGTTGCTGCAGGTGGTCCCCACTCCGTTCAGTGCAGTGTGTACTGCATGAGCCCCGGCCGCGTCGCCCGTCGGAGGAAGGCTGTGGCAGCTGCCACAAGCGGCGGGTGGGCCACCGGACACCGGCGGGTCGAATGTGTCGGCATAGTCGGCCAGCGCGGTCAGTTCTCCCGAAGTCACAACCTGATTCTTACCCTGGTGGCCACCCTCGATCTGGGGAATGATCGTCGTTCCCAGTCCCGCCAGGTCACCGTAAATGCTGCTGGTGTCGTGCGTGCCCATTGCGTGGCAGATGGCACATTCCTGGTCGAACACCTGTTCACCGGTCCGATCCCCGGACGGCGGCGGTGTGACCACCGGCGGGTCGAATGTGTCGGCATAGTCGGCCAGCGCGGTCAGTTCTCCCGAAGTCACAACCTGATTCTTACCCTGGTGGCCACCCTCGATCTGGGGAATGATCGTCGTTCCCAGTCCC
>JAHEDT010000096.1 GCA_024641085.1 Geobacteraceae bacterium | reverse complement strand
ATTTGTCAGGGCTTCTCACACCCGGCCCTCTGATCAGCGCACCGACTGCCAAAAAATCTTCCGGCCAGGGTGCCAATACGGCACACTCCGGCCGGAAGATTTGGCGATGATTCCGCTTTCACCTTACTTGACGAACGCTTCGTACTCCGGCTGCCACTGTTGCGACTGCACGTAGGCGAGCAAGTCGACAGGCTTGTCGATGCCGGCCAGGTCGTCCCTGAAGGCCACCTCGGCAACCGCCGCACCGATGTAGGCGGAGACCTCCCTGATCCGGCTCAGCGAGGGGTAGATGCGGCCCATCTCGAGATCGCTCTCCAAGACTTGCTCTGCCAGAGTTTTGGCCGCCTGGGCGAACATGCGGTCGGTAATGTGTGCTGCCTCGCAGGCCACAACCCCCATACCGATACCGGGGAAGACGTAAGCATTGTTTCCCTGCCCCGGAACGAAGGTTTTGCCCTGGTAAACGCAGGGAGGAAAAGGGCTGCCGCTGGCAAAGATGGCGCGGCCGCCAGACCAGGTGTAAGCCTCCTCTGCGGAGCATTCCGACTTCGAGGTCGGGTTGGAGAGAGCGAAGATGATCGGCCTTTCGTTTTTCTGCGCCATGGTTTCGATGACCTCCCGGGTGAACGATTTGGCGATCGTCGAAACGCCGATGATGGCGGTTGGTTCGAGGGCCTTGACGGCGCTGAGTAAATCAGTGGCAAACGGGACGTCGTGGGCATAGCGGAGTTTGTGCTCGACCAGGTTGTCGCGACTCTTTACCACCAGCCCTTTCGAATCAACGAACCAGCATTGCCGACGGGCGGTTTCGAGGGAAGCCCCTTCATCGATCATCGCCGAGACGATCAGGTCGGCGATGCCGATGCCGGCCTCACCCGCCCCCAGGAAGAGGATTTTCTGCTCACACAACGATTTTTGGGTGATCCGCAACGCCGAGAAGAGCCCTGCCAGGGTGACGGCCGCCGTGCCCTGCATGTCGTCGTTGAAGGTGCAGATCCTGTCACGCCAGGATTCTAGCAGGCGGAAGGCATTGAGGTTGGCGAAGTCCTCAAACTGGATGAGGACTTTCGGCCACAACTTGCAGGCTTCTGTGATGAATTCGGCGACGAAGTCATCGAACTCCTGGCCGCGCACCCGGTGGTGGCGGATACCCATGTAGAGCGGGTCGCGCAGGTAGCCTAAGTTCTCCGTGCCGACGTCCAGCATCACCGGCAAGCACTGCGCCGGCGGGATGCCCGCGCAGGCTGTGTAAAGGGCGAGCTTCCCGACCGGGATGCCCATACCACTCGCCCCTTGGTCGCCGAGACCGAGGATACGTTCACCGTCGGTCACCACGATAACGCGCACGTCCTTTTGTGGCCAATTGTGCAAGATTTCGGCAATGTTGCCTCGCTCGTCATAGGGAATGTAGAGTCCCCGCGGCCGCCGGAAGATGTGCCCAAACTGCTGGCAGGCCTGGCCAACGACCGGGGTGTAGACGATGGGCATCATCTCGTCGAGGTTGTCCATCACGATCCGGTAGAAAAGCGTCTCGTTGCGATCCTGCAGGCTGGCCAGGTGGATATAGCGCTCGAGATCGGTCTGCTTGTTGCGGTAGTTCTCCAGAACCCGGGCCGCCTGCTCCTTCATCGTAAAGACCTTCGGTGGCAACAGGCCCTTCAACCCCAATGCAGCGCGTTCTTCCATTGTGAACGCGGTGCCCTTGTTCAACAGTGGGTCGTGGAGCAGGGCTGTGCCCCTGGGCAGGCTGGGGTCAGATTCATTGTGCTTTAGAGACGACTTGCTCATGGTTTTCACCTCATCGATGCGAGCGTAGATGGTTTTATCGGCAGGCAAAGTCTCTTGGTGGTCGCCTTTCGACCACCGTTAACGGCTACCTTAGAATTCTATTTATTACTACCAATATTAATTATGTCAAATGAAAGAATTGTAAAAATCAACAAGACCGCCACCCCCTTTTCATGGCTGGGGTCGGTCCTAAATAATGGGCTCCGCATGATTGGCCAGGCTGACCCTAGACACAGGAAGAATTACATCCAGTTTGCCGCCTGGTAAAAATTACCCACACCAAACCACGTTGGTTCGTGAGCAACGCTCTTTGCTAAATATTTTGCAGGTGAGGTGTCACAAAAATGGACTGATTACACGCAGGGAGCATCTCGTTAAACAGGAGTTATAAACATCACAATAAAAACCGCATGCGATCCTGGTTTGTTTGGGGTTATGATAGGTTCCTAATTTACCGGAGATGATGATGTTGCGAAAACACCCCTGGCTTGCGCCCTTACTTTTTATCACCCTGCTGTTCTACCTGAACTTTGCCGCCCGCATTCTCCTCTCGCCGCTGGCGCCGGTTATGGAGATGGAACTTGGATACTCCCATGCCGGCACCGGGAGCCTCTTCCTGATGACGTCGCTGGGCTATTTCTTCGGCCTGTTTGCTTCCGGGGTGATCTCCTCCCGCTGGACTTTTACCCAGACAATCCAGCTGTCCGTCTCCGGTTTCGGCCTCTGCCTGCTCTGCATTGCCTTCAGCCGTAATTATTGGCAGATCGGAGTTCTCGTGGCCGTATTGGGTTTCATGGCGGGGATTTATCTGCCAGCGGGCATGGCTAAACTGACCGAGCTGATCCCCTCGGCTCACTGGGGGATGGGGCTGGCCGTCCATGAACTGGGGCCGAACTTCGCCCTATTCCTGGTCCCTCTGCAGGTGGAAATTCTGCTTCGCTTTTTTGACTGGCACCAGGTCTTACTGTTCCAGGGATTGCTGACCCTAGGAATTATTGCTGCGTATCATTTTTATGCTGGTCAGGGTGGGAGCCGGGGCGTCGCACCAAAATTGCGCACTTTTCAAGACTTTTCCCGGCAAAAGAATTTCTGGAAGCTGGTTCTGCTGTTTGGCCTGGGGGTGGGAAGTACGCTCGGAATTTACTCAATGCTACCTATCTATTTTATCGATCAGGGTATTGAACGGGGCCTGGGCAACAGCATGCTGTCGGCATCGCGGACACTGAGCATCCCCGTCGTGCTTATCGGTGGCTGGCTGACAGACAAGATTGGCGTGCGCCGCTCCCTGATCATTATCCTCAATACAGGGGGGGTGCTCACTGTTCTCATAGGCGTGCTGCAGGGGTATTGGTTGTTTGTCCCGGTTTTTCTGCAACCGTTGTTTGCCGTCTGTTTTTTTCCTCCGGTGTTCAAGGCCTTGGCCTTGTCGGTTCCGGCAGAGTTGAGAAATCAGGCTGTTGCCTATACGGTTCCTTTCGGTTTCCTACTGGGAGCCGGTGTGACACCACTCGTACTTGGCATGCTCGGCGATGCCGGGCTGTTCCAGTTAGCGTTTATCGTTTTGGGATGTCTGATGGCCGCGGGCAGCTTGATGACCAAGGAGCTGGCGGAACATTAGTCGCCTGTTGTTGTATAAGATGAGTGGCGAAAGGGATTAGCCATTCCTAGATTGCAGGGGCTCTAAGACATATGCCAAATCATCAGGATTTCATCTTGGAATCCTGGTGGAACAACTTGTGGGGCACTTGGTGTTCAAGTTGCAGCCCGTGCGAAGACTAAATCTGATCATTCAGGCTTCTTTGAGCAATCTAGCGACAAGTTGAATTCTATCGGCGTCGCGGCATTGGCCTTGGAGACGGGCGTGGGGGTCGCCCCGTGCCAGGAGGTCTACCACCCGGAGGGCGCCCCATCCCTGGAGGCCTTTGTCCCGGAGGAGGCCTGTACCCTGGAGGTCTTTGTCCTGGGGGCCTGTTATGTGGGTAGTCATGTCCATGATCGACATAAATAGTCCTGTGTCCCCACCCCGGGTAAGGATCATAGTAGCCACTATAAACGGTCGTAGAGGAGGAACCTCCTCCAGAACCCGCGCAACCCGATAAAAAGAAGAGTGCGAGGAGAATGAAACCGCTAATCGCCACCCGGATATATGTCATCATGATTAATTCTCCTGACCAGGGCTGGGTGCGGTCCAGCGTTGGATAATCAGGAGGGCATCCGATGGATCAGACAGCAATGCCACACTGCCACCACTCTCAGTAGGCCTGGGTTCGACCAGGACCTTGCCACCCAGTTTTTTAGCCCGCTCAGCGACATCATCTGTATCGGCAACCCGGACGACAGGCACCCAGCGCATCTCAAGCTCACCGTTATCAACATAACGAATGCCTGCGCGCCATTGCTCATCTTTCATCAGAATCAGATAATCATTCATCTCCCCCGTATAATCATATCCGACTAGATCCTGATAAAAAGCCAACGAATCAGCAACCTTGTTACTCCAAAGCTCGTGCCAGAGCCATGAGCCTAATGCCGGTTCTTCATCATCAGGATCACCACCAGTGGCGTATAACAGAAAAAGTTGTGCTCCTTGAGGATCGCTAACGAAAGCCCCCCGGCCACGATTCAAATATTCCAGCGACCCTTCGTGGATGATGCCTCCCTTCTCAGAGAGCAGTGAAACCGCTTTGTCTACGTCAGTGACAGACAATTCGCAGAGCCATCGTGCTACACTCGGATGCTCTGAATCCCCTTTGACCTGAACCATTCCGCCTATATTTTTACCGTTGTTTTTAATCACCGTGTACTCGCCAGACTGTTCAAAAGTCCACCCGAAAAGTCGACCATAGAAATCTTTTGCTGCATCAACGTTGTCAGTCAGCAGGTCATCCCAGACAAATTTCCCAGGGTGATGTACACCTGTGGGGGTGTCTGTTACAGGGGGCAGTTCCAATCGGTAGGCTTTGTTGGCGGGTGCACAACCCGTAAACGCAAATAGAATTAAAGCGAATCCGACAGTCATGTATTCCTTAAATCGGGGCAGGCTGATTCTATGCTGTGCGGAAACGGTGGGCATTCCCCCTGCTGATTTTAGCTGCGCCATGACATTAATTTCCTTAGGCTAAAATGGAATGAATTCATTTTAAACATAACATTTATTAGTTGGATATCAAGCTTCACTTAGTCGTGACAGGTTAAAGGTGAAACCTTATGAGCCACCATCTGTAAGACGTAAAAATGGCCTGTCCAACCTGGAGGGGCCATTCCTATTTCGCACCAGATTTACTATGAGGGCCTTGCTATCAGAAGAACTGCCCCGATTCGAGCCTCTGGTTGGATTCGGTACCTGTTTTTGTGATCTCCTGCTATCCCTCATGACCATTAAGGAAATTCACGTCGGATAATTTTACATTCTCGCCAATTCGTTGGGAGGCGAAGCGCAACTCATTGGATATTAGAAGTTTTTTAACGGCACAATTGTTGCGAGAGGTCTATGTAGATTGTTATAGGCAAGATTTTATTAAGGTTAGG
>JAHEDT010000049.1 GCA_024641085.1 Geobacteraceae bacterium | reverse complement strand
TCCTCGACCTGCGCGAGGAATTCATCCGCGACTTCGTCTTTCCGATGTTCCGCGCCAACACCCTCTACGAGGGGCGCTACTTCCTCGGCACCTCGATCGCCCGGCCGCTGATCGCCAAGGCGCAGATGGACGTCGCCCGCCAGGAGGGTGCCGATGCCGTCTCCCACGGTGCCACCGGCAAGGGCAACGACCAGGTGCGCTTCGAGATTGCCTATTACCATTTCGATCCGGCGATCAAGGTCATCGCCCCCTGGCGCGAGTGGGACCTGAAGAGCCGCTCGGCGCTGGAGGCTTATGCGAAGCAACATGGTATTCCGGTACCGACCAGCAAGAAGTTCCCCTGGAGCTCCGACCGCAACCTGCTGCACATCTCTTTCGAGGGCGACATCCTCGAGAACCCCTGGGCGGAAGCGCCGGAGGTGATGTACGTGCTGACCGTGCGTCCCGAGGACGCTCCCGACCAGCCGGAGTATGTCGAGATCGAGTTTGATAAGGGCGATGCCGTTGCCGTCAACGGTGAACGCCTCTCGCCGGCCAACCTGCTTGCCAGGCTCAACGAAATCGGCGGCAGGCACGGGATCGGCCGGGTTGACCTGCTCGAGAACCGCTTTGTCGGTATGAAGAGCCGCGGAGTTTACGAGACTCCCGGCGGCACCATCCTCGAAGAGGCACACCGTGCCGTGGAATCGATCACCATGGACCGCGAGGTCATGCACCTGCGTGACTCCTTGGTGCCCCGCTATGCCAGTATGATCTACAACGGCTTCTGGTTCGCTCCCGAGCGCCTGGCGTTGCAGGCCCTGATCGACCAGACTCAGCAGACGGTCAACGGCAAGGCCCGCATCAAGCTTTACAAAGGACACTGTCGGGTGGTCGGCCGCGACTCGGCGACCGACAGCCTGTTCAATGTCGACTTCGCCACTTTCGAGGCAGACCAGGTCTACAATCAGGCTGACGCCGAGGGCTTTATCAAGCTCAATGCCCTGCGCCTGCGCATCGCGGCGATGCAGCGGGACGCCAAGAAGTAGAGGCGCGAGACGCAAGGCGCGAAGCGAGCATAGGCGTTTATCTCACTTCTCGCCTCGCACCTCGAGGTGTTATGGACTTCCAAAAACAGTCGATCAAAACCTCCGTCGTCGCCTGTATCATCGATGAGCGGGAACGTGTTTTGCTGACCCGGCGCTGCATTGAACCGTTCAGCGGGCAATGGGTCATGCCGGGAGGCAAGGTCGACCACGGCGAGCCGCTGCTTGAAGCTCTCCATCGCGAGGTTCGCGAAGAGGTCGGCATCGAAGTGCACATCGACGGCTTGCTCGATGTCTACGAACATGTTGCCTATGGCCACCGCAAGGACCACTACGTGATCCTCTATTACCGGGCTCACCCCCTGACTTCCGAACTGCAGGCGAATGTTTCGGAAGTCACTGAAGCCGACTGGGTTCCCGTGGAGCGGTTGGCCACATACGACATGACGCCCGGCACCCGGCACATACTGGCCCTGGTTTATCCGGGCAAATTGCCGGATCCCGGGCTACCCAGCGACGAACTGGCCAACCGCAACCAGGCTGTGCTCAATGGCCATGGCCAATGAACCTGCACAGGGTGATCACTGCCAGGTAAACAGGAAGGGATTTGGAGAGACATGAGTAACAAGCTCTGGGCCGGACGCTTCACCCAGCCGACCGACGCCTTTGTCGAAGAATTCACGGCTTCGATCCACTTTGACCAGCGTCTTTATCGTTACGACATCCTCGGTTCGATCACCCATGCCGAAATGCTCGCCCGCCAGGGGATCATTGCCACTGAGGAGGCTGAGGCAATCATCCGCGGACTCAACGATATCCTGGCGGAAATCGAAGCCGGCCGGTTTGTCTTTTCGGTGGCCCGCGAAGACATCCACATGAATATCGAGGCCCGCCTGATCGAACAGGTTGGCCCGGTCGGTGGCAAGCTGCATACCGCGCGCTCGCGCAACGATCAGGTCGCCCTCGACGTGCGTCTCTACCTGCGTGACGAGGTCGATGCCATTGCGCAGGCCCTCAGGCAGTTGCAGTCGGCATTGCTCGACCAGGCCGAAGGCAACCTCGATGTCATCATGCCCGGCTACACCCATTTGCAGACCGCCCAGCCTGTACTCTTCGCCCATCACATGCTGGCTTATGTGGAGATGCTGGCGCGGGACGCCGGCCGTCTGTACGACCTGCGCAGTCGACTCAATCTGATGCCGCTTGGCGCCGGGGCTCTGGCGGGGACGACCTTTCCCATCGACCGCGAATGGGTTGCCGCGCAGCTTGGCTTTGCCGGAGTCACACGCAACAGCCTGGACACGGTTTCCGATCGTGACTTCGCCCTGGAATTCTGCAGCTTCGCCGCGATCATGATGATGCATCTGTCGCGTCTCTCCGAGGAACTGATCCTCTGGTCGAGTGCCGACTTCGCCTTTATCGACCTTTCCGACGGCTTCTGTACCGGCAGTTCGATCATGCCGCAGAAGAAAAACCCCGACGTGCCGGAACTGGTGCGTGGCAAGACCGGCCGGGTCTATGGCAACCTGGTCAGCCTGATGACCCTGATGAAATCGCTGCCGCTGGCCTACAACAAGGACATGCAGGAAGACAAGGAGCCGCTCTTCGACACCATCGACACGGTACGCGGCTCCCTCAAGGTGTTTGCCGCCATGATCGCCGAGATGACGTTAAAACCCGGGCAGATGAAAATCGCCGCCGGGCGCGGCTTCTCAACCGCCACCGACATCGCCGATTACCTGGTCCGCAAGGGGCTGCCGTTCCGCAACGCTCACGAGGTGGTCGGCAAAACCGTTCGCTACTGCATCGAGAACGGCAAGGACATTCCTGCCCTGACCCTTGAGGAATTCCGGCAGTTTTCCTCAGACATCGGGCCTGACATCTACGACTACGTCACCCTTGAAGCGTCTGTGAATGCCCGCAAGGCCACCGGCGGGACCGCCCGCGAAACCGTCGAACGGGAAATTACGCTTGCCCGCAGTGCTTTAAAGGAAAGCATTTGATGATATTGTATGCTTTTAAGCGGTTCGCCTTGTGCTTGTCCCGCGTCCCGCGTCCCGCGTTCCTCATCATAATCAGTGCACTGCTGATTATGGTGAACTCGGGCTGCGGCAAGAAAGGCCCGGTACGGCCGAAGCTCACGGCCCTGCCCAGCGCTCCGGAAGAGCTCACCCTGCAGCAGCAGGGCAATCTTTTCGTGCTCGGCTGGACCATCCCGTCGGCAGGCTTGATCGGCGGCGGGGAAGAGGATGTGACCGGCTTCCGTATCAGGCGCCTGAGCTACGATGCCGCCGACGACTGTCCGACCTGCCGCGATCCGCAGGTGGTCAAGGCGGATCTCGAGCTCAAGTCTCCGGCTCCGGGGCAGCGGATCGGCAAACGCATGTACTGGCGGGACCTTGACATACGTCCCGGCAGCGGTTACCGCTACGCCATTACCCCGCTGATCCTCGGCGGCCAGGAAGGCCCGGCGGCCACGATTCACCTGGCCGCCCAGCAACCGCCGCCGTCGCCGACCGATTTACAGGTTGAAGCCGGCGACGCCCGGGTGCTCGTAAAGTGGGCCCCACCGGCGCTGCCGGAAGGGATGCAGCTGGTCGGTTACAACCTCTATCGCCGGCAGGCACAACGGGCATTCCCGATCGTACCGGTCAATCCCAAACCCCTGCAGTCAACACAGCTGCTGGACAGGGGCCTCGATAACGGCCGAGCCTATGAATACCGTGTCAGCGCTCTGGTTCGAAGTGGAGATCAGCTGCTCGAGAGCATGGCCAGTCCCGGGGTCCTGATTACCCCGCAAGAAGGCCGCTGATAGGCACTTTACAAGTCCCTGCCGCTATGTTAGGTAGGTGCATTATCAATGCATTCAAGCGAATGCCCCGCGGGCGTTCCAGGTAAGGAGAAAAACATGTTCAGTGGATCCATGGTCGCTATTGTCACTCCTTTCGACCGGCAGGGGAAGTTCGCCGAAGAGACCTATCGCCAGCTGATCGAATTCCAGATCGCAAACGGCACCGACGTTATCGTGCCTTGTGGAACCACCGGAGAATCGGCGACCCTTGACTTCGACGAACACGAGTATGTTATCAAGGTCTGCATCGATCAGATCAACAAACGGATCCCGGTGATCGCCGGCACCGGCGCCAACAACACCGCCGAGGCGATCCAGCTCTCGAAAAACGCCAAGGCCCTGGGTGCCGACGGTCTTCTGCTGGTCTGCCCCTACTATAACAAGCCCTCACAGGAGGGCATTTACCAGCATTACAAGCGCCTCGCCGAGGAAGTGGCTCTTCCCCAGGTCCTCTATAATGTCCCAGGCCGCACCGGTGTCAATGTGACCGCAGACACAACAGTGCGCCTGGCCGAATTCAACAACATCGTGGCCATCAAGGAAGCCTCCGGGGATATCACCCAGGTTGGCCAGATTCTGGCCAGGGCCGGCGACAAGATCGACGTCATCTCGGGCGACGACTTTCTGACCTTTCCGATGATGGCCTGCGGGGCCAAGGGCGTCATCTCCGTTTCAGCCAATGCCATTCCGGCCCGGGTCAAAGCCATGGTCGAAGCTGCCGCGAACGGCGACTACTCGACCGCGCGCCAACAGCATCTCGAACTGCTCGAGTTCCACACCGCCATGTTCATAGAATCGAACCCGGTGCCGGTCAAAACGACTCTGGCTCTGATGGGCATGCTCGAAGCGAAAGTGCGCCTGCCGCTGGTCAATATGAGTGATGCGACGCTGGAAAAATTGAAAACAGTTCTGAAAAAGTACCAGATAATCTAGCCACTCCTTCAACGCGGAGGCGCAGAGCAGGCGATGTGAGCAGCAAGCACTCCACGCCTCAGCGACTTGATTGAGCCCGCGCAAGGGCGTTGCAAAAGGATTCTTTATGATACGTGTTGCAGTAACAGGTGCGGCCGGCCGAATGGGCGGCCGTATCATTACCCTGGTGACCGAGGCCGATGGCCTCGCCGTGGCCGGTGCCGTTGAAATGGCCGGGCATGCCAAGCTTGGAGAGGATGCCGGCTACGTTGCCGGTTGCGGGGTTCTCGGCATAGCCATCACCGATTCCCTCGAGCAGGCCCTGACCGGTGCCGACGTACTGATCGACTTCACCTTCCCCCAGGTGACCCTCGCCAATGCCGCAGTTTGTGCACGGTTGGGCAAGCAGATGGTGGTCGGTTCGACTGGCTTCACCCCGGAACAGCGCGAACAACTGACCGGCTGCGCCAAGCACATCCCGATCGTTTTCGCTCCCAACATGAGCGTCGGCGTAAACGTGTGCTTCAAGATCCTCAAAGACATCGCCAAGACCCTCGGCGACGCTTTCGACGTCGAGATCGTCGAGCTTCACCACAACAAGAAGAAGGACTCCCCTTCCGGCACCGCCGTGCGCATGGGCGAGATCGTCGCCGACGCGCTGGGGCGCGACTACAACCAGGTCGCCAACTACCACCGCGAGGGGATGTGTGGTGAACGCTCCAGGGAAGAGATCGGCATGCAGACCGTGCGCGGCGGCGATATCGTCGGTGAGCATACCGTCTACTTCGTCGGCATGGGCGAACGCATCGAGTTGACCCATCGCGCCATGAGCCGCGACATGTTCGCCCGCGGGGCCGTGCGCGCCGCCGCCTGGCTGGCCGGCAAGCCAGCCGGACTGTATGACATGCAGGATGTTCTAGAACTCAATTAGTACTGGAATGTTTCGAATATCTGTTTCTGATTCAAATCCATAGACGATTCAGGAAGCGAGCGTTTTTTCGACAAATCAAGGAAGACCAGAAAATTCAGCGCAGGCGTAGCGGAGCTACGTTGAGCATGGATTTTTGAAGTCTGACGCAGAGTTGGCGGAAAAGAGCCGCTTCCCGTACGGAGGCATGAATGGCACGTATCAACGACAACTACCTGAAATTGAAAGCCGGGTATCTTTTTCCCGAAATCGGCCGCAGAGTACGTGAGTTTTCCGCAGCCAACCCGCAGGCGAAAGTCATCCGCCTCGGCATTGGCGACGTGACCCGGCCGCTCGCCCCGGCGGTGCTCAAGGCTTTCCACGAGGCCATCGACGATCTCGGCACCACTGAGCGCTTTGCCGGTTACGGCCCCGAGCAGGGCTATGACTGGCTCTCCCAGGTGATCATCGACCAGAGCTACAAGCCGCTCGGCGTCAGCCTCAAAGCCTCCGAGATGTTCATCTCCGACGGCTCCAAGTGCGACTGCGCCAATATCCTCGATATCTTCGCGCTCGACAACGTGGTCGCCATCGGCGACCCCGTCTACCCGGTCTACAACGACACCAACGTCATGATCGGCCGTACCGGCGAGGCCGACGCCAAGGGCTACTACAAGGGAATCGTCTACATGCCCTGTACCAAAGACAACAACTTCCTGCCGACGCTGCCGCAGGAGAAGGTCGACATCATCTACCTCTGCTCGCCGAACAACCCAACCGGCACCGTCGCCACCAGGGAGCAGTTGAAGACCTGGGTCGACTACGCCAACGCCAGCGGCGCCATCATCTTCTTCGACGCCGCCTACGAAGCGTTTATCACCACCCCGGGAATCCCGCACTCGATCTACGAGGTCGAGGGCGCCCGCACCTGCGCGATCGAGTTCAGATCCTTCTCCAAGACTGCCGGCTTTACCGGCGTGCGCTGCGGCCTGGTGGTCGTGCCCGAGGAGCTTGCAGGAACCACGGCAAAGGGCGAAAAATACAGTCTCAACAAGCTCTGGAACCGCCGCACCACCACCAAATTCAACGGTGCCTCCTACCCGGTGCAGAAGGCCGCCGCGGCCGTCTACTCGGAGCAGGGCTGGCTGGAGACCAGGGAGATCATCGACTATTACATGGACAATGCCCGCATCATCCGGGAAGGACTCACCGCCGCCGGCATCACCTGCTACGGCGGGATCGACGCCCCCTACATCTGGCTGAAAACCCCCGGCGGACTGACCAGTTGGGACTTCTTCGACAAACTCCTCGGCGAATGTCACGTGGTCGGAACCCCGGGTTCGGGCTTCGGTCCGAGCGGGGAAGGCTACTTCCGGCTGTCAGCCTTCGGTGACAAGGAAAAGGTCATCGAGGCTGTGGCTCGGATCAGGCAAAAATGGGGCAAGTAAACGTAGCAAGCGAAAAAAAGGGACAGGTTCGCAGAACCTGTCCCTTTTTTGTCCTTAAATGAAGTCCAGCGTACTCCGCAACCCCGGCCCAAGGGGCATACTCGCCAACAAATGCGGCCGTTCCATAACCACACCAATATCCTGATATCAATAACAAAAATTCAACAAATGATTGCCGTGGCAAACATGAAACTGCTATAAAAATTAAGAATTGAAATTCAACGTGTCCGCAGGTTACGCGTTGTCGAGTGACATAAGCGGGAATCAAGCGGGATGAGCGCGTGACAGGTCCGGGAATGAGGGCTTCCATCCGTTTGATTTTCGTTACCAGATCACTCAATAAATCGGTAGCGTGCCGTGCTTAACAGGCCGCTACTTTTCGCCTATTAACCAGTTAGGCGACTACGGAGTTCGCATGCCTATACGAGTTGTCAAACTTGGTACGCACCGGGCCACGGATGAAGGGACGCGCATCGGCACCGTTCGTCGTCCGCCCCGAGGAGTTCCCAAGGCTGAGTTCGCTTCAGGAAACTGGTATGACGTTTGGTATCCCAACCTGGCTCCGAGTGCTGAGACCATGAAACTTGGACAAGCCGCTGAAACGGATGCTCAATGGCGCGCATTTGAACAGGCATACCGCGGAGAAATGAAGGCACCAGAGCCAAGCCGCACCATTGCGCTTCTTGCTACGCTGTCTAAGCAGGCAAATTTCTCTGTCGGCTGCTACTGCGAACACGAAGCGCGCTGCCACCGTTCAATTCTCAAGAACCTTCTCCACGAGGCAGGAGCGACCCTTGCGAAGGGCTAAGCATCGGCACACGATCTAACAGGTCGTTCAAAAGGGACGCCACGTGCTGCGCTGGTGCCGCCCGTTAACTAGCGCGTCAGGCTGGACACAATGCCCGCTGTCTCAAATCTCGAAACCCTTCCGAGAACCATCGAACCCGTTCTGAACCCGTGCACCTATGTGTTCGGATGCGTAAAGGGTCTTCACGCTTGAAAAGGACCAACTCCTGCCCGCTTGAAGGCCCGGCCTTGTTCAGGAGGTCTGCTGCGCCATCGAGTTCAAGGCGTCGATCGACGCCTTGATGTTGGCGATATCGCTGGCAATCTGCTGGGTGGCAAGGAACTGTTTTTCAGAAATAACCGCGGTCTTTTCGCTGTTCGCGCTGACCTCGGCAATGCCTGACTGCATCTGCTCGAGGATGGCGGTAATCTTGTCCACTGAAGCGGAACTTTTTTTACCCAGTTTCCTGATTTCTTCGGCAACCACGCTGAAGCCGCGACCATGCTCACCGGCTTGAGCCGCAAGGATCGTAGCGTTCAAACCGAGCAGGCTGGTCATATCTGCCACATCAAGGATGAAATCCAGCATTTGATTGGTATCCTGGATCTTGGCCACGGTGGCAGCCACCGCCTTGGTTGCATTCATGTTGGCAGCGTTCAATTCCTCCGAACCGGCGTAAATGTTTTCGATGGCAGCCACCGTTCGCTCGACGGTGCTGGAGATCTGGCCGGTCACCTCGCTGATCAGGGAGAGGTGGCGCATCTCCTTGATGCGGGCGGCAATGACCGCTGATGCGATCTTGGCGATCGGCTTGACTGTTTCCAACGGGCCGCCGATACCGAACGTGCCGATACGCTCACCGTCGACCTTGATGACGATGTTGTAACCCTCGCGCATGCTGCCGCCGCTGCGCTCGGCCTCCTCACTGGTAATGGCAACACTGTCCGCTTCGCCCCGCATGATTCTCACGGAACCGTCATGCTTCACTCCGAAACGTTCTCTGGAACGGTCGCCGATGATCACACCTTCGGTGTCGCACACAATCATGTTATAACCGGTTTCACCGGAGACGAATTCCACCAGCTGTTGAGCCATTTCAGTTGTTAATCGGATCACGGGTCCCTGCCAAAAATATGAGCATTCAGGTTAAGAAGACAAGGTAATATAACAGGGATTAAAATGGAGGGGATAAAAAATCTGCGGCCTTTGCGCGTCAGTGATCCGGATACTTATTTGTCCACTTCACCGCCTCTTCTGGGCCATAATGCGCTATGGGCCCGAGCGTTGCCATCGGCAACCGTCCGCCTGGTCGGATTGAGTCGGCCGGAGACCTCGCCTTCCCCGCTAGCGCGGAACACGGAATAAGAGCCGATGCAAGAAGGACAACACGACTATCACCCCTCCACGCGACCCGAGCTTGACGCACTGAAGATCCTGTTCGGCGGCATGCTCGGCATGGTGGTCGCCATGGGTATCGGCCGCTTCGCCTTCACCCCGATCCTGCCTTTGATGCAGCGCGATCTGGCCATGAGCAACACCATGGCCGGCTGGCTGGCCGGCCTCAACTACCTCGGCTACCTGGCTGGGGCCGTTGGCTGCTCCCTGCGCCCCGGCTTGCTGCGCAGCCGTGCCATAACCGGCGGCGCCTTGGTCTTCAGTATCGCCTCCACGCTGTTGATGGGTATGAGCGTCTCGCCCCTGTGGTGGGGGCTGCTGCGCCTGGGCAGCGGTATCGCAAGCGCCGTCCTTTTCATTGTCATTTCAGCGGAGGTCGTCGAGGCCTTGACCCGTCGCGGCTTCACCCACTGGATCGGTGCTCTCTACGGCGGCATCGGCGCTGGCATTGCGTTGAGCGGCATCATTGTCCCGCAACTCGACCGGCTCGGCGGTTGGCATGGCAGCTGGGTGGGCATGGGCCTGCTCGCCGCTCTCTGCGCTGCGGCCGGCATTGGCCTCGGCCGCCAGCGCAGCCTGGTCCAGACGGTCACTATCGACAACTCGCCGCATTCTGGCAGCCTGAAGAGTATCTGGCCGCTGGCCGTAGCCTACTTCTTCGAGGGCCTTGGCTACATCGTCACCGCTACCTTTATCGTGGCCATCATCGCCGTCACACCTGGACTCGAGAACTTTTCATCATACACCTGGGTCGCAACCGGTCTTGCGGCTCTGCCCTCGACCATCTTATGGACACTGCTGGCCCGGAGGATTGGCACCAAGCTGGCGTTGCTGTGCGCCTTCATCCTCCTGATGTCCGGCATTTTCGTCAGCATCGGCGCAGACACAGTTGGGAAGGTGCTGTTCGTGGCCGTCTCCTTCGGCGGCACCTTCCTGGGCATCGTCGCCCTGACCCTGGCCGAAGGCAACCGCCGCGCGCCCAACGACGGACGCCGTGCCACCGCGGTCCTGACTGTCTGCTTCAGCCTCGGCCAGATTCTCGGGCCGATCCTGGCCGGGATTCTCGCCGACCAGGGCGACGGCTTCGCCCTGCCGCTCGCCCTGGCAGCGGGCTGCGTGTTCGTTGGCGGCCTGTTTGTCATTTTCGATCGCAACTACCAGTAAAGCGATTCAACCCCGGCTTTGACCATATCTCCTGCCGGCAGTAGCCGGTTACCAGTAGCAGACATTGACCATACAGCCTTACGTGCTAACCTTTTCCTAGTAAACCCTGTGGAAAGGAAACCGCCATGGAGATACAGACTCCTTATGCTTTTGGCAAGACGGTCACGGCAAGCTTCGACGCAACCGAGCAGAAAGTTCGCGACGAATTGCAAAAGGAGGGGTTCGGCATCCTCAGTGAGATCGACGTGACGGCCAAGTTCAAGGAAAAGCTCGGCAAAGACTTCCGCCGCTACATCATTCTTGGCGCCTGCAACCCAGCGCTGGCCTTCGAAGCTTTCGGCCAGGAGCTGAATATCGGCACCCTGCTGCCCTGCAACGTCGTCCTCTACGCGGCCGATGACGGCAGCACAGCGGTGATGATCATGGACCCGGAGGCGGCGCTGTCGCTGATCGGCAATCCGCAGGTATCAGGCCTCGCCGGCATGGTCAAGGAGAAGCTGGAGCGGGTTCTGGCCAAGGTCTGAATTGCACCCCGCTTGAACTAAGGAGTTCCGTTCGTGAGCGAACTTCGCCACCCAAAATTGCAGAGTTGAACGAAAATGACAGTGAGATGCCAGGCAAAGACCGATGAAAAAAATTCTACTGATCGATGACGATCGCCTCTTTCTTGACTACTTGACCAGCTACATTCGCGAACGCTACCCGCAGCTGGAAATCATGGCTTTCAACAACGCCATGCAAGGTCTGGCCAAGATCAACGGCGACCTCGACCTGCTGTTGCTCGATCTGGAAATGCCCGAGTTGGACGGCAGCAAGCTGCTCGCCTACGCGACCGAGAAGGGCCTCGACAGAAGCCGCATCATCATTCTCTCCGGCCACGATGCCGACTACTTGCACAAATGCTTCCCCATGGGTCAGTGTCTGGCAGTTTTGAACAAACATGAGGCCCGTCAGAAAGTCGTGCTCGATATGGTTTTCGATGCCTTGCAGAAAAAGGCCACCGACGGCCTGAAATGAAGCAAAAAGGGGCAGCCGATCGGCTGCCCCTTTTTGTTCCTTATTACGCCCCGCTCAGATCGAACAGCTCATATCTTCGCCACAGCACATCGGCGACTTGATCTTGCCGTGCCCGTTCGGGCATTTCGAAATCTGCACGTTCCTGCCGTCCGGCAGGGCCAGGTTGTCGTTTGCCAGTGGAGCATCGCACTTGGCACAGGTTGCATTGACGCCCATGCCGCATTTTGCACAGGTATAAGTTGCCATCTTGTCTCTCCTTCTCAAGGTTGAATGTGTATGCCGGTTAGGACTACAGATGACCTGTCCACTACGATAGGTCGCTACAACAAGGTCATGGCCCTGTCAAATCAAGGCCTCACTTCTCTTTTAAACGAATTCCGCCGTCTGTCAACTCCACCAGGCCGGCCTTGTACAGTCCGCCGACACCTTTCTTGAAAATCTTCTTACTCATGCCGAGCAACGTCTGCACCTGGTCCGCCGGGCTCTTGTCGTGCAGCGGCAGGAACCCCTGGTGATCGACGATGGCTTTCATGATTCTGCCCCTGGCGTCGTCAAAATCGCTCCGTATGCCGAGGCTCAGGGTGCAGTCAACTTTGCCGTCGGAGCGGATTTGACGGATATAGCCCTTCAGCTGATCGCCGTAGTTCAGGCGGTCGCCGATCTCGTCACGATAGAGCAGGCCGCCGAAACAATGGTTAATGATGACTTTGGCGCCAAGCGGCGTGAACTGCCAGACGATCAGATCCACTTCCTGGCCATCGCCGAGGGTTTCATCGGCACTGCAAAGACACTTGTCGACGCGCGCCGTACCGATCGGCCGGCCTTCGCGATCAAGCCGCACCCTGACCAGGTAGCTGCGACCGGGCTTCATCGGCTCAGGCTGCTCCTTGGGCGGGACCAGCAGGTCCTTGGCCAGCCCCCAGTCCATGAAGGCGCCATGGACATTGACCTGGCTGACGCGCATCAGGGCAAACTCGCCGACCTCGGCGAGGGGCTGGCGCAGGGTCGCGACCGGCTGCCCGCCGGCATCGGCATAGACAAACACGCTCAGCAGGTCACCAGCGGCGACGGCCTCACTCACTTCGCGTTTTGGCAACAGGGCCTGCTCCCGGCCGTCCTGAAGCCAAGCCCCGCGTTCATCGATCTTATGCACCTTGAGAACGTTCATGCGGCCAAAATCCAGCATTCTGACTCTCCCACAGTAAAATGATGATTATTTAACAGTTTAACACCAAGTTTCCACACCGGAGGAGAAAATCCTGCCGGCGCTCGATGGTTCCCGGGAACCCTGCATGCCCGTGTTTCTGCACCGGGACATGCAGCATAATCGTTTTGCTTTTCATCGCAAGCACCTTCTGCCATAATCCCTCACTCGAATTTCAGAAGTGAGACTCCATGGCACTCATCAACCTTCGCAATATCAGCCTGGCCTTCGGTGGCCCACAGCTTTTAGGGGATATTTCCCTGCGTATCGCCAAGAGTGAGCGCATCTGCCTGCTCGGCCGCAACGGCACCGGCAAGTCGACCCTGCTCAAGGTGATAGCCGGCGAACTGCAACCGGATTCCGGCGTCATCGACCGCCAGCAGGGGCTGCGGGTGGCCCGCCTGGAACAGGATGTACCGCGCGACCTGAGCGGGACAATCTACCAGGCGACGGCACAGGGACTCGGCAGCATCGGCCGTCTGCTCGACCGTTACCACGAACTGCAGCAGCGCATGGCGGGCGGCGATACCGACTTGCAGAGTGAACTGGCTGAGATCCAGCACGCATTGGATAGTTGCCACGGCTGGGCTCACCAACAAACCATCGAGCAGGTCCTCTCCCGTCTCAAGCTGCCAGCGGACCAGCCGGTTGCCAGTCTGTCAGGAGGCATGCTGCGCCGGGTCCTGCTGGCCAGAGCCCTGGCCGCCGAACCCGATATCCTGCTCCTCGATGAGCCGACCAACCATCTCGATATCGAATCGATCACCTGGCTGGAGGAGTTCCTGCTGCGCGAGAACCTGACCCTGGTCTTCGTGACCCACGACCGGGCTCTGCTGCGCAGGCTGGCCACCCGCATCGTGGAGATCGACCGCGGCCGGCTGTTCGATTTCTCCTGCGACTACGATACCTTTCTGGAGCGCAAGGAGGATCTGCTGCATGCGGAAAGCCAGGAACAGGCCCGCTTCGACAGGAAACTCGCCGAGGAGGAGATCTGGATTCGCAAAGGGATCAAGGCCCGCCGCACCCGCAACGAAGGCCGGGTCAGGGCCTTGCAGAAGATGCGTGACGAGTACCGCCAGCGCCGGGACCGGATCGGCACGGCCCGTTTCAGCCTGCACGAGGCGGAACGCAGCGGCAAGCTGGTCGCCGAGGTGAAAGGGCTGTCATTCGCTTACGGTGATTCACCCGTGGTCAAGAATTTCTCGACCACGGTGATGCGCGGTGACCGGATCGGCATTATCGGCCCCAACGGGATCGGCAAGACCACCCTGCTCAAGCTGCTGTTGGGCGAACTGCCCCCCCGCCATGGGAGCGTCAGGCTCGGCACCAATCTGCAGACCATCTACTTCGACCAGTTACGTGAGCAGCTCGACCCCGACCTGACGGTGCAGCAGAATCTCGCCGGTGACCAGGATACGGTCGTGGTCGGTGGCAGGGCTCGTCACGTCATTGGCTACCTGCAGGACTTCCTGTTCACCCCCGACCGGGCCCGCAGCCCGGTGCGCATCCTCTCCGGGGGGGAACGGAACCGGCTGTTGCTGGCCCGCCTGTTCACCCGCGAGGCCAATGTCTTAGTACTCGACGAGCCGACCAACGACCTCGACCTGGAAACCCTCGATCTGCTCGAAGAACTGCTGGCAGATTTTCAAGGGACCCTCTTCCTGGTCAGTCACGACCGGGCCTTTCTCAACCGGGTGGTCACCAGCACCATGGTGTTCGAGGGTGACGGACAGATAGCCGAATACGTCGGTGGCTATGACGACTGGCTGCGCCAGAGGCCACAGGTGGAGGCTGTCTCCAGGCCAAAAAGTCAGGTAAAAGAGAAACCCCGCCAGGAACGGGCTCGCAAGCTGACCTTCAAGGAGAAGCGCGAACTGGCTGAGCTGCCACAGCGCATAGAAGCCCTTGAAACGGACGTCGCAGAGCTGCACTCCAGGATGGCCGACCCTGATTTCTACCGCAAGGCGGGCGAGCAGGTCGCCCTGACTACGGCCCGCCTGGAGACACTTGAAAAAGAACTGGCTGCGACCTATTCTCGCTGGGAGGAGTTGGACGCCTTGACCGAGTGACGTCGGATGGACCGTTCATAGACATACATGGCTTTCGCATGTACCACATGCGGCAACCCGGTCCTGAGTTACCCCATAGACCAGACCTAGACCCATGCAGACTGATCCAGATCTTTATACAGAGACCGACGGCCGATCACGCACACTGCCGTGGTCAGAGGGAGCCCCCCCCCTGATGCTGGCGCCGATGCAGGGATTGACCAACCGTGCCATGCGTGCCCTCTTTATCGAGTGGGTGCGCCCCGATGTGGTGTTCACCGAGTTCATGCGGGTCAGCAACGTCAGCCGCAACCACCTGCGGCGCAGCGACCTGGCCGATGCCGCCTGCACGTCCGCCGACATCCCCCTGGTAGCGCAGCTGGTCGGAAATAACGGCAAGGCCCTGGTCGCCGCCGCCCGCAGCGCCGAGGCGACCGGAGTGCGACACCTCAATCTCAATATGGGATGCCCTTACGGGCGCATGACCAGCGGTGCGACCGGTGGGGCCATGCTGCAGCATCCCGACCTTTTGGCCGAGATCATCCCGGCGCTGCGCCAGGCCATCAGCGGGACTTTCTCCATCAAGCTGCGGGTCGGGTACGATGACCCCGAGCAGATCTTCTCATTGTTGCCGCTCTTTACAGAGGCCGAGGTCGACTTCCTGGTCCTGCACCCACGCACGGTCATGCAGCAGTACGCCGGAGCTGCCGACCACACGATTACCCGGCGGGTCGTGCGGGAGAGCCCCCTGCCGGTCATTGCCAACGGCGATATCCGTACGGCCATCGATGGTTTGCGTATCCTCGAGGACACCGGGGCTGCCGGACTGATGCTCGGGCGCGGCGCGATCGCCGACCCTTTGCTCTTCGAGCGCCTGCGTAATCGCAGCCTCGAGCAACCATCTCATGACGAGTCTGTGGCTATGTTGCAGCGCTACCTCGGAGAGGTTCTGGCCCGCTACAGCGAGCTGTTCTGCGGGGAACGGCAGGTCCTGGACAAGCTGAAGAATGTGCTCGCCTATATCGATGCACCGACGCTTTCCGAACCGCTCCACAGGATGAAAAGAGCGGTCAGCATTACCGCTCTGGTCAACCAGATCGATTCCCTCGGCTAACCCCATGCACGAGAATCCAGCTTCAGATCACAAGGAACTGATCAAACTCGCCACCGCACGCATGCCCTTTGGAAAATACCAGGGGCGGCGTCTTATTGACCTTCCGGAAAACTACCTGGTCTGGTTTGCCGGTCAGGGTTTTCCGGAGGGGACGTTGGGCCGGATGCTGCAGGCGGTCTACGAAATCAAACTCAACGGCCTGGAAGGGCTGTTCGATCCGTTGCGCTGAGAAAAAATCACCATTCAGACGAAGGGAAAACCACAGGACACAATATATTAGAAAAATGAGAGCAAGGCGTCCTCAGGCGCCTGCCCCATGTGGGCTCTCGGTGTTAAAGGAAAGTTCTATTTATTTCTGCGTTGATATACGTGAAGCGAATATCCTTATCCGAGTCTCCTCACTTTAATGGTTTTTCTAATTAATCTATCATTCTGCCCGCTTCCAGCTAATGTCAATCAATTTGCATTATATTAAATTATAAAAATGTAAAAAAAACAGTTGGTTGAACGAATAAATGATATCTCCTGAATCAATTATATCGCCCAGCACTCAACTCAAATTACCTTGAGGTTGGAGGCATGGCAGTGATGCGAGATTATTATTCCTGACAAATGATAAAAGCCCCCGATCCGAAGATTGAGGGCTTTCATGACTGATCGATGCGACACGATAAAAAACAAAGAATAAGGCCTCTGCTGCCAGGTCCTTTTCATATGCCAGTAAAGAAAAAGGGCGACACTGTTTATAAACGAAAAGACACCATTTTCGGTCTCAACCGGTGGGAGTGCCCACCAAAAACGCCTTAAATTTTATGATGTCGACTCCTCAGTCACATTGAAATCGTAGCGACCGACACCCTGGACCAGAAGATATTTCGCGGTTCCCGACGCCCGATTGACGACCCTGTGCACCCGCGCCACGGCCACTTCACAGCGCCCTCCGGGCTCGAGATCAACATGTTCTCGCGGGTCTCGAAACTCGACAGCAATCGCCCCCTCCAGGCAGAGCATTCGGTCCGTCACGGCGGTATGAAAGTGCCAGGCCGTTGCCTGTTCTCCTTCGAGGGCAAGGATGCGCACGCGCACATCGCCGGTTTCAAGGATTACTTCATCGCGATAGCTCATGGCGTCATCCCAACACTACTGACCTCAGCCGCTCGCCAGGTGGGCTGGCATAAGCTCTCCAGCTGTATTGACGTAACGCACCTCGCAGCAGAGTTCGAAACCGATCCGCTCGAATACCACCCGGCGGATATGGGCGATCAGGCTCAGCACGTCCCTGGACGTGGCTCCGCCCAGGTTGACGATGAAATTGGCGTGTTGCGGTGAAACCTCGGCCTGGCCGATACGGGCCCCCTTGAGGCCGGCGTCCTCGATGATCTTCCCCGGCGGACCGACGCTGGCGTGCATGGCGCTGGTGCTCAGGAAGACCGAGCCGCAATTCGGCTGCTTGCGCGGGAACTTGCGGCGCCGTTCGCGCAGGTCCTCGAGCATGGCGCGCCGGATCAGGTGTGGCTCACTCCGTTCACACTCCAATTCCACCTTGACCACCACCGCTCCGGTACCCTGCAGGGCGCTGTGCCGGTAGGAGAAGTGACATTCTTCACGGGTCAGGGTCCGCTCGCAGCCCTCCCGGTCGACCACCCAGACCCGCCGCACATTGTCACCGATCCCACAGCGCTGGCTGCCGCCGTTCATCAGCACCAGGCCACCGAGCGTGCCTGGGATGCCGATGGTGTGCTCCAGGCCGCCCAGACCGGCCAGCATGGCGCGGCGTGCCAGGCCTGGCACCCAAACCCCGGCCTCGGCCGTGATCCGGTTGCCGGTGATTTCGATCCGGGACAGGTTGTCGCCCAGTTTGAGAACGACACCGCGCATGCCGGCATCGTCGAAAAGCAGGTTGGTGCCCTGGCCGATCACCAGTAACGGAATACCGTGACGACGAACGAAACCGATCACGGCCGCCACATGGGCGAGGCTCGCCGGTTCCACCATCAGGTCCGCGGGACCGCCGATCTGCCAACTTGTATGCACAGCGAGCGGTTCATTGAACAGCCGCCTGCCGATCTCCTGTCCGGCCAGTTGCAGCAGCTGCGTTCGATATGGGCTATTCAGAGCGGAATCCGACATTGGCTCAATATTACTTCGTGTCTCTGTTTTGGATGACAAGCCAGGAAAATTCAGGATACAGAATACTGCAGTCTGAAGAAAGGGAAAAGCCGGACTGAACCGTCCGCTCAACCCGGCGACTGCCGCTTGCGCTGCAGTGGTTGCTGCGGAAGGGTCTCAAGGCGCTCGGCAACGAAAACCGCGTGGCGCAGCCCGCCGCGTCCGGGTCGGGAATTGCCGACCTTGAAGCCTGCCTTGAGCAGGCGCCTGGCAAACCCTTCATCGTAATTTTCCCCCCAGACGGCGAAGACCCCGCCCGGCCTGAGAGCTGCACGGGCATGGGCGATCGCCCGGCTGCCATATAGCGGGTCGTTGAGCGGGTCGGTGCGAAAGTGCGGCCCCTTGTAGAGATCGAAGACGATGGCGTCAAAATGCTCGGCCGGCCCGGCCTGGGCATATTGCCGGACCAGGGCGGCGACGTCACAGATCTCGATCGTGACGCGGGGATCGCTGACCGCACTGTCGGTCAGCCTGGCCAGCGGCCCACGGCACCAGTTGACAACCACGGGGTTCAGTTCGGCAACCAGCACCCTTGCGCTCGCCGGCAGACTGTCCAGCACCGCCCTGAGTGTAAAGCCCATGCCAAGGCCGCCGACCAGAACCCGGGGGGCGCTGTGTTCCGTGAGGTGACGGCAACCGAGCTGCCCGAGTACGACTTCGGAGCGGTTGGCCATGCTGTTCATCAGCACCAGACCGCCGATGGTGATCAGGAAATCGCGCTCATCACGTTGACGCAGCTCGAGGAGGCCTTCAGCAGTCTTGATGCTGTCAAGAATCTTCCAGGGCTTTCCCATGAGCAGTCCTTGCCTTGTCAACCGATGAAAGGCAGCGGGGACAGCCGTTATGACTGTCCCCGCTGCCGGGCCGTATGAGAAGGGGCTCTTCACCCTAAGCACCGGGAGAAGATGATGCCGCTTCGTCGAGGGTTACTCCGAGTTTTTCAGATACCTGTAGTAATCCGAGTCGGTTGTAATGACCAGCCGCCCGTTCTGCTGGATGGCCTTTTTGTAGGATTCCATGGTCCGCAGGAACGCGTAGAACTCCTTGTCCTGGTTGTAGGCTGCCGCGTAGATGGACGCTGCTTCGGCATCGGCGGCACCGCGCACTTCGAGCACCTTGCGGTAGGCTTCGGAACTGATCTCCTTCAGCTCACGCCCCATTTTGCCGAGAATCTCGGCCTTTTCACCCTCCCCCTCGGAGCGATACTCGGCGGCGACCTTCTTGCGCTCGTTGATCATACGTTCGTAGACCCGGACCCGGACCTGTTCGACGTAGTTGATACGCTTGATCTGGACATCGACCAGTTCGATGCCGTACTCCGGGGTGCTGGCTCGGGCTTTCTCGAGGATGCCGGCAAAAATCTCCTCGCGGCCGACCAGTTCTTCCTTCTTGACCTCCACCCCTTCCACCTCGAAGCGTTCCTGCTCTGCGTCCTGGGCCCGATAGTCGCTGCCGCGGACCAGTTCGACCAGCAACCGTCCGGAAACCGCGTCGCGGACCACCGAATCGATAATGTCATCGAGGCGGCTCTGCGCACCCCGCTCGGTGGCAACCGTCTTGTAGAACAGCAGGGGGTCAGTGATGCGCCAGCGTGCGGTGGTGTCAACCCAGATAAATCTCTTGTCCTTGGTCGGGATCTGGTTGGGGTCACCGTCCCATTTCAGGATGCGTTTTTCAAAGCGGTTGACTTTCTGCACGAACGGGATTTTCAAATGCAGTCCGGGTGTGACGACATCGCTCACCGGCTTGCCGAACTGGGTGACGATCGCCTGCTCGGCCT
>JAHEDT010000048.1 GCA_024641085.1 Geobacteraceae bacterium | reverse complement strand
GGCAATGTTGCGCAGATAACGTGTCATGGTTGATACCTTATATAATAGACCTTGTGGGGTGCGGTTGTTCGGGCGGGACATAATAATCACTTGGCGGGGAAATGCAAGCAGCTTTTTTGTAGCGGCTGCGCCCGACCGGCAAATCACACCGCTGCGGCAGCTTAGATGCCGGGTCCATGTGATGGACTTGTCTGTTGTCCAGGCATGGCCTAAGATACATATTTTGATCACAGAACCAACGGAAGAAACGATGCTGACGCGAAGCCGGAAAAACCCCTTATTCCTCATCGGCATTTTTGCCGCGCTGGCCTGGCTTGGCGGCTGTGCGAGTTTGCCGCAATACGTACCTGTCGAACCACCGCAGCTGTCAGTCGACCAGCAAGCCAGGGTTGGCGAACTTGTGGCCAACAAATTGATTCAGATGCTCGGCGGCCCCTACTACGACCGGTTGCTGGCCGCCGATCTCAATCGCCTGGTTAGCCGCCAGGGCGCCAGACCGCTCACGATTGCCGTGGCCGACCGTACTGCTGCCGAGCTCTATCCGCTGCCGGGCGGCAGGGTCGTCGTGAGTCGAGGATTGCTTGCCGGGGTGCACAGTCGTAAAGAACTCGACTCGATCCTGGATCGTGCCGCACAGCTTGCCGATGATATCTATCGGAAGCCCGTGTCGCGCAGCATGGCGGAAACCACCGATCAGGTCCTGTCGGCTGCGGGTTCGGTCTACGATCCCGACGCAGCCGCGATCCGCCTGGCCCGTTTATACGCCAAGCAGCCATGTGAGCAGAGCTGCCTGACCGCGGTTCGAGAAAGCCCTGTCATGACCGGCCGCACCGAATCGACTGCGCTGCCCGCTTCGATCCGGCGGCTCGCGGGGCTGCGGCCTGGTTTCGAGCTGCTGGCCAGTGCACGGGAATATGAACAGCGTGACGACCTGGGCAAAGCGATTGCCGTCTACCTGCAGGCGGCTGCAACAACCCCCGATGAGCCATACATCCTCGGCGCCCTGGGACTGGCATACCTGCGGGCTGAACAACTGCAGCCGGCCCGCCTGCACCTGCAGAAGGCGGTCGCATTGCAGCCCGATTACTACCGGACCCTGATGGGGCTCGGCTACCTGTCCCTGCAACAGGGGAAATACCAACAGGCGAATGAGATCCTGGCCGACAGCGTTCGGCTCCTGGCCGTGGCCGAGAATCTCTTCCTGCTCGCCGAAGCCAGGGAAAAGAGTGGTGATACGCATGGCGCCATGGCCCTTTACCGGCTGGTCGCCGAATCCGATCCTTACGGCAAACTCGGCCGAAGTGCCGCGGCGCGGCTGGTACCGACAGCAGGTGCGCAATGAAACGGAGCCTTGAACTGGCTGGCAGTGAAGGTGCGCGCTGGAAGGGCCGGCCGGCACCACGCTGCTACACCTTCAGGAACTGGCCGCATTCCCTGTTCGGTTGCGTTCTCCTGGTCATCACCGGCTTCTGGCAGATGCTGGGCATCGAGATGGCAGCGACCTCCGCCTCTGCCTGGCTGGCCTGGCTGCCACTGCCTTTCCTGCTGCTGAGCGGCTACCTCTCTGTCGGTCACCTCCTCCAGGCTCGCCTGGAGTGGAACCGGGTGCTCTACGTGATTACCGATCGTCGACTCCTTGTGCAGTGCGGCCTGTTCAAACCCCGGGTTGAATCGATGGAACTGGACGCCGTGACCTATTTCAGTCTCCACCACCAAGGGAATGAGCTCGGCACCCTGCGGGTTCACAGGGGGAAGGAACAGAAACTGGTCCTGCACTGCGTCGAATACCCGCGCCTGGCGGCGGATCTGCTTGAGGCGGCGATCGCTCAAGGGGCGGCAAAGGACTGTCCCGATCATGGGGCGGTTACTGCAGGAGACAGCCAGGCGAATCGGTAGGGACAGCCCCTGCCTGCGGCCGAGCGCCGGCTTTGCTGTTGCGTTTGCCGGGTTTTTTGATTACTCTCTAGCACCGTGAACCCGGTCTAGGACTTAAACCTATGAATAATAGAGCTTTTTACCTGGAAACCTTCGGTTGCCAAATGAACGTGGTCGACTCGGAGCGGATCGTCGATCTGCTTGGTCATATCGGCTATCACCAGGTGGATGAGCCGGCACAGGCCGGCCTGATCCTGCTCAATACCTGTGCCGTGCGCGACAAGGCGGTCCGCAAGGCTTATGGCCACCTCGGGCGATTCAAGCCTCTCAAGGACCGCGATCCGACGCTGATCCTCGGTATGGGGGGGTGCATTGCCCAGCAGGAGGGGAAGCAGCTGCTGGAAGAGTTCCCCTACCTGGACCTGGTGTTCGGCACCCATAACGTGCACCGCCTCCCGGAACTGGTCCAGCAGGTTGCCGAGCAGCGGGTGCGCTGCGAGGAGACGGACTTCCTCGATCGCGAAACCCGCCTGCAGCTCTTCCCGGCGCGCAGCGGCCAGGACGCCTTTACCCGCTTCGTGACGGTCATGCAAGGGTGCGACAACTTCTGCAGCTACTGCGTGGTGCCTTTGGTGCGGGGGCGGGAAATCAGTCGGCCAAGCGCTGAAATCCTCGCCGAAATTCGCGAGCTGGCGCTGCAGGGTGTTCGCGAGGTGACGCTGATCGGTCAGAATGTCAATTCCTACGGGACCAAGGAAGCGGGCGAGCTCAGTTTCGCCGCCCTGTTGGAGGAGGTCAACGCGATCGACGGCATCGACCGGATCCGGTTTACCACGTCGCATCCGAAAGACCTCTCCGATGCACTGATCGAATGCTTCGGGCGACTCGAAAAGCTCTGCAAGCACCTGCACCTGCCGGTACAGTGCGGTTCCAACGACATCCTGCGGGCCATGAACCGTGGCTATACGCGTGAACGCTACCTGGCCATTGTCAAGCGCCTGCATGAGGTTTGCCCGGAGATCCGACTGAGTTCTGATATTATCGTCGGCTTCCCCGGCGAAAGCGAAGTGGATTTTGCGGCGACCATGTCCCTGCTCGAGGAGGTGCGCTACGCGGAAATCTATTCCTTCATCTACTCGCCGCGCCGGGGAACCGGAGCCGCTGAGATCGTCGACGCCACTCCGGCAGAGGTCAAGCAGGAGCGTTTCGATCGCATGCTTGCCCTGCAGCAGGAGATCAGCCGCCAGACCTGGGAAGCAGATGTCGCAACGGTCCAGGACGTTCTGGTCGAAGGGGAGAGCAAGATGGGGGCGGGGCAGCTGTTCGGCCGCTCCACCTGGAACCGGATCGTTAATTTTTCAGGCCCCGCAGAACTTTCCGGGACCCTGGCACAGGTGAAGATCGTCCGGGCTTATCGTAATTCCCTGCTTGGTGAGCTGGTATAATCAACCGTAAGCGTTTGCGCAGAACAAGAATCAACGCGGAGGCGCTGCGACGCAGAGTGATTCCGTTTTGTCTGCAATGCCTCCTCTGGGTCTCAGCGCCTCTGCGTTGCCATCCACATCATTGAACTGCCCCTTGGCAAGCCACGGGGTATGGACCCACTCGTCGATTAAAACAGCTCTGTTAAGGACCAAAGACTCATGAACGAACAGGATTTCCAATTTTTCAAGGAACTGGTTGAAGCGCCGAGTCCCTCAGGTTTCGAACAGCCGGCCCAGCGGGTGATTCGCAAGGCCCTGACCGGGGTCGCCGATGATCTCCGGACCGATGTCATGGGCAACGTGATCGCCCATATTGCGGGTCCCGAAGGGGCGCCACGCCTGATGCTGGCCGGGCACTGCGATGAAGTCGGCTTCATGGTCAAATATATCGATGACCAGGGCTATCTGTTCTTCGCGCCGATCGGCGGGGTTGACGCACACCTGGTGCCGGGCCAGCGGGTCACCGTGCATGCCGCCGGCGGGCCGGTTCCGGGGGTGGTTGGAAAACGTCCGATTCATCAGATCGAAACGAAGGACCGTGACAAGGTGGTCCCTTTTAAAAGCCAGTTCATCGATGTCGGCTGCACGGATAAGGCCGAAGCGGTCAAGCTGGTAGCGGTCGGCGATCCAGTCACCTTCAGTGTCGGAGTTGAACGACTGCAGGGAACCCGACTGACCTCGAGGGCCCTGGATGACAAGATGGGCGCATTCATCGTTGCCCAGGTCCTGCGCGAGGTGCGTCAACGCAACAACCTGGCGGTCGATCTTTACGGTGTCTCCACGGTCCAGGAGGAGATCGGCCTGCGCGGTGGGATGACCAGCACCTACGGTGTCCAGCCCGACATCGGCATTGCCGTCGAGGTCGGGTTCGCCAGTGACTACCCGGATGCCGACCACAAGGATGCAGGTGAGATTCGGCTTGGCAACGGTCCGATCATTGCCCGCGGCCCAAACATCAATCCAGCTCTGTTCGATCTGCTCAAAACAACGGCGGCAGAGGAAGATATCCCCTGCCAGGTTATGGGCATCCCGCGCGCAACCGGGACCGATGCCAATGTCATGCAGCTCGCCCGCGGCGGCGTAGCGACCGCGTTGGTCAGTATCCCGCTGCGCTACATGCACACTCCCGTCGAGGTCCTCGACTGGGCAGATCTCGAAGGCGCCGTGACCCTTCTGGCGGCGCTTTGCAGCAGGATCCCGGCGAACCACTGCTTCGTGCCGAATTAGTTCTGCCGCAGGCCTGAAAATTAACTGTCGCGTGCATCGAAAAAAAGCTTGACAACACTGGGCCTTTTGACTAGATTTCCAGTTTCTGTGAGCCCCGTTAAACTTACAGATTTGATATAGAGAGGATAGCAATGAGCACTCCAGTTGCCAAGAAAGCAGAACTCCAGAAAGACTGGTACGTTGTCGATCTGGAAGACAAAGTCCTGGGCCGGGCGGCCACCGAAATTGCCCGGGTCCTGCGCGGCAAGCACAAGGCCATTTACACGCCGAGCGTTGACACCGGTGACTTTGTCATCGTCCTCAATGCGGAGAAGATACGTCTGACCGGCAACAAGCTCAGCCAGAAGATGTATTATCGCCACAGTGGCTACACCGGCGGTCTGACCACGATCCCAGCCGGCAAGATGCTTGAGAAAACCCCCGAAGAGCTGATCAAGCGAGCAGTCAAGGGGATGTTGCCGAAGAACAAGCTCGGCCGTCAGATGTTCAAAAAACTCAAAGTCTATTGCGGTGCCGATCACCCGCATCAGGCACAGCAGCCCAAAGAACTTCAGGTTTAAGGGAATTCAGGAGATAGATGACGATGGCCGAACAGAAATTTTACGCCACCGGTAAGAGAAAAACCTCGGTTGCCCGTGTCTGGATCAAACCGGGAACCGGTGAAATTACCATTAACAAGCGCACGATCGACGAGTATTTCGGGCGCCCGACCTCCAAGATGGTTGTCCGCCAGCCTCTCGAACTGACCGAAAATATCGGCAAGTTCGATGTCAGCGTCAACGTCTCTGGCGGCGGTCCGTCCGGTCAGGCCGGTGCGATCAAGCACGGCATTACCAAGGCGCTCCTCGAAGCCGACCCGGAACTGCGCGCATCGCTGAAGAAAGCCGGTTTCATTACCCGCGACAGTCGTATCAAGGAGCGCAAGAAGTACGGTCGGCGTGCAGCCCGCCGCAGCTTCCAGTTCTCCAAGCGTTAATTTCCCGCGGCCTTTCGGCCGTCTGGATATTTGGTTGGAAAGGGAAACCTGCGGGTTTCCCTTTCTGCGTTCAGGGGGCAATGCCCCTGTAAAAAAACCGAAGTATCAGCACAATGGCGCAAAGACACTAGCGAGCAATCGTTGCCCTGGTTGTTCCATGCCTGGTCTCTTGACGTCTGAAGCGCTGTTATGCGCAACCATTTTAAGGAGTGAATATGCAGCGAGTCGCTGTCGTCGGCGCAAGCGGTTACACCGGAGTCGAGCTGTTGCGGCTGCTTTCGCGGCACCCCGCCACGCAACTGGTGAGCGTGACCTCGCGGCAATATGCCGGTCAGTCGGTGGGCGAAGTTTTTCCTTCTCTCCAGGGGAGTCTGGATCTGGTGTTCGAGGATGTCGATCCTGCGAGGCTTGCGGATCGCGCTGACCTGGTGTTTACGGCCGTTCCCCATCAGGCTGCCATGGAGATGATCCCCGCCTTGCTGGAAGCCGGTTGCCGGGTGGTCGATCTTTCGGCCGATTTCCGGATCAGAAGCCAGGCCGTCTACGAAGAATGGTACCAGGCGCATACCGCTCCGGAACTGCTCGCCGAAGCTGTGTACGGGCTCCCTGAACTGTTCCGCAAAGAGATCCCGGCGGCCCGGCTGATTGCCAACCCCGGCTGTTATCCTACCAGTGTGGCCTTGGCCCTCGCGCCACTGCTGGAAGGTCGCCTGATCGATCCAGCGACCATTATCGTCGACAGCAAATCGGGGACCAGTGGCGCCGGTCGGGCGGCCAAAGTCGACAGCCTCTACTGCGAGGTCAATGAAGGTTTCAAGGCCTATGGCCTGCCGAGACACAGGCACACTCCTGAAATCGAACAGACGCTCGGCCAACTGGCCGGGAGGGACGTGACGATCAGCTTCACGCCGCACCTGCTGCCGGTCAACCGGGGCATTCTCAGTACCTGCTATGCCAGCTTGGGAGCACCACTGACGCTGGACGCTCTGCACTCACTTTATCGTAAGAGGTATGCAGGCGAGACCTTTGTCAGGGTCCTGCAGCAGGGTCGTCTGCCCAATATTTCCCAGGTCCGCGGCAGCAACTTCTGCGACATTGGCCTGGCGCTCGACGAGCGCACCGGAAGGGTGGTTGTGCTCGCGGCCATTGACAACCTGGTCAAGGGGGCCGCAGGACAAGCCGTACAGAACATGAACCTGATGCTGGCGCTGCCGGAAACCACTGGTTTACTGATCCCTCCGGTCTTCCCATAGCCCATTTGGCCGCACAAACCGTATGGCTCCGGCTCGCTTCGCTGGACTCTCTTGCTCTGCGCCTGAGCGTTGTGGAAGGGGCTTCACTTGCCGGCAGGGGGGGCGGGGTGCCGAGGAGGAAACGGTTGCGGAGGGCGTCCTGCCTGGTGGTGATCAACCGTCTTAACGGGGCGGGATGCTCAACTGGTGAGTTGCCCCTCATTGAATAATTCAACAAACGCGGCGGCTACCTGCGGGTCGAATTGCGTTCCTGAGTTATCAATGATTTCCTGGATGGCAATGTTATGGGACAGGGCTTTGCGGTAAGGCCGGTCGGATGTCATTGCATCGTAGGTGTCGCAAACAGCCAGAACTTTCCCCTCGATCCGCCATTCCTCACCACTCAGTCCTTTCGGGTAACCCTTGCCGTCAAAACGTTCATGGTGCTGTTCGATGATGTCGCGCACCGTGCCGAGGAAATGAATCGGTTCAAGGATGCGTACGCCGATTGAGGGGTGTAGTTTGAGGACATCGATGTCGGCGGCGGTCAGTTTTTCCTTCTTGTGGAGCAGGGCCATGTCGATTCCGATCTTGCCGATGTCATGCAGAACGGCTGCCTGCTCGAGCTGCTTGAGAGGTTCGCCGTCCAGCCCGATTCTCTTGGCCAGGGCCACGCTGTAGCGGGTCACCCGGTCAGAATGGCCGCGGGTATAGGCATCGCTGGCTTCGATTGCGGAGACCAGGGCCCGAACGGTACTGAGATAGGTATTCTCCTGCTCTTCGTAGAGCCGGGCGTTGCGTATCGCGACGCTGGCTTGAGCTGCAATGGTCGACAGCAGTTCAAGGTCGGCCTGGGTGAAGTATGAGTCGTCGACAGGATTGGCGATGGTGATCGTGCCAATCACACTCTGTTTGTCAGTCAGGGGGGCACAAATCACCGATTTGCGGTCGAATCCCAGGCTGCTCGTCCTGTTGAACTCACTTGCCTTGTCGATATCTTCGACAAGTTTCGCCTGTTTGTTGTTTATGACCCAGTAGGTGATCCCGCCAGGTTCGAGATGTATTGCCCGATTGCAATCCAACGCGTCGCTGAGGCCGGCGGCACCACCGATCGTTAGCTTGCCGGATTTCTCATTGAGGATGAGGATGTAGCCGACTTGGGCATTCATCGTCTCCACGCTTTTCCTGCTCAGCAGGTTCAGCAGCTTGTCGAGGTCGATGGTGGCGTTGATCGCCAGCCCCATCTTGTAGAGAGCCTGGAGACGGTCGACCGCCCGGGTCAGGCCAACGTTCTTTTCGTCCAATTCACTCGCAAGGTCGGCGATCCTGTAGTTGGCCTCCTCGATCTCCTCGATCCGTTCCTCAAGGTTGATGTTCAGGTACTCAATTTCCAGGAGACGTTCCTGCAGGGACATCTTCATGGCTTGAAGTTCATCGTTATGGGCGAGTTTCTCATGGCTGATGGCGAGCTCCCGTTCGTGTTTGACGGTATTGTCCATCAGGTCCCTCAGGCGCTGCACCATGACATTGAACTTGGAGGAGAGCAGGGTCATCTCATCGGAACTGGTGACCGTCGTATTCGCCTGCTCAAAGTGCCCTTGTTCGACCTGGTCCATGGCTCTAACCAGCTTGCGAATCGGCGTGTCGACGTAAACGATCAGAAAAATCATGATGCTCAGCAGCAGGATCACCATCATAACTCCGGAGGTGATGACCGTCGCATTACGCCCGCTGCTTTGCATGTTGGCCAGGGAGTCAAGGGACAGCTGCAGGTTCAGGATGCCCAGCACTTTGATGCTTTGATCGTGGCAGGCATAGCAGGGCTGCTGATTGTAGATCGGCACAATCGAGTTAAAGTGCTCGTGATCAGACATGCTGCTCAAATAGGAGTAGTTGCCGGAACGATAGGCCTGCAAATCAACGGTTGAGGCCAGGGTGCCGATCTCTTCGGGACGTGCTGACATCAGGATGCGCCCCGACTCGTCGAAGATCCGTACATTGTCGATGGACGGCTCGTTGTTGATCTCGCCGAGAATATGCCCGACCTGGTCGTTCTTGCCGTTGGCCATGTCGCTAATGATGCTGTTGCGGATCGTCTCGGCGAGCATGCGGCCATGCTCGGCCGCCACCTGGCTAAGCAAGGCTTTCTGGGTCTGCAGGTTGTACCAGGTCGTCAGGCCGATAGCAGCCAGCAGTATGGCGCAGCACAAGCCGAGGAATTTTATCTTGAGAGAATTCATTGTCTGGTTTCAGCGGTACCTGGTCGTAAAACTCTTTGAACTGTCTTCATAATACACGTAACAACCACATATGGGGCAAGAGGTTTCAGGCTTCGGAAATGTCTCGTGCGGACAAAAACGTCTTATCTTGACACATGAGATACAACTCTATACGATTGTTTGGTTTTGCTGCCCTTGAATCGAGCTTCCCGCCCAAGACAGCACTGCTCGACCGGATTATAGGCTAAAAACCGTCTCATGGCACGCCATTAAACTGTTAAGGACACTTTCTCCCGCTCATGTTTGTCGAATCCCTGATCATCGTGCTCGGTGTCGTCCTGATTGTCGAAGGTGTCCCGTGGTTTCTGTCGCCGCGCCGGACCAAGCGTATGCTGAGTGAACTCTTCCGGATGAACGACAATGCGCTGCGCGTTCTTGGCCTGGTCTTCATGCTTGTTGGCCTGCTGATTGTTTATCTGGTCAAGAGATAGCTATATATATAAGTCAATATGTATTTGCAAGAGCAAAGACACCAATGCTGTTGAGTGAATTTGATTTCCCCCTGCCGCAGGCGTTGATTGCCCAGCAGCCGCTGGGCGAGCGCAGCGCATCCCGTCTGCTGTGTCTGGATCGGTCGTCCGGGCAGATTGCCCACCAGCAGTTCGCCCGACTGCCTCTGCTGCTTCGCCAGGGGGACCTCCTGGTCCGCAATGAAACCCGCGTCCTGCCGGCCCGGTTGCTGGGACGGAAAGCAAGCGGCGGGCAGTTGGAACTACTGCTGGTTCGGCAGATAGATCAGGGACAGAATATCTGGCGTTGCATGACGCGCAGTTCAAAACCGCTGCGGGTCGGCAGCCTGCTGGATTTCAGCGAGGGGCTCCGCGGCGAGGTTCTTGAACAAGAGGATGACGGCCAGCGGCTGGTACGTTTTAGCTGTCCGGGAGCTTTCCATGAAGTTCTGGAGCGTGTCGGGCATATGCCTTTGCCTCCGTACATTCGCCGGGACGATCACGACCAGGACAAGGACCGTTACCAGACGGTCTTTGCCAGCAACCCTGGTGCGGTGGCTGCTCCGACCGCAGGTTTGCATTTTACGGCCGGGACTTTTTCTGATTTGGCGGAGCGCGGAATCGATGTTTGCGGCATTACCCTGCACGTCGGGCCGGGGACTTTCCTGCCGGTCCGCACCGAGAATCTGCATGAGCACCGTATGCATTCAGAAGCTTATGAAATCCCAGCGGCGACTGCAGAATGCATCAATGCCGCGCGGGCTGCCGGACGCCGTATCGTCGCCCTGGGGACCACAGTGACCAGGACCCTCGAACACGCGGTCCACGAGGATGGCCGGATTTATCCCGGTCAGGGCGAAACGAACCTCTTTATCATGCCGGGGTTCCGGTTTCGGATGGTTGATGCCCTGATCACCAATTTCCACCTCCCCAAGTCGACACTGCTGGTGCTGGTTTCGGCTTTTGCCGGGCGGGATGTCGTCCTTGAAGCGTACCGGCAGGCGATTGAGCGTGGCTATCGGTTCTTCAGCTACGGCGACTGCATGTTGATCGAATAACGGCACGAAGAACGCGGGACGAGAGATGCGAAGAGCAACACATCATGGGTGACAAGCAGAGTCAAAAAATATACTCCCATGCAGGGCCGGTGAAGTTCGAGCTGCACAACGTGTGTCACGACACGCAGGCTCGCCGCGGGACCCTCCATACGCGCCGAGGAGCCGTCGAAACCCCGGTCTTCATGCCGGTCGGTACCCAGGGCACGGTCAAGGGAATGCTCCCCGAGCAGCTCAAGGAGATCGGTGCCCAGATCATCCTGGGCAACACCTACCATCTTTACCTGCGCCCCGGTCATGAGCGTTTGGCACGCTTCGGCGGTCTGCACCGGTTCATGAACTGGGATCGCCCGATTTTGACCGACAGCGGCGGCTTTCAGGTGTTCAGCCTCGGCGATCTGCGCAAGATTGACGAAGACGGCGTGCGTTTCCAGTCTCATCTCGACGGCAGCGCGCACATCCTGACCCCTGAATTGTCGATTGCCGTTCAGGAGGCACTGGGCGCGGATATCATGATGGTGTTCGACGAGTGCATCCCTCATCCGGCGACACGCGAGTATGTGGCTGCTTCGACCGCTCGTTCAAGCCGCTGGGCCGCACGCAGCAAGACGGCGCGTTCCGACCCGAGTGCCGCCTTGTTCGGCATTGTCCAGGGAGGCATGGACCGGGACTTGCGGCAACAGAGTGCCATGGAACTGCTTAAAATCGGTTTTGACGGCTACGCCCTGGGTGGCTTGTCGGTGGGCGAGTCGGCGGACGTCATGTACCAGGTCATGGAGTGGTCGCTGCCGCTGCTGCCGCAGGACCATCCCCGCTACGTCATGGGGGTCGGGACGCCTGAAAACCTGGTCGAGGCGGTGGCGCGGGGGGCCGACATGTTTGACTGCGTCATGCCGACGCGCAATGCCCGCAATGGTGTGCTCTTTACCAGCTTCGGCAAAATCAGCATCAAACAGGCGCGCTTTACCGAAGACCAGGGACCGATCGACGCAGAGTGTTCCTGCACCGTCTGCCGCAACTACAGCCGTGCATATCTGCGCCATCTTTATCAAAGTAACGAAATCCTCGCATCGGTATTGAATACTACCCACAACTTGTATTACTATCTGCACCTCATGCAGGGGATGAGGGCAGCGATCACTGCCGGTACGTTCAGCGCGTTTCGTGATGAATTCTACCGGAAACGCATAGCAGCTGCTGAAGCCTGAGGCTTTGACCGGTTATATTTGACAGTCGTACTCAACTTTTATTGATCCTTAACTAAGGAGGAAAAAATTATGTTTGCAACCAATGCTTATGCCATGGCAGGTGGTGCAGGACAGCAGGGTGGCGGTTCCGGAATGGAAGGGATCATCATGCTGGTCGTCATGTTCGCCATCTTCTATTTCCTGCTGATTCGTCCGCAGCAGAAACGTGCCAAGCAGCACAAGGAGCTGGTCAACAGCCTCAAGGCCGGGGACCAGGTGGTGACCGCCGGCGGAATCCATGGCAAGGTCGTGGCGGTTCAGGACGCCCTGGTGACCCTGGAGATCGCCAGCAACGTGCGCATCAAGATCAGCCGCAGTTCTATCGTCGGCACCAAGTCCGATCAACTCGCAGAATAGCGCTGACGTATAAAAACAGGACGGCCCGTGATCTGCGGGCCGGTTGAAAGGAGATGCAACAGAATGTCCAATAGCATCAAGATTAGGACCGGCATGGTGCTGGCCTGCCTCGTGCTGGCCCTGGTCTCGCTCGGGCCGACACTCTTCGGCAGCAGTCTGCCTGACTGGTGGCGCAAGGCCTTTGATCCAATCCATCTCGGTCTCGACCTGCAGGGCGGCATGCACCTGGTGCTTGGCGTCGATGCGGATAAAGCCGTGGAAAGCCGTCTCGATACGGTTGTCGACCAGACCGAAGAACTGCTGCGTGAAAAGGATGTGACTTTCAAGCGGGTCGATCGGCTTCCCGGCGAACGTATCGTCATCACCGTGTATGACGAGGAGGCGGGCAAGCAGACGGATGCCATTATGGCCGAGTCTTTCCCGAGCCTTGAACCGATGACGTTGACCAGCGATGGCGGCTACATCCAGAAGAACTATCGTCTGAGCGACAAGGAAATCGAGGCGGTCCGCGAGTATGCCGTGCGCCAGGCCCTTGAGACGCTGCGCAACCGTGTCGACCAGTTCGGCGTCAGTGAGCCGACCCTGCAGCGCCAGGAAGACAATCGCATTCTGATCCAGCTGCCGGGGGTCAAAGATCCCAAGCGTGCCATCGACCTGCTCGGCAAGACGGCGCGCCTTGAATTCAAGATGGTGATGGAGAATGTCAGCCCGCAGGACGCCGTAGCCGGGAAATTGCCCCCCGGCGGGCAGCTGCTCTACGAACGTCGGGTTGATCCCCGCAGTGGGGCCGTCTCCGAGATTCCTCAGGTGGTGGAGAGCAAAACCGTCCTGACCGGCGACCTGCTGTCCAACGCCCAGGTGCGCATCGACAACCGCTTCAACGAGCCCTATGTGGCCATCGACTTCAATGCCATCGGAGCCAAACGCTTCGACCAGATTACCGCGGCCAACGTCGGTAAGCGCATGGCAATCGTCCTCGATGATACCGTCTATTCCGCCCCGGTCATCCGTGAGCGGATCTCCGGTGGCAGCGCCCAGATCAGCGGCAACTTCACCGAGCAGGAGGCGACGGACCTGGCGATCGTACTGCGCGCCGGGTCACTGCCGGCCCCGGTCAACATTCTCGAAAACCGTACCGTGGGCCCGTCCCTCGGCCAGGATTCGATCAACCAGGGGATTCTTTCGGTCTTGATCGGCGGTTTGCTGGTCGTTTTGGCCATGCTCATCTACTACAAGGTCTCCGGTCTGGTGGCCGACGTGGTGCTGATCCTGAACGTGATCTTCATTATGGCCATGTTGTCGATTTTCGGTGCAACCCTGACCCTGCCGGGTATTGCCGGCATCGTTCTGACGATCGGTATGGCGGTGGATGCCAATGTGCTGATCTTTGAGCGTATCCGCGAGGAGCTGCGCCTTGGGCGGACCCCGCGGGCGGCCCTCGAGGCTGGCTATGAAAAAGCCAAACTGACGATTATCGATGCCAATGTCACCACGCTGATTGCTGCCCTGGTGCTCTTCCAGTTCGGTACCGGTCCGGTCAAGGGTTTTGCCGTGACTTTGTCAATCGGTATTATCTCGTCGCTCTTTACTGCGGTCATTGTTTCGCGGCTTATTTTCGACCTTTACCTGTCACGCGGTAAGGTGAACCGGTTGAGCATCTAGGAGTTCTCAATGCAGATTATCAAGAATGATATCAATATCGACTTTGTCGGCAGGCGCAAGCTGGCGCTGATTCTTTCCGGAATCGTGATTCTCATCGGCCTGACATCGCTGGTCGTCAAGGGCGGCCCGGACTACGGCATCGATTTTGTCGGCGGTACGCTGGTTCAGGTCAAGTTCAACGAAAACACTGACGCCGCCACGATCAAGGACAGCCTGTCCCCACTGAACCTCGGCACGGTGGTCGTCCAGCACTTTGGTGATGATCCCAACGAATTCCTGATCCGGATTCAGAAATCGGACGAGGAACGAGACCTGTCCGCGCTGGTGTCCGGCAGCCTCGACACCAGTTACGGTCAGGGCAAGTACGAAATCCGCCGGCTGGAGATGGTCGGTCCGCAGGTCGGCAAGGATTTGCGCGAAAAGGGTTTTTTGTCGGTCGTCTACGCGATGATCGGGATCCTCATCTACGTCACATGGCGCTTTGAACTGCGCTTTGCCATCGGGGCCGTGATCGCCCTGATCCATGACGTGCTGATCACACTCGGCGCTTTTTCAATCACCGGTCGGGAAATCGACCTGCCGATTATCGCCGCTTTCCTGGCCATCATTGGCTATTCGCTGAATGATACGATCATCGTTTATGACCGGATTCGCGAAAATTACGGCAAGCACCAGAAACAGGGCTTCGGTTCAGTTGTCAACCATTCCATCAACGAGACCCTGTCGCGGACCATTCTGACCTCCGGGACGACCCTGCTGGTCGTTGTCGCCCTCTTTATCTTCGGCGGAGGTGTGATTCATAACTTCGCTTTCGCGCTGCTCATCGGTATCCTGGTCGGTACCTACTCCTCGATTTTCGTCGCCAGCCCGGTGCTGATTTTCTGGGACGATTTTCGTACCGGCAAAGCGAAACAAGCGCTTGCACAAGGGAGCACTAAATGAAAAAAGAAGCCCTGCTGATTGCCGTCGTGACCCTGGTCGCAGGCTTGGTCATCGGCTTGGTTGTCGGGAAGAAAACCTCTAATCAAACTGTCCCGGCGACCTCGTCCGCACCACCCGGTCAGGCGCCGATTGTGAACACGCAGAAGAAAGTCGCGGAGCTGAAAAATATTGTTGCTGCAGACCCTGGCAACTTCCAGGCCTGGACCGCGCTTGGCAACGAGTATTTCGACAGCAACCAATTCATGGATGCAATCGAAGCCTATGACAAGGCCCTTGAAATCCAGCCGAATTCCCCGGACGTGCTCACCGACCAGGGGGTCATGTTCAAACGTCTCGGCTGGTTTGATCGCGCCATTGCCAACTTTAGCAAGGCCAGCGAGATCGACCCGACCCACGCAACCAGTGTCTTCAACCTCGGCATTGTTTACCGGTATGATCTGCAGGACTTCGCCAAGGCCCAGCAAGCCTGGACGCGTTTTTTGGAAATCAATCCGAACGGTCCCGGCTCGGACCGGGTCCGTCAGGACCTGGAACTTTTGAGGACCAATCCGCCGGTTCAGAAATAGCCACGTCCGGGTCGGGCCGGGACTTCTGTCCGGTCCGACCTTCTTGTCTCGAGGCCCCCATAGGGGCGTGAGGCAAAGCCGCACAATCCGAAAACGTTTGCCAGGAAGCCTCCCGATCCAGGCATAAGTTTGTCTCCCTGCATCTTTGCGCCGACTTTTATCGTTATGCTGATCAGAATCTCTCCTCCCTCCCGTTGGTTTTCCTGCCGCGTTCATGCTCTCTGTGACGGCCGACGCAGGATCTTGCGCGATCGATCTCTTGTCGAGCTGCCGTCTGCGGTGCCTTCTGACCTGGGCGGTTAATCATGCAGCCAGTAACCGAACGACTCTGGGTGGCACGTAGTCAATCAACCGACTTGACAGGGCTCGATGATTTCTGTGCGCATCTGCAGCTGTCACATCTGGTCGCCCGGCTGTTGATCGGTCGTAACCATTCCATCGAGTCGGCACGTCAGTTCCTCGCCGCCCGTCTTGCCGATCTGCCCGACCCCTTTCTGCTCCCGGACATGGAGACAGCCGTCAGCCGCCTTCAGACAGCGCTCGTGAACGGGGAAAAGATCGCCATTCACGGTGATTATGATGTCGACGGGATTACCGGGACTGTCCTGCTGTTCGCCGGCCTGGGGGCGCTGGGAGGCCATGAACTCGAATATCATATCCCGTTGCGCCTGCGAGACGGCTATGGACTCTCGGCAGAGGCTTTGCAGGATGCGGCAGGGCGGGGGACGAGGGTGGTCGTTTCCGTTGATTGCGGCGTCTCCGCCCATGCCGAGGCCGCCCTGGCCGGTGAACTCGGCATCGACCTGATCATCACCGACCATCACCAGCCACCGCCGACCTTGCCGGAGGCCCTGGCCGTCATCAACCCGCAACGCCCGGAATCACGGTTTCCGTTTTCCTCTCTGGCCGGGGTCGGCGTCGCCTTCTTCCTGTTGGTCGCCCTGCGCAAAAGCTTGCGTGATGCCGGCTGGTTCGATAAACGGGAGGAACCGGACCTGCGCCAGTACCTGGATCTTGTCGCGCTCGGCACGATTGCCGATTTGGTCCCATTACTGAATATCAATCGCACCCTGACCCGGCACGGCCTTGGCCTCCTGGAATCGGGTCAGCGCGCAGGCGTGCGGGCACTCAAGCAGGTCGCCGGGGTCAAAATGGTCAATTGCGGGGTGGTCGGTTTTCAACTGGCCCCACGTCTGAATGCGGCTGGACGCATGGAGGATGCCGGACTCGGTGTTGCCCTGCTGCTGGAAGAGGACATGGTGCGCGCATTGCAGGCGGCGCGTTACCTCGATCAATGCAATCGTGAACGCCGGGATCTGGAAAAGCAGACTCTGCGCGAAGCCGAGGCCGCTGTCGCAGACCTTTCGGCCGACCATACCCACGCCATCATTCTCGGTGGGGAAGGTTGGCACCCGGGCGTGATTGGCATCGTCGCCAGCCGCCTGGTCGAACGCTATCACCGGCCGACCGTACTGATTGCCCTGGCCGGTGAGGGTGGCAAGGGATCGGCACGCTCAATCCGCGGTTATCACCTCTACGCGGGTCTTAAAGCCTGTGCCGGGCACCTTGCGACCTTCGGCGGGCATGAAATGGCGGCAGGGATGTCCCTGGGTAAAGAACAGGTCGCCGGCTTTGCCGCAGCCCTGGAGGCGCATGCCAGGACCGAGTTGTCTGCCGAAGACCTGATGCCGAAGTTGCTCCACGATGGAGTCCTGCTGCTCGAAGATCTCGATCTGGAAACCCTGCGTCAGCTGGAAGGGCTGGCGCCCTTTGGCATGGGCAACCCCGAACCCTTGCTGGTCGTCGAGGCCGCCCGGGCCATGCAGGTCCAGGCGGTCGGCGACAGCCACCTGCGCTTCACCGCCTGCCAGGGGGCGTTCAGCCACCCGGCCATCGCTTTTGGGATGCTCGATCGCCGTGATGAATTCCGGGGCGAGATCGATTTGCTGGTCTCACCGCAGATCAACCGTTACCAGGGCCGTGAGTCGATCCAGCTCAGGGTCAAGGATGTGAAACGCCACGAACCGGTCTGATGCCTTGCTTCGGGATTCCACTCAGCATCAACCTCGCGCCTTAATGACCGGATTCAGTTCTCTGTCTCCTGTTGGAAAACCTTTTTTCACTCAAAGGTTTTTCTTTATCTGCTATGCTCAATAGGTCAACAGCTTTGACACATTTCAGTTTTACAGTGGGTGAATGATGACCAAGATTATAGAAGAAGAACTGCTCGAAATCCGCGGGTTGACCATCGACGACCTGGCAGCGGTGTTTCACCTGGGGGAACGGCTGTTCACCTCGGACTTCTCGCCTAGCATGTACCGCACCTGGGACGAATACGAAATAACCACGCTGTTCAACTCAGACAACGAACTCTGCCTGGTGGCGGAACTCGACAGCGAGATTGTCGGGTTCGCACTTGGCACCACGGTTGATAAGCTGAACTCGGCCTGGAAGTATGGCTACCTGGTGTGGATCGGCGTGCGCCCTGGCCTGCAGAAAAGCGGAGCGGGCCATAAACTCTTTGCCGAGCTGAAAAAACGCATGGTCGAACAGGGTGTCCGCATGATTGTCATCGATACTGATGCCGACAACGAGGCGGGTATCAACTTTTTCAAGAAGCAGGGCTTCAACAACATCCAGAAACATGTCTATATGACCCTCAACCTTTCCCGCCCGCGGCAAAGACGCAGGTCAGTCCGCTCATGAACGAACGCCTCGAAAAGGTCTGGGACGCGATTGATCCGCAACGTCTGCGGCAAACCCTGATGGAGATGGTCGATATCTATTCCCCTTCCGGCAAGGAGGAGGATATCCAGCTCTACCTCGAAGAGCGCCTGGCCGCATCCGGGATCCCGGTACGTCGCCAAGTGGTCGAGGAGGAACGCTACAACCTGGTGGCGACCATGGGCCGGGGGGAGCCGGCGCTCTACCTGGTCGGACACGTCGACACCGTGGCCGCCTGGGACATCGACGCATATGCCGCGGTCGAAGAGTGGGGAGTGGTGCGCGGCCTCGGCAGCGCGGATATGAAGGGCGGCTGCGCGGCGATGGTCGAGGCCTGGCTGGCACTGGCGACTTTGCCGGAAGAACAGCGCCCGTCCCTCGGGCTGCTGCTGGTCGTCGGCGAGGAGGAGAACGGTGACGGCAGCGTGCGCTTCCTGCAGGAGGACTGCCCGGAATGGGTGGTGATCGGTGAACCGACCTCGTTGCTGCCGGCATTCAGCCACTTCGGCTACATGGAAATCGCCATGGTGACCCAGGGGCGACGCATCCACTCCTCCCTTCCCGAACTGGGCCACAACGCCATCGAATCGATGCTGCGGGTGCTGCTGCAGTTGGAACGCTCGCCCCTGTTCGACCAGGAAACATCAAAGCTGGTCTACTCGATTCGCGAGATGAGCTCCTCGCGGGCCGGTTTCGTGGTCCCTGACCGTTGCGAGACAATGATTGACCTGCATCTTTCGCCGAGCGTCAACCCGGCCCAGGTGCGCAGCGAATTGGAAAGCATCCTCGACCATGCGCGACGCACCATCAAGGGGCTCGACCTCGAGGCAACCTTCGATTTCGAAGCCGGCGGGTACCAGCTGGACTTGGACAACCGGCTGATGGGAGTCCTCGAAGAGGTCTGCCCGCGACTCAACTTGCCGCTGGAGTTCGTGCCCTTCCGCTCCCACTCCGACGGCAACCTGTTTTTCCAGGCCGGCAGCCGACCGCTGATCCTCGGACCGGGGTCGCTTGAGACGGCGCATACCGCCGAAGAGCAGACCAGCCTTGCCGAGGTCGAGGCCGCGGCACGCATCTATGCGGCTTTGGCCCTCGGGTAGGGTGCGATCGATTGCAGCCGCCCCTTCCCGAGACCTTTGCTCAGAGCGATAACCCAAGCCTGCAGGTGTCAACAGTCTTGATTATGATTGTTCGCACCTCGCACCTCAAACTGGGGACACTCAAAATAGAGTGTCCCCAGTTGTCGCTTCAGGTTTTGCCTTTTCGCACTTCGCGCTACCCGCCACGCGCCACCCGATCTTAAAACCGGCGGGTCGCGTCCCGCCAGACGCCGTACTCTTTTGCTGGCCCAAAAGAGTACGCAGAAAAGGGCCTGACGCTGCGCTTGGCATGTCGTACGCGCAATCGATTGGCACCGAGCACCTGCACGACAGGAGAACCTACCGTCTACGCTTCGACCACCCTGGCGGGGGCCCTCCTGTTTGGCCCCCGGATGGTCCGCAAGTCGCGCTATAGAACCCGAGACGCAGTACACGCGACAAGGGCCGTGGAATGATTGGGGTCAGGTCTACACATTTCACAAATTTAGTACCTCAGGCTCGAGGTGCGAGGTTCGAGGCGCAAGGTGAAGCGTCAAAATCCAATCAAAAAGTCGATTCAGGATGGGTTAAGTTTCTCGGTCTGCGCACTTTGAAAGGAGATGAACAGTTGACCTTATTAGCGGCATTCCCTTCAGAGACCCCGGTGGCCCGGTAAAATAGGGCCCCGTAGTGCTTGCAAGGGCTAAGGAGCCGGTCACTGGCTGTGTTGCGGATTGATCCGTAGAATGATCGCGCAAGACATGCCCACCGC
>JAHEDT010000047.1 GCA_024641085.1 Geobacteraceae bacterium | reverse complement strand
TGAGCATGATCACTGTAGAGTGCAAACCTGGAGAAAATGGTCTTTTCCTGCATCATAAAATTTTGCACGACATCCGACCAATCGTAGTATGCGAATCCAAGCTCATCGGTTATTTCCGGAAAATACTTCCTTAAGGTGTGGGTTTTTTCAATGCGTTGTTCCGACCAGCCCAACCCCAGAAAAAAATCGTGTAAATTATATTCCATGTAGGTCTCGAGAACGACACCGATATTGTTGTTGAACTGGCCGGCGATGGAGTCCAGTTCTGTTAAGGTCTCTCTGACACTTGCTGTCCAATCATCACCGTCCATAAAATCATTCTGGCAAGCGATATAAATCAGGCCGAAGTACTTTTTCTCTTCGCTCAGTTTTTTTGCCCTCAAGAATGCCTGGTGACCTGAGTACCCACCTACCCCGCCATTGATGATCTGATATTCATCTCCGAGCATTTTCTGTAATTGGCTCGCCGACGTGTTTTCATCTTCCACGCCGACTCCAAAAGCAACGCTATCTCCGATAATGAGAATCTGCTTGTCCGATTCGACCTCGGGTACGGTTCTTCTAAAACCGTCACTGGTTGTAGAATAAGTGTAACTTAATCTTGATTCCTCTGTAAGGTAGGCATGCAATTCGGCAGAAATCTGCGTCATGTCGGCATTTCGAAGATGCAACACCGGCGGGTCGACATTGATCGCCTTGAGCGATTTTAAAAAATAGCCGGTAACTTCAATGTCAGGATTGAGTTCATAGCCGATTTCATCTGCCAGATGAGTGACATATGTTTGGTGTTTGACTAGTTGCGTAGGGTTGCTTGCGTTTTCTATTGGGGCCTTCAACAGTGTCAATTCTTCCAGGAGATCATCAGGTAACCTCATGACAGATTTATAAGATTTTGAGAATACCTGTGTTAACTGACTCAATTGAGTAGAAACGCCAGTTCTGTATGCAATAAAACAGAAGATAAGAGTACAGATGACCGCGGCAGCAAGAAACCCGGTTATATACGCAAACAGGATATGAGACTGGTTCGATTTATGTTCCTGCGGCTTGTCCTCCATCATTTCCCTGCCTCGTCCTTTGTGCATTCGGAAAATGGTTTACGCTTTATCATATCGGCTAGAAGCAAGAGAGATTTACATTCCAATCACGTGAGACTTAATATGGGTGATCCAGGTCACTGGCTGTGAACCGGTGGGTCCGGGTGCGAAAAACTGAGTCCTTGCCGTTTTTCCAATCCTTGAAGCGCATCGCATCTTTGCCCATCGCCCGCCTCACCAAACCCATGGGTAACACCATAAGGAAAAACGTTATGGTCAAAATAATCTTGGAGACAACCGTACCCAAAGCTGTGCTCAGGGCAAACCAGAACCTGGCAAATGGTTTGAAAATTGGTGGATAGGTCATGGCCACCAACAGAAAGGCGATGGCCAGCACTATGAAGAACTGCTGTTTCCAGACCTGATAACAGATAAGGCTGATCAGGACCAGGGCCAGGCCAGAATCCTTACACTTTTCAGATGAAAGGGCTTGATTGTCGTTTTTCAGATCAAGAGACAATTTCGAACCTCCGACTTTCAGGTTGAACATTAAAAACTTTAGCGGTTTTTCACAAGAGATCCAAAAGCTGGAGCTGTCTAGTCAAGTTCGTACTTCTGCTGCCAATAATTGCGGTCAGCGTATTGAGGCTGGTCCTCCTTCTTGAACAGAAAGTCCCCCATGACCAGGAAATCCATCTCGGTCCCCATGAAGCAGCGATAGGCATCGTCAGGGTTGCAGACGATCGGTTCGCCCCGCACATTGAAACTCGTATTGACAATCAGGCCGTAACCGGTATGCCGGCGGAAAGCATCGATCAGCTGCCAATACCTCGGGTTAACATCCTTGTTGACAGACTGTATGCGAGCAGAATAATCGATATGGGTGATAGCCGGCACATCCGAACGAAGATGGTACAAACGGTCATACAGGGGCCGGGAATGATATTCCTCCGGGAGGGGGTTCTGTCTCTCTTGACGGACCGGCGCGACCAGCAGCATATAGGGCGACGGCCGGTCTAGCTCAAAAAATTCTTGAATGCATTCATCGATGACAGAGGGAGCAAAGGGCCGGAAACCTTCGCGATACTTGATCTTCAGGTTCAGCTTCTTTTGCATTTCCGGGTGCCGGGCATCTCCAAGGATGCTCCGGTTCCCTAGCGCTCTAGGCCCGTATTCCATGCGTCCCTGAAACCAGCCGACGACTTGCCCGTTTTCCAGCAGCTCCGCTGTCTCTGAACATAGCTGGTCGAAATTGTCATAGTGTTGATACACTGCACCGTACCGTCGGGCCACCTTGACAATCTCCCGATCACTGAATTCGGGGCCGAGCAAGGCCCCTTTCATTATGTCCCGCCCGATATTCTCTTTAGGCTTGTCGAGATAAATATGCCATCCAGCCAGGGCCGCTCCCACGGCACCGCCCGCATCACCACTGGCAGGCTGAATCCAGATATCCTTGAACAACCCGGCCCGCAAGAGTTTGCCATTGGCCACACAATTGAGGGCGACACCACCCGCCATGACCAGGTAATCGCACTTGGTCAGTTCCTTGGCGGTCCCGGCCAGTCGCAGGACGATCTCCTCGGTAACCTCCTGGATGGCCAGAGCCATGTCCATGTAGTCCTGGTTCAGGGCAGTTTCCGAGTGACGCCTGGGGACGCCAAACAGTTGTTCCCATGCATCATCGACACACATGGTGAGCCCGGTTGCATAATTGAAATAATCCATATTGAGGAGAAACGATCCGTCTTCACGAAGGTCAACCAGTTCCGAGAAAATCAGATCCTTCCATTTTTCGACTTTCTCGGACCCCTGCCTGCCATAGGGAGCCAGCCCCATCAATTTATATTCGCCGCTGTTGACTTTGAACCCGCAGTAATAGGTAAAAGCCGAATAGAGCAGCCCCAGGGAATGTGGAAAATCGAGTTCACGTAAGATTTCGATCCCATTGCCCCGGCCGACGCCAATCGTGCAGGTGGCCCATTCGCCGACCCCATCGATGGTCAGGACCGCCGCTTCGGGGAAAGGAGACGGAAAGAAGGCGCTGGCGGCATGCGACAGGTGGTGTTCAGGAAAGATGAGCTTGGGGCTCTTGCCCCCGAGTTTTTCAAACTCCTCACGCAGCATCTGGCGCATAAGGAGTTTTTCCTTGATCCAAACCGGCATCGCCGACAGGAAACTGTTGAGGCCCTTGGGAGCGAAGCTGTGGTAGGTTTCGAGCAGGCGCTCAAACTTCAAATAAGGTTTATCATAAAATGCTACGGCACTGAGATCCTCAAGCCCCAGCCCTGCCTCATCAAGCACATAGGCGACCGAGTGTCGGGGGAAGGAGGAATCCTGCTTCTGCCTGGTGAACCGCTCCTCGTGGGCGGCGGCGACGATCTCTCCGTCCACCACCAAAGCAGCCGCACTGTCATGGTAGAATGCCGAGATACCCAGAATTGCCTCCGGCATTATCCAGGCTCCTTTCTAGAAAACCGCATAAATAAATGGGGCAATCGCTGACCCGCCGGTGAGAACGATCAGAACACCGAAAATCAGCATGGTCAGAATAATCGGCAACAGCCAGAATTTTTTCCTGACCTTCATAAAACCCCAAAGATCTTTCAGAAAATCCATACCATCAATCCTTTTATATAGGGCTCGACCAAAAACCTAAGACCAATACCGCCGGGGAAATGACTCTACCAGCGATAATCGTGACCTAAAGATATTGTTTAAACGGCATTAAATCAATATATAGTTGCCAACCGGCGGCTATCCTTTGCAAAAATTAGGGCCTCGGAAGCACTGAGCTAAACCTCAGGAGGGTTTCTCCCTCGGACTTTACAACCTCGGCAAGCCGCAAATGTCATCCAGTTGAAAGGTTAAGCCAACTTGTTTCTTGAACAAGTTGCGGACCGTGTTTCAGCGAAGTCCAATCAGGCGGACCAATACGGCTGCCACCTGTGCTCATGAACTCCCGGGGCAGAGTTTCACCGACCAAGAGAACCGTGATTTCGTTCTACCGCCGCACCCCTCACCTTTTTTTCAATTTCTTGGCCACTGAGTCGACATAGCTCAAGACCTTATTTATGACAACCTTGGAGGGTAGCTTCTGCATGTAGACGGACGAAAACTCTGGTTCAATGACCGGGTTGGGATCGGGCGTCCAGTCGTTGCAATCATAGCCGATCAGCTCCATGTACGGTAAAAAAGCCGGTTTGAAAAGTTCCATGTCTTCGGCGGTGAACCAGTGGCGCCAGTCCCCGAAATCTTTTTTACGGATCACTTTGGATTTCCCTGAAGTTATGGGAACATTGGCATCAGCCTGGGCCTTGAAACCGAGATACTCATTGAGCAAATCGAATTTCTGGGTCACCATATCCTCGAAAGTAAACAGAAACCAATCACTCCCCAGCCCCTTTACAAATTCGCTCATCTGTTGGTAGCGTCGGCTTTCTTCCTCAATGACATCTGCGATACTCCGGGGGCTAACGTCGTACCCCGTGTAACGGCAGATCTCGTAAAAGGGGATGGAGGAAGGATTTTTTTCTTTCTTCAAAACCAACTCAAGATGCTTATCAAATTGCTGTTTACAACCATCGTATCCTCGGTGCCATCGATACAACATGCGACTGACCGCGGCATCGCGGGGGTCTCGGGCCATCCAGATTTTTCGATCGTAATGCTCCTTGTTCAAGTGCTCCTTGATAACTTCAATGCTTTTACCTTTGCGCTCTTCATAGGTATGTTTGTAAACCGCATTTTCATAATCACCCACATCTTTTCCCGGGTGCCCCCCAGAGAATGCACGACAGTTCGGCAGCCCGCCAGCCACCTTATACACCATGGCAGTGGTGCCGGTTTTTCCTGTTCCCAGAATCAAAACTTTCATTTTACCTCTCCTATGGTTGGATCAAAAAAATCTGATCGGATATCTGTTCTGCTTTTATCTCGCTGACATCACCGAGCGCCCGTTGAATTTTATCTGTTCGGCTCAGCAATTCCTGAAGTGAAATCCCCGGATACCGATGACGATGAAAAACTGGGGGGGCATGGGTGCCGGGAAGATACTGTTTGATATTTTTGTAAATACGGCGATAGTTTGCATAAACTCGGCCTGCAATGAGATCACGCAATGGTGGCTTAGGCAGAACCGGTCGACTTTTCATCTTTTGTTCCAGGACATCGACAATTCGTTCGCAGGCCAAAGGGCCGTCTTGAGCCGCCAGGTAGTGATTGACCAGCGCCTGGCGCTCCACGCCGTCGGCGACACCAAGCTCTCCCCTGAATATTTTTGTCAGAGCTGTCTGCAACTGGTCAAGATCGAAGCACTGATGACTGATCAAATTCGGCAGCCGGTAAAATCCCATATCGTATGTTTCATCGATCCAGGCCCGGTAGGATATGGCCGGGACCCCCATCATATACGCTTCGACCCCCGTGGTGCAGCCATTATGGATAACCACGTCGGTCGCCATCAGCCAGGGGACCACATTGCCTTCGTTGGTCACCTGTACCCGCTGGCAGCCATTGGCGATATCCATGTAAGCCTGCTGATTTTCCGTCGGGTGCGGCCTGACGATGATCTTATGTTCCGGGTAGGCCTGATCAAGAATCGGAATCAACTTTTTGAAGGCTTCGAAATTCGCCTCCTTATGATTCCGCAACCCTTCGGCGAACTCGCGGCTCATGCCCACCGCTGCCTTGCCGAATTGAGGCTCTTCACCAGGGCCTGCCGGCCGGAATAAATTCTGCGCCGGGAAGAAGGCGTTGACATGGTTGAAATTGGTATTGACCAGAATGAAGCGCCCGTAGGTTTTGCGTATTTCCTCTGCCTCCGGCTCGTAGAAGGACCGCATCTCGGGCCGCAGCATGTCGCTGCGGGGATTGCCGGTGACGTGAATCGGCATGTTGGCTGGTATGTGGGGATACCGGCGCCACAATTCGGCATTGTCTTCGCCCCAGGCAAACAGATGCGAGTTATAACGAATGGCGATCGGCGACAGCCGGCGAGAATAGTAGGTCTCTTCAGGCAGGTGGACCAGGGCCTCTTCATCCCACGTCAGAATTTCATGCCCCATTTTCTGCATGATCCGGAACATTTTGAGGTTGCGTTCCGTCATACTCTTGTTGAGATAAAGGCTTCTCGGAAAAGAGCTCATTCGGAAGTCAATCTCGCGGTGCGAGCCGATAATAACCGAGAACCCACGCTTCACTGCAATGCAGGCAAGCAGCAATTTGGGGTCAAGTTCACGCACCTGGTTTTCCACCGGTATGATCAGGCACGCTTTTTGGTCTTTTATCTTCACCGGATATCTCCTTGTACTACTGTTGGATTCCTTGCCACCCAACAGTCTTGGGCCAGGGTTGGTCAGTATTACGCTGCCCAAAGGCCTTCTTAAGCACTTATCTGGAAGAGCACATCGCTGAGCTGCGTGATTTTCAGCGGGGTATTATCCTTGAGAATCCCCTGTATTCGTTCGATTTTCACTTGTATCGTCTCTAAGGGTATCGGCGGGTAGCGGTGGCGCTGGAACGTCGGCCGGTTGTGAGATCCAGGTAATTTCGGTTTTATCCGCTTGTACAGATGATATCCTCCGGCAATCAGCCTGCGCTGGAGACGCTCAATCTGAGATGGCCCGGAAGGGTCTTTGCCGTCATTGGCCATAGATTCAAGCACATCGACCATCCGCGAACACGACAAGGGCCCGGAGAGGGACGCCAGGTAATGGTCAACCAGGGCCTGGCGCTCATCGTCACCGGTAGACTCCAGCGTACCGGCTAATATTTGTTTCAGCATATCCTGCAGTTGATCAAAGTTAAAACACTGATGACTGACCGCATTGGGTAAGCGGTAAAATCCGTTGTCAATCGTTTCGCTGATCGATGCTCGATAACTAATGCCCGGGACGCCCAGGAGAAAGGCCTCGATGCCCGTGGTGCAGCCATTGTGCAGGACAGCCCGGGAGGCCATTATCCACGGTACGACATTGCCCTGGTTGGTCACATGCACCCGTGAGCATCGGGCGGCGATATCGTTGTAGGCATCGTGACGCTCTGTCGGGTGGGGCCGAATCACTATGTTAAGGTCAGGAAGGGCCCGGTCAAGTTTCGGGATCAGTTCCTGGAAGTCTTTGAACACAGCGTGCTTGTGGTTCCATAGACACTCAGCGTATTCCCGGCTCATGCCCTTGGCGGCCCTGCCGAACTTGGCGGTTTCGCCTGGGTTCTTGACCGGCTGGAACAAATTCATGTCCTCACCGAAGGCATTGACGTGATTAAAGTTGGTGTTGATCAGCACAAAATCGCCGTAGGTGTCGCGCAACGCCTGAACTTCATCGTCATAAAACGGTTGCAGTTCAGGGCGCAGCATGTCGATGCGAGGGTTGCCGACGCCATGAATCGGCAAATTATCCGGCAAATGGGGATAGTGGCGCCACAGCTCGACATTGTCCTGGCCCCAGGCAAACAGGTGGGACACCTGTCGGATGGCATCAGGATGCAGTCGACGCGAATAATAGGTGTCCTGAGGCAGGTGCACCAGGGCCTCTTCATCCCAGGTGACGATTTCGTGATCGAACTTTTTGGCCAGGCGGAAGAACAAGAAGCTCCGTTTGGTCATGCTCTTGGAGAGATAGATGCTCTTCGGATAGGAGTCGATGCGAAACTCCAGTTCGCGTCGCGATCCAACGATCGACGAGAACCCGCGCCGTGCCGCAATGCAGGCCAGCAGCAGCTTGGGGTCAAGTTCCCGCACCTGGTTCTCCACGGGAATGAGAAGCAGTCTCTTTTCTGTGGTCGTGGTTTTTCTGGTCATCTGCAGGTCAACTCTTATCCCTTGCCGATGACATCGGCGATGCGCCCAGCCAGGCTGCGTCCGTCCACTTTATGAAATGCCAGGGCTTCCTCGGGGTTGCCGCAGGCCGGCAATTCATCAATGGCAAACTTTGTCAGGAGTCGGGAGCTTAATTCCGGAGATGACATCAGCGCATTCAACAGGAGGTCGCCAAGACCTCCATATCCGGAGTGGTTGTCGAGAGCAAAAAGGAATTTGCTGTTCGCGCAGGTTTCAGCAAACCAGCCGAGGTCAATTTCATTGAGCCACGGCAGGTTGACGACCTTCAGGGTGACGCCTTGTTCTTTAAGGATCTCGGCGGCCGTCAGTGCTTCGTTCATCATCACCGGCCCGTAGGCGAACAGGATCGCATCCGTGCCGTCATTGATGACAGCGCCACGACCGAAGGACAATTGATAATTATCCGGCAGATCGATGGTCCGGGGTGAGGGAGAGATCACCAGACGCATCATACAGTTGTGCTCGGCCTGCTCGACGCACCAGCGGAGCGCCTGCTCGGTTTCTAGAGCATTGCACGGTTCGATGATCGTGCAGTTGGGCAGCGCCCCGAACAGTGAGATGTCGCGCAGGCTTTGATGAGATTTCCCAGGGCCGGCCGGGATCAGTCCAGCATAGTGACAGACATAGATAATTTTGGTCTTCTCGGTGGCATTGCAGTAAATTTGCTCATTGGCACGTGAGGCCAGGAACACCCCGAACGAATTGACGATCGGTAAAAAACCGTGCAAGGCGAGGCCGCCGGCGGTAGACACCATGTCCTGTTCGGCGATACCGTTTTCGATAAACCTATCAGGATAGGTCTTTTCAAATGGTCTCAAACCGCAGTCGGCCGACAGGTCGGCGTCCAGGACGACAATGTCTTGTCTTTCCCCGCCAATTTTCAGCAGAGCCTCGCCATAGGCCGTGACAACCTTTTCAGCGGTTGCCTTCAGAGTGACTTTATTTCTTTCCTGGGTGGCCATAACCCGCTTATTGAGCGGCGCCAGATTCAGTTGTTCAAGCCGTGCATTGATGCGCTGCACAATTTCAGCATAGCCGGCTTCGAATGACTCGTTATCGGGAGCGCCGGAATGCCAGCGATACAGCCCGTTGCCATCCTTTACCGATTGGGGCCCTTCCATAAAAGAGACGCCCTTGCCTTTGATGGTGTCGGCGATCAGGACCTTGGGCTTGTCAACGACCTGCTTAAGCCGGGCGAAGGCCGCCTCCAGAGCTGCGAAATCATGACCGTCGCAAATCTCCACATGCCATCCGAATGCGTCGAACTTTTTGGCGAGGTCGCCCAGGTCAATAATTTCCTTGACGTATTTATCGGTCTGAATCTTGTTGAAATCGACGATGGCGATGAGGTTGTTGACCTTTTGATAAGCGGCGGTCTGCAAGGACTCCCAGATTTGACCTTCCTGGAGTTCGCCGTCACCGGTCATCACCATGACGCGACCCTTGGCGCCGCTCATTTGTTTGGCCAGGGCCATGCCTTTGGCCTTGGAGATGCCCATTCCCAGGGAACCCGTATTGGCTTCCATTCCCGGGATGCTGACATCCGGGTGACCGTGGGTACCGTTAAGCCTCCTTAAAAGCTCAAACCGCTCTTCGGCCAGCAGCCCCAGGGAATGCAGAACGGCATAGTGCCCGGGGGCATCGTGACCTTTCGAAGAAAAGTATATATCGCGGTCAGGGTGATCGACCCCCAACTCGGCGACATTCATTTCGTAATGGTAGAGATAGGTGACGATATCCAGCGAGCTGAAACTCGACCCCAGGTGCCCTGAACCTGCACGCTTGACTGTGGCCAGCGTATTTGCGGTGCACATGTCGGAGAGCAGTGCCAGCCGGCTGTACTTATCGATTTTCGCATTCCGCACCCGCTGGAATTCGGCTTCACTGATCAGTTCGATTTGCAACATATCTTCGTTCGCTCCTAAATTTTATATGGGGATTGGGGGATAGAAGGTAATTTCGCCTGCCCTGTCTTGACCAGATGCTCGGCGAGATTCCAATCGTAATCACTGTTGACATCAAACCCTTCAAATTCCTGGGTCATGAAAGGCATCAGCACATGACCGGCAATAGTTTTTCCTTCGAATACAACATCAGTCCTGGCAATCTCCAGGCTGGCGTTTTGCACATACACTTCAGGCAGCGAAGGGTATTGGCTGCTGTGCCATGGCTGACTGGCGGGTCCCATCGGCAAAAGCGGCATCATGCGCTGGCCGCGAACAACCCACATTTTGCCCGGGTGCTGCTGGCATTTTTCCACTGCACGCAGGGAATCAACCCCTTCCTGGCCCAGGAATTCCTGCCATGCCCGCCGGATGGTTTCCGGCAGTCGAAACGGGCTGGTCGGCCGCAGAATGCTGAAGCAATCAAAGCCCTGCCCGCTGTCACGCAGGCGATGGAGAGTATAATCCACCCATTCAATGTCCGGAGAGGAGTCACCGGCAATGGTTGGTGGGCGCATAAAAGGGACGTCTGCGCCGTAATGCCTGGCAATGTCAGCATAGCGTTCCGAGTCCGTTGACACGAGCACCTTATCGAACACTTTGCTCTGCAGGGCGGCCGCGATGCTGTAAGCAATCAGCGGGTGCCCTGCAAGCAGGCGAATATTCTTGTCCGGTACGCGTTTGGAGCCGGACCGTGCCGGGATCAACGCGACAATGGTTTTTTGTTTCTCAGGCATCCTGATCCTCAAATCCTTAAAAAGGTCTTTTCATAGAGGCCGCAACCCGCTGCCTGTCTACAGCGATTCCGGAGATACATTGATAAGAATGTTTTTCAAGTCTGAGTACACATCCAATGCTTCCGTGCCGGGCTCCCGCGTGCCGTTGCCGGATTGTTTCAGACCGCCGAAGGGCATGTGCGGTTCGCTGCCATAGGTACCGGCGTTGACCACCGTCACCCCGGCCTGGACTTTGTATGAAAATACCGTGGCACGGTGGATGCTGCGGGTGTGGATGCAGGCTGTCAGCCCATACGGGGAATCATTGGCCATCGCCAGCGCTCCGGCAAAATCCTTCACTTTGTACAGGCAGGCAATGGGCCCGAAAAGCTCAGTGGTCGATATCCGGCTGTGGGGATCGACGTTTTCGATCAGGGTCGGTGCCATGTAGAAGCCGCCGGCATGGGCAGCATCAGTCAGACGCTCTCCACCAATCAGGATCGCAGCACCTTCCTTTCGGGACTGTTCAATGGCAGTCAACATGTTATTCAGCTGTCTTTCATTGATCACCGGACCAAGGTCGTCATCATTTGCCGGTCCCAACTTCAGCTTGCGGGTCCCGGCCAGCAACAGGTCACGGAACTGCTCGTAAACGCTTTCAAAAACGATAATCCGGCTTCCCGAGGCACAACGCTGTCCGGCATTGCTGAATGCAGAGAGTAATACCCATTTGGCAGCATGCTCCAGATCGGCATCATCACAGACCACCAGTGGATTTTTGCCCCCCAACTCGAGGGACACTTTTGCCAGCCGCTGACCGGCGATGGATGCAATCTGACGGCCCACCGCAGTGGAGCCTGTAAAGCTGACGACATCAACGTCCGGATCGGCGACCAGAGGCCCGCCTGCTTCATGACCGTAGCCCTGGACAATGTTCAGAACCCCCGGTGGCAGGCCGGCCTCGTGAGCAAGCTTGCCAAAATACCAGGCTGTGGCCGGGGTGTCCTCGGCAGCCTTGAGGACCGCAGCGTTACCGCACAGGAGGGCCGGGAAGACTTTCCAGGCCACGTTGGCAATCGGTGTATTGGCGGCAATGATCAGCCCGGCGACACCCAGCGGCTGGCGGATCGTCATAGCATATTTATTAGGCGTCGCGCTGGTGGTGGTCCGCCCGTAGAACCTGCGGCCCTCACCGGCCATGAATTCACCCAGGGCGATGGCCCCGCCGACTTCACCGAGGGCGGCATTGCCCGACATCCCGGTCTCCGTTGCCACAATGGCCGCGAGTTCCTCACGATTCTTGCGCATCGCCAAGGTAATCTCGTGCAGCACGTCACCGCGCTGGACAGGCGTCGTGTCCGCCCAGGCGGGCTGTGCCTTCCTGGCAGCCCTGATGGCGGCCGTCACATCGCTACCCTCGGAACGGACCACCTGACAAAACGTCTGTCCGCTGTGCGGTGACAGCTTGTCAAACGTACGGCCCGAAACGGCAGCACATTCCTTACCGTTGATCCAGTTGGAAATTGTATCGGAGATCTTTGTCGGATTCATTTCAGGTCCTCTTTTTACTGACTTGCATGTTTGGTTGGTGGATCATAGAGGCTCCACTGGACAACCCGCCCATAGGGCCTTTGACGAACCGTGCCGAGGTGACTGATAGAGCCTTCGGGCCAGGGCCTTACCGCGACGCTGCCCACGTTCTTTCGAATAGCTGCCAAATTGCCCTAGGAATGCCGTTGAGTTTGCACAATGGACGCTTCGCTTGATTACGGAATACAGCAAGGTATGACGCATGATTGAAGTCGTTTGCGCAGCAGAGGGTTAAGCCGCGGGTCGCTCCTTAAGCTAATTTTAAAGTCGACAGGACTCCTTAAGATTTGGCATTCGTCATTCGTAATGACTCTTTTCAAATCACCAGGCCGTAAACCCTCCGTCTACCAAAAGTTCAGTGCCGGTGACATAGGCAGATGCCTGTGACGCCAAAAAAAGCAGCGGACCGTGGAGGTCTTCAGAGGTCGCCATTCTGCCCATGGGTACGCGATTGCAGAATTTGCGTTTAAACTCCTCATCCTGCCCTCCCAGGACACCGCCCGGCGACAAGGCATTGACCCGCACCCCGTAAGGGGCCCAATGTGTGGCCAGGTACCGGGTCAAATTGATCACTGCCGCCTTGGACGCGCCGTAGGCCGGCGGCTTGAGGAAAGGCAGGTCCCCGGGGATGTGATCGTAAAAACGCACATCGGGTGAGACACCGGCATACAGCGACCCGACGTTGATGATGGATCCGCGACCGGCTTCGACCATACGTGCGCCGAAGACCTGGGCGACCAGAAACAGTCCCAGGGTGTTGACCTCGAAGATCTCCCGGTTCTCAGCTAAAGGGATCTCTTCGAGGCGATACCCTTTGGCCGCGTTACCGGGCGGCCGGTCGATCCCGGCATTGTTCACCAATATGCCGGGGACCCCGAACGTGGCGATACAATCGCTGCACACGTCTTCCAGAGATTGGCGATCCTTGACATCGGTACGATACAGCTTTAAGCGGCTGTCATCAAAGCGTTCCTGCAGCGTCCCGAACTCTGCCGAGACTCTCGCTCCGGCCAGATCGAGCGCGCACACCGAGGCCCCGGCGTGCAGCAAGGCTTCAATCCAGATCGGACCCAACTTGCCAAGGGCGCCGGTTACGACGGCAACCTCATGCTCCAAATCGAACAGGTCTTTCACGATTAAAGCTCGCCGCCGTTTAAAACCTTCAAGGAGAAATCATCATCTTCTTTCAAGGCTTGGCGGGTTACACGGCCGATGATTTTGTCAATTTCATAAGGCTGCAGACCGTCACCAGGAGATTTGATGGCGATATCTTCACGCCGGATGGCATAACCGGCCGGCAGATCGCGGGCCGCCACAAGCTTCTTGCCCATCTTGATGATCGGGGCCTTCTCGCTTTCGTAAACCTGCTTGACGCCGTTACCGATGGCCACTTTGACTCGTTCCAGGTCGCGGACCAGTTTACGGAAACCGATCGGCTCCAGGGAAAAGGCCTGGTCTGTGCCTTTCCAGGTATGGTTCAGGGTAAAATGCTTCTCGACAACCCTTGCCCCCAGCATGTAGGCGGCCAAAGCCATGGCAATGCCGTTGTCATGGGACGACAAGCCTACGGTAATGTTGGGAAACCGCTCGCGGAAGGTGGTGAGTACCGACAGGTTCAATTCATTGAATTCGGCCGGATACCCAGCAGTGCACTGAAGGATGCATAGTTGCTGATTGATCGGCATGATGGCGTCATAGGCACGATTGACATCTTCCATCGTTCCACCGCCGGTGCTGATGATCATCGGCTTTTTAAATTTAGCAACATGCGTAAGCAAGGGAATGTTCTTCAGGTCACCGGAAGCCATCTTGTAGGCTGGCATGTCGAGTTTTTCGAGGAAATCCGCGCTGGAAAAATCAAAGGCGGTGGCAAACATGGTAACACCGAGTTCAGCGGCGTACGCCTGCAACTCTTTATATTCCGCTTCACCGAACTCCAGGGCTTCCCGGTGTTCACCGTAAGTGGCTCCAAAGCTGTGGGGGTTGTCATAAGGCTTGCTGTAACCGGCAGCGGTAAACAACCCTCGGTTGTCGCGCTTCTGAAGTTTTACAGCATCCGCCCCACATTCTTTGGCGGCCTTGAACATTTCCTTGGCGAGTTCAATTTTCCCTTGATGGTTATGCCCGACTTCAGCAATCACGTAACAACTGCTGTCATCCTGGATGACTTTTCCATCAATTATAAGTCTGCGCATTTTTTGACTCCTTGAGACAGGTTTTATATATATTGCAAAATTACCGGTTCGCCCTGCTATCAGCGTGACAACTCCCACGGGCACTGAATTGTGTAGAATAAACCAAGTCGTTTAAGGTGTACACTAATTTTTCATAAAACAAGGCGACTTTTATCTTGGACAATCAACCGATACTGGCCAGCTCGAGCCGACTGCCCCAACGCTCTTTCAGAATGACCTGGACTTCTCTTGACTCCCTGAAGTTGCGACTTTCGGCATAGGCAAAGGCATCCTGCCGAGCATCGTCAAGAATGCGTCCGTCACGCAGGATATTGGCCACGCGGAAGTCTGGGAGGCCGCTCTGCCGGGTGCCAAGAAACTCTCCCGGGCCGCGGATCTCCAGATCGGCCTCAGCAATCCGAAAGCCGTCGCTGGTCGAACGCATAACGTCAAGCCGCTTCACACCATCTTCGCTGCACTTGAATGATTTTATCAGGATACAGAGGCTTCCGGCTTCGCCTCGTCCGACTCTGCCGCGCAGCTGGTGGAGTTGAGCCAGCCCGAAGCGCTCGGCATGTTCCACCAGCATGACCGTGGCGTTGGGAACATCGATGCCAACCTCGATGACCGTGGTGGAGACCAGGATATCGATCGCGCGCTCCTTGAAGCGCGTCATGATCTCCTCCTTCTCCGCCGGCTTCATACGGCCATGCAGCAACCCGACCCGGGATTCGGTAAAAATCTCGTTCTTGAGTTGCTCAGCGCCTTCGGTGGCAGCCAACAGGTCGCTCTTCTCAGATTCCTCAACCAGCGGGTACACGATGTAAGCCTGGTGACCCTTGGCGATCTCCCGGTGCAGTCGGTTGTAGACCCTGCCCCTTTGCGCATCGGAGGCGACGACCGTTTCGACCGGTGTCCGGCCTGGCGGCATTTCATCGATCACCGACAGAGCCAGGTCACCATACAGGGTCAATGACAGGGTTCGCGGGATAGGTGTGGCGGTCATCACCAGAATATGTGGATTGGCACCCTTGTCCCTGAGCACGGCCCGCTGACGAACACCAAAACGATGCTGTTCATCGATTATTCCAAGGCCAAGACGTTTAAATTCGACACCTTCCTGCAAAACCGCATGGGTGCCGACGACCAGATCGACCTCCCCCGCCCTGATTCCGTCGAGGAGCCCTCGCTTCTCGGCTGCCGACATCTTGCCGCGCAGCAGGGCGACCTTGAGTCCAAGCATCTCCAGCCAGCGGTGAAATTGCAGGTAATGCTGCTCGGCAAGGATTTCCGTCGGGGCCACCACGGCCACCTGGGTATCGTTTTCAATAGCGACCAGGGCGGTCATGAGGGCGACAATGGTTTTTCCACAGCCGACATCACCCTGGATCAGACGGTTCATCGGGTGCGGCGCCATCAGGTCCTGCTTGATTTCACCAAGCACGCGGCGCTGGGCGGTGGTCAATTGATATGGCAGCGCCGAAGCAAGCGGCTTGGTATATTTATGCGTGACAGAGAAAGGGATTCCCGGTTCCAGGATGACGCCGCGGCGCTTGAGTGCCAAGCCGAGCTCAAGAAAGAAAAACTCATCGTAGACCAGCGTGCGCAACGCCAGGGTGCGGTGGCTTTCAAGTTGCTCCATGCTGGCTTCATTATCCGGCCAGTGAACCTGGTACAGTGCTTCGGCAAGAGGCAGAAGCCGGTGCTTTTTGACCAGGGCTTCAGGCAGGGCTGAGATGACGTAACCAGCGTACCGATCGACGGCCTGCTTCCAGACCTTGCGGGCGGCATACTGGGTCAGACCCTCGGTGAGTGGGTAGACCGGCAGAATGCGTCCAAATGCGAGTGGATCGGAAGTTTGATAGTCGGACAGCGACTGGTCGGGGGCAAGAAATTCTGCGTCCGGATGATGAATCTCACGCACGGCACCGTAACGTTTGACCTCGCCAGTAAACACCCCGCGACGACCAACCACGAACCGCCTGCTCATCCAGTCCTTGCGATAACGGAACCACTTGAGAACGATCTGACCGCTGCCGTCACTGACTACAGCTTCGTAAATCTTGCGGCGCTGACGTGCAGTAGTCGTCTCGCCACAGGCCAGCACCTCCCCGGAGAACACTTCATGCAATCCATCACGTAGTTGGGCTATCTTTCTGAATTCTCGACGATCTTCATAACGATTCGGTAAAGTGTAGAGGAGATCTTCCACGGTATGGATGTTTAGCCTGGCAAATTTTTCGACGAGCCGTGGCCCGACACCTTTGAGGTGAACAACCGGAGTGGCAAGATACTGGCGGGACTGGTCTGAAGTCGCCTTGGACATAACAAGGTGCTCAGGGGAAGGGGCTGTCAATCGGAGATCGCGTTAAGTGCCGCAAGAAGTTTCTCGACATCAAGGCCGTGGGCAATGGCCCCCTGCTCCAGAGACTCGTGCTGAGCTCCCATGCAGCCAACGCAGCCAAGGTCGAAAGACGACAGCACCCTGGCCGCCTTTGGGCTTTTGCGCATCACTTCGTGAAAGGTCATGTCTTTGGTGAAAGCAGCCATGGGTTTCTCCCGATTACTTGTACTGGATGTCGACGATCTCGTAAATGCGTGTGCCGGAGGGCACCTTGATATGGACTTCGTCATCGGCGCGGTGCCCAATCAGTGCCTTGGCCACCGGGCTGTTGATCGAGATCAGCCCCTGCTTGATGTCCGCTTCGTCCTCGCCCACGATACGATAGGTGGACTCAATCTCCGATTCGACATCAAACAGCTTGACGGTGGCGCCGAACACGACTTTGTCGGTCTCTATGTCCGTGGCGTTGATCACCTGGGCTCGGGCCATCTTACCGTTGATTTCGGCGATCCGGCCCTCGACGAAACCTTGTCTTTCCTTAGCGGCATCATATTCGGCGTTTTCTGACAAGTCGCCGTGGGCACGGGCCTCCGCAATGTCTTGAACAACCTTCGGGCGCTCGACGCGGATCAGGTTCTTCAGCTCCTCCTGAAGCCTCTGGTATCCTTCCGGGGTCATAGGTACGGTTTGTGACATGATCTCTTCCTTGGTGACAAATAAAATTGTTCGGGCGGGATAACCCGCCCGAACATAAATACTGTGGGGACTGAAAATAGGGAGCATCAAGCTACCCGTGCCGTGGATAATACTCCTGAAGCGGGGTAACGTCAAGGGTTTCACGTTTCAGGGCCAAGATACCATCTGCCGCCGCCTGGATTCCAGCTACCGTAGTGAAGTAAGCGACATTGTGCATCAAGGCTGAACGACGAATGGAAAAGGAGTCGATAATCGACTGGGCGCCAAACGTGGTATTGAACACCAGGGTGATCTGGTTGTTCTTGATGGCATCAACGCAGTGCGGGCGGCCTTCTTTGACCTTGTTGATCGGCATGGCATGAATACCGTAGGCACGCAGGTAGGCGGCTGTGCCGCTGGTGGCGACGATTTCGAAGCCGGCGTCACGCAGCTTGCGTACCGGCTCGACGACTGCCGGCTTGTCATCTTCCTTGACGCTGACAAAGACCTGGCCTGAGATCGGTAAGCGTACGTTCGCTCCCAGCTGCGCCTTGGCAAACGCTTTGCCGAATTCAAAATCGATACCCATGACTTCGCCGGTCGACTTCATTTCCGGACCCAGCAGGCTGTCGACACCGGGGAACTTGGTGAAGGGAAAAACCGACTCCTTGATCGAGATCTGCGTCGGCACGATCTCTTTGTCGATACCCAGTTCCTTCAGGGTCTTTCCGGCCATGATGCGCGCGGCGATCTTGGCCAGCGGGCGGCCCGTGGCCTTGGAGACGAAGGGAGCAGTGCGACTGGCCCGTGGATTGACTTCGAGGAGATAGATCTGGTCCCCCTTGACGGCGAACTGGATGTTCATCAATCCACAGACTTCGAGTTCCAACGCCAGCGCCACGGTCTGCAGGCGAATGTCCTCGACGATCGACTTCGGCAGGGAATACGGGGGCAGCACGCAGGCTGAATCGCCGGAATGGATGCCGGCTTCCTCGATATGCTGCATGATTCCACCGATCACCACCTGACTGCGGTCCGAGAACGCGTCGACATCGACTTCAATCGCCTGTTCGAGGAACTTGTCGACCAGGATCGGGTGGTCAGGTGAGGCCGCCACGGCATACTTCATGTAGTTGCGCAGCTGCTGCTGATCGTAGACGATCTCCATCGCCCGGCCGCCGAGGACGTAACTCGGCCGCACCACGACCGGGTAACCGATACGCTCGGCGATCTTCTCCGATTCAGCGATGGAACGGGCAATGCCGTTGGCCGGCTGTTTCAGACCGAGCTTGTTGAGGAGCGTCTGGAAGCGCTCCCGGTCCTCGGCCCGGTCGATGGCATCGGGGGTGGTGCCGATGATCGGCACACCGGCCTGCTCCAGGGCCACGGCCAGTTTGAGAGGCGTCTGCCCGCCGAACTGGACGATCACACCCTGCGGTTTTTCGATATGCACGATTTCCAGGACGTCTTCAAGGGTCAGGGGCTCGAAATAGAGGCGGTCCGAAGTGTCGTAGTCGGTGGACACCGTCTCCGGGTTGCAGTTGACCATGATGGTCTCGAAGCCATCCTCGCTCAGAGCAAACGCCCCGTGGACACAGCAGTAATCGAATTCGATACCCTGGCCGATGCGGTTCGGCCCTCCGCCGAGAATCATGATTTTGCGACGATCTGTCGGCGCCGCCTCACACTCCTCTTCATAGGAGGAGTAGAGGTAAGGTGTGTAGGCTTCGAATTCTGCCCCGCAGGTATCAACCCGCTTGTAGACCGGACGAACACCAAGGCGGTGACGCAACTCGCGTACCCGCTCCTCCCGCACCTGCCAGAGCCGCGCCAGGCGCAGGTCTGAGAAGCCCATCTGCTTGGCCTCGCGCAGCAGGACGCGAAAGGCTTCGCCGGCGGACTGTTCAAGCAGTCCGGCAGCCTTGATCAGGCGATCCTCCATGACCATGATCTGGTCGATATTATGCAGGAACCAGCGGTCGATATTGGTCAGCGCGAAGATTTCGTCGAGTGAGAACCCGGCCCTCAGCGCATCGGCAAGGTACCAGATCCTTTCCCAGTTGGGGATCCTGAGCTTGGCCTCCAGGGTGCGCAGTTCGGAGTCTTCCAGAGGCCGTCGCACGGCAAGCGTTTCGTCAAAAAGACGACTTTCGAAACCACAGGAACCGATCTCCAGTGAACGCAGGGCCTTCTGCAGGCTCTCCTTGAAAGTTCGGCCGATTGCCATCGCTTCGCCGACCGATTTCATCTGGGTCGTCAGGGTGGCGTCGGCCTGGGGGAATTTCTCGAAAGTGAAACGCGGCATCTTGGTGACCACGTAATCGATGGTCGGCTCGAAGGAGGCGTAGGTTTCACGGGTGATGTCGTTGGGAATCTCGTCGAGGGTGTAACCGATCGACAGCTTGGCGGCGATCTTGGCGATCGGGAAACCGGTCGCCTTCGAGGCCAGGGCCGAGGAGCGCGAGACGCGCGGGTTCATTTCGATGACCACCATGCGGCCGTCATCCGGGTTGATGCCGAACTGGATGTTGGAGCCGCCGGTCTCAACACCGATCTCGCGGATGATGCGGATCGAGGCATCGCGCATCAGCTGGTATTCCTTGTCGGTCAAGGTCTGGGCCGGGGCCACGGTGATCGAATCACCGGTGTGGACGCCCATCGGGTCGAGGTTTTCGATGGAGCAGATGATGACCACGTTGTCCGCCTTGTCGCGCATCACCTCGAGCTCGAATTCCTTCCAGCCGATCACCGACTCTTCGACCAGGACTTCGTTGG
>JAHEDT010000046.1 GCA_024641085.1 Geobacteraceae bacterium | reverse complement strand
AATGATGGCACCGACCTGGTCGAGGATGGTCACAAAGCATTTTTCGTTGATCGCCAGGGAATTGACGACCGCGACCAGGTTGGCGGTATCCGGCACCATGTCGTCCGCCGGGGTAAAGTAGTGCAAATAGTCCTGGCAGGAACCTTCCTTGAGATCCTCGCGCCGCACGTAACCTTTGACCAGGCCATCCTGCCGGATTCCGACCAGATCGAAATCCTTCCCGGACATGAACTTCCGTACCGCCTGCGCATCGGCAGAGGCATCGAAGGAGACCAGCGGCTCGGCAAGGTCCATCGCCGAAAAGCCTTCGAGGAACAGGCGGCGCAGATGGGAACTCTGGGTATAACTCCAGGGCATGACATCTCCTTTGCAACTGTTATCTTGATGATGTTAAAGCTTACCCCATTCGTTCGAATTAAAACATAATCTGAGGATATCATGCATTGTGTTGTCGATATTATCGGGAAAGAGGGTTAATGATTGTATCATGCAAAATTTATTGTATTATTCAAGCTATTAAAATAATTTAGAAATATGTATTTAAATTTCTAAAATACCATGCCTCGGGAGAATTGCATGCGTTTTGTGATCATTCTGGCGATGGGCATCGCCCTGGTAACGTCCGGTTGTATCAAGGTTGGTCCAGATTTCACCCCGCCCAAAGCCCCGGTCGCCGATTCCTGGCTGGCAGCCCAAAATTCGCAGCTCGCTGTCAAAGCAGACTACCATGAAGAATGGTGGACGGTTTTCAATGACCCGACTCTGAACCGCTTGGTCGAAGAAGCTTACCAACAGAATCTCAGCCTCCAAATCGCCGGGCTGCGGATTCTCGAAGCACGCGCCCAGCTCGGCATCGCCACAGGCAACCTCTACCCGCAACAGCAGCAACTGGGGGCTTCGGCCGCGGCCATCGGGGCGAGCCGAAATGCAGCGAATACCGCAGCCGGGGACCTGCACTACAAGGACCTCAATACCAGTTTCTCCGCAGGCTGGGAGCTCGACTTCTGGGGCAAGTTCAGCCGCGGGGTTGAAGCGGCCGACGCACAATTCCTGGCGGCCATCGCCAGCTATGATGATGTCATGGTGACCCTCACGGGCGAGGTGGCCCGCGCCTATATCCTGATCCGGACTGTTGAGGATCGTATCCGCCTGGCAGAGGAGAGCGTCAGGATCCAGGAGCGCTCTCTGGAGATCGCTGAGAATCGCTTCGAGGGCGGGCTGGTCACTGAACTCGACGTGCAGCAGGCCCGCAGCCTGCTGTCCAACACCCTGGCGGCGATCCCCAACTACCGTACAGAGTCCCGGCGCGCGCAGAATGCTTTGAGCGTGCTGCTCGGCATCCCGCCCAGGGATCTTTCCGCACAGCTGCAGCAGAACGACGCCGTCGGGATTCCGAAGCCGCCCCCTGAAGTTGCGGTCGGCGTCCCGGCGGATCTACTGCGCCGACGTCCAGATGTACGGCGGGCGGAATTGCAGGCGGCGGCCCAGAGCGCCTTGATCGGTGTGGCCAAAGCCGACCTCTACCCGCATTTCACCCTGGTCGGCAGCATCGGGCTGCAGACGAGCGACAGTCCACTGACCCGCGAGGGCGGCAGCCATTTAAGCGACCTGTTCAGCAGCGACAGTGGCACCTATTTCGCCGGGCCATCATTAACCTGGGACCTGTTCAACTACGGACGCATCAAAAACCAGGTTCGGGTGCAGGATGCCCGCCTGCAGCAACTCGTTATCAATTATCAGAACACGGTCCTGAACGCAGCCCGCGAAGTGGAAGATGCCATGGCCGGTTTCCTCGAAGGCCAGGTGCAGGCGGGCTACTTTTCGGAGGCCGTCACGGCCTCCCGGCGTTCCGTCGATATTTCGTCACTGCAATACGGTGAAGGCCTGACGGATTACCAACGTGTGCTTGATGCGCAGCGCAGCCTGACCCGTGATCAGGATGCGCTGGCGGTTGTCAAGGGTTCGGTCGCTGTCAACCTGGTGAACATGTACCAGGCTCTCGGCGGCGGTTGGCAGAGCCGCTCCGGGCAGGATTTTGTCAAGCCGGAAACCCAGGCGGAGATGGCAGAGCGCACTGATTGGGGGACGCTGCTGACAAAGCCTCAGCAAAGCCCGGCCGGGACCCCTGATGGCTCCGACTGGCGTTGGCCCGATTGGTAGCCTCCGAAGTGCAAAATACGAGACGTGAAAATCAGACTTCAATTCACATAATACGAATAACCATTAACTGTTAACCAAATCAGGTGTGCCATGAAAAAGCGATTAATGCTGACGATGTTGCTGATCACAACCCTGGTGGCCATGTTGGGCTGCGGCGAGAAAGAGGTCATAACCAAGGACGAGATTCGGCCGATCAAGTCGCTAAAGATCGGCGAGATGGAGCCATTTGGTGGCCGCTGGTACCCGGGCAAGGCGACAGCGACTCAGGAAGCCAACCTGTCCTTCCGCGTGCCAGGAACGGTTCAACGCTTACCGGTCGATCTCGGAGTTCAGGTGAATAAGGGCGATTTGCTAGCGCGACTAGACCCTCAGGATTACCAGGTAGCGCTGAACAGTGCACAGGCCCGTTTGCGCGAGGCAGAGGCCGGACTCGAACTGGCCACATCTGAATATGAGCGGGTCGCACGGGTTTATGACAAAGACCCCGGGGCGGTCAGCAAGTCGCTGGTCGATGTCCGCAAAGCGCAACTTGATTCCGCGAAGGCCCAGATCGTTGCGGCCCAGGCGGCCGTCGAGAGTGCCACGGACAATCTCAGTTACACCTATCTGAAATCACCTTATGCCGGGGTGGTGGTTGAGAAATTCGTCGAACAATTCGAAGATGTGCAGGCGAAGCAGTCGGTCATCCGCATCCTCGATACCAGCAGCATTGAGTTTACGGTCAACATTCCGGAAACTCTGATGGAGCATGTCGACAAGGTCAAGCAGACGGGGGCTTATGTGGTATTCGATGCCTATCCCGATGTCGAGGTCCCGGCCAAGGTCAAGGAAGTCGGCAAGGAACCTTCCAAGACCACGCGGACCTATCCGGTCACCCTGATCATGGAACAGCCTGAAAAATTCAAGATATTGGCTGGCATGGCCGGCAAAGCCAAAGGTGACAAGAAAGCTACGGCTGTCATCGCTGCCGAGGAAGGTCTGGTTGGGATCGAGATCCCGATTACGGCGACCTTCTCCGATGAAGCCAGGCAGAGCTTTGTCTGGGTCGTCGACGAGAACAGCAAACAGGTCAGCAAGCGGGCAATCAAGGTCATCAACCTGACCGAGAACGGCGCCATGGTGACCGGTCTCCAACCGGGGGAAATGATCGCTACTGCCGGGGCCAGCATGCTGGTCGATGGGCAGCAGGTCCGTATCCTGGAATAATCAGAAAGACGAGGAGATTCGTCCGTGAATCTTGCCAAAATAGCCATTGAAAAAAAAGCTGTCAGCTATTTCCTGACGTTCCTGCTGGTGGTCGGCGGCATTGCCAGTTTCTTCTCTTTGGGGCAGCTCGAGGATCCGGATTTCAGTGTCAAGACGGCCGTGATCGTGACCCAGTACCCTGGAGCCAGCGCTGAAGAAGTCGAACTCGAGGTGACCGATCGCATCGAGATTGCCCTGCAGCAGCTGAAGACTGTCGACTATCTCAAGTCGTTCTCCGCGCCCGGTTACTCGCAGATCTGGGTTAATATCAAGACCCAATACTGGTCGGACAAACTGCCGCAGATCTGGGATGAAATGCGCCGCAAGGTCCGCGAAGTCGAGAGCTCACTGCCGCCGGGATGCAGTCGACCGATCGTTAACGACGATTTCGGCGATGTCTATGGCCTGTTGATGGCCATCACGGGGGATGGGTTCTCTTATGCGGAGATGGAGGAGGCGGCCAAGGGGTTGAAGAAGGAGCTGAGCCTGGTCGAGGGGGTGGCCCGGGTCGAACTCTGGGGAGTGCAGCCCAAGGTGATCTACCTGGAGGCCTCGGAGACCCAGTTGAGCCAGCTGGGCATCTCTGACAAGAGCATCATCAGCACCATGCAGAGTCAGAACATGGTGGTCGATGCCGGCAGTGTCGATGTGCAGCAGAAACGGGTACGGATTGCACCGACCGGTGAATTCCGCTCCCCCGAGGATATTGCCGATCTGGCCATTCACCCATCTTTGATCGACAGCCTGCAGAGCCTTGAAAAGGGGGAACCGCTGCAGAGCAGCGATGAGCTGGTGCGCATTCGCGACATCGGCACGGTCAAGCGCGGCTATAAAGACCCGCCTCCGACCATGATGCGCATCAACGGCAAACCGGCGCTGGCCCTCTCGATCACCAATATCCAGGGGGCGAATATTGTCGATGTCGGCCGTAATGTCGATGCTCGATTGAGCGAACTCGAAGCTGAATTGCCGGTCGGCCTGGATATTCACCATGTCCATTGGATGTCGGATGTGGTGTCCGACTCGGTCAACGGGTTTTTCGTGAACCTGGCCCAGGCTGTGATCATCGTGCTGATTGTGCTCGCGCTATCCATGGGTTGGCGCATGGGGACCCTGATCGGTATCGACCTGGTGCTGACCATCTTCGGGACCTTTATCATCATGGCGATGCTGGGATACGATCTGCAGCGCATGTCGTTGGGAGCCCTGGTCATCGCTCTTGGCATGATGGTCGATAACTCGATCGTGGTCGCGGAAGGCTTCGTGGTGCGCCGCGAGCAGGGAATGGACAAGATCAAGGCGGCCATCGAGGCCGCAGGATCGCCGTCCATGCCGTTGCTCGGCGCAACCGTGATCGCGGTGATGGCCTTCTACCCGATCGGGGGCTCGAAGGAGAGCACCGGCGAGTACTGCCTCTCGCTGTTCACAGTGGTCGGTATCTCGTTGATGGTCAGCTGGGTCATCTCCATGACCCTGACCCCGATCAAGTGTCTCGACATGCTGCCCGACCCCAAGCCCCGGGAAGAGGGATACGATCCCTACGGCAGCAAGTTCTACCGGCTCTTCCGTGGTCTGCTCGTGAAGGCGATCCGCATGCGCGTTTTGTTCATCGCATCCATGGTCGGTCTGCTGGTGGCCTCCTTTGCCGGCTTCGGATTTGTTGAGCAATTGTTTTTCCCCAGTTCCTCGATGAGCAAGTTCATGATCGATTACTGGGCGCCCCAGGGCACACGCATCGATGTCGTCGCCAAGGATCTCAAGATGCTCGAGAAGAAACTGCTTGCCGACAAACGCGTCGACAATGTCGCGGCATTTATCGGGTCCGGACCGCCGCGTTTCTACCTGCCGGTCGAGCCTGAATCAGCGAATCCGGCCTATGGCCAACTGATTGTCAATCTGCACGATTTCCGGGAGATCGACGGCCTGATCAAGGAGCTCACGCCCTGGGCGGCGGAAACCTTCCCGGATGCCATGGTGCCGATGCGCAAGTTCGATGTCGGCCCCGGACAGACCTGGCAGTTCCAGTACCGGATCAGCGGTCCGTCGATTGCCGACACCGAGCTGTTGCGGAGCCTCAGTGAACAGGTCCTGGATACCTTGAGAAATGAGCCCCTCGCCGGTGCCATGCAGACCGACTGGCGGCAGAAGGTGCCGAAATTGGTGCCGGTCTATAACCAGGAACGGGCCAGGTACGCCGGGGTCGCACGCGAGGATGTGGCCAACGCCACCAAGCGTGCTTATGACGGCCGAACGATCGGTCTTTACCGGGAAGCTGACGATCTTCTGCCGATTATCCTGAGGCATGTTGAGGATGACCGGGCCAGCCTGGCGTCCTTCGATGTCCTGCAGGTCCAGCCAGGCCTGTCAACATCGACCCTACCGATCGCTCAGGTGACCGACGGAGTCGAGATGCAGTGGGAAGAGACCAAGGTCTGGCGGCGTGACCGCCGCCGGACCATCACCGTCCAGGCCAATCCGATTCTCGGCCAGACCCTGCCGACCTTGATGAAGCAGGTCCAGGCCAAGGTCGAGGCGATCAAGATGCCGCCCGGCTACAAAGCCGAATGGGGCGGAACCACCGAGGATTCTGCCAAATCGCAAAAGGCCCTGATCCCGGGCCTGGTACCGACCTTTGCGGTGATCCTGTTTATCCTGGTGGCTCTGTTCAATGCCTTCAAGCCGCCGATCGTGATCATGCTGACGGTACCCTTCGCTATGATCGGGATTACCACCGGGTTACTGGGATTCAATGCCCCCTTCGGCTTCATGGCCTTGCTGGGGGCCATGAGCCTGATGGGGATGATGATCAAGAACGCCATCGTCCTGCTCGACGAGGTCAATATCAACCTGGTGAATGGCATGGATCAGTATAATGCAGTGGTGATCGCGGCCCTGGCCCGTTTGCGCCCCGTGGTTCTGGCCGCAGCGACCACGGTGCTCGGTGTGATACCACTGCTGCAGGATGTGTTCTGGGTCGGCATGGCGATCACCATCATGGCCGGTCTCGCCTTCGGAACGGTGCTGACCATGATCGTGGTGCCGGTGCTCTACTGCATGTTCTACAAGGTGCCATCGCCGAAAACGTAAGCGCGGCAACGACGCACCTCAAAGGGGCCCTTATGCCTTGATACATCGACAGAGCGGGAGGAGAGCGACTTCTCCCGCTCTGTTTTTACGTTAAGAGGATCGTCGCTGGAGGTTTTTCGATCTTCGTACCCTGCGGCACAAAGTGCTTGGTTGTATGGATCCTGTCTTTATCTCGATCGCCTTTGTCCTCGGATTCCTGGTCCGCCAGATCAGCCTGCCGCCGCTGGTCGGTTTCCTGGCGGCCGGGTTTGCGCTCCACGCCCTCGGTTTCGAGGGTGGCGAGGGGCTGCAGCTCATGGCCGACCTCGGGGTCACCCTGCTGCTGTTCAGCATCGGCCTTAAGTTGCAGCTCAAGAGCCTGGCCAAGCCGGAAGTCTGGGCCGGTTCGTCTCTGCACATGCTGATCACAGTGGTGGTTTTCGGCACCGGACTCCTCCTGCTCGGCCGTGCCGGGCTGCCGTTTTTTGCTGCGCTCGACCTTCCCCTGGCGATCCTGGTCGCCTTCGCCCTGAGCTTTTCCAGCACCGTCTTCGCCGTCAAGATCCTGGAAGAGAAGGGTGAAATGGCGGCCATGCACGGCCGAGTCGCCATCGGCATCCTGATCATGCAGGATATCTTCGCCGTACTCTTCTTGACCGTGTCTCTCGGCAAGAGCCCCTCCGCCTGGGCGCTGCTGGTGCCGCTGGCCCTTTGGGGTCTGCGTCCGCTGCTTTACCGCCTGGCCGACCGCTGCGGTCACGGTGAACTGCTGCTGTTGTTCAGCCTGTTCGTAGCGCTGGTGGTTGGCGCGGCCGGCTTCGAGCTGGTCGGCCTCAAGGCTGACCTCGGCGCCCTGGTGCTTGGGGTCCTGATGGCCGGCCACGAGAAAAGCTCGGAGATGGCAAAAAAACTGCTGGGGCTGAAGGACCTCTTTCTGGTCGGCTTTTTCCTGACCATCGGCCTCTCCGGGGCACCAAGCCTGGCCGCTCTCGGCGTGGCGGCGCTGCTGGTCATGGTCGTGCCGCTCAAGGTGGCGCTCTTCTTTACCCTGCTGACCCGCTTCAAACTCAGGGCTCGCTCCTCGCTGCTCGGTTCGCTGAGCCTGGCGAACTACAGCGAGTTCGGTTTGATCGTTGCGGCAGTCGGCGCCGGAAACGGCTGGTTGGGACCGGAATGGCTGGTCATAATCGCTGTGGCCCTGGCCATCAGCTTCGTGATTGCCTCGCCACTGAATACCGCAGCGGATGCTCTTTACGGCCGATACCGCGAGAGCTTGCGGCGCTTTGAAACCGCCACCCGTCACCCGGATGATCAACCGATCGATACGGGTGATGCCAATATCGGCATTTTCGGAATGGGACGACTCGGCACCATGGCCTACGATTACCTTCGTGACAAGTATGGTGATACGGTGATTGGTTTCGATTTCAATGCCGACAAGGTGCGCATGCATCAGAATGCTGGGCGCCGGGTCCTTTACGGGGACCCGACCGATCCTGATTTCTGGGCTCGGGTCCAGGCTCAATCGAGCAGAACGGCCCGGCTGGTCATGCTGGCCCTGCCCAAGCATGTTTCGAACCTGCACATCGCCAGACAGATGATTGAAAAAGGTTTCCGTGGTACGCTGGCCGCGACCGCACACTTCGATGACCAGGTCGAAGAGCTCCGCCAGGCCGGTGTCCATGCGGCCTACAATTTTTATAATGAAGCCGGGCTCGGGTTCGCCGAGCATGTCTACACAATCCTGGAGAACAAGGGAGAGACCCTGCGCTGATGCCAATGAGTCTAGTGACCATCAAAACCTTCTTTTTCGGCCGCTACGGTGGATTGCTGACAACCTTGCTGCTGGTGTTTTTGCTGGAGCCTTTGCTGGCCGATAACACGCTTGGCAAATACCTGATTGAGGTCCTGTTCATCACGGTTCTCGTGGCCGGTTTGCGGGCGATCAAGGTCGAGAAGAAACTGTTCATCTTTGAAATTTCCCTGTTTTCGGTCAGCCTGATCCTGAGTGTAGCAGGGACATTTCTGGGGAATGAAGCGCTGTTTGCCTTCAGCGTAGCTGGACGCATTCTGTTCATGGTCCTGGTTGCCTTGACCATTCTGTTCGACCTGTTTCGCGGCAGGCAAGTATCGGGTGATACCCTGGCGGGAGCCGTTTGTGTTTACCTGATGATCGCCTTGATCTGGGGTTTTGGTTTTCTGCTGATCGAATTCCTGGTGCCAGGCTCTTTCTCGTTCACCCAGGGACATGACCGCTTGCAGCTCTGGCTCTCCCGGGAGTTCTTCCCGTTCTTCTATTTCAGCCTGGTGACCATGACCACGGTCGGCTACGGTGACATGTCTCCGGTAACCACTGCGGCGCAAAGCTTTGCCACCATGGAAGCTCTCGTCGGGCAGATTTACCTGACGATCCTGGTAGCTCGCCTGGTCGGGATGTACCTGGTACATCAACAGGATTCCAAAGAGTGATGGTCAAGATCCAAACGACCATTAAAAAACCAGCAAAAGCACAGCTAAAACGCCTTTGCTGAACTTTAAATATCACTACTTACGGGAGAAGTCAGCTCGCTCCCGAGTCCGTCATGCTGTGATGCGTTGAACTATTTTGGGGAGACTGTCATGACAAAAACTTTGCAGAGCCCCCTGCTATTGCTCACGATCGCTTTTATTTCGAGCCTGTCCATGACTGATATTGCTTGGGCTGATAAAGGCACCCTTGACGGGGCTGAATTATGGTCCGGAATTTCTGAAGACATAGATGAGGCGCCGGGTTATGAAGATGAGCAGCACAGCGAACGCGAGTGGGCCCTGAGTATAGGTTTGACGAGTGGGTTTTCTCCAGACTATGAGGGATCCAACGACTACAGTTTTGGTTATGGCCCGAACATCTCCGCTTCCTGGAGGGACACGATCTTTTTCAAGGGCAAAACTCTGGGTGCCAATCTCATCAGGCAAAAAAAACTCAAAGCCGGACTCCTCTTATCGAAGTCGTCGGGACGCAACCAGGATAGCAACGATAAACTGGAAGGGTTGGGTGACGTTGACGGCAGCGTCGAAGCGGGTGGATTTATGAATTACCGTATGAAGCCTTTTCGCTTCCGGGTTGAGGTCCGGCAGGACATCGGCTCAGGGCATGAAGGCGCCCTGGTAATCATGAGTGCCGGGACTAAGCTGCCGATCGAAAAACCCCTGGTTTCTCTCGAGCTCAGTACGACCTGGGCGAGCGACGATTACATGGCGAGCTTTTTCGGAATAGATGCGCAGCAATCTTTGGACTCTGGCCTGAAGAGGTACCATGCTGATGCGGGAATCAAAGATGTCAAAATCAGCCTGACATCCGGCTATGCAATTACCAATCGCTGGCGGATTGGCAGTGCCATTGAGTACAAAAGACTGGTGGGCGATGCCGCAGACAGCCCGATCGTTGATGACAGGAATCAGTTTGTCGCAGGAATCAGCCTCTCTTACCACATGGGCTCCAAGATCCTGCCCGAAGACCTTCAATAGTGGGTAAGGCCCACCGACGAAACGGGATGGCGGCTTTTTTTTGAAATGAAAAGTTTAGACATGCAGCGGCCCCTGGTAAGCAAGGCTTAAACGGCGCATGGCCGGCTGAATTTTCAGCCGGCCATGCGCCGTTCGAATAGTGGATCGAATCACTTTCCCGACAGCATCATCGCACCAGAAAAGCATTCGAGGAGGTTGCTTACTTCCAGCGATAGGTCCCCATCAACCCGAAGGAGAGCTGGTTGCTGTTGCCCTCTTTATCGACAATCGGGCTGTCTTTGGCATCGTTGAGGAGCGACTTGTAGGACATCAGGCCCATGACGCCCCAGTGCTCCCAGGGGGTGTAATGGCCGATCAGATTGAGACCGACATCCTTGATGCCGGCGTCGGCCGAGTAGTTGGACAGAGTGCTGCTGCCGCGGTTGCCGGAATTAACACTGAAGTAGGTCGACATGTAATCTTCGCTGGCGTAGGTCATAAAGACCCCTGGGGTGAGGGTCAGGGTTGGCATAACTTTCCAGCGATAGCCGGCAGTGGCCTGTGCGGTCATACCATCGTGCGCGTCGGAAACGTCGGCCAGCAGTTCCACACCGAGCAACAGGTTGTTGACATCGATGCCGCCAAAGATACCGGCTTCGAAAGCGGCATCGACTTTGTCCATGCGGTCGACCTGGTTGTTGTCGACGCTATCGCGTTCAAAACGATAATTCAAGACCGGCCCGAGGCTGTAGCTCTTGTCGGCCAACAGGTTGACCTTGAGGTTGGGTCCGTTCAGTTTGAAAAAGCGCCCGCTGTCGTAGTTGTGACTGAACAGGAAAAACGGCACGGCTTTGGTATCATCGGAACCTTCGTAGTCAGGGGCAACCCCGGCACCTAATCCAACCAAACCATTTACGGCCCATACTGGGCTGGACGCAAGAAGAAGCGACAAGCACACGATCAAGACTCTTGAACTCTTCATAACAAAGCCTCCCAATGGAAAATATGTTAAAAACTGACAACGATAATTTAAACTCTGTCAATTCTAAAGTGTTTTTATCATTTTGCAAATGATATTTATTTAAGCAGCAGGTACAATTTACAAGCAATACTCACTTTCACATGCGGCCCAGGCCGACAACTGGTAAAAACAGCCTGATGATCCTGAATTATCTCAAGCGGCTTGTCCTGTTCTGGGCCCTTGCCCAGTTTGCGCTCACCCCTGCCTGGGCTGGTAATGAGCCAACGATCCAGGTTGACATTGCCGGGCTGCAGGACGCCCTGCTGCAGAATGCCAAGGCGGCCTTGGCACTGCCGCCGGGGATCGTCAGAAACGACAGGGTCGAGGAACGCTGGCTCGAGCGCTTTGCCGGCAAGATCCCGCAACTGGTGGCTGCCGCACTCGAGCCTTTCGGTCACTATCGAAGCGAAACCCAGGTCGTGATAGATCGGAGCAAGGAGCCCTCCTACCGGATTCTGGTCACGGTCAACGCCGGGCCGCAAACGGTTGTCCGCAGCTTGACCCTGAGCCTGTCAGGAGCGGGCCGCAAGGAGGAGAGTCTGCGCAGCACGGTCCGCGCATTTCCCCTGAAAAAGGGCGCCCCCCTCAACCATCAGCTTTACGAACAGGGCAAACTGGCACTACGCCTCGAGGCCAACAACCTGGGGTACCTGGAAAACAGCTTTACTTCGCATACCATCCGCATTGATCGCGACGAGGATGCCGCGGACATCGAGCTGGTCCTGGAAACCGGGCCGCAGTTTTACTTCGGCAAGACCTCGTTCGTCGATGAGAGCGACAGTTACCCGTTAGAATTCCTGCAGCGCTTTCTGACCTACGAGGAGGGAGAGGTCTTCTCGCACAAGGAGCTGCATCTCAGCCGCCTCAACTTTTACGCGGCCGATCGCTTCGACGACGTCATGATGGTGCCCCTCATGGATGAAGTTGTCGATCAGCATGTCCCGGTCAAGGTCACACTGGTCCCGGGCAAACAACGGCGCCTGCGCCCCGGAATCGGCTACGGCACCAATACCGGGGCCCGGGTTTCGCTGAGCTACCGTAACTTGCAGTCTGGCGAAAACCCGCATGCTCACTTGATCGACCTCAACCTGGCAGAAAAGACGCAGTATTTTGAAACCAGCTATACGATCCCTCAGTCTGGCAGCGTCAACAACAACCTGATCGGCACCTTCGGTCTCCGACAAGAGGACCTCGACACTTACTCGACCCGGATGATCTATACTGAAGGGGAACAAACTTACGGCCTGGCGCAAGGGAAGGTCAGCTCGCTGTTTCTGCGTTACCTGTACGAGGACAGCGACGTGGGCAACGAAGGGGCCAATATCGCGAAACTCCTCATCCCGGGGGTGCGCTATTACCAGAGGTCCTACGACGACCCGCTCAACCCCAAAAGCGGCTACCAGTTCCGTGTTGAGCTGCGGGGCAGCTTCGATATGCTGCTCTCCGACCTGACCATCGGCCAGGCTGTCACGGCAGGCAGCTTTATGGTGCCCTTGTCCCGCCACCTGACCCTGCATTCGCGAGTCGAAGCGGCCACGACCGTCAAAAAGGATGAGCTGAGCCAGGTCCCTCCTTCGATGCGCTTCTTCGTCGGTGGCGACAACAGCGTGCGCGGTTATGCCTATAAATCCCGCGGGCCGAAAGATGATTCGGGTGACGTAGTCGGTGGCGATTCGCTGCTGGTCGGCAGCATCGAGGTGGAATACGCCTTGAACGACCAATGGGGGCTGGCGCTCTTCTACGATGCCGGCAGCGCTTTCAACGCCAGTGAAAAAATGGATGTGATCGAGGGCACCGGGATCGGCATTCGCCGCTATACCCAGATCGGGCCGATCAAGTTTGATCTGGCCACCCGCGTCAATGACAGCCACCCGGGTGTTCGCATTCACTTCAGTGTAGGATTCGACATATGAAGCGCAGTCTCGTCATTGGCCTCGCCCTCATGACGTCCCTTTGCCTGTTCCTGGCCGGTTTCGGCTTCTGGTGCCTGGGGACGACGGCCGGTTCACGTTGGCTCATCGGAGCAGCCGGCCATTTCTCCGGGACCACGATAACAACAGGAGCGCTCGAGGGCTCGCTGTACGACGGCCTGACTCTCAAGGAGTTGCGTGTCGCCTGGCCAGGCGGCGAGATCCAGGCCGGGGATATTCAACTGGCCATTCACAAGTTCAGGCCCTGGCCTGGATTCCTGGGCATCGAAGAGCTGGTGATCAACCGACTGGTCCTGCAGCTCGATGAGGAGAGTGAGAATTCGACGCCGGTCGATTCCGGCAACCAGGGTGCCGGCATGTCCCTTGCCGTCGCCCCCGAATGGCTTGAAGTCACCATCGACCGACTGAAGATTACCGGTTTCGTCTACCGTAGCACCGCCACGCCTGCCGACGAAGTGGTGATCGCCGATCTGATCGCCGGGCAATATCGACTGGCCGATCATCGGCTCGTGGCGCACAACTTCGCCTACCATTCCCCCTATGTTGAAATTGATGGCGATTTCGACTGGGAACTGCTCCGACCCCACCTGGACTTGACCGCCAAGGTACACTTGCCCGAGGCCTCTGCCGACCCGGACCTATTCGAAACCATCGACGTCCCGACTGAGTTCCCCACGCACCTTGAACTGGACGGCGACTGGAACGGTTATGCCGGCCCGGTCCGTTTCGGCGTCAGCGATGCAACGGGCCAACAGGTCTGGCTGTCGGCCCATGCAAGCGGATCCTGGCGCGGTATTCGCCTGGAGAATCTCCAGGGACGCTACCTCGGCGGTGCAATTGCGGGAGATCTCGACCTAGCCTGGATCGACTCCTACCGGATGCACGGCCAGCTCTCTGGACAGGGCCTCGACCCATCAGCACTGGTCGAGGGGGTAACGGAAAAGGCACGCTTCGACGTTTCGGGAGAACTGCTCGTTCCTTATGACGATCAGCCGCTGCAGGCCAGTATCGTGGCCGTCCTCCATGAAGGCCAGTTCCGTGGACATACCCTGAAGGGCCGGGGCGCCGGGCGCTGGGTCGGGAAGACCCTGCTGGACCTGGATGTCGACCTAACCGGCGACGGAGCTCGCCTGCTGGCCAAAGGAGTCCCTGCCCAGCGGGTCGAGGTCGATCTCGACGTTGCAGACCTGTCCGCATTTCACGCCGAGCTGGCCGGCCAGGCCGTTGCCAGGGGCTGGCTGAGCTGGTCGGAGGACTCCCTGGCGGGAGAGATCGATGGCCATGGAGAGAACCTGAGTTGGCGGGATATTGCGGTCCGCAGGGTCGAGTTTCACGGCCGGCACCGGGCCGGCGAAGAGAGTGTCTCCCTGGCTCTGTCCGGAGACGACTGGAGGCGGGGAGCTATCCATTTCAAGCGGGTCCTTGGAGAGCTCTCAGGGACCCTTGCTGATCACCGGCTCAAGCTCGCGGCAGAGGGCACGGCCGGAGATTTTACTGCCTTGGCAAGCGGCCGTTACCGGCCCGATAGCTGGACCGGGCGGCTTGAGAAACTGACCGGCGAAAAGACCCCGTGGGGCACATGGTCGATGCCCCAGCCCGCCGCCCTGGCCTGGGAGAACGGCGTGCTCAGCATCGACAAACTGCGGCTCACCAGCAGAAAGGGAACCCACCTTGAGCTCGACGTCAAGGGGTGGGGGGCCGCTGAGCGTGCCGATATCGCCCTCTCCTGGGAAGGGTTTGAACTGGAATGGCTGCAGCCTTATTCGGACCTCGCTGTCCTTGCCGGGCGTGCCAAAGGCGAAGTGCACTACACGACGAGCGCCGGGCGGCCCTTATCGATCACAGGGCAAATTAACGCACACGGCCGGGTCGAGGATGATTTGTTCGCGCTGGAATACGAAACCCTCGAGCTGAGCTTCGCTTGGGACGGTAACGGACTGCTACTGACCGGCACAGCCCAAAGTGGCGCCGGTGAAGGAATCCAGGCCAGGGCAACAGCGCCCGGACCCCTGGAATGGAGCTGGCCTGTTGCAGACCTAAAGTCGGACTTGAAATGGCAGCAACTGGACATGGCACGTCTGGTCAGGGTGTTGGCAAAGGGTCATGTTGCGCAATTATCCGCCCTCACCGGCGGGTCCGACGGCGAACTGCATTACGAGATCAGCGGCGGGGCCCCTAAATCGCTCAGTGGACACGTTACCGCCAGGGGATCCGCCAGGAATGATTATTTCGAGTTGGATTACGAAACCCTGGCATTGGATTTCGATTGGGGTCATAACGGGCTGCAACTGACCGGCCTGCTGAGCAGTACCGCCGGCGAAGTCGTTCGGGCCAGGATGACATCGACCGGCCCGCTGCGCTGGGAGTGGCCGGCAGAGGGGCTGGTTGGCGATCTCGAATGGCAGGAACTGGACCTGTCGCGCGGCAGTAGATTTCTCGAGGACGGCCATGTCGAGGGGCAGGGTTCGGGGGCTCTCTCCTTCGCTTTTTCGGCTCAAAGACTATTGCGCATGCGCGCACACCTCACCGCACAGGGCAAGCTGCTGCAGGAAGAAAGAGAGCTCGGCCCCCGCAGCCTGACGGCCGACCTGAGTTGGGATGCCGAGCACTTCCAATGTACGGCAAAGGTTGCCGGATTTAGGGGCGGGCGTGCTGAACTGCAGCTGAGCTCGGCTGAGGCGCCGGCCCTCTCCTGGCCGAAATCGGGGCAAATCGCCCTGGAGGTCAAGGACTTGACCCTTGCGGCCCTCGAGCCCTTGCTGCCGCATGACATTGAGACCACCGGGCTATTTGATGGTCATGCCGAGGGGACCTGGCGTGACGGGGGAATCTTCGAACTGTCCGGGAAGATACACTTGATGGAAAGCCACATCGGCTGGTCGAGTGAAGAAGGGCAGATTCGCCTGCCAATCCAGAATGCCGAGGCGGACCTGAACTGGCGCGACGACAAGCTGAGCGGTTCTTTCTCCATGAATCTCGCCGAGCATGGTGATCTCAGGGGGGCCTGGCAACTGCCATTGCCGGCCCGGATACCGGCATCTTTCGACCCGAACGGCCGGGTGCAGGGGAGCCTGACGGGCCGGATGCAGTCTATCGGCCTGCTGTCGTCGATCGGCCCCTGGCTGGTCCAGGATGTAAAAGGCGACACCTGGGTGGACCTGGCCCTGCAGGGCACGTGGGCTGACCCCGACCTGGGAGGCGAAATCATCCTCAGGGGTGGCAGTGCCTACCTGCCCGCGGCCGGCGTGCAGCTGGACAATGTCAACCTCCATGCAAAACTGGCCAGTGCCCGGGTGAACATCGAACAGCTGGAAGTTCATTCCGGACCCGGAGTCCTGAACGGCCATGGAGAGCTGCTCTTAGAGGGCTTTGCCCTGTCCACATACCAGTTCAACCTCATCGGCAGAAACTTCCAAGTCTTTAATTTCCCAGAACTGCAGGTGCTCTGCAACCCCGACCTGGAGCTCTCAGGAAACCCGGGCCGGTTATCCGTGCAAGGCTCGGTCCTGATTCCGTTCATGGCGATCAGGGAAAGCAAGGGCACCCCGGAGATCCAGCCAAGCAAGGACGTCGTCATGGCAAGGCTGGAAAAACAACGCCGGGAGTTGACCTTTACCACCGATATCCTGATTGCGGTGGAACTTGGCGATGATGTCACCTTCAGGGCCGAAGGTGTCGATACCCGCCTGAGGGGGGGCGCCATCGTGAGCATGGGACCGGCGGGTGAACTGCTGGCCCATGGGGAGATACAGCTTGCTTCCGGAACCTACCGCGCCCATGGCGTCAACCTGCAAATCCGCCAGGGGGTGCTCAACTATAAGGGCGGGGTCATCACCAACCCGGACCTGCGGATCTTTGCGGCCCGAGAAGTCGGAACGGTGCTGGCGGGCGTCCAGATCACCGGCAATGCCGAAGCTCCAGTGGTCTCACTCTATTCGCGGCCGGCGATGCCCGAGCGGGATATCCTCGGCTACATGCTCATGGGACGGGCCATCAGAACCGAAGAGCAGGAGACCGACGTATTGACGATGGGGGCCACCTCCCTGCTGCCGGGCGGCGGCACAGGGCTCGCCGAACTGGGGATCACCGAAATCGATATTCAGGGCCTGTTCAACGGAACCGGCGGAATCCGTCTGCGCCGACCAATTGCCGAAAAGTGGGAAGTGGAATCCACCCTGGGAGTCGAAAGCGGGGTCGATCTTTATTACATCATCGAATTCAACTAGAGCACGCCCTCACCCTTCCATCGCGGCACGTGAAGGCCATGGGAGGGGTATCAAAAACCAAAACAAACAAAACCAAACCAAACAAAACCGGCGGGTCGCGTCCCGCCGGACGCCGTCCTCTTTTGCTGGCCCAAAAGAGTACGCAGAAAAGGGCCTGACGCTGCGCTTGGCATGTCGTACGCGTGATCGATTGGCACCGAGCACCGATACGTTAGAAGAACTTACCATCTACGCTTCGACCACCCTGGCGGGGGCCCTTCTGTTTGGCCCCCGGATGGTCCGCGAGTTGCACGATAGATCCCGGAACGCGATACACGCGACGAGGTCGGCGGGATGATGGGGGTCAGGTCTACACATTTCACAAATTTAGTACCGGAGGCGCGAAGGAAACCAGTCAAAACCTAATCAAAAACATCGGCTCGGTCTGCCTTGAGTTTGTCGAACTGCTTACTTTGACAGCAGCTGAATAGTTGACTTGACCTGCGGCATTCCCTTCGGAGACCCCGGTGGCCCGGTAAATAGGGCCCCGTAGTACTGCTAAAGGCAGGGACACGGTCATCGGCTGTGCTGTTGATTGATCCGTAGAGTGATCGCGCAAGACATGCCCACCGCGAGGTGACGGCACTTTTGCATACGTTTGCTGCCGGGCAAAAGTATGGCGCCCGGCGGGACGCGACCCGCCGATTTAAATCATGTGTCGCGAGGCGCAAAGTGAGAGAAGTTAAAATTTAAATCCAAACCGCCGGTCCCGGCCGGCAGCCGGTTGACTTTCTTTGCTGGTCCAAAGAAAGTCACATAAAGAAAGGACCTGACGCTGCGCTTGGCATGTCGTACGCGCAATCGTTTGGCACCGAGCACCGATACGTTAGAAGAACTTACCGTCTACGCTTCGACCACCCTGGCGGGGGCCCTTCTGTGTGGCCCCCGGATGGTCCGCGGGCCGCACAATAATACACGGGACGCGCTACATGCGACGAGGTCCGTGGAGTGGTTGGGGTCAGGTCTACACATTTCACAAAATTAGTACATGAGGCACGAGGTACAAGATTCGAGGCGCGTGGCGGGTGGCACGTGGCGCGAAGTGTGAAAAGGAAAAATCAAAGTCTGCACCGACGGCCCCTGCTGGGAACCGGAAGGAATCTGCAATCAGATAGCCCTCGCCCGTAAGCAGATAGAATCTTGCAACTATTTGAGGAGTAAGCTCTCTTCGAGCTGCTTGACGATGACTGGAACGAAGTCATTCACCGCCCCCTGCCTTGATCCCTCCACCTTGATTTGCGACAGCATGGACCAGACGGGCTGCTTGCTTCCCAGGGCAAACAGATTGGTCGCCACGGTGAAGTAATCCGTATCGTATTCCTTCATGGGATAGACCATCGAACCGGTATAGTAGGTGTACCAGCCGTCGCTGTAGATGGCCGAAGGCGCAAAGAACATCCCCCCCTGCTGGTAATTGGTGACCTCCGACTTTTTGATCGAGCGTGCTACCAGAACATGGCCCACCCCCAGTTCTTTGACCTTTGCCACGACCGTCTCCCGGTCAAGCTGCTCAGTCGACTGCGGCAGGACCTTGTGGCTGGGGATGACTTCGACGCCCCGCTTTGCCAACTGGTTGGAAAGGACATTTTCAAACTGGTTGCGGATAATGTCACTCTGCGCTACTGCGATCACCAGCACCTTCTTGATGGGCTGCTTATACGCCTGGTCCTGCCATACATCGAGGGTTTTCACCGGAGCGCAGGCCGCGGTGAGGGCAATCAGCAGAAGACCGAGCAAGGAGCCGTAGCGAGGGAGAGCTTTCATGTCATTCATCCTTTAGGGGTCAGGCATCAGCCGGGCAAGAGCCGGCTGTCATACTATGGGATTGTTGTAGTGAATTCAACTATCTCCATTAAAAATTGGCCAGCAGATGCGCGGCGCTATTTTCCTGCTTAAAAAGTCCAGTTCAGGCCAAGCACGATATTATGGATCGCCATGCTTTCGTACTCCCCGGAGACGCGCCCGGCAAGCGGCCCGCGGTTGACATCCATTGACAGATCCCCTATCCAGGTCAGCTCGTAGGCGCAATTCAGGGTCAGCGCCTTGCTCCAGGCGTACTGCCCGCCGGCGCCGAATCGCCACATGTCGCCGCTCGGGAGGTCGGGGGTCAGGTCTTTTTCATCGACCATCTTGCTGTCGTAGGCGATACCACCGCTGAGCAGCAGTGGTTCGGACCACTGGTATTGCGCCCCTAGGGCGGCGTGCCAGGTGTCCTTATACTGACGGTCCACGGTGAGCGAAGTAGTGTCTTCTGCCGCCACCGAAACATCGAGCATACCGAACTGCGACCAGTCCTGCCAGCCAAGGTTGCCCATGATCGCCAGGCGCTCGTTCAACTGGTGGAAAGCGCTCAGCATGACCGCCTGTGGCGCTTCGAAGGGGAGCTCAATCTTGGCGTCCAGCAGGCCCTTGGAATCGAGAGCGGAGGACAAAGCCGGACGAAGGCCGCTGAATTTGGCTTTCGGTTCGAAGTCCAGCTTGGTCTTGGTCATGTAGGTGGCGCCGAAGCGGGTTCCCGGTTGCGGTTCGACCAGGACACCGAAGGTGCCGCCAATACCCCAGACGTTGTCATCAAGTTTCAGTTGACCATCGGGGTAGTCGGGATTCAGGACCGCCGCGTTGTTGACCGCGATCTTTTCCTCCAGGGTTCCGTACATGGCGTTGAAGCTGGCGCCGATGGACACCTGGTTGTTGATACGGTAGGCCACTGCCGGGGCCAGGGTGATCCCCTGCAGCAGCACCTCTTTCAGGTAGTAGCGCCCGACCCAGTCATCGCCGTAATCGAGGCCCAGGCCGAAGTTGCCGGCAACACTGAAACCGAAGCTCACATCCGATGTCAGCGGCGTCACTATAAAGAGGCCTCCAGACGGTATCCAGGCGCTGGCATCGCCGTCGTCGCCAGTCAGCGGGCCTTTGATGGCGCTCATCGTCGGGCCGAAGCTCGTGTTGTTATCAGGATTGAACTTGACATGGACGTACATTGGCTGGACGCCGAACTGGACCTGCGACTGCTCCAGACGGGTCATCCCGGCCGGATTGGTGAAGGCGGTGCTGGCATCCTGGGCCCG
>JAHEDT010000005.1 GCA_024641085.1 Geobacteraceae bacterium | reverse complement strand
CAGTGTACCTCTTCCAGTCGGCCTTGCCGGATTTCTCGAGTTCCTTGATTCTCCTCAAGACCTTCAGAATCACCAGGTCGATCGAGCTGCCGCTGCTGGCGTCGTTTTGAGTGGCCGTAATGCGGCGCTCCATCTCCATGCGCTTGGCGCTGAAGGGGTTGGTGGCGCCGACTTCATTGATCAGCCGAAAGAACTCTCGATCAGAGACATTTAATCGCATGGGAGCACTCATGCATAAAATGTATATGGTCTGCAGAAAATGTCAAAGGCGAGGTTAAAAAAATGAACGGCCCCGTAGCTTGCCGCGGGGTCTCCAGAATTCAGTATCCGGTACACAGAAAAAACGCGCGACCCCACCTGGCAGTCGGGACTTATTCCGGATACTGGATTCTGGGTACTGGGTTCCCTTCATAAGGCGCGAACCAGACGGCAATCAATGCATGTGCGAGGAATGAACCCTCTCGCCGATTCATGAAGCTATTCCCCCGCAGGGCATGCAAACAGCCCCACCACTGCCCTTGCTGGTATCGTCGAGTCTAACCGGTCACCTTGCGCAGCATGGCCCGACCGATGAAACGCACCTTGTCGCCGAGCGGAAAACGCTTGAGGACGGTTTTGACCACGCCTTGAGTGAAGCGGGTGCGCTTGGAGTAGTCGATGCGCACATCGACGATCACCGGCTGATTGCCAGCCGCTGCCGCGAGCGCGGCGGCGATGACCGCTGCGATCTGCCCATTGTCGTCAAGCTTCAGGTAGGCCGCGCCGGTGGCCAGGGCCACGCCGTCAAGGCCGATCCTGCCGAGCACGGTGCAGGTCTTGCGATTGTAAGGGATCTCCTGGCCCTGGGCGATCTGCGAAAGCTCCCCGTCGTGGAAGACGAAGTAGACGATCCCGAGGTTTGCGGTGGCTGCTGTGAGAATCTCCATGCAGGTCATCAGGAAACCGCCGTCGCCGACGACCCCGACCACCTGCTTGTGCGGGTTGGCCAGCTTGGCGCCGATCGCCGCGGGAACCGCGTAGCCCATGCAGTTGAAATCCGTTGGACAGATGAAGTGCCGCGACTTGAGCACCGGGAAGAGCTCGGCCGCCAGATAGGTGTGATTGCCGTCGTCGACCACGGCAATCGCGTCGTCAGCGAGCTGGCTGCGCAGCGCAGCAAAGAACAGGGCCGGGTTGACGCGTTCGTTGAGATGCTCGCGCCACTCCTGCAGATAGCCGGCCTTGTCCGCGGCGATACCCTGGCGCAGGGGACCGACCGCGCGGGCTGGAGTGTGCCCGGCCTCCTCCAGGCCCTCGACCAAGGCGCCCAGGGCGCTGCCGGCATCCGCGGCGATGGCGACCGCGGCCGGGTAGTTCCGGTCGAACACCTCGGGGTTGATGTCGACGTGGACCAGGTCGGCCGGAACCTCGACGCCGTAGCTGCCGGTGGGGATTTCGCTGAAGCGGGTACCGACGGCGAGCAGGCAATCGCAGTCGGTAAAGGCATTTTCCGCCGCCGGCACCGAGTGGCGACCGAACCCCATGCCCGTATGCAGCGGATGGTCGGCCGGGAAGACGCTCAAACCCTGCAGGGTCGTTGCCACCGGCGCTTCGAGTAGTTCCGCCAGACGCATGGCGAGAGCAGTGCAATCCCTGGCACCCCAGCCGAGAAAGAGCCCGGGACGCTCCGCCCGGCGCAGCAGCTCTACAGCCCTTCGGATCAGCTCGGAATCAACCAGTGGTGCCTGGCGATCTTCGGTAAAGGCCGGCAGTTCTCCGACCTCGCCACGAAAGATCTGCACTTCGTAGGGGATTTCGACAAAGACCGGACCGGGCTCACCGGCGACAGCAATCCGGTAGGCCTCGTAGATGGTCGGCACCACCTCCCGGTGGTTTGTCACCAGGAAGGTGCGTTTGGCCGCGTTCTCCATCAGGCGCTGCTGATCCCACTGGTGCAGCTGGTAGGATCTGCCGCTGCTGCGATTCACCCCTCCGGAAATGACCAGCATCGGAATGCCGTCGAGGAACGCCTCGCCGATGCCGCTCAAGGCATGGGTGACGCCGGCGGCCGGGACGATCACCAGGGTGCCGATCGCGGCTGAGGTGCGGCTCAGCGCGTCGGCCATGAAAGCCGCGCCGCACTCGTGGGTCACCAGGATCGGGCTGATCTTGTGCGACTTGTGCAGCTCGTCGTAAAGCTCGGTGACATGCACGCCGGGAATGCCGAAGGTGTGGGTGACCGGCAGCTGCTCGAGGGCATGAACTGCCAGTTGGGCACCGGTTTTCATCATAAGGAGCCTCCGTGGATGGCCCGGCCGGCGATGCGGCCAGTCAGGATGCAGCCGCCAAGGAAAGATCCCTCGAGGGCCCCGCGGCCGTGGATGCCACCGCCGCCGAAACCGGCGGTTTCGCCCGCCGCGAACAGGCCGGGAATCGGTTCCCCGGACTGGTCGAGCACCCGGCAGGCGAGGTCGGTCTGCAGGCCACCAAGGCTTTTGCGGCTGAGGATGTGCTCGCGGATGGCGATCAGCGGTCCGGCCTTGGGGTCGTCGATCTTCTGAAACCTGCAGGTACGCATGCGGTCACCACGATAGGTGCGGAAATTGGCAATGCGCCGCAGCTGATCATCGGTGAAAAAACGCTCACCGCGGTCAATCTGCGCATCGTAGGCACGCACCTCCGCCTGCACCAGCCCGGCATCGACTTCGAATTCACTGCCCAGGGCGTTCATCGCCTCGACCAGCCCGGGCAGGGTCTCGGCCGTCACCACGTCCTGTGCATCGCGAATCAGCGTGCGGACCAGTTCGCGGTTGCCGAACAGCAGGTCGAGGGCCAGGCGCAGCTTGTTGCGGTCGCGAAAGGCTGTCATGTAGTCGCAACCGGAGACCGCCAGCTCCTTGATTGCGATCTTCCAGTTCATGACCTGCCAGGAATATTGACCAGGCTGCCGGCAGATCTGTTCGACCAGGTAGCGCGTGTCGGTGTAGCCGACCAGCGGCGGCGGGCCGATTCTGCGACCGAGGGCATTGAGCCACAGGGCGGAGCGCGGCGGCACCAGGCTCAAGCCCCTGGCCGGGTCCTCGGGATGATGGATGCCGGCGGCATAGTGCCATTGCTTGTCGAGATGGGTGAGCCGCCCGCCAAGCTGCGCCGCGGCCTGGTGCAGGAGACCATCGGCGTAACGGTGGGAGCCGTTGAGCAGGGTCTTCGGCGGCGTGCCCCAGGGCTGGTGCCAGTGCCTGCGCACCAGGCTCAAGTCGCCGCCGCAGATACCTCCCGAGGTGAGCAGCACGTAATCGGCGCTGGCGGAGAATTCGGCGTCGCTCGTTTCGAGCCGCCCGCTGCAGCCGCACAGCCTGCCGCCGCCCTGCAGCAGGCGTTCGACCCGGTGGCCGAAACGGATATCAAGCTTGGCGCGGTTCGGGTGCGCATCGAGATGTTGCAGCAGCGCTTCTACGAGCCCCTTGCCGGTGCCCCAGGCAATGTGCCAGCGCGGCACCGAGTTGCCGGGCTCGAACATCCCGCGTTCCGGCCAGTTCACCACCGGCAGGAAGCTGACGGAGCGCGCAGCCAGCCACTCGTAGATCATTTCGATGGAGCGGCCGGCATACTGTTCGGCCCAGCGTCTCGGCCAGGTGTCCTGCTCGCCGAAATGGGCAACCCGCCGCCAGTCGGCCAGGGCCAGCTCCGGGCTGTCGGCAATCTTCGCCCGGCGCTGCAGGGGCGTATCGACCAGCATCACCCCGCCGAAAGATTCGCGGGCCAGGCCACCCAGCTTGTGTGCCTCGTCGCGCTCGAGCAGCAGGACCCGGAGGTTGCGATCGAGCAGTTCGAAGGCCGCGGCAATTCCGGCCAGACCGCCGCCGACGATCACCACATCACTCTGGTAGGTCAGGTCAGGCACACGCACCCCTTGCATGAACATACGGATTTCATTTGGAAAATCGATAAAAAAGTCTATCATATCCTTATTTGGGCAAAAACCGAAATCGGCAGAGGCCAACCGTGAGCGGTCGAACGGACCACACAGAGGCAGTGAACATGCTTGACATCCCGGCGCAGATAAAACGACAGCAAATTTTCTTCTGGTCGGGCAAGACGCATAAAGTCTCGTTCAGAATCGAGGCGCTGCAGAAACTCAAGCGGGCGATCATCGCCAACGAGCAGGAGATCTGCGCGGCCCTCGCCGAGGACCTCGGCAAACCGGAACTTGAGGCCGTGATCTCGGAAATCGCTCTGGTCACCAGGGAGATCGATTTCATCTGCAGTCACCTGCGCCGCTGGGTGAAACCGCGACGGGTCAGAACCTCGCTGCTCAACTTCCCCGCCAGGGGTTCGGTGCGTTGCGAGCCCCTGGGGGTTGCCCTGATCATCGGCCCCTGGAACTACCCTTTCCAGCTGCTGCTCAGCCCCCTGGTCGGGGCTATGGCCGCCGGCAACTGCGCCCTGCTCAAACCCTCCGAGTTGACCACGCGCACCACCGAGGTGGTCGGCCGGATCATTGCCGAGACCTTCGCCCCTGAGTATGTCAGTGTGATGCAGGGTGGACCGGAGGTGGCACAGGCTCTTCTCGAGGAGCATTTCGACATCATCTTCTTCACCGGAAGCACCCGGGTCGGCAGGCTGGTGACGCAGGCGGCCGCCCGGCACCTGACCCCGGTCATCCTGGAGCTGGGCGGCAAGAGCCCGGCGATCGTCGACGCCGATGCCGACCTGGCCATGGCCGCGCGGCGCATCGTGTGGGGGAAATTTTTCAATGCCGGACAAACCTGTGTCGCCCCCGACTATTTGCTGGTTCACGACACCGTCAAGCAGGAGCTGCTCGACAGGATGACCGCCCGCATCGCCGAATGCTATGGGCCTGACCCGCAGCAGAGCCCCGACTACGCCCGGATTGTCAACCAGGCGCATTTCGACCGGCTGGCGGCTTACCTGGCTGACGGGACGATCGTCGCCGGGGGAAGCCTTGATCGTGACACTCGCTACCTGGCACCGACCATCCTCGACGGAGTTGCATGGCAGTCGCCGGTCATGCAGGAGGAAATCTTCGGCCCGATTCTGCCGGTTATCAGCTTCAACGACCATGACGATGCCCTGGAACTCATCAGCCGCCACCCGACCCCCCTTGCGCTCTACTACTTTTCCCGGGATGCCGACAAGCAGCGCCGGTTCATGACTGCAGGAGCTTTCGGCGGCGGCTGCGTCAACGACACCATCATCCACCTGACCGAGCATCACCTGCCCTTCGGCGGGGTCGGTTCGAGTGGCCAGGGTCGCTATCATGGCAAGGCCAGCTTCGAGGCCTTCTCCCACGTCAAAAGTGTGCTCGAACGCGGGACCTGGCTCGACCCGCCGTTGCGTTATCCCCCTTACGCCGGCAAGCTGAAGTTGCTCAAGACGCTGTTCAAGTGGTTTTGAAGACGTGAAGAGCAAAGCGAGAAGCGAGCAATGAGAACAGACATAAAACAGATCTCTCCGCCTGCGCAGTTCTTGACTGACTGGCGGGGATTAGGGGTCAGGTCTACACATTTCACAAAAACAGTATCTCGAAGCGCAATCTCTGCGGGACACTCAAAAGGGACACTCTATTTTGAGTGTCCCCGTGGACCCGTGGACACGCCCCCGCAGACAGCTGCGTTGCAATACCAACCCCTGTTGTCGTTTATTTTTTTAACCGACCGGTGATTCCAACACCTCACAGCCGGCCTTTCTCGGGAGCCTCCAGGAGGAGAGCATGTATATCTCAGAGCAATCGCTGCACATCGTCGTCACATCGATCCTCACCGCCTGCGGCAGTTCAGCTGCAGAGACCCGCATCGTCGCCGACCACCTGATCATGGCCAACCTCACCGGGCACGATAGCCACGGCGCGGGCATGCTGCCGACCTACGTCAAGTCGATCCAGGCGGGCCTGCTCAAACCGAATACGCCGCCGTTACTGGTCAGCGACTCAGGCTCGATCATGATCTTCGACGGTCAGCGCGGCTTCGGCCAACAGGTTGCCCGTGAAGCGATGTCCCTGGCGATCGAACGCTGTCGCGAAACCGGTCTGGTGCTGATGGCGCTGCGCAACGCGCATCACATCGGCCGGGTCGGCAGCTACGGTGAACAGAGCATCGCCGCTGGCCTGATCTCGTTGCACTTCGTCAACGTCACCGACCACCCACCGCTGGTGACGCCCTACAACGGCGCCAAGGCCCGCCTTCTCACCAACCCGGTCTGCTTCGCCATGCCTGCCACCGAGAAGCATCCCGCCGCCCTGCTCGACATGGCGACCAGCAAGATTGCCCTCGGCAAGGCCCGGGTCGCAGTGCTGGCCGGCAAACCGGTCGAAGAAGGCTGCCTGGTCGATGCGCAGGGTCAACCCGCCACAGACCCACGCGTACTGCTTGCCGACCCTCGAGGAGCGCTCACCCCGTTCGGCGACTACAAAGGTTCCGGCATCGCCTTCTTCTGCGAAATGCTCGCCGGCGCCCTCACCGGGGGCGGCACCATCCAGCCGGGCAACAAGGTTCACGGCAGCATCATCAATAACATGCTCACCATCATCGTCGATCCAGCCCGCCTGGTCGACGTCGACTGGATGAAACGGGAAATTGACGCCCTGACCGATTACATTCTCGATTCACAGCCCGTCGACGAGACCCGGGGGCCAGTCATGATCGCCGGCACCCCGGAACGGCAAGCCAGGGCGGAGCGCCAACGCACAGGTATCCCGATCGACGCCAACACCTGGCAGGAATTGCAGGAGTCAGCCAGGGCTGTCGGCCTCGACCCGCAGGCCCTGCCCGGCCCGGTCTCGTGACCACATAAACGGCTAAGCTGGCGCCGGCAGTCTTTATCATGGATGGTAATTATTCCCTAAGTGCTTAATAATTAAAGCTTTTTATGTTGTCTCTGGGAATTTTTCTGTTATACGTTTAAGTACCATATTTAGCACAAACCGGGGCCATGACCGGCGGGACCAATCACCGACACGCGACCCTGACCCGCCCGCGAGCCCTCCTCCATCACCTATGGCCGTGCACAATGCAAATGCTGCGGCCTTGCTGATTGATAGCACCAATTGAGAAATGATCCACCTTGCCGGGGGCATTTTATCGGCGAGTGCGATCCATATAATAGGGTTCACCTGCTGTCGCTGCCGGGGAAGGCCGTGCACAGCGAACCGGGTTCTCAACGGGAGGAGACAACAATGGCACTGGTACTTTGTCCTGAATGTGGCGAGGAAACTGTAGATCAATTGATCAACTGCCCGCTTTGCGACGAGCCGCTCACCGACAGCCAGAAGGCTGAAAAATCGAAGAATGCCCGGCTGTTCTTTTTCGGCCTGGCGTTTATCTGCGGGCTGGGGGCAGCCACCCTGTGCAACATGCTCGGCTACACCGGCTGGGCTATGGGATTGGGCATGGTCGGACTGGCCAGCATGGCGATCCTGATTCTCAACTTGTCCACCCACCGATAGCAAGGCAAGCGGCCGCCGAGGACCCTGGGCTCAAACGGCATTATCGCCAGGGCAAACCTGTGTTCATCAGGGGAGGTCGGACACCGGTCTCGGCCGTCGGCTGTTTTTGGAGTATCGTGTCCCCGTGCAGCAATCAAGCCCCGACAACCACAACTGGCACGGGCTCCATCTGTCAGATGGAGCCCGTGATTGATTTGGGGTCAGAGCCTAGGCTCACGCCGCAAAACCCCCCGTTTAAAGGTGTTGAAACTCGACCTTGACATCCTGTCGGTGTTCAGGGTCGATCTGCCACAAGGTGCGCTTGGCGAAATTGAAGATGCGGGCAATGATCACATCGGGGAACTGTTCGATGCGGATATTGTAGATATTGACCGACTCGTTAAGGAACTCGCGGCGATCGGCAATCTGGTCCTCGAGCTCTGAAATCCGGTAGCCAAGCTGTTGGAACGACTTGTCGGCCTTGAGATCCGGATAGCGTTCGACCACCATGAAGAGGGATTTCAAAGTATCGGTCAACATATTCTGCGCCTGTACCTTCTGCTCATCGGTGCTCGCCTGGTTGATCATGGAGCGGGCCTTGATGACCGCTTCCAGGGTCTTCTGCTCGTGCTGCATGTACCCTTCGCAGACCTTGATCAGTTTGGGCAGCTCATCATACCGCTGCTTGAGCAGGACATCGATATTGCTCCAGTTGCGTTCAATACTGTTCTTGAGCTCCACGAAGCCATTGTAGATGGTAATCACGTACACCGCCAAAACCAGGGCAATAAACGCCAGAGCCCCAAGAACAATCCAACCCACACTCATGGCAAACCTCCCTCGATAAAAGGTTAAATCTTGATCCGCAAAAGCTGGTCTCCGGCGGAGATCAGAGCACAAGGCCTTGGCAGGGGCCGAGCCCTTGTGCTGTCTGCCAGCAATCTGCTCACTGAATCAGATTGAGATACTGGAGGAACTTGTAAAGTCCCAGAAGCAGCGACCCCAGGCCGGTCATCAGCAGGCCGAGACTGAACAGTCCGTACTTGCGGACCAGGTCGGATTCGGAAACCGTTTCGGTGATGATAAACGGCAGGCCGCGCTGCGGTCCCTTGCCGATCACGATGTGCTCCTCCTGGCGCCGGTGTGACCGGTTCTCTGCCAGGTGTTCGGACATGGCCACCTGCTCGGCATCGTTGCGGGCCTCCTGCCATTCGGTTTCGTCGATCTGGCCATCGTTGTTGGTATCGTAGCGGCGCATCGCCTGGGGGTCAAGCTTGAGCTGCCGCAGCTTGGCCGTGGCCCGGTCTCGCAGGCTCAGCCGCTGTTCGCGTTCCGGCCGGGCGTAGCCGAGCACATAGAGGGAGGTCCCTTCATAGATGACGTCCTCGATCCACTTCTCATCCTCGCCGTAACCACTACCGAATGCGGTGAAGGTGAGCGGCGACTGGCCAGGATAGCCAGACTGCTGGACCTTGGCCTTGACGGCAGCTCCTTGCGGGTCAACGGTCACCCTCCCAGTGCCGTCGTCGAGTTGGAACGGCACATGATTGCTGTTGATCTCCTTGACCAGCTTCCAGTTGCTCTTGTTGTCTTTGCGGTACTTGCGCAGCCGGTACCAGGCACACGCCGAATGGGTCATCGGTGCCACCAGGGCGTAGAGGCGCTGGGCACGCCCATGCACTTCAACCAGGCCCATAGCCACCGAACGCACTTTGCTGGTCGGCGTGTTTTCGACGCGGCGCTTGAGTTGCAAGAAATGCAGCCCGCCCCAGAGCAGAGGTACGGCAGCGAGCGCCGGGGCAAACCCGGCCGCCATCCCGTACCTGGAGATCAATCTCACCAGATCACCATTACCGCCGCCGGCGGCGACCAAAAACCCTGCTACAGCGGCACCGATCATTATGAGCGACTTGCCCCAATGCGGCTTGACGAGCGGACGCTCCGGTGGGGCCGGCAGGTCCCGGCGCTCGACCTGACTGCCGATGGCGTCCTGCACAGCGGGGGTGCCGTCACCATCACCAGCCGCCGCGCTGATCTCGCGAGCCACTTCTGCCAGGCCGGGGGCCCCGTCAGAAAGATCCGTCAAACTCGACGACGTAACCAGTTCCGGCTGAACACTCCCGGCAACTGCGGCGGTCATAACACTTGCGGCCACCAATCCAGCGCCACCGGTGGCCTGATCCCTGGCAGGACGGCCGTCTCCATGCAATTGGGTCACCAGCCAGCCGTAGCGGCTCAGGCTGGCGAGGTTTTCCAGGGCTGCCGACGGGCTGTCGGAAGCCTTCTTGACATCGCATCCCGGCAACTGACTCAGGCCGAAATCGCAATACATGCGAAAGGACCCGGCATACTCCTCGACCAGGTCGATGAGCGCCTGCAGGTTTTGCGTCGAACTCACCGAAGCTCGTGAACCCAGGCCGTCGACACTGAAACGGCCGGGCATGACCTGGACGGCCTGACGGACTTGGTCCTGCTCATCGAGCAGGTAAAAATCGAACACCGCCTGTCCCTGGAGCGTACTGCGAATCATTTCCTCGCGGCTGAGCACTTCCAGTGCATTGCTGCCGCGATAGGCGTTCTGGGCCAGAAGCCGTTTGACATGCTTGTCCGCCAGTCCGCCCGAAAGGTCGGCAAGCACGCCGACCACCGAGGCACCGCGCTCGAGTCGCACCGGCCCCTTCTGGCAGCTAAAAATCACTGAGTCCTTTTGTATCTCCAAACTGCGCAGCAGGTCAGGGGCAAAAGCAGGCTTCTGCGGTTCAATCAGCCAGCAGGCAAATCCGTAACGTTGCAGCAGGGCCGCTATCTTTGCGGTTTTCCCGGCAAGCCCCTTGCCGAACAGGGCAAGTCCTGGTCCGATTAGACGCTGGCGGGCCGTATAAGTGTCGAGTCCGAAGTCGCTGTGCAGCTCCTGCAGCAGGATATCCAGTTCCGGATGCGCCGCAGGACGCTGACGGACAATCAGCTGGCAGGTTTTAGGATCCTCAGACATAGGCAGCGTGGCGCGATGCGCGTTTTGTACGGTGTGAATAAATCATGAAATCATGCATTGCTGACAGCCGTCAACCGTCATCGACAAGCGTACTGCAGACCTTGCGGTGCGCACCATGCAGAGGCAGCCGCTCGAGTTCTCTGGCGCTCCACCAGCGATACGCACGCCCTTCGGCAATCCTGTCGACAGCGCCGGCTGCAACCCGGAACACGGCAAGCTCCAGCTTGAAATGACTGTAGGCGTGTCGGACATCTGCACGTGCTTCGAGCGCCCCATGCACACCAAGGTCATCGCGCAGGCGGCCAGCGGCCTGAACGGCCGCCACGCCTTCAGGCAGGTCAGCCGTGGGGAATTCCCACAGGCCACCGAGGAAGCCTTCGGGGGGCCGTTGTCGCAGCAGAAGACCTCCCGGAGCGGAGACGACCAGGGCCACCTGCCTGCGCACCGGCAGCTTTTGACGTTTGCGAGCGACCGGCAAGGCCGCGGTCAGCCCCTGCCCAAAGGCCTGGCAGAGGTCCTGCAGCGGGCAGCGGTCGCAGGCTGGCTCTCGAGGCGTGCAGATTGTCGCCCCCAGGTCCATGATCGCCTGGGCGTAATCGTGCGGGCGTTCCATCGACGTCAGCAGCTCTGCCCAGGTCCAGAGCTGCTTCTCCGCCCGGCTTCCACGGGGGTCCTCCTGCCAGGCAAACAGTCGCACCAGCACGCGACGGACATTGCCATCGAGGATCGGCGCGGGGGTGTCGAAGGCAATGGAGAGGATGGCTCCGGCCGTGGAGCGGCCGATACCGGGCAAAGCAGCCAGAGCGTCGAGACTGTCGGGGAATACGCCGCCCAGCTCGGCAATCACCTGCCGGGCGGCCAGATGCAGGTTGCGCGCCCGCGAATAGTAACCAAGCCCGGCCCACAGGGTCAAGACATCGTCAAGGGATGCCGCAGCCAGTGCTGCGACTGTCGGGAAGCGCTTTAGAAAACGCTCGTAGTAAGGGATGACAGCTGCCACGGTGGTCTGCTGCAGCATAATTTCGGACAGCCAGATACGGTAAGGATCCCGGGTATGCCGCCAGGGCAGGTCGCGGCCTTCCCGGCCATACCAGGCGAGCAGTCGCCGGGAGACTTCTATCGACGCGCAGGGCAGGCTCATACCGAGCCTCCCGGAACCCGGGTTCACTGGTTCAGCCAAAACACTTTTCGCACTGCGCGCCGCGCGCCCCGCGCCTCGTTGTTTCACCCGATCTCCACCAGGGCGGCCAGAGTCTGCGCCATCTCCTCACGGGTGCCGATGGAAATGCGCAGGCCATGAGCCAACGTCGGGCCGCTGAAATAGCGCACCAGGATCTTGCGTGCATAGAGGGCCTCATATACGCGTTTGCCATCCCGGTCCGGCGGGCTCACGAACAGGTAGTTGGCGCTCGATGGGACAACCTGGTAGCCAAGCCTGCGCAGCTCGTCGCTCAACCAGTCGCGCGTTGCACAGATTCGCGCCACGCACGCCCGGAAATAATCCTGGTCGATCAGGGCGGCGGCCACTGCGGTCTGGGCCAGTCGATCGAGGTTGTAGTGGTCACGGATCTTGTCCAGAGCGGCCACCACATCCGGACGGGCAATGGCCAACCCGAGCCGCATTCCAGCCAGGGAGTAGCTTTTCGACAGCGTGCGGGTCACGACCACGTTCGGCTTCTGACGGACCAGTTCGAGGCAGTTGCCGCTGGCAAAATCAGCATAAGCCTCGTCAACCACCAGCAACCCGGTGCAACGGTCGGCCAACTCCGCAACCTGTTCGACTTCCCAACGCAAACCGAGCGGCGCATTGGGATTGGTCAGGAAAAACAGTTTGCCGGTGTAAGTGGCAGGAAAATCCTTGATCTCGCCGCTCTCGGCCAGGGGAAAAGTTTTCACCCGGGCGCCCTGCACCTCTGCCAGGGTTGCGTAATAGGAATAGGACGGCTGCAGATAGGCGATTTCCTCCCCCTCGCCGGCACAGGCCCGGATCAGGTTATTGAGCAGCTCATCCGAACCGTTGGCCATGATCAGCCACTCAACCGGGTAGCCATAGAGCTCGGCGGCCGCCTCGCGGCCGGCACGGCTGGCCGCATCCGGGTACTTGCGCAAGCCCTCTCCCGTTGCGGCCTGGATCGCCCTGATGACTTGCGGCGACGGCGGGTACGGGTTCTCGTTGGTATTGAGTTTGATCCAGCTTGCCGCATCAGGCGGTTGGAAACCGGGCACATAACCCGCCATGGCGGCGATATTCGGGCGCAAGTAACTCATACTGTCTCCCAGGGTCTATCAAGGTAGCGGGACCTCATTCACAATCCGAGCATGCGATTGCGTTCCCGGTTGAGAAATTCGTTAATGGTTCGATGTTCGTCCCTGGAGAGGAAGGGCGGCTGCAACTGCAGGAGGTCCTCCAGTTCCGGGGCGATCACGAAGCGGAACTCACGCTGCCAGTCACTGGCTTGGGGGAGCGGCTTCAAAGTCAGGGTGATTGTCGGGACAGTCTTTTCGAGGCCAGAACTGTCTATCTGCCGGGCCGGCAAATCTTTCCAAAACAGCTTTTGGGTCAAAAGGGCATAGCCGGGAACGACGACCCGCACGTCGGCACCGGGACTCTTCTCGCCGACCCGGTAGTCGGCCAGGCCGGTTACCGAGCCTTGCATGACATCGTAGAAATAGACCGGATCCGCACTTCCCTCGGCGCGCTTTTCGGTCTTGATGATCAACAGCGCTTGCGAGAGTGGCCCTTCGCTTTCAAGATCGACAATTTTTAATTGAACGGCCCTTTCCCAGCTGGTCGTCAGGTTGACATCGGCGTTAACCCCGGGAGACCAGATGGCGAGCAAACCGCTCGCGACAACCAGGGCCAAGGCCCCGCGTAAAGACCTCATCCTCGGCTCCTTTGTCAATACTCCTCGAGAATTGCATAGGTTGTGGTCCGTCGTACCGGCCGGAACCCGGCACCTCTCGCCAACTCGACAATCTCCTCCTGGCTCAGGCGGAAATCGACTCCGGCGGCGGCGACGACATTCTCCTCGAGCATGGTGCCACCCAGGTCGTTAGCCCCGAAAAAGAGGGCGATCTGGGCCATGTGCGCCCCCTGGGTCACCCAACTGGCCTGGATGTTCGGCACGTTGTCGAGGATCACCCGGGAAAGGGCAAGGACCTGCAGGTATTCGACCCCGCTGGCCTGCTCACCCCCCAGCGCGGTGTTGCCGGGCTGGTAAGTCCAGGGAATGAACGCAGTGAATCCGCCCAGCTCATCCTGCAGCTCGCGCACCCGGAAGAGATGCTCGACGATATCCTCCGCCCGCTCACCGGCACCGAACATCATGGTCGCAGTGGTCGGCATTCCGAGTCTGTGGGCCTCACGCATCACGGCGGCCCAGTCCTGCCAACCGATCTTGTTAGGTGAAATCTCCTGACGGACTTCATCGACCAGGATTTCGGCCCCGCCGCCCGGCAGCGACTGCAGTCCGGCACGCTGCAGGCGTCTGAGACATTCGGGCATCGAGATCCCCGAGAGCCTGGCGACATGCGTAACCTCGGCTGGCGACAGGGAATGGATCTGGACCATCGGATAGCGTTGCCGGAGCTCGCTGAAGAGGGACTCGAACCAGTCGATTTTAAGGTCGGGATGCAGTCCCCCCTGCATCAGCAGCTGGGTGCCGCCATGATCGACCAGTTCCTGGACCTTGTTGAAGATCTGGTCATAGCTGAGCACATAGGCTTCGGAATGGGTCTGGTCACGGTAGAATGCGCAGAACCTGCACTTGGTGGTGCAGACATTGGTGTAGTTGACATTGCGATCGACGACGAACGAGACACACCGGTCCGGATGCATGCTCCGGCGCACACCGTCGGCAAGCTGACCCAGAGTGAGCAGGTCCGCCCCGGTCAAAAGCCAGAGGGCGGCGTCCCGACCGAGCGGTTGTGCATGGTCAAGTTTCTGTTTGATTTGAGCAAGCATAAGTACCCAAGGATGCAACAGAAGAGGGTCACGAGATGTCTTCGCGCATGGCCCCGCTAATATTGCCTGATTTCGTTATACAGTGTATCCCGCTCCACCGGCAGCTTGCCCGCCTTGCGGATCAGGCCGACCAGCTGCTCCTTGTTCAACTGCTGGGGGGAATCGGCCCCTGCATCATGACCGATCTGCTCCTCGACCACGGTGCCATCAATATCATTCACGCCAAAAGCCAGCGCGACCTGGGCGACTTTCAAGCCGAGCATGACCCAGTAGGCCTTGATGTGGCGGAAGTTGTCAAGGTAGATGCGGCTGATGGCCAAGGTCTTGAGAGCGTCGACGCCACCGACTCCCCTGGCTCCCGGAACCCGGGTGTTGTCCGGTTGGAAAGCCAGCGGGATGAACGCCTGGAACCCGCCGGTCCGGTCCTGCAGATGACGCAGCCTGGCAAGGTGGTCGACCCGGTCGGCATAGCTCTCGACGTGGCCGAAGAGCATGGTGGCATTGGTCTTCAAACCGGCCTGGTGAACCTGCTCGGTCACCTCCAGCCAGCGTTCGCCGGAGATTTTTTCCGGGCAGATCTGCCGGCGCACCTCTTCAGCAAAAATCTCCGCTCCGCCGCCCGGCATGGAATCCAGACCGGCCGCTTTCAGCGCGGCGATGACACTGGCAGCTGGCTGCCCGGTCAGTCGGGCAAAGTAGTCGATCTCCACCGCGGTGAACGCCTTGATGTGCAGGGCCGGATTGTCGGCCTTGATCGCCGCCAGGATTTCCAGGTAGAAATCGAAGGGCAGGTCGGGGTGCAGGCCACCGACCATGTGAATCTCCGTGGCTCCCGCCGCACTTGCCTCGGCGGCACGCCTGAGGATGTCGTTGAGCGCCAGGGTATAGCCGCCCTCTTCCTCGGCATTCTCCCGGCTGAATGCGCAGAAGGTGCAGCGGTTCACACAGATATTGGTGTAGTTGATATGGCGGTTGACGTTGAAGTAGACCTTGTTGCCATTGCTGCGCGCATTGGCCAGGGCGGCCAGCCCTCCAACCGCCAGCAGATCATCTGAAGCAAAGAGGCTCAGCGCCTCCTCGTTGGAGACCCGGACACCGGCCTCGATTTTTGCGCGGATATTGTCGAACTTTCTGTTCACCATAAATTAAAATCGCCGAGCCCACAACACAATGGGAATGCCTTTGGAAGGCACCACAGCCCACCACGGCATCCCAGCAGGGCCTAGTTTCGCGCGTCCCCCCATCTTGCAAAGAGTGAATGCTCGACAGCCAACTGGTCAAGCACCTTGCCGACCACGAAACCGACCAGGTCGTCCATGGTTTGCGGACCGTGATAAAAACCGGGCATCGCCGGCAGAACAACCGCACCGGCCCGTGAAAGGCGCAGCAGGTTCTCGAGGTGAATGGTGTTAAAGGGCGTTTCACGCGGCACCAGGACCAGAGGACGGCGCTCCTTGAGCATAACATCGGCGGCCCGTTCCAGCAGGTTGCCGCTCAAGCCGGCGGCAATCCGGCCGGCCGTCCCCATGGAACACGGGATGACAATCATGGCGTCGGCAGCCGCGGAGCCACTCGCAGCGCCAGCCCAGAAATCATCGACAGCCAGGCAATCGACGGCAATGCTGGCAAAGTGCTCCTGAACCTGACGGCGCTGTTCCCTGATCTCCGCCGACCACTCGAGCCCGACTTCATGGTTGAGCACCTGGCGTCCAGCAGCAGAGAGGATCAGGCTGACGCGTTCACCGGCCTGCAGCAGTTCACTGACCAGCTTCAGGCCATAGACCGAACCGGAGGCTCCGGTGATGGCAACGACAAAATGCCTGGTGTTTTTTGGGTCCAATGACATGATTCTTCCTGGATTAAAGCAGTGCGTCAGCAAGGGTAAAGAGAAAAATCGTTACGCTGATGTAGCCGTTCATGTTGAAAAATGCCGCATCGAGTCGCGAGAGGTCGTCGGGGCGCACCAGCATGTGTTCATAAATCAGCAGGCCGGCCACGACCAGCACGCCGAGCAAATAGACCACCCCCAAGCCCTTGCTGAAGAACAGCATAAACAGCAGGACCACCATGGCCAGGTGGAAGATTCTGGTGATGAAAAACGAGCGTTCGATGCCAAACCGCGAGGGAATCGAGAAGAGCCCGTGGTGACGGTCGAACTCGTAGTCCTGCAGGGCGTAGAAGATATCAAAGCCGGCGACCCAGAACAACACCGCCAGCCCAAGGACGACGACCGGCCAGCCGAGATCGCCGCGCAGGGCGATCCAGGCTCCAAGCGGTGCGGCAGCGAGGCAGATGCCCAGCACAACATGGGCCATAGCGGTGAAGCGCTTGCAGTAGCTGTAGAGGACCAGGAAGAATATGGCCACCGGCGCCAGCTTCAAACAGAGCGGGTTGAGCCTCCATGCGGCCAGCAGGAGCAGAGCAAAAGCCGCGATCACCAAAAGCCAGGCTTCACCGGCAACGATCTTACCGGTGGGGAGGTGCCGATCGGCAGTACGGGGATTGTCTGCGTCAATGCGGGCATCGATGATACGGTTCAGCCCCATGGCGCCCGTGCGGGCACCGGCCATGGCCAGACAGATCCAGAGCACCTGGGCAAAGGTCGGCGCTGTCCCGCTGGCGAGAGAAGCCAGCACCACTCCCATCAAGGCAAAAGGAAATGCAAAAACCGTGTGTGAGAACTTGATCATCTCCAACAGGGTCGTCAATTTGCCGAGGGCGCTCTGTGTCATTGATTTATCCATAAATATGCAAATATGTCAGTTTACAATGCCCGTGTCGCCGGTTCAAGCAAAGCTGTCGCTTCCGTGCCAGACTGACCGTTATTTCCTTGCCGGGGCGTGTGCTGCAGACATACGACTCTCAGCGGGAGCCGCTTTCAGGCAAGGTCGAACTCGGCCCAGATCGACGCATGGTCGGAAGGTTTCTCCATGGATCGGATATCGTAGTCGATCCCGGCACCAATACAGCGGCGGGCGAGCGCCGCGCTGGCCAGGATCAGGTCGATGCGCAGACCGCGCGGCGGGTTTGCTTCAAACCCCCGGCTGCGGTAATCGAACCAGCTGAACAGGTCCTTCCGCTCCGGATGGCAGATGCGGAAGGTGTCCACCAGCCCCCAGTCGAGCAAGCGGTGCAGCCATTCGCGCTCTTCTGGCAGAAAACTGCATTTGCCGGTACGCAGCCAGCGTTTGGCATTGTCTTCACCGATGCCGATGTCCGCGTCCGACGGGGCGATATTCATGTCACCGGCCACCAGCAGCAAACCCTCTGGATCTTCACAGCTCCGCAGATATGCATGCAAATCTTCATAGAAGCGCGCCTTGCCGGGGAACTTGACCGGATGGTCGCGGCTCTCACCCTGCGGGAAATAACCGTTGATCACACGCAGCACCTGGCCGTTGGCCAGGGGATAGCTGGCCGCCAGAAGGCGCCTCTGAGCCGAGGCATCGGCGCTGTCGAATCCGTACTGGATGTCGGTGGGTTTGTTGCGGCTCAGGATTGCGACCCCGTAATGGGTCTTCTGACCAAACCAGAGAGCACTATACCCCAGGGCTCTGACATCGTCTCGCGGAAAGTCCCCGTCCTGCACCTTGGTTTCCTGCAGGGCAATGATGTCCGGCTGGTGTTTCTCGATGACCGCTGACAACTGATGCAGACGGCTGCGAATGCTGTTGACGTTGAAGGAAATAGCTTTCATGAGATCCTGTTTTTCCGGTGGTGAGGGTAGGCAGATGACATCTTGCCCCCTGCACATAATAAGAACGTGCACAGAAGGAGGCTAAACCATATCGTTCAGTCCATATTCCGGCCAGCGTTGCCGGACCTTTGTGGCAACTTCGTCGAGCGGCGTCACGCTCCTGGCGCCTGCCGGTGTGCGCGCATCAAGGACCACCTTGGACCCGTCGATACGATGTGGGGCAGGCCATTCACCGGTGTTGATCAGCCGCCAGTACACCTGATTCGGGTCACACAGCGGCGCATCGCTATCGAGCAGCACCAGCAAGCGGGCGTTTTTCAGGAGCGCGGATTCCCAGAGGACCATACTGATTTCTGCCAGGGACAGGCCGCAATCAGTGGCCACGGCGATCATGGCCGCGCGATGGAAGATGCTCTCCGGCGGCATGTGCAGATCATGAATCCACGGATGGTCGAACTGCAGCAGCGGCAGGAGGAGGCTCTCGGTCATTCTGGCCAGGTGGATATTTTCCATCGGCGGCGGGCCGACCAGCGTGCAGGGATAGACGGCGTCCTCCCGCGTGCGGACTCTTTCTACTCTGAGAACCGGCGCCGGGGCCGCGGGCACATAACGACCGGTATGATTGCCAAACGGCCCTTCAAGGCCTTCCTCTCCCGGAAGGATGCGCCCTTCGATAACGATCTCGGAAGCGGCTGGGACAGACAGCTGCGATCCCTGGCAGCGACCCATGAGCAAAGGGCGGCCGCACAGGTAGCCGGCAAAGCAACTCTCTGTCACACCGCCAGGCAGGGCAACTCCAGCCAGCCAGGTCATGATCGGCGGCCCCCCCAGGGTGATGGCAACCGGCATGGCTTCGCCGCGGGCATGCCAAGCGGCCAGGTGTTCTGCGCCACCAGAGCCGGGATGACAACGGAGCAGGGCCCGATCCCTGCCAACCAGCTGCACCCGGTACATGCCGCAGTTGTCGGTGCCCGTTTCGGGGTGAGAGGTAAAAACCTGGGCGAGCGTCAAATAACGCCCTCCGTCCCCGGGCCAGGATTTCAGTGCCGGCAGCGTATCGAGCCCGTACTCGGTGACATCCTGGGCAAAACAGGGCGCATTGTCGACATAGACGGCCTGATACTGCGCGCATGCCACGAGCTTTTTTAAAGCGAGATGCACATCCTGAGAGCCGGTCGCAGCGAGATCGGTTTGAAACTTTTTCGTCAGGACCGACAGGTCCCCGACCCCGAACGCCATGGCCAGCCGCGTCGGTGAACCAAACAGGTTGGCGGCCAGAGGGAGCCGGTAGCCCTTGACGTTTTCGAACAACAAGGCCTGCCCCCTGCCCTGGCCCTTGCAAACAGCATTTATGATGGCGGCAACTTCGAGTTCGGGGTCGACAGAACACCGGACCCGGGACAATTCCCCGGCCTGTTCTAGCACAGTTATGAAATTTTGCAGGTCATCAGGTCGCAAATGCACACCTCTGTCGGAATGTTCCATTACTGGATCATACAACAAATACCACCGCCGGGTACAAATCCGCCACCATCAACGAGCAAAGCCCCGGCCGAAACCGGGGCTTGTCTATTGTCTGGTCAAGTCGAACTGTTTAGAAGACGGCGAGTTTTGCCAGCTCCATGACCTCGCCGGGGATGATCCCCAGGTAGAAAACGCCGATGATGGCAATCACGATGGAGATCATTACGGTCACCGGCATGGTCACCCAGGCGTAGTCTTCTGAAGGATCACGGAAGTACATGTAGACCATGATACGCAGGTAATAGTACAGCGAGACCGCCGAGTTCAGAACGCCGATCACTGCCAGCCAGATATACCCGGCCTTGATCGCTCCGGCGAAAATATAGAATTTACCGGCGAAACCTGCTGTCGGCGGCAAGCCCATCAGCGAAAAAAGGAAGATGGTCATGGCCACACCCAGGAAGGGGCGCTTGAAACCGAACCCGGAGAAACCCTCCAGGGTCAGGTTTTCCTCGCCCTTTTTCCCCGCCAGCACCAGCACGGCAAAGGCGCCAATGTTCATGAAGGTGTAGGCCAGCATGTAGAAGAGGATGCCCGAGTAGCCGATCTCGTTGGCGGCGACCATGCCGACCATGGCGTAACCGGCATGCGCGATCGAGGAATAGGCCAGCATGCGCTTGATATTGGTCTGGCTGATGGCAATCACGTTGCCGACGATCATGGTCAATACAGCCAGCACCCACAGCATCGCGGTCCATTCCGGCTTGAGGCTGAAGAAGCAGTATTCCATGATGCGCAGGAATGCGGCAAAGGCAGCCGCCTTCGGCCCGGCGCTCATGAAGGCGGTAATCGGGGTCGGCGCCCCTTCATAGACATCGGGGGTCCACATGTGGAAAGGGGCCGCTGCGATCTTGAAGAGGAAGCCGATCGAGAGCAAAACCAGGCCGGCCAGGGTCATCGGGTTTTCCAGCAGCGAACCATGGGCGTTGAGGTAGATGCCGATTTCGGTCAGCTTAGTCGATCCTGTAACGCCGTAAATCAGCGCAATGCCGTAAAGGAGGAACCCGGTTGAGAACGCCCCCAGAAGGAAGTACTTGAGACCGGCCTCGTTGGAGCGCACCTGGCCGCGGAAGAAACCGGCCAGCACGTAAAGGCTGATCGACAGAACTTCCAGACCGAGGAAGATCGTCATCATATCCGTTCCCGAAGCCATCCACATGGCGCCCGCCGTCGTGAACAGAACCAGCGGATAATACTCGCTGACCGGGTATCCCTCACGGGTCAGGTACTCGTCCGACATCAGGATCGTCAGGCCGGCGGCAAACAGGAAGATGATGCTGAAGAACGCGGCATAATTGTCCATGGCCACAGCATCGTTGAAACCGTATTGCGGGTTCCCCCATCCGGTATAGACGAAGAATCCGGTCACCACGAGACCGATCAGGCTGATCCAGACGGCATGCCGCGTGGTGCCACGGGGCAGGAAGACATTGATCAACAGCAGTCCCATGCCGAAGCAGGTCAGTATCAGTGACGGCAGGATAGCCCCTAGATTGACGTTCTGCAGGGCGATTTGCACCAGGTTTTCCATTGAGTGGCTCCTCAGACGCTATAGAAATCTATCTTAAATCGTTAACCGTAATTTGCGTAACGGTTGGGTCCATATCCTCGGCGATCATGGCGATGTGCTGCTTGTCCTTGACCTGGTTGATCAAATTCTCCAGAGAGGGGTTCATCTTCTCGAAGAACACGTTCGGATAGAATCCGATCCAGAAGATGAACAGGACCAGTGGCAGCATGATCGCTACTTCGCGGGCAGAGAGGTCTTTCAATTCGGCGTTCTTCGGATTGGTCACCTTGCCCATCATCACGCGCTGGAACATCCAGAGCATGTAGACGGCAGCCAGGATGACCCCGGTCGTTGCAAAGACCGTGAAGACACGCAGGTTGCTCTCGAAGGCCCCGACCAGGATCAGGAACTCGCCGACGAAGCCGTTGGTCCCCGGCAGGCCGACCGACGAGAAGGTGACGATCATGAAAATCGTGGCGAACACCGGCATCACCTTGCTCAGGCCGCCGAAATCCACGATCAGGCGTGTATGGCGCCGCTCGTAAATAAAGCCGACGATAAGGAAGAGCGCGCCGGTCGAGATGCCGTGGTTGATCATCTGCAGCATGCCACCGGAAAGCCCCTGCAGGTTCATGGCAAAGATTCCGAGCATGACGAAGCCGAGGTGCGACACAGACGAGTAGGCGACCAGCTTTTTGACATCATCCTGCATCATGGCGACCAGGGCGCCGTAGATAATGCCGATCACGGCCAGAAGCGCCAAAAACGGGGTGAACTTCATGGTCGCCACCGGGAAGAGCGGGATGGCGAAACGCACGTAACCATAGGTACCCATCTTCAGCAGGATGGCGGCCAGGATGACCGAACCTGCGGTCGGGGCTTCCGTATGTGCATCAGGCAACCAGGTGTGCACCGGGAACATTGGCACCTTGATGGCGAAGCTGAATGCGAAAGCGACGAACAACCAGGTCTGCAGGTGAGCGGGAATGTCAAGTTGGTAGAAATGGGCGATGCTGAAGCCGTTTTCAAAAGGAACGCCGGCCTGGATCGCGTAGTAGTAAACGTAGATGATCGCCACCAGCATGAGCAAGGAGCCGACCGCTGTAAAGAGGAAGAATTTGATCGCCGCGTAGATGCGGTTCTTGCCGCCCCAGATGCCGATCATGAAATACATCGGCACCAGCATCAGCTCCCAGAATACGTAGAAGAGGAAGAGATCGAGAGAGATGAAGGCACCGAGCATGCCGGTTTCAAGGAGCAGAGCCAGGGCCATGAATCCCTTGGTGTTCTTGTCGACCGCGTGCCAGGTCGAAAGAATGGCGATCGGCATGATGAAAGTGGTCAACAGGACCAGCCAGAGGCTGATGCCGTCGATGCCGACATAATAATTCATCTGGAAGTACTGACCAATGCTGATCCAGTTGGCGAACTCGGTATACTGCATCGCCGACGAGTTGATGAAGACGTCGTCGAAAGCCAACGGCAGGCTGATCAGGAACACGATGATCGTCACGATCAGCGTGACCGTCTTGATCAGGCGGTCGGCTTCCCGAGGCAGGAAGAGGACAATCAGCATCCCCACCAACGGGAAAAAGGTCATCAGGCTAAGTAGATGGTCATTCATGGGTCCTTGCTCCTTATATCAACGCTTGAACGTTCTACCCTTAGTTGAGGATAAAAATGGCCACCATGACCACCGTGCCGAAAACCATAGTCAGCGCATAGTTCTGGAATAGGCCGGTTTGTGTATGGCGCAGCACTGCGGAACAGGCTCCGACCAGTTTGGCGAGGCCGTTGACGATGCCGTCGATCACCTTGACATCGAAACCCCTCCAGCAGAAGGTCCCGAGCTTCTTGGTGCTGTTGACGAACAGCACATCGTAAGCCTCGTCGACATACCACTTGTTGAAGACCCAGCGGTGCAGTTGCGAAAATTTCCTGGTGAACTTGCCCGGGAGTTCCGGGTTCTTCATGTACATGACGGTAGCGACTGCGATCCCGACCAGGGCGATAAGGACCGACAGAACCATCAGGCTGACTTCCGTAGCCGCCGTGCCATGGGCCTCGATCTCGTAGAGATGCTGGGAATGCTCGAAGACCGGCGCCAGGAAATGCTCCAGCTTGTTGGGGATATGGCCAACCAGGTTGCCGAGCACGTGGGGGATGCCGATCAGGCCGCCGACGGTGGCCAGGAAGGCCAGCACGACCAGTGGCAAAGTGATCACCCAGGGCGACTCATGAACGTGATCCTTGGCCTTGGCGTTGGTGCGCTGCTCACCGTGGAACGTCATATAAAGACAGCGGAACATGTAAAATGCCGTCATGCAGGCCGCAACCACCGCGATCCCCCAGACCAGCTTGCTGCCGCGGGTCGAAGCGAACGCCCACCAGAGGATCTCGTCCTTGGAGAAGAAGCCGGAGAAGAATGGCAGCCCGGAGATTGCCAGGCAGGAAATCCCGAAGGTCGCCCAGGTCACCGGCATCTTCTTGCGCAGGCCGCCCATGTTGCGCATGTCCTGCGGATCATCATGCAGGTGTGCGTGATGCAGGGCGTGGTGCATGGCGTGAATGACCGAGCCTGACCCGAGGAACAGGCAGGCCTTGAAGAAAGCGTGGGTCATCAGGTGAAAAATCCCTGCGGTAAAAGCCCCGACACCCATGGCGACGAACATGAAGCCGAGCTGGGAGACGGTCGAGTAGGCCAGGACGCGCTTGATGTCGTTTTGGGCAAAACCGATGCTGGCGGCGAAGATTGCCGTCAGGGCGCCGACCAGGGCGACCACGGCCATGGTGGTCGGGCTCATGGCGAACAACACGTTCATGCGGCCGATCATGTAGACACCTGCGGTGACCATGGTCGCGGCATGGATCAGTGCGGAGACCGGAGTCGGGCCTTCCATGGCGTCGGGTAGCCAGGTAAAGAGCGGCAGCTGGGCCGATTTACCGGTCGCTCCGAGGAAGAAGCAGAGCGTTGCCACGGTCGTAACACCCAGGCCCAGCATCATGTCGCCGGACAACAGGTGGGCGTTTTCATTGATTTCCATGAAGTTGATGGTCCAGACACCGTGCTTGCTGCCCAGAGTCCAGAAGATGGTAAACAGGCCGAGCAGGAAACCGAAGTCGCCGACGCGGTTCATGACGAAAGCCTTCTTCGCGGCATCCCCGGCACTCTGTTTCTCGAAATAGTAGCCGATCAGCAGGTAGGAGCAGAGGCCGACGCCCTCCCAACCGACGAACATGACCAGGGCGTTGTTACCGAGGACCAGCATCAGCATCGAGAAGACGAACAGGTTCAGGTAGCTGAAGTAGCGGTAGAAGCCTTCTTCGCCATGCATGTAACCGATGGAGTAGAGATGAATCAGGGAGCCGACCCCGCAGACCACCATGAGCATCAGGGCTGAAAGCGGATCAAGCAGGAACCCCCAATCCACCTGCACGGTGCCAACCGACATCCACGAGGCAATCACATTCTCATGGGACTTGACCGGGTCGCCGAGCAGCTGGATCAGATACTTGCAGGAGACCAGGAAAGAAAGGAACACCGCACCGGTGCCTATGGCGCCGATCACCTTTTCATTCTTGATGAACCGCTTGCCAAGCAACCCGTTGATGATGCAACCGAGCAACGGGAAGAAGGGTATGAGCCACAGTTTATCGTACATCTATCTCTCCTCCGAACGAAGTAAGCTTCTTATGGGGATGCGGGCGGTGTGTGCCGCTCACAATTTCATCAAGTTGATATTATCGACGTCGATCGATTCCCGGTTCCGGTAAAACGCGATCATAAGGGCCAACCCGACAGCCGCCTCAGCCGCCGCCACCGTCATGACAAAGAAGACGAAGATCTGGCCGTCCATGCTTTGCAGGTGGTTCGACAGAGCGATAAAGGTCAGGTTGACCGAGTTCAGCATCAGTTCGATGCACATGAAGATGACAATCGCATTTCGCCGGGTCAGGACACCATAAGTCCCCATGGCAAAGAGGATCGCTGAAACGCTCATGTAGTGGTAAACGCTAATCATTTGAATGTCTCCCGTAGTCCGCTACGCTTTAAACTTCTTTTTTGGCGAGTACCACCGCACCGACGATTGCCACCAGCAACAGGATGGAGGCGATTTCAAACGGCAGCAGGAACTCGGTGAACATCGTCTTGCCGATCAGCTCTACATGGCCGACACTCTGCACGGTGAAATCGGTAATGTCCCCCTCGGCACCAGTGACGCGACCGCGCTTGATGAAATAGATGACGTTAAAGAGCACCGCCAGGCTGGCCAGGCCCGACCAGACGATCCCGTGCAGGTAGCTTTTGCGTGCTTCCGTGCCGAGGTTGAGCAGCATGATGACGAACAGGATCAGCACCATGATGGCTCCGGCATAGACCATGACCTGAATCGCCGCCATGAAAGGAGCGTGCAGCATGACATAGAAGATCGCCAGGCAGAAGAAGGTGTTGACCAGGCCGAGAGCGCTGTTGACAGGGCTTTGGCAACGGATCACCAGGAATCCGGAGACCACGGCAACCAACGCAACCAGATAGAAAAAGAGAATCTCCATGAGTTTTATGCTCCTCTTGGCTTACTTCAGCAGCCGCTGCTTGGTGAACTGAAAATCTTCGCGCTCGTAATTGGCCAGTTCGTAGGCTCCGGTCATCTCGATCGCCTCTACCGGGCAGGCTTCCACGCAATAGCCGCAGAAGATGCAGCGCAGCAGGTCGATCGTATAGACTTTGGGATACTTCTCGCCCTTGTCGTTCTCGGCCGCTTCAACCGTAATGCACTTGGCCGGGCAAACCGTCGGGCACAGGTAACAGGCGACGCATTTCTCCCGGTCCTGGGAGGGGACCAGGCGATGCAGCCCGCGAAACCGGTCGGACGGCTTGAGCTTGACAGAGGGATACTGCACGGTCGTCGAATGACCCGGCAGCATGTGTTTGAAGGTTATGCTCAGACCTTTGGCAAATGCTTTGAACATGATCTTGACCTCTTAAAGACTCGAAGGTGACGGTTTATTGCAGAATCACGACCACGAGGCCGGTAATCACCACATTGGCCAGGGCCAACGGCAACAGGACTTTCCAACCCATGCGCATCAGCTGGTCATAGCGAACGCGGGGGAAGGTGGCGCGCAGCCACATGAAGAAGAACATCAGCGCAAAAATCTTCAGCAGCAGCCAGACGAAACCGGGAATCATGGTCAGGATGGCGATGTTGAAGGGAGCGCTCCAGCCACCAAGGAAAAGCGTGGCGGTGATCGCCGCGATGACGATCATGTTGGCGTATTCGGCCATGAAGAAAAGTGCGTACTTCATCGAGGAATACTCGGTGCAGAAACCGGAGACCAGTTCACTCTCGGCCTCGGGCATGTCGAACGGGGTCCGGTTGATCTCGGCCAGGCCGGTGATGACGAAGAGCCCGAATGCCAGCGGTTGGGTGAACACGTACCAGTTGGGCACAAAGGAACAGACGCCCCAGAGATCCTGCTGCTGCAGGGCGACGATTTCACGCAGGCTGAGGGTCTCGGAGAGCATGAATACCGCAATGATCGTCAGGCCGGCAGACAGCTCGTAGGAAATCATCTGCGCCGAGGCCCGCACTCCGCCGAGCAGGGAGTATTTGCTGTTGGAGGACCAACCGGCGAGGACGATCCCGTAAATCCCGAGGCCGGCAAAGGCGAGGATATACAGCACGCCGACGTTCAGGTCGGTAATTTGTTGAGGAATCAGGAAGCCGCCCAGCTTGAGATCCGGGCCGAAGGGGATGACGGCAACCGTGATCAATGCCGGGACCAGGATCATCATCGGTGCCAGCAGGAAAGGCACTCTGGTGGCTTCGGTCGGGATGATGTCTTCCTTGAAGAACAGCTTGAGGCCGTCTGCTATCGGCTGCAGCAGGCCGTGCCAGCCGGTGCGCATCGGTCCCAGGCGGGTCTGCATGTGGCCGATCACCTTGCGTTCGCACCAGGTTGCATAGGCAACGATCAGCATGGTCACGCTGAAGACAACCAGGAGCTTCAGCAGCATTATCCCGACAAACAAACCAGGACTGTTAGAGAGGCTCAGCATTTCAGGCGTCATGATCTTCCTCTTCCTCGTATCAGATTAATCTTGTTGTTTTAAGCTATTCACGCCGGGTCACACCTGTCGGCCTGTCCCCGGGTTGAACCGGTTACTTGCTGACCTTGACCGCAATCACCGCTTCACCTTTGTAGAGGCGGTTGACCTGGGCCTCGGCAAAGTGGTAGGGGGCGAACAGCACGCCTTTCGGCAACCGGTTGCCAACCTTGGCTTTCAGCTTCAGCTCGACCCCGTTGCCAGCCACCTTGAGCAGGTCGCCATCCGCCACTTTGAGCGCCTTGGCGTCTTCCCGGCTCAACTCGACGTAAGGTTCGGCGAGAACGGCCATCGGCCCCTTGGCCTTGGTGGACACGGTGCCGCTGTGGTAAAGGGCGCTGCCAGTAACCAGCCGGAAATCGCCCTCCACTTCTGAACCACCGGCGACGGCGACCACTTTGCGGCTGGCAGGCTGCAGGGATTCACCACCCCAAACGACACCTTGCGGGCCTATTTCATTGAAGCTGCACGTGGCATAAGCCGGTACCGCCTTGCCGATTTCGGCAAAGATCGCGGCCGGACCGGTAAAGGCCAGACTGCTGCCGAGCTTGCCGGCCAGCGCGGTTAGAATCGCCCCGTCGGCACGGGCTTGACCCGGGCTCGAAATACCGCGGCGCACCCGCTGAATGCGGCGTTCGGCGTTGGTGAAGGTGCCATCCTTTTCGGCAAACGACGTCGCCGGCAGGACCACATCGGCCTGCTGCGCCGTGGGCGAGAGGAACAGGTCCTGAACCACCAGGAAAGGGACCTTGTCAAGCGCCTTGGCAATCCGGTCGCGATCGGGATAGCTGCTCAAGGGGTCTTCGCCGACCACATAAAGCGCATCGAGCTGGCCGGCTGCGGCTGCGGTGAACATCGCCTGGGCGCCCATGCCGTTGCCCTGCGGCAGAATACCGAGGTCAATGGCGCCCTGGCTGTTCGCCTTCTCGCCACACAGGTAGAGACCGCTCCCTTCCCGTCCGGGGATCCCGGCCAGCAGTGCCAGGTTGGCTGCCGCCGTGGCCAGTTCCTTGTTCAGGCCCTGGTAGGGCAGGCCATAAGCCATCAGGATGGCGCTGTTTTTGGCCCCGGCCAACTGCCGTGCCGCAGCCTGCAGCTGCTCTGCAGAAACTCCGGTGCGCTCGGCAACCTGCGCCGGGCTGAAGTTGGCCAATGCCGCCTGGAGATCCGCGATACCGTCTACGCCCTCGGTCTGGGCCAGACCTTCGTCGAGCAGCACTCTGGCCATGGCATTGAGGATATCCAGTTCCAGGCCGGGCTTGGTCAACAGGGTTTTGGCTCCGGGCAGTTTGCTCAACTTGCCGCGCTTGTCCGCCAGAACCAGAAGTTTGGCCTCATTGCGGCGAATCGCCTGGTTGACCACCATGCCGACCACAGGGTGGGTTTCATAGAAATCGGAACGAATCGCCAGGATGACATTGGCCTTTTCGATCTGCGGGAAGGTTCCGGTCGAAGCGCTGATCCCAATCGTCTCCTTGAGGCCTTCGGTGACACCCTTGTAGCATTCGCCGCCCGAATGGTCGAGGTTTTGGGTACCTAGGGTCTTGGCGAATTGCTTGAGGACGAAGAGCTCTTCGTTCGTCAAACGGGCACCGGAGAGAATGCCTGCGCCCTGGCCCTTCTGGGCGTTTGCCAGGCCGTCGGCGACAACCTGCAGGGCTTCGTCCCACTCGGCCTCGACCAGCTCGCCATCCTTGCGCAACAACGGCTTGGTCAGACGTTCATCGTGGTTAACGTAGGAATAGCCGAAGCGGCCGCGCACGCACAGATTGCCGTCATTGACACCGATCTTGTCGTTGAAGCGGATCGTTTCGACTTTGTTGTTGAGCACGCCGAGGGTCAGCGTGCAGCCATTGCCGCAATAGCCGCAGACCGAGTCGACTTCCTTGAGTTGCCAGGGACGGGCCTTGAACTTGAATGGGCGCGGCAGGATGGCGCCAACCGGGCACATGGAGACGCACTGGCCACAGAATTCGCAGCTCAAGCCGCGGTCGTAGGCCGTCGCGATCTTGGTTTCGAATCCGCGATTGATAAAAGAATAGGAGCCGTAGCCGACGACCTCGTCGCAAACCCTCGCACAGCGGCCACAGAGCACGCAGCGGTTCATGTTGCGCTCGATCAGTGGATTGACCTCGTCGGTCGGAAGGTCAAACTTCTCCCCTTCGAAGCGATTGCTGGTCGACTCTAATTCGTAGGCGAGGTCCTGCAGGTCACACTCACCGCCCTTGTCGCAGACCGGGCAGTCGAGAACGTGGTTGACCAGCAGGAACTCCATCACCGTCTTGCGGACCTTCTTGATCTCGTCGGAGATGGTGGTGACCACCATCCCCTCGCTGACGGGGGTGGTGCAGGCCGGGATAAGGCGCCCCTTCATCTGCTCCACCTGGACCAGGCAGAAGCGGCAGGCCCCGTAGGGCATCAGCTTCTTGGCGTAGCAGAGCACCGGGATACTGATGCCGACTTCCTTGGCGGCCTCGTAAATCGTGGCCGTCTTGCTGACTGTGACCTGCTTGCCGTCGATTGTCAGGTTAACCATCGTGTCCTCTTATAGTCAGTAGATATCTTAAGTGAGTGCTATTCGATCGCCATGAAGCGGCAGGCGTCATAGCAGGAGGTGCACTCGGTGCACTTGTCGCGGTCGATCACCGCGACCTGCCCTTTTTCCCAGGCGATGCAGTCGACCGGGCAGACTTTCGGACAGATGCCGCATTTCTTGCATTTCTCCTCGATGACCTTGAAATGCAGCAGCGGCTTGCAGCTGTGCGACGGACATGCCTTCTCCTTGATGTGCGCTTCGTACTCGTGGCGGAAGTAACGGATCGTCGACAGAACCGGGTTGGGCGCCGTCTGGCCGAGACCGCAGAGCGAACTCTTCTTGATGTCGTAGGCCATGCTTTCCAGGAGTTCGATATCGCCTTCGCGCCCATTGCCATGGGTGATCCGCTCAAGGATCTCGAGCATGATCTTCAAGCCGATGCGGCAGGGAATGCACTTGCCGCACGATTCGACACGGGTGAAGTTGAGGAAGAAACGGGCGATATCGACCATGCAGGTGGTCTCGTCCATGACCACCAGACCGCCGGAGCCCATCATGGCGCCGGCCTTGATCAGGGAGTCGTAATCGACTTCGGCATCAAGAGCTTCAGCAGGCAGACAACCGCCGGAGGGACCCCCGGCCTGGACCGCCTTGAACTTGCGGTTGTTGAGGATGCCGCCGCAGACATCATAAATGACTTCCTTCATGGTGGTCCCGGCCGGGACCTCGACCAGGCCGGTGTGCTTGACCTTGCCGGTCAGGGCGAAAATCTTGGTGCCCTTGGTGCCTTCGGTACCGATCGAGCTGAACCAGTCGGCACCGTTGTAGAAGATGTAGGAAACGTTGGCAAAGGTCTCGACGTTGTTGATGTTGGTCGGCTTGCCCCACAGGCCGCGCACCGCCGGGAAAGGCGGACGGGGACGCGACATACCGCGCTCACCTTCGATCGAGGCCATCAGGGCGGTTTCCTCGCCGCAGACGAACGCCCCGGCACCGGCCTTGATGCGCATGTCGAAATTAAAACCGAGCCCCATGCAGTTCTTGCCGAGGTAGCCCTTTTCGTAGCAGGTGTCGATGGCTTTTTGCAGACGCTTGATGGCCAGCGGGTATTCGGCACGGCAGTAGACGTAGCCGAACTTGCAGCCGATCGCGTAAGACGCGATCATCATCCCCTCGATGACACCATAGGGATCGCCTTCGAGAACCGAGCGGTCCATGAACGCGCCCGGGTCACCTTCGTCGGCGTTGCAGATCAGGTACTTGTGGTCACCGGGCGTTGCTTTGCAGAAGGACCATTTGACACCGGTCGGGAACCCGCCGCCGCCACGCCCACGCAGCCCGGACTTTTTGACTTCCTCGATCACCTCCTCGGGCTTCATGGTCACGGCCTTCTTGATGCCGGTGAACCCCCTGTGGGCGATGAAGTCGTCAAGGCTTTCCGCGTCGATGGTCCCGCAACGCGAGAAGATGATGCGCTGCTGCTTCTCGAGGAACTGCGTATAGTAGGGGCCGGCCTTCTTTTTGACGACCGGCTCGTTCTTGAGCATGTGCTCTTCGACGATCTGGGGCACCAGTTCCGCAGTTACGAAATCGTAGGTGACTGATTCCTGGCCGGGAATGATGACATCGACCAGAACATCGTTGGCACAGAGCCCGCGGCAACCGGTTTTTTTAATGTCACAGCGCTTGCCGACCTGGGCCTCGACGCCCTGTTTTGCAAATTCGGCTTCAAACGCATTGATGACGCTCTGGGCGCCAGAGGCGAAGCCACCGGTGCCGGTACAGATCAGTACTTGGATATTTTCAGCTGTTTCGGCCATAAAACCCTCGGTCGGTTATCAATCCATCTGCTGGTATTTTTTGATGACTTCGTCCGTCTTCTGCACCGTCAACGAGCCGTAGGTGGCGTCGTTGACCATGATGACCGGGGCCATGCCGCAGGCTCCGATGCAGGCCACGTATTCGGCGGTGAACTTGAGGTCCTCGGTGGTCTCGGCGTGGCCGACCCCCAGGCGATCCTTGATCGTATCGCCGATCCGGGTGGCACCCTTGACGTGGCAGGCCGTTCCCATGCAGACACGGATGATGTACTTGCCGCGCGGCTCGAGATGAAACTGCGCATAGAACGTCAGGACACCGTAGATCTGGCTGGTATAGATATTCAGGCGCTCAGCCGCCAGGTGCACCGTCGGTTCGGGGATATACCCGTAAAACTCCTGGATTTCCTGGAGCACGGGCATCAGGGCCCCGGGGAAGTCGGTGTACTTGTCGAGGATCTGATTCGCTCCGGTCAGATCGATGTCCTGCTCTTCTACTGTGGTTTCGACTGCTTCACTCATGGCTGATCCTTGTCCTCGCAGCAGATTAGCGGTCGATCTCGCCCAACACGATGTCGAGCGTTCCAATGACTGCGACGACGTCGGCAATCATTGATCCTTCGCACATCTTGGGCAAGGCCTGGAGATTGATGAAAGACGCCGGGCGGATCTTCATCCGATACGGCCGGGGGGTCCCGTCGGACACCAGGTAATAACCGACTTCACCTTTGGGGTTCTCGACACCGACATAGACTTCGCCGACTTCGGGCTTGAAGCCTTCGCTGATAAGTTTGAAATGGTGGATCAGGCCCTCAATGGTGTTGACGGTCGCCTGCTTGGGCGGCAAAACGATTTTCGGTGCATCGGCCAGAATCGGACCAGGCTTGAGCTTGTCGAGTGCCTGGTGGATGATCTTGCAGGCTTCGCGCATCTCCTTGAGGCGGACAATGTAGCGGGCCCAGGTATCGCAGCCGTCTTCAACGACCACTTCGAAATCGTAATTCTCGTAGCCAGAGTAAGGCTGGTCACGCCGGAGATCCCAGTCGACGCCTGAACCGCGCAGCGACGGCCCGGTGACACCGAGATCGATGGCATCCTCGGCGCTGATCACGCCGACGTCCTTGATACGCTTCTGCCAGATCTTGTTACCGGTCAACAACCCCTCGTAGGTGTTGATATGGCCAGGCATCGTGTTGACAAATTCACGGATTTCCTGCTCCAGGCCGGCCGGGAGATCAGCGGAGAGGCCACCGACACGGAAATAGTTGGAGGTCATGCGCGCACCGGAGATCTTCTCGTAGAAGTTCATGATGTGCTCACGCTCCCGGAAACAGTAGATGAACACCGTCATGGCGCCGATATCGAGGGCATGGCAGGCCAGCCAGACCAGGTGGCTCTTGAGGCGGGTCAATTCGGCGAGCAGTACACGCACCACCTGGGCACGCTCGGGGATCGCGTCGGTGATGCCGAGCAGTTTTTCCACGGCCAGCACATAACCGAGGTTGTTGTGCATGGGGGCCAGGTAATCGAGCCGGTCGGTAAGCGGCAGCACCTGGTGATAGGTGCGGTGCTCCGCCAGCTTTTCCACGCCACGGTGCAAAAAGCCGATATGCGGCGTGGCCTTGCGGACGATCTCGCCATCCAGCTCAAGAATCAGCTGAAGCACACCGTGAGTCGACGGGTGCTGCGGGCCCATATTGATGGTCATGGTTTCAAAATTCGCCATATTTCTGCCTCGTCTATGTTCAGAAAATGCTTGATTTTACGAAAAGCCCCAGTTATTGCAGCCGCCCCTGGTAGGGTTCGCGGTCAGGACCCTGAACCGGGTAGTCCTTGCGCAGCGGGTGACCTTCCCAGTCTGCCGGAAGCAGGATGCGACGCAGATCAGGGTGGTTGTTGAAGGTGATCCCCATCAGGTCCCAGCACTCGCGCTCCAGCCAGTTGGCCGTAGCCCAGACGCCGCTGACGGTATCAAGCCGGGCATCGTTCTCCTCGACCGGCGTCTTGATGCGCAGCCGCGTGTGGGTACCGATATTGTAGAGCTGGTAGACCACCATGAAACGGGGGACCTGGCCCATGTAATCGACGCCGCAGAGATCGGTCAGGAAATTAAAGCCGAGATCTTCCTTGAGGAAGGCGCAGACAGCGACAATCTCCTCTTTCTTGACAACAACGGTGGTTTCGCCGCGAAACTCGCTGGTCGCGAGCACCGTCTCACCAAACCTGGCTTTCAGCTTGTCAACAGCAGCCTGTACACTCATAACGGTTGCATCCTGTCTATCTGGGTTTGAAGTTGCCGGTCGGGAGCATGCGTTTAAACGCTGATCCGCTCGCCCACACCGATGGCAGCACCGAAGGAGTTGCGCTCCTTCATGATTTTTTCCTGGAGTTTCATGATCCCGTACAGCAGGCCCTCGGGACGAGGCGGGCAGCCAGGGACATACACATCGACCGGCAGGTACTCGTCGATCCCCTGCACCGTGCTGTAGGTGTCGAATATGCCGCCGGAGCAGGCACAGGCACCCATCGCAATGACATACCGCGGCTCGGGCATCTGCTCATACACGGTCTGGATGACCGGCAGCATCTTCTTGGTCACGGTCCCGGCGATGATAATCACGTCAGCCTGGCGCGGTGAGGCGCGGAAGAGCACACCGAAACGGTCCAGGTCAAAACGGGCGGCACCGGTCGCCATCATCTCGATTGCACAACAGGCCAGGCCGAAGGTCAGTGGCCAGAGAGAACTGGCGCGGGACCAGTTGACGATCTTGTCCAGAGACGTGGTAATGATGTTATTACCCAGAGTTTCCTCTACTCCCATTCCAGAGCTCCTTTTTTCCAAACGTATGCGTAGCCAACGAGAAGAATCAGAATGAACACGCCCATCTCCACGAAGCCGAACAGGCCGAGGCGTTTGAACATGACGGCCCAGGGATACATGAAGACCACCTCGATATCGAAGACGATAAAGAGCATGGCGATAATGTAGAACTTGATCGAAAACCGCTCACGGGCTGAACCGACAGGGGGCATCCCGCACTCGTACGGCGACAGCTTGATGGCCGTCGGCTTCTTCTCACCGATCAGGCGCGAAAAAATCACTGACCCGATGGAAAAACAAAGTGCGATAACGATTAGGGTGATAATCGGTAGGTAACTGTCCAGCATTGATATGGTCCTCCTGCCAGGTGAGGTGACTGAATTTCAGTGGCCGCAAGTGTAGCGTTACGGCATTTTGGCCGACAGCAAGTTAGGACAAAACCGGGACTTTGTCAAGGGAAAAATACAGTATACAGTATGCAATCGGAGGGGGCATAAATGCCCGAGTTTGGCGGCTTTTGGAGTATTTTGGTCAGGTACTTAAAAACCCGGTAAAAGCTGTTGCAATCAACTCTCTTAGAGGCAATTAATCCCCTGGCTGGGCATGCTGGAAAGGGGATTAAAAAAACAAAATTGTTTAGCGTCGGCGTGCATCAAACAGGTTCATGCAGGCCAGCAGAAGGCCCATGGCGATAAAGGCCCCCGGAGGCAGAATCATCAGCAGCAGCGGCTGGTATCCAGAGCCGAATACTGCATACCCGAGAAGCGTGCCGGAGCCAAAGAGTTCACGCACCGCCCCCAGCACAAAAAGGGCCAGGGTGAAGCCGATGCCCATGCCGAGGCCGTCGGCCATGGCCGGCAGCAGGCGGTTTTTCGATGCAAAGGCCTCGGCGCGGCCGAGGATGACGCAGTTGACAACGATCAGCGGGATAAAGATTCCCAGGGCCTTGTAAAGGTCGTAAAAATAAGCCTCCATGCAAAGCTGCACGACCGTCACGAAAGACGCGATGATGACGATGAAGGCGGGGATGCGCACCTTGGGCGGGATCACCTGGCGCAGCAGTGACACAACAATATTCGATCCGACCAGAACGAAGGTCGTCGCAAAGCCCATGCCGAGACCGTTTTCCGCGCTGGTCGTTACCGCCAGGGTCGGACAGAGGCCGAGCAGCAGGCGAAACACGGCATTTTCACGCCAGAGGCCTTTTCTGAATTCACCCAGCAGACTCATTGAACGCCCCCTTTTGCGGCGAGCACCTCGGACAGGTGGTCATGAAAGAACTGCAGCCCCTGGTGCACGGCCTTGACCACGGCCCGCGGCGAAATGGTCGCACCGGTGATCTGGTCGAAATCACCGCCGTCCTTCTTGACACGCCAGTCAGCGCCCGCCAGAGTTTTCCCTCTGAACTGCCCCTTGAATTCATCCCGGGTAATTTTGTCGCCCAGGCCAGGGGTTTCGGCATGGCTGAGAATCTCGAGGCCGACGACCTTACCCTCCGGATCAACGCCGACCATCATGGTAATGTTGCCGCTGTAGCCATCGGGGGCGACGACCGTGAAAGCCACGCCGGCGAGCGCCCCGTCCTTGCGTGCCCGGAAAAAAATGCGTCTCAGTTCGCGGCCCTTCCTGTCCTGGCCGGCAACCAGCTCGACCGTATCCGCATCGGGGCTGTTGTCGAAGGGCGGTAAAACGGTCTGCAGCGCGCGCAGGGTTTCCAGGCGGCGCTGCTCGGCGATGGGCTCGCGGGTCAGCGACTCCACCAGCGACAGCAGCAGGCCGGCACCCACGGTGATCAGAGTCAAAGCGAGAACCAGGCGGGGCAGTCCGTTCATATCAGCCCTTCCCGGCCTGGACGCCGAAGGTCCGTGGCCGCAGATAACGATCGATCAGCGGCGTTGCCGCATTCATCAGCAGAATAGCAAAGGAAACCCCCTCGGGATAACCACCGAACAGGCGGATCAGCACGGTAAGCAGGCCGCATCCCGCCCCGAAAACCAGCATGCCCCGGGTTGAAACCGGCGTGGTCACCATGTCGGTGGCCATGTAGAAGGCTCCGAGAACCAGTCCTCCGGTCAGCAGGTGAAAGACCGGACTGGGATACTTGGCCGGGTTGACCAGCCAGAACAAGCCTGAGAGCAGCACCACGCTGCCGACGAATGCCGCGGGGATATGCCAGGTCAGGATACGTCGATAGAGAAGATAAGCGGCTCCGAGCAGCAGCGCCAGTGCGGAAACTTCGCCGATGCAACCCGGCATGTTGCCGAGAAAATACTGCGTCAGGCCGCCCTGCAGTTCGACGGGCGCCTGTCCGGTCAACATAACCGCATTCTTCCAGGCGCCCAGGGGGGTAGCGGTCGTTACCAGGTCCAGGCCTGAGCCGAGCGGTGCCGGAGCCGACCAAGTCGTCATCTGCACCGGGAATGAAATCAGCAGGACAACCCTGGCCACCAGGGCAGGATTGAAGGGGTTCGAACCGAGCCCGCCGTAAACCTGTTTGCCGATAACGATGGCGATTACCGCACCGAGCAGGGTCAGCCACCAGGGGCTGGTCGGCGGCAGGTTGAGGGCCAGCAGAACGCCGGTGATCGCCGCGCTGCCATCGGCAATGGTCACCGGCTGCCCCATCAGGCGCTGGCAGACCGCTTCGGTCGCAAGACAGCCGACAGTTGCCAGGAGCAGGACCAGAAGTGCCGACAGACCGAAAAAGTAGACCGCCACAGCACAGGCCGGCACCAGGCTGTAGAGCACGGCCCGCATCACCTTGACGGTGGTTTCGCCCGAGTGAATATGCGGCGAAGATGACAGATAGAGCTGCTGACCCACTTTGCTCACGCTTTCCTCTTCTTGGCGAGTATGGCCGCCTTGCCGTAACGGATCGCCTGCACCAGCGGAATCGCCGCCGGGCACACATAGCCGCAACTGCCACACTCGATACAATCCAGGGCACGGTATTCTGCAGCTTCCGAGATCAGGTCCCGACGGGCATAGGCTCCAATTGTGGTCGGCAACAGGTTCATCGGGCAGGCCTGCACACAGCGCGCACAGCGGATGCAGGGCCCTTCCGGATGCAGGGGGACATCCTCGTGGCGCAACAACAGCAGGCCGGAAGTCCCCCGGGTTGCCGGCACATCGAAGCCGAGCTGGGTAAAACCCATCATCGGGCCACCCAGGACGATCTTGCCCGGTTCTTCAGCCAGGCCGCCACAGGCATCGACCAGGTGGGAGAGCAGTGTCCCGATCCGGATGCGCAGATTTTTGGGCTCGCGAATGGCCGGCCCGGTAACGGTACAGATCCGCTCGATCAGCGGTCGGCCATCGAGAATTGCATCGGAGATCGCCGCGGCCGTCGAAACGTTGTGCACCGCGACCCCGATATCCATCGGCAGCCCTCCCGACGGCACTTCTCGACCGGCCACCGCGGCAATCAGCTGCTTTTCCGCCCCCTGCGGGTATTTGACCTCGAGGGGAATCACTTCGACCGGCGTACCGGCACACATCTCGGTCAACAGGGCAATCGCATCGGGCTTGTTCGCCTCGATACCGATCACCACTCTCTCGACACCGAGCACGAATTGCAGCAGGGCAACCCCCTGCAGGATCCGCTCTGGTTCCTCGAGCATCATGCGATGATCGGCCGTCAGGTAAGGTTCGCACTCGACCCCGTTGAAAATCAGTGTATGAATCTGCTTTTCCGGTGGCGGCGACATCTTGACATGTGCCGGGAAAGCCGCACCGCCCATGCCAACCACACCGGCCTGGCGAACCTTCTCGACGATTTCTTCAGGAGAGAGCTCGCCAGGATCCGCCGGCTCGAGTTCCGGTGACCAGCAGTCCTCGCCATCAGCCCTGATGACGATTGCCGGCAGTGAAGTTCCCCAGGGATGAGGACGGTTCTCGACGGCCACGACTTCACCAGACGTCGGCGCATGCACCGGCACGGAGACGAACCCCTTGGCCGAGCCGATCTCCTGGCCCTTGAACACCTGCTGGCCGACGGCCACGCACGGCACGGCCGGCGCCCCGATATGCTGGGCCAGCGGCACGATCAGTTCTGCGGGCAAAGGACAATCTTCAATCGCCTTGTGTGCAGACCACTGTTTATTGTCCGGAGGGTGGATGCCGCCCGCGAAGGTTTTCAGTTTCATTTCTGTCAATCGATCATGCGCTGCGCACATCAGGCCGCATGCGGCTTCTCTGGCACAGCCGGTGTCAGGCTGCTGCCATCTGGATAGCCTGTCGTAAAGTCGCGGATACATTTGGTCGGACACTTGGCAATCGCCTCGTCCGCATCTGCAGAGTGCTCGTACACGACAGTGGCAAGAAAATTGTCAACCTTATAGGCACCGGGAACGGTTTTCTGGCAGATATGGCAACCGATGCAGCCGACCTGGCAGTACTTGCGTACGACGGCGCCCTTATCGTGGCTGTTGCACAGCACATGAACCGTGGCGTCATAGGGCGTCATGCGGATGACGTTGCGCGGGCACACGGCAACACACTTGCGACAGCCGGTACATTTTTCCCGGCTGATCACCGCCAGGCCATCGGCGGTCATTTCAATCGCATCAAACGGGCAGCTCCGCTGGCAGGACCCGAGGCCCAGGCAGCCGCCGGGACAGGTCTTCGGTCCACCGGCGATGCGCTGAGCCGCCGTGCAGTCTTCCAGTCCCAGGTAGTGGTACCGGACCTGTGCCCTGCGATTGTCCCCCTGGCAGACGACCACGGCGATTTCCCGCGCCGCAGCCGAGGCCTCGACGCCCAGGATGCGGGCCAGCTTCACCACGACATCGGCTCCGCCCGGAGGACACAGGTTCAAGTCAACCGTTCCAGACACCAGCGCCTTGGCATAGCCGGCACAACCGGGAAAGCCGCACGCGCCACAGTTGACTCCGGGCAAGGACTCGAGGGCCGCCAGTTCGCGCGGATCGACCTCGACAGCGAATTTCTTCGCGGCCAGGCCCAATGCAAAGGCAGCAATCATGCCGATAAATCCGAGGCTCAATATAGCAGCGAGCATAAATCTACCTAGTCAATGCAGAGTGTCACGGATGGTCAATCCCGGTGCGATGCACCATCTATCCCTTGACCAACCCGGCAAAGCCCATGAATGCCAGCGACAACAGGCCGGCAGTTACCAGGGCAATGGCCGTGCCGCGAAAGCTCTGCGGTACGGCGCAGAGCTCGAGCCTTTCACGCAGGCCGGCAAACAGCACCAGGGCCAGGGTAAAACCGAGTGCCGCACCGATGGCAAAGACAACTCCCTCAAGGAAGCTGTAATCCTTTTGGATATTGAGAACCGCCAGGCCCAGGACCGCACAGTTGGTAGTGATCAGGGGCAGGAAAATCCCCAGGGACTGGTAGAGCACCGGGCTGACCTTCTGGATCACCATTTCCACCAGTTGCACCAGGGAGGCAATCACCAGGATAAACGCGATGGTCTGCAGGTATTCGATGCCGAAAGGGATCAGGACGAAATACTGAACAAACCAAGTCACCACCGTCGCTACGGTCATGACGAAGGTGACCGCCATCCCCATCCCCAGGGCGGTTTCCACTTTCTTGGAAACACCCAGAAACGGGCAGATGCCGAGGAAACGCGCCAGGACAAAGTTGTTGACGAAGATGGCGCTTACCAGGATGACAAGCAAATCAGTCATGCAATCCTACCCTGTAAATTGGTCAGACCAGCGGTTATAAAACAGTTGACTATCAATGTCAAACGCTATTCAAAAAGAATCTTTTAGTTTTACTTCAAAAATCCTAAGAGAGCAATAAGCTGTGTAAATAACTGCAAGGCCGAACTCGATAAGGGGAATTCTTACCAACCGGCTTAAAAATTTGTCAAACCATTTTTAGTCAGGCTAAAACAACTTCAAAGAGCACAAAGCCCGGTCCGGACGGCGCGACAATCGGTCGCCAGCTTGACAGCCCCCGGCGGCTATGTTAACAGACGGACTGCAAATTAGGAATCGTGTGGAGCGACGATTCCGACAGCGTTCGCCAAATCTTAGAGAGTCCGATCCGAATCGACCCGAGCCGTACCAAGGAGCCACCATGAACCATCAGAAATCTTCCGATCTCTTTTCCAGAGCCAAACAGCTTATCCCGGGCGGCGTCAACAGTCCGGTCCGCGCATTCAAATCCGTCGGTTGCGACCCGATCTTTATCGCTCGCGCAGCCGGTTCGAAAATTTACGACGCCGATGACAACGCCTATGTCGACTATGTCGGCTCATGGGGGCCGATGATCCTCGGCCACTGCCACCCGAAAGTCGTGGAAGCGATCCAGCAGGCGGCCGCAAGCGGTGCCTCCTTCGGCGCCCCGACCGCTCGGGAGACGGTGCTGGCGGAAATGGTCTGCGAGGCTTTCCCCAACATTGAAAAGGTCCGCATGGTCTCCTCCGGTACGGAAGCCACCATGAGCGCCATCCGCCTGGCACGCGGGTATACCGGGCGTGACAAGATTCTCAAGTTCGACGGCTGCTATCATGGCCACGCCGATTCCCTGCTGGTCAAAGCCGGCAGTGGCCTGGCAACATTCGGCGTGCCGACATCTCCCGGCGTTCCGGCCGACTTTGCCAAGCATACCCTGACGGCCACCTACAACGACCTTGAAGACGTCAAGACGTTAACAGGGGCCAACCGCGGGGAAATCGCCTGTATCATTCTCGAACCAGTGGCCGGCAACATGGGCTGTGTCGCGCCCAGGCCCGGATTCCTCGAAGGGTTGCGCCAGCTCTGCGACGCCGAGGGGATCCTCCTGATCATCGATGAAGTCATGACCGGGTTCCGGGTGGCCTTCGGCGGGGCCCAGGAACGCTTCGGGGTCCGCGGCGACCTGGTCTGTCTCGGCAAAATCATCGGCGGAGGCCTGCCGGTCGGTGCCTTTGGCGGCAAGCGGGAGATCATGGAACACCTCTCACCGGAAGGCGGCGTCTACCAGGCCGGCACCCTCTCCGGGAACCCTCTGGCCATGAGCGCCGGGATCGCCACCCTGAAACTGCTCAAGCAGGACGGTTTTTACGAAGCCATCGAAGAGAAGAGCGCCTACCTCTGCAAAGGCCTGCAGGAAGCGGCCGCCGAGGCCCGGGTGCCGACCTCGCTGCAGCGGGTCGGTGGCATGTTCTGCACCTATTTCCAGGCCCGGGAAGTCTTCAACTTCAGTGATGTCCAGCCGGAAACGCCACAGGTATTCGCCAAATTCTTCCGCAGCATGCTCGACCAGGGGATCAACCTGGCCCCGTCGCAGTACGAAGCCGGTTTCATGAGCATCGCCCATTCCCAGGAAGACCTCGACAAAACCATCGACGCGGCGCACAAGGCATTTAAACAACTGTGAGACAATCATGTCTTGAGTAAAAGGGTCCTGCTTCATTCTTGACGCAGGGCCCTTTTCAGTTTTAGGTGGTCGATATAGAACGATGCCGTTGTTTGCGGAAGTTCAGTGAGGCCACAACCCTGCCTCACACGCTGGCGGGCGAAATTGCGGCCACCACCGTCAGCTAGGCTGGAAATTTACCAGCAACCCTCAGTTTGTGAACGCTCATCTCTGGCCAAATAATACAAATCGGCCTATCATTGGTTCGTAAGCCGCACCAATAGTCTACTTTAGGCAAAAGGAGTCCCTATCATGGACATCAAGATTCGTAAAGCCTCTCCACTTCAGACCAAAACAGCCTGCCTGGTGGTCGGCGTCTACGAGAAGGGCTTCGCGGAACAGCTTTATAAAGAACTCGATCAGCAGCTGGGAGGGCTTCTCCATAAAGCTCAGCGCAATGGCGAATTCACCGGCAAAAAAGGTGAACAGATTCTTTTCCAGCCGACCGGGCAACTGCCGGCAGAACGCGTTCTGCTGGTTGGTCTCGGGTCGAGAACCGAGGGGACCCTCGACGGGATCCGCCAGGCGGCAGGCAGTGCCATGCAGCTGCTGGCCAGCAAAAAGTTCGGACAGGTCGTATATGCACTGCCACTCTGTGCGGTCAAGAAAACCGACAGTGCCGCCCGCATCCAGGCTACTGCCGAGGGGCTTCTCCTGGCCGGCTATCGCTATGACCGGTTCCTCAGCGAAAAGATTAAAGGGAGCCGCAAGCTGCCGCAAACGGTGACCCTGCTGATTGACAACGCCCGCGAGAAGCCGGCCTGCGAGTCGGCGCTGCGAAGAGCGCAGCAGCTCTGTGGTGCCGTAGCGCTGGCACGTGACCTGGTCAACACGCCCGGGAACATCAAGTCACCCGCATACCTGGCAGAACAGGCCCGGGCGGCCTCCGCCGCAAGCACCTTGAGCTGCAAGGTCCTGGGGCTGAAGGAACTGGGCAGGGAGGGCTTCGGCGCCCTGCTGGGGGTTGCCCAGGGGAGCGTTCGTGAGCCACAGCTGATCGTCCTGGAACACAAAGGTGGAGGAAAAGCCCACGCGCCAGTCGTCCTGGTCGGTAAAGGAGTGGTGTTCGACGCCGGCGGCATCTCCCTGAAACCTGCCGAGAAGATGGACGAAATGAAGATGGACATGGCGGGCGGTGCTGCAGTCATCGGCACATTACTCGCCACCGCCCTGCTCGAATTACCGATCAACCTGGTGGGGATCGTGCCCGCCGTGGAGAATCTCCCTTCGGGGACCGCCTACCGGCCTGGAGACATCCTGACCAGCCTTTCCGGCCAGACGATCGAGGTGCTCAACACTGACGCCGAAGGACGCCTGATCCTTGCCGATGCTCTGACCTATGCCAAACGCTACGCGCCCGAGATGGTCATCGACCTGGCCACCCTGACCGGCGCCTGCATCATCGCCCTGGGCCATCACGCCACGGCCGTCCTCGGCAATGACCAGAAGCTCGTGGCCGCGCTGCTGCACGCCGGTGAAGAAAGCGGCGAAAGACTCTGGCAGTTGCCGCTCTGGGACGACTACGATCAACAGATCAAGAGTGAGGTGGCCGATGTCAAGAACACCGGTGGCCGTCCTGCCGGAACAATCACGGCGGCCGCTTTCCTGAAAAAGTTTGCCGGCGAATTTCGCTGGGCACACCTGGACATCGCCGGCACCGCCTGGCGCGACCAGGACCAGCCCTATATCCCCAGGGGGGGGACCGGAGTCGGTGTCCGGTTGCTGGTTGCCTTCCTGCAGGACATGGCCGGGCGCAGTGATAGAACAGCCCTTTAGAGGCTGCGGGGGATAGACCCTCCGGACAGCTGGAGGTGGACAGGGGACGAAAACCTGCCCGCCGCACCCATGTACTGGGCGGCCTTTCACCTTGACAGGGGAGATAGCGGTTGCTAGGGTACTTTGTTCAGGAATAACTGGCCAAGGGCACTTAATTGATGACAACGGATCACGTCATGCGCGTACTGGTTTGTGACAAATTCCCCAGCGAAGGACTACAGGTCCTCGAGCGTGCAGCTGGCATCGAGCTTGACTATCAACCCGGGCTGACCACGAAGCAATTGCTGGAGTCTGTCGCCGAAGCTGAGGGCCTCATTGTCCGCAGCGGTACCCAGGTCTCGGCAAAGGTTTTTCAGGCAGCCAACAAGCTAAAGGTGGTCGGTCGTGCCGGAGTCGGCACTGAGAATCTGGATCTGGACGCAGCCAACCGCAAAGGGGTTGTCATCATGCACACCCCGTTTGGCAGCACAACCACCACGGCGGAGCACACCATCGCCATGGTCTTTGCCCTGGCCAGGCGGATACCGGCGGCCAGCCAATCCACCAAGAGTGGCAAATGGGAGTCTGAGCGTTTCCTCGGCATCGAGGTTGCCCGCAAAACCCTTGGTGTCATGGGCGCCGGGAAAATCGGCAGACTGGTTATCGAACGGGCTCTTGCCCTGAAAATGAGACCGATCGTCTACGACCCCTACCTTGCCGAGGACACCATTCGCCTGCTCGGCGCCGAACAGGTCGATTTCGACGAGTTGCTGGCCCGTTCCGATTTCCTGACCCTGCACACACCGCTCAATGCAGAGACAGCCAATATCATCGACAGCGAAACTCTGGAAAAGGTCAAACCCGGGTGCCACATCATCAATTGTGCGACCGGCGGCCTGATCGATGAAACGGCCCTGGCCCTGGCCATAAAGACCGGCCGCGTAAGTGGCGCAGCCATTGACGTCTTCGCCAAGGAGCCCCCCGGGCCCGACAACCCCCTGCTGGGGCTCGATCAGGTCATCTGCACGCCGCATCTGCGTACCGCCACCCGCGACGCACAGGTGAACGTGACCGTCCAGATAGCCACTCAGGTCGTTGACTTCCTTGAGAAAGGAATCATCGTCAACGCTGTCAACGTGCCGTCGATCTCGGCCGACCTGCTGGCAACTCTGCGCCCGCACATCAACCTCGCCGAACGGCTCGGTTCATTCCAGGCCCAACTGTACGGTAAAGGCCTCGAAGAAGTTCGCATCGAATATGCCGGTACGGTCACCAATCACCCGACCGAGCCTTTGACCATGGCCGCGCTGAAGGGCATCCTGACGCCGATGATTGGCCCGGAAGCCAATTATATCAACGCCCCGCACCTGGCCAAAGAGCGCCGCATCCGGGTTACGGAAACCCGAAGCCAGTCAAGCCGTGGCTTCTCCAGCATGATCCGCCTGACAGTGGTGGGCACCGCCGGCGAGCACGCGGTCTGCGGCGCCATGTTCGGTGATGACGAGTACCGTATCGTGCGCGTCAATGGCTGCAACGTCGAAGCTCTTCCCCACGGCTATATCCTGGTGCTGTTCAACGAAGATCGTCCCGGAATCATAGGCTTTATCGGTCAGGTGCTCGGCGATGCGCAGATCAATATTGCCGGCATGAACCTGACCCGCCAGTCGACCGACGGCCAAGCCGTATCCCTGATCAATGTTGACAGTTGCATTCCCGATGAAACTCTGGAAAAATTGCGTGCCCACCCGCATATCCTGGCCGCAAACCAGATTGTTTTATAAAGAAGGACTGAACGTGCCGAACACCATCGAAACGCGGTTGCCCACCGGCGTGAAAGATTTCCTGCCGGTCAAGGCGGCTAAGCTCGACTACCTGCAGAACACTCTGCGCAGCGTCTACCGATCATGGGGCTTCCGCCCCGTAGCACCCGCCGTCCTCGAGGACCTGGCCGTCCTCGAACTCGGTCTTGGCACGGACCTGCGCGAAAAGACCTTTCGTTTCGACGATCGTCAAACCGGCCGTCTGGTCGCCTTCCCCCCGGACATGACCCCCCAGATTGCACGGATCGCAGCGACCCGTATGCGCGACATGCCGTTGCCTTTCCGCCTCTGTTATAATGGCCGCGTGCTGCGTCACACTGAACAGCGCCTCGGCAAGGACCGGGAAATTTTCCAATCAGGGGTCGAGTTGATCGGCCTGAACGGCCCGGAGGCTGACGCGGAAATGATCGCCATGGCGGTAAAATGCCTCCAGGCCGTCGGAGCCGGAGAGTTCACCATCGACATCGGCCAGGTCGAATTCCTGCGCGGCGTCTTGAACGGTCTGCCCCTTGATCCGGTCCAGTCGCGCACGGTGCGCACGGCCATCGCCAGCAAGGATACCTCCGGACTGCAGCAACTGCTCAGGGATCTGCCCCTGACGGACCAGCAGCGCAGCGAATTGCTCGCCCTGCCCAGGCTTTACGGTGGCCGGGAAATCCTCGCCCAGGCCCGGGACTCGATCGCCAACCCTGCATCCCAGGCGGCCTTGGACAACCTGGAAAAAATACTCGAAGTCCTCACCGTTTACGGTGTTGAGGAGCACATAACATTAGACCTTGGTGAAATGCGTGGTTTCGATTACCATAGCGGACTGATCTTCCAGGGGTTCCTCTCCGGTTTCGGTCAGGCAGTCTGTGCCGGGGGCCGTTACGATGGCCTGACGGGCCGTTATGGCTTCCCTGCACCGGCCACGGGCTTCGCGTTCAACCTCTACAGCCTGCTGTTTGCCCTCGACAGGATCCTCGAAGAGCGCGCCGGGGAGGGGACCGATTTCCTGCTCTTCTCGCCGGGACAGAACAAGGCGCCCGCTCAGCGCCTGGCTGCCACCCTGCGCAGCCAGGGCTACTCGGTGGCCCGGGATATTATCGAACGCGACCAGGCGGCCAGTCTCGACTATGCCCGGCGCATGCATTACCGTTATTTGTTGGTACTCGACGCAACGCAGGAGAAACTGACCCTGATCCGCACATCGGATGGTGAGACAAACAGCGTTGCTCCCGCAAAGATCGAATCAGGACAATTCCAGATTTAACAAGGACTTGGAGAAAAACATGGCAAACGTCGTCATTATCGGCGCCCAATGGGGTGACGAAGGCAAAGGGAAGGTTGTCGATATCTATACCGAACACGCTCAGCAGGTCGTCCGCTACCAGGGCGGCAACAATGCCGGGCACACCCTGGTCGTCGGCGACCAGACCATCGTTCTGCACCTGATCCCGTCCGGCATCTTACATCCCGGCAAAAGGTGCGTCATCGGTAATGGTGTCGTTCTCGACCCGAAAATCTTTCTCGGTGAAATCGAGAACCTCAAGAAGAAGGGTTATATCAAGGACGACCAGCAGCTGCTGGTGGACAGCAACCTGCATGTCATCATGCCGTGGCACAAGGCCATTGACCTGGCCAGGGAGAAGGATACCTCACGCAAGATCGGCACCACCGGGCGCGGTATCGGTCCGGCTTATGAAGACAAGATTGGCAGGCGTGGTATCCGCATGAGCGATTTGACCAAGCCACAGGTATTCCGGCGCAAGCTCAAGGAAGTATTGCCGGAAAAGAATTTTCTCCTGGAAAAATTTTTCGGAGAAGCACCGCTCGACGAAGAGCAGATCTTCACCGAGTACTCAGGGTATGCCCAGCAGATCGCAAAGTACATCGGTTGTTGCTCAACCACACTGAACAAAGCCATCCAGGCGGGTGACAACCTGCTGTTTGAAGGCGCCCAGGGGACCCTGCTCGATATCGACCACGGCACCTACCCTTACGTGACCTCATCATCCACCTGCATCGGCGGGGTCAGCACCGGCACCGGAGTCGCCCCGCGCCACATCACAGGTGTCGTCGGCATTACCAAAGCCTATTGCACCAGGGTAGGCGAAGGCCCTTTTCCTTCGGAGCTGCATGATGAGATGGGGGAACGCCTGCGCAAGGCCGGAAACGAGTTCGGCTCCACCACAGGCCGCCCGCGCCGCTGCGGTTGGTTCGACGCCGTGGCTATTCGTGAAGCCGTTCGCCTGAACGGCTTGACCGGCCTGGCAGTGACCAAGCTCGATGTTCTTAATGAACTGGATGCCATCAAGGTCTGCACGGCCTATTCCTATAAAGGCCAAATGCTTGAAGAATTCCCCCGTGATGCTGACATCCTCCAGGAATGCACCCCTGTGTACGAGGAATTTGAAGGTTGGCGCAGTGATATCTGTGAAGCACGGACCATGGCGGACCTTCCGGCTGCAGCCAAGGCATACCTGGCCAAACTTGAGGAACTGTCCGGGTGTCCGGCGGTCCTGATCTCCGTTGGCCCGCGCCGCGATCAGACGATCCAGGTCAGCAACCCGTTTTCCTGACCGCAACCATTCCTGTCATCACCGTAAAAACGGGCCGCAAGCGCGGCCCGTTTTTTTTCTTCCCGAAGGAGGAAAGTCCTTCTGTTGCATTAAATTGCGAATGAAAGGCCCGCACCAATTCACAGACTCCCCGCTAACTCCAGCGCAGAACGAACGTCCCGACCAGCCAAAGATGCTCAGGGCTTTTTCTCTTGGGAATCGTGAGCTGCGAGACATCTCTAACAGGTTAAAGTGTACAGCAATTTAGTGCAAACCACTATTCGCTAAAAACAGTTGGGGAGGTGGCTTCCTTGCACTCAAAAATGATAACCAAGCTCAAGCAAATTAGTATCCACACCCTTTGAGTGGCAGCCATAAATCGTAGCGTCAGAGATATGGTGGAACCGCCACCCAAGAACAAGGTTAGAGCCAAGATCAAACCCCAGTCCCCCTGTGCCCACGATTTGGACCGGCCCTCCCATATCCTGGCTGCCAAAGTGTTGCCTACTAAGGGCGGCTAAACCTGTCCCGATGTTTGCAATCAACCTCCAACTCTGTTTGCGAAACGCAATGCCAGGGCCCACCTCGACGACGAAGGCTTGATCGCCACCTCCACGAAGAATCCCTGCTGCACTCGTGAGTCTCCAGTTTACGTCCCAGCCTGATGAATAGTGCCAACCCCATGGCAATGTATGAACCATAAAAATATCGGCTTTATAAAAATTATATTTTTCAGTCGGGGGTATTGCCACATACTTAAGGTTGACACCACCTCGAAGACCAAAGGCCTCTAATTTTAGCGCATGGACATCACCAGGTGCAGATAAAAGGATAGAAAGGCTAAGCATCATCAAGATTCTAAGAATCTTAGTTGCTGGGATAAATTTGTATCTTCTCGTCAAAATGCGATTCAAAGTCTTCACACCCATCCTTCTGGACTGTAAGTTTTCGTCAAACTGTTGATAGTCTAAAAATATAACGGGCCGTTTTTAAACGCAAAACAAATTCATATCTTTCAGATTTATTCATATCCGGGAGTCGACTGTCCGGTATGTTGTGTGATTAAATCCGCAACGCCTGATTGATCGAAAACGAGCATTAGAAAATCCCTGCAATGCGAGGAAAGTCCGCTCGAAGATCCACGTGGGGATTTCATGTTGCAACATGTTGTGATTTTTGAGAGGTTCGCGCAGTCTGGCACCCACTGGCCCCGGATACATGCGTTCTTTAACTGAGTAACTGTGAAACTAGAAAATTACTCATGGAGTGCAAACATGTCTACGGCACGACTTTAGCTTTGCTAGATTGGGATCCGGTGCTTCTTACAGAAGCTGCGTAGTACAACCTCCCCCTGATTCAATCGTGTGAGACGAATATTTTTTAACTTAAGTTGCAAGACATCCTCCAGCGGCACTTGAAGTGCTCTAATTTCCCTTTGTACAATGCCTATTTGTACCAGAATCACCTTCAAATCAGCAGGAGAATATCGTTTCAAAACCAGTGGAGACAGGCTCACAAAGCCATCGGCAATATCTTGCGCGATTTTTTTTGGGTTTCCGGCGATGGGCATCTGTTTCTCCCTGCACGTGACCTTTTCGAGTCAAATTGACAACAGGCCGCAAATATCTCCGAGACAGTATAGCCAAAGGTGCCTGCTACGTTAAATTTAATACGACGTTCAATGATCCAGCAAGATAAGAATGACCCCTCCAGAGCAAACAGGCCATTTTTCATCTTATAGGTGGGGGGTTATAGGACAATCATATCCCCTATGATATGATGCAGAACATTTAGGAGCCCAGTTGAGAGAAGCGACCAAATACAAGGACAAGCAAAACATCTGAAGGGGCCATGAAATGGGGACCGATAGTTATAATCCTATGCACGCGCCACGTTATTGTGGGATCCCCACATTTATGAGAACTCCGCATGTCACCGATTTAGGCACACTGGACATTGCGCTGGTCGGAGTACCCTACGATGGCGCGGTTGAGGCCAGGGCTGGCACACGGCAGGGCCCCAGGCAAATCAGGGATATGTCCAGCATGATGCGGGCAATCCATCATGTCTCACGCATCAATCCATATGAATTATGCCGGATTGGCGATGTTGGTGATGTCACTTTTGAGCGTATTTTCGATGTCGCAGCCAGCCATGCTGATATCACACACTTTTTTAAGAAACTTCACGCGTCAGGGGTTACCCCTCTAAGTGCTGGCGGCGATCACTCAATAACCTTGCCGATTATGCGTGCCATTGCCGAGGAGCGCCCCGTTGGCCTGATTCACATCGATGCCCATACTGACTGTTGTGACGAAGAAATGAATTCCAAATACAGTCATGGGACACCGTTCAGAAGGGCCGTAGAAGAAGGGCTGCTAGACCCGACCCGAACCATTCAAATCGGCATACGAGGAGCCGCCAACTCCACCGAATGCTGGGATTTCGGGCCCAAACATGGCATCAGGATTATCTATATTGAAGAATTTGCCAAGTTGGGTGTTGAACAGGTGATCGCAGAAGCGAGACGGGTCGCTGGAGCCGGGCCGACCTATATCTCATTTGATGTCGATGGGGTTGACCCGGCCTTTACTCCCGGGACCGGTACTCCAGAGATAGGTGGGCTGACTCCGCTTGAAGCACAGGCCTTAATCCGTGGGCTGCGAGGATTGAATCTGGTCGGTGCAGATGTTGTCGAAGTCTCGCCGCCATTTGATCTGTCCGGCAACACGGCTTTGGTCGCGGCAACGATCATGTATGAAATACTCTGCATTCTTTCTGAGGCAAAACACGGCCGAAGCTAAGAGCCCCGTTTTTGTAACAGTCGATCACCCCAAAATCTTATACGATTCAAGAATGGCCCACCCAAATCGAGTCGGCCATTCTTGCTTCTGATTGATTGTGACTTATGAAACAATTTAGTGCTTGAGTTCAAGTCGGGGCGCCGACACGGCAAAGCAAAATTTCTGTTGCTATGGCGCATCAATACGGTAGTAAGTACGCACTCGACCGACACCACCCTGAATTGTTTTGGCATCCTCATGACTCAGGCGACCACCGATCTTTTCCACCGCTCTCCTGGAACGCCAATTGCTCGACCCCACATGAAACCAGACGACCTTGGACCAGCGAAAGGCATGGTCAAGCATGAGGCCCTTCATTTCCCGGTTGGCCGCTCCGCCCCAATGACTTCTTGCCAGGAAGGTGAAGCCGATGGCCACCTCTTTCAAGGTCGGATTCCACTCATAGTACCGTGTGGAGCCAATCACTTCGCCTGACGCATTGGCAGTGACGACAAAGGCGCTGCCTGAAGCCAATGCTCCTGCAAAGAAGCCGCTCTCAAAGACCTGCCGCTGATACCTGGTCGGCTCGGGGTGTTGCTCCCATATCAAGGGATCTGATGCTGCCGCATAGAGGCGCTCTAAGTCTTCCGCCCGCAACGGGCGAAGCGAGATGGAGGGGCCGACCAGCGTGGGCTGAAAATCAAACTGCGAATCTTCGCGCAAAGTTTTCTCTTTTCATGTGCACAACCAAGCCGTCCGACAGGACCGCCCGTATTGTAGGGGGGGTCCACTTGGCCCGAGGAGGAGCGCTTTACAAACCCGGCGATGTAGGAATCTGAGGGAGGCCTTTAATCCGCCTTTTCAATTTTGATAAACAGTCAAAGCCCTCGGTTCAAAGACTGAGGGCTTTTATAGAATCGTCCCTCCAGAAGGCCCTATTCGCAAACCGGCCAGATTGACCAGGCGGTTTTTTAGCGATAAGAGTTGGCAGGGTTTGGCGAACAACAGGTGGATCAGAACGCCAGGGTGAATTTAGATCAGAAGACAAGGCCCTTACTGGATGAAGTAGCCGGCAACCCGCCAGCCTTCGCCCTCGAGCATCACGGTCACATATTCGTCAACACTCTCGGCACGTTGGTACCGGGCTTCGTAAGTGAGCATGATATACTCGCCGTCCGGGCTGTCCTTGGCCGTCGTCGAATAGCTTGCATTCTGCGCGGTGCGATTGACCAGCTCACCGGACAGTGCCCGCGCCTTGGTCAATTTCTCAACCCATTCCTCCTGAGTCACCTTCTCCTGCATCAGTTTTGCAGCACCCTGCCAGCTCTCGGCATATTTTCCTTCATCGACCAGTTGCAGAAAATCCATCGCCACAGCGGTCGCTTGCTCTGCCTTCTCTTTATCCGGCCTTTCGTTGATCAGCGGGAAAAAAATCATAAATAGAACAGCCAAAATCAGTACGGCATGAATGCGAAATTGTTTCGGGAACAAAATAACCTCCGGGATGTCTGATCTTCGAAGAGATTTCTACTATGAAAATGGGGTCAGGTCCATACATTTCACGTTTCCTGTTGGGAACGTGTTTTTCAGACAATGGAGAGACCTAGGCCTCCTGCCCCAGGCGGCGGAAAGCCGCCAGCACATCGTTCTGGTTGAGAATGCCAACCAGCTTTTGTGAGTCTTCCGGATCGACAACCGGGAAATAGCTGATATTGCGATGCTGCTGCAGGACTTCCAGGGCCTCACGCAGGGGCTGGTCGGGGCGCAGACAGTAGGATGCCGCGGTGGTCAGGTCTCCGGCGACCACCAGGGGGACCAACGCCGGTTCAAAAAGCAGGTTGCGGATTTCCGTGTAATCGATCACCCCGATAAAGTGGTTGCTGTCATCAACCACCGGGAAGCGATCGTAGCGGCTGTGGGCAATGTGCTTGAGCAGTGCGTAATAGGGGGTGCTATGCAGCACCGTTTCGACATTCTGACGCATGATGTGCTTCACCAGGATATCACCTGGGTCCTCTAGACGATGACCGATCGGCACACCCAGGGACGTGCGGAAATGCTGTACGACATTGTGCAAACCTTCCAGGGCTCCGACCGGTGCGCGTTTTTGCAACAGCGCCAGGATCGGCACCTCGCCGGAGTTGACCAGGCCACGGCGCACTGCAAGCGGTCCCACCAGTTCGAAGACCACGACCGAGCCCAGCACAATCGTTTCGAGAAGTTTGCCGCCAACCGGCCAGTGGTGGGCCAGTTGGCTGGCCAAACCGATCGCGACTCCAGCCTGGGCCATCAGCGTCAAGCCGACGTAAGCCCTTTCGTTGGACCCGAAGGCACCGAGGCGGGCACCTATGGCTGCGCCCAGCCATTTACCGAGAGTGCGGGCAACCACATAGGCGACACCAAGCAGGCCGATGTGCGTCAGGGTCTCGATGTGCAGGTTGGCTCCGGCCAGCACGAAAAAAGCGACGTACAGCAGGTAGTCGACCTGACGGATATCGCTCTGCAGGCGGGGCCAGCGTGGGCAGCTGTTCGCCAGGATCATCCCCAGAATCAGGCTGGCCAGCAGCGGGTCAAACTGCAGGGCCCGGCAGATGGCAACATTGGCGGCAATTCCGCCGAGCATCAGGATCTTGTTCTCGCTCGGCAGTTCCAGGCGCTGTGCCCACGCCGACATGCCAAAACCCAAGGCGGCGCCAACCAGTACGGGGCCGCCCATGCGCATGACCAGGACGGCGAAACTCTCCCCCGGGGAAATGAAGATATGGGAGAGAACGGCAAAACCGAGGACCGAGACGAGGTTGTTGAAGCCCACCAGGGTCAGGACCAGTGAGGTCACCGGCCCCTCGGCTTCGTACTCGCGAATCACCATCAGGGTCGCTGCCGGAGCGGTGGCTACAGCGATGATCCCGAGGAACAGGGCGAACCCCAGCGAGGTCTGCCAAAGGCTCTGGCCAGGCACGATTTTCTGCAGCACCATCAGATTGACAGCCAGTACGGCGCCGACCACCAGAGTGAAGGTCAGCAGGATTTCGCTCCCGGAGAAGAGCAGGATACGATGCCGCCAGCGATCGAGATGACTGATTTCAAAAAGGCCCCCGATATGCATCAGGATCAGGGCCAGGGCCATTTCCGAGAGGGGCCGCAGTTCCAAGAGCACCTCCGGCGGCAACAACACCGGCAGGTGGGTCAGGTGGGCAAAGGATGGCCCGATCAGCAGGCCGGTCAAAAGGTAGCCGGTCACCCGCGGGATGTGGCAGACCGAGGCCAGCCGGCCACCGACCAGTGCCCCGAGAAACACAAACGTTAACGCAGTCAGCAATGGCAGGAGAGATTCGCCCATGAGTGCAAAATATCACAACTGTCAGGCGTGACCAAGTGGAACAGGTGCTGGTCAAGACACCACAGATTGATCCCGGTCAAACCGATCTGCGATCAAGTGACCGGTACTGAATCGCCTCGGCCAGGTGGTTGGCGGCAATGGCTCCGACGCCTTCCAGGTCGGCAATGGTACGTGCCACCTTGAGCAGACGGGTGTAGCTGCGCGCCGACAAGCCCAGCCGCTCGGTAACTTGCTGCAACAGCTCTTGCCCGGCCGCGTCGGTCCGGCAAAATGCCTGTAACTGCCGTGGGCCCATGCGGGCATTACAGTGGATTCGCAGCCTGGCAAAGCGCTCCCGCTGGATATGCCGTGCCCGTTCCACCCTCAGGCGTACCACATCGCTCGCCTCCGCCGGGCGAGGGTCTGATAGATCGCTATGAGAAATGCGCGGCACCTCGACCTGCAGGTCGATGCGATCCAGCAACGGCCCTGACAACCGGCTCCGGTAACGCTGGACCATAGCAGGCGTACATGTGCAGCTGTGCTGGGGGTCCCCCTGGTAGCCACAGGGGCAGGGATTCATGGCCGCCACCAGCATGAAGGACGCGGGGTAGGTGAGGCTCTGCGCTGCCCGGCTGATACAGACCTGGCCGTCCTCGAGCGGCTGGCGCAGCATCTCTAAAATATTCTTCTTGAACTCGGGCAACTCATCGAGGAACAGGACGCCGTTGTGCGCCAGGGAGACTTCTCCGGGGCGGGGATGCGTACCTCCGCCGATCAGGCCGGCATCGGAAATGGTGTGATGTGGCGAGCGGAACACCCGCCCGGCGACCAACGCCTGGCCTGCGGGAAGCAACCCGAGAATCGAATGCACTTTGGTGATCTCGAGGGCTTCCTCGAAGGTCTGTGCCGGCAGGATCGTCGAGATGCGGCGGGCCAGCATGGTCTTGCCGCTGCCGGGTGGACCGACCATAAGAAGATTGTGGCCACCGGCCGCAGCGACTTCGAGAGCCCGCTTGACATGACCTTGCCCGCGCACCTCGGCGAAGTCGACCTCATCCTGCGTGGTCCTGCCGATCAATGTAGCGATATCCACCCGGCAGGGCGGCAACGCCCGGTTGCCAGTCAAAAAGTCGACCACGGAACCCAGGGTGGCTGCAGGGTAAACCGGCAGGCCATCGACCAGCGCCCCCTCTTCGGCGTTCGCGGCCGGCACGATCAGCCCGTCCAGGTCCCAGTGCCTGGCGGCCGCGGCGACCGGCAGGACCCCGCGTACCGGCTTGATGCCGCCGTCCAGGGAGAGCTCTCCCATTAGAAGGAAACGAGCGGCTCGTTCGCCCGAAATCAGACCGGAGGCTGCCAGCAGGCCGATCGCCATCGGCAGATCAAAGGCGGCACCTTCCTTGCGAATGTCGGCCGGAGCGAGATTGATGGTAATGCGGCGGGTGGGGAATTCGTAGCCGGAGTTCTTGATGGCAGACTTGACGCGGTCCTTGCTCTCCTTGACTGCGCCCTCGGGAAGACCGACTGTGGCGAACTGCGGAAGGCCCTGGGCGATATCGACCTCCACCTCGACCTGGTAGGCATCGATACCGAACAGCGCCCCGGATTGAACCTTGGCGAGCATATACCCCTCCATTGTACAGATTGCATGGCCCCATGGGGGCATAAAAGGTGAAGCCCGAAGTACAGGGAACAGAACACAGGATGCAGAAAGGTTTCTGCTCTCTCCTGTATTCTAGATTACAGTTTGTCTACTCTCCATCACTCGAAGTCATCCAGATACTTCTCGGTCACGATGGCGGCAATCGCGCCGTCACCCACCGCAGTAGCGATCTGCTTGAGGATCTTCTTGCGCACGTCACCGGCCGCGAAAACGCCCGGTATCGAGGTCCGGCATTCCGCATCGGTCAGGATGTAGCCATCCCGGTCGAGTTCTAGAATATCGGCAAGAAAGTGGGCCTTCGGAGTGACCCCGATGGCAACGAACATCCCGGCGACCTCGAGAGTCCGCTGCGCATCGTCCTTGCGGCTGCGCAGCACCAGGCTGGTGACTCCGCTCTGGTCGCCGGCAACCTGGTCGACGGTGCTGCTCCACACCGGCTCGATCTTGTCGTTGGCGAAAATCCGCTCCTGCAGGAGCTTGGTGGCGCGCAGTTCATCGCGGCGGTGGACCAGGTAGACCTTGCTGGCAAAACGCGTGAGGAAGAGCGCTTCTTCAGCGGCGGTATCACCGCCACCGATGATCGCCACCGGGACATTCCGGAAAAAAGCACCGTCGCAGGTGGCACAGTAAGACACCCCGCGCCCGGTAAATTCAGCTTCCCCGGGAATCCCCAGCTTGCTTGGCTCGGCCCCGGTCGTTATGATCACGGCCCGCGTCCGCACCACCCGGTCGTCGACTGTGACGAGCTTCTCCCCCCCTTTGTCAACCAGACCGGTCACTTCCCCGGTAACCGTTTCCAGGCCGAACTCCTGGCAATGCTCCTGAAAACGCACCATCAGGTCGGGGCCATCGATCCCGCCCGGGAACCCGGGATAATTTTCCACCTTGGTGGTCGTCATCACCTGGCCGCCGAGAATCATCCGCTCTACCAGCAGGGTTTTCAATTTGGCGCGGGAAGTATAGAGGCCAGCCGTCAAACCGGCCGGGCCGCCACCGATGATCAAAACATCATAGAGGGGTTCGCTCATAAAACACGGATCCTGTCTGGTTGGGTGGTGTTCACTAAACAAAAAATGCCGGTCACCATAACACAGCCCACGGCAAAATGGAATGCCCGCCATGTTGCCATCGTGCTTGATTTACCGTTCTACGTGAGCCTAGAATATCTTGGACATAAAGAGCGAGGACCACCATGCCCGAGCAGACTCCGTCAGGCCACCAATGCCAGGACGGTCACAGCCACGATTCACACGACCACGGCCTGTTGGACCACGGCATCACCCGTGGCTTCATTGTTGCTATCGGCCTGACGGCCGTCACCCTGGTCGCCGAACTGATCGGTGGCTTCTGGACAAACTCCCTGGCCCTGCTCTCGGACGCTGCCCACGTTTTCATGGACCTCTTTGCCCTCGGCCTGTCGCTGGCGGCGATCCACCTGGCCAAGTTTCCAGCCAGCGACACCCGCACCTACGGCTGGCATCGTGGAGAAATCCTTGCCTCGCTGATCAACGGCGCCACCCTGCTGCTGATCGCTTTCGGCATCCTCGGGGAAGCCTGGGACCGCATGCTTCACCCGGAAGCGGTCAAGAGTAAGGAAATGTTCATCATCGCCAGCATTGGCCTGATCATGAACCTGGCCGCAGCCAGCCGTCTGCACGGCCATGCCCACGATGACCTCAATGTTCGCAGCGCCTTTCTGCACGTCCTCGGCGACGCCATCGCTTCAGTCGGCGTCATCATCGGCGGCATCATCATGCTCTACACCGGATGGTTCGCTCTCGACGCCCTGATTTCCATGGCCATTGTTTTGATTATCGGCTGGGGCGCGATTCGCATCCTGCGGGAAGCCGGCCACATCCTCCTGGAAGGCGTCCCCTCGCATATTGACGTCAACGAGGTGGTCGAAAGAATGCGCGCGGTCAAGGGCGTTCACAACGTTCACCACGTGCATGTCTGGTCGATCTGCTCGCACATCACGGCCCTCTCGGCACACATTGACGTAGAGCCAGACTTTCGGTTGCGTCAGGGGGAGATTATAGGTAATCTCGAACAGATGCTCGATCATGACTATCACATCACTCACACGACACTGCAGGGGGAGTGCTCGACTTGCGTGACCGGTCCGGTCATCCAGCAACTCAGGCACCGCCGCCGCAAATTATCCAACGGCAACGACCACGACCACCATGCGCATTGAGGACCGATGACCCGCCTGATCAAACCGATTGTCTGGACCTTCCTATTCCTGATCATGATGCTCGCCATCGACCAGTTCCTCGTCCAGGTACCGCCCGTCAACCCTGCCCACGCGGTCATCAGCAACTTTTACCGGGATTTCCGTAGTCGCATGATCGAGATTGTGTTCGGCGAAAAGAAGACCTCTCCGGTGTCGATTGAAGCGGTCATCAATGAGCAGGGGAAAAGACACAAGGCGACATCACCGGAAAATGCAGCAGGCAAGGGGCAAGGCAAACCGGCGGCCAAAGCCCAGGCCAAGGATGGCAGGCGCTACATCTACTCCGATGCCCACGGCGAGCTGCAGTTCGCCGACTCCCTCGAGGAAGTCCCGAAGGCCTTTCGCGGGCAGGCGCAACCGATGGGAGAGTAACGTGGCGCGCGATGATAAGCGCGAAAAAATTAATACCCGGGGCAATAGCCTGGAGCTGTTTCCCCGACCCAGCTTGCGCAGTTTGCATTTTGCTTGCCAACCGATTTTGTCATCGTCCTCCTGAAAAAACATGGTTTTATAATCGCCCCGCTTGCACCATAAAGACGGTCCGCACCTGATTAAAAGGAAGGGGTCGAGTGCGGGCCAGCATTCCTAGAACATCCTGATTATCTTGACCAACAGGTGAGAATCGTGCTAAGAGATATGGCATTTTGATGGCTAGATTGATGTTTTACATCTTTCCGGTCTTTGCCTCATCCCCCGGGTCGAAACTCACGGAGCATACCCCTTAGCCGAGGAGATCCATGAAAGCAAAAATCGCTACATTTGCAGTCATGTTGGCCTTCTGGGTCGTACTTTCGGGTATGTTCGACGCCTTTCATCTGACCCTCGGTGTGGTCTGCTGCCTGCTGCTTGCCCATTTCAGCCATGATCTGCTCTTCTATGGTGAGGACAAGCGCGGGTGGGGACGAAACCTGGTTGGCTTCATCGCCTATCTGCCCTGGCTTTTCTACCAGATCATCATTGCCAACCTGCAGGTTGCTTACGTGGTCCTGCACCCCCGCATGCTCGAGCTGATCGACCCGCACGTCATCCGGTTCAAGACCAAACTCAAGCGGCCGATCTCCAAGGTCACCTTTGCCCAGTCGATCACCCTGACCCCCGGCACGATTACGGTCAGCATCCACGACGACGAATTCTCAGTGTACGCCCTGACCCGCAGCGCCAGTGACAGTCTGCCCGGCGAAATGGAGGCCCGTGTGGCCCGCGCCCTGGAGCCTGACCTATGATGCCTTCTTTCTTCCTCGCTGCCGGCATCGCCCTGGTCCTGCTGATGGTCCTGAGCCTGCTGCGTGCCGTCATCGGTCCGACCATTCTCGACCGGATTCTCGGCGGCAACGTCATCGGCACCAAAACCACCGTGCTGCTGCTGCTGATCGGCCTGCTCTACAACAACCTGGGGATGTTTGTCGACATCGCCATTGCCTATGCCCTGCTCAACTTCATTGCCACCCTTGGCGCCACCAAGTTCTTCCTGCGCCGCCTGGGCGTCTTTCTCGAAGACAGCGAACGGGAGGAGCGCTCATGACGATCCTATCGATTCTCACCATGATCCTGGTCCTTGCCGGGCTGTTCTTTTTCCTGGCCGGCACGGTCGGCATCCTGCGGTTGCCGGACTTCTACTCACGCCTGCATGCTGCGGGCAAATGCGATTCCCTGGCGGCCGTGCTGATGATAGCCGGGCTGGCGATTTACAATCTCGACCCGTTCTCTTTCGGTTCGCTGCTGGTGAGCGCCAAGCTCATGCTGATTGCCGGTTTCGTGTTCGTCACCAGCCCGACGGCAACCCACGCGATTACCGAGGCCGCCCTGGTCCTGGGCGTGAAGCCCTGGCAGCGGAAGGGGAGGAAACGGCCATGATCTGGCAACTCGACCTTTTGATCCTGTCGCTGGTGGTGATCTGCGCCGTGGTGACGATCCAGCTCAAGGACCTGCTCGGCGCATCGGTGGTGTTCGGCATCTACAGCTTCCTGATGTGCCTGCTGTGGGCTGAGATGGGAGCGGTCGACGTGGCCTTCACCGAAGCCACGGTCGGTGCCGGCGTCAGCACGATCTTCTTTATCGCCGCGATCCTGCGCACTACCAGAAGGAGCAAAGATTGAAGGCCTTGGCATTGCTCGCTACCCTGGTGACAGGGGCCCTGCTGCTTTACGGAACCAGGGATTTCCCGGCCTGGGGGGACCCCCAGGCTCCGGCCAGCGCATACCTGTCCCCGGTGTACATCGAAAAAGCCGTCGAACAGACGCACGTCCCCAATATCGTCACGGCCGTGCTCGGCGACTACCGGGGCTACGACACCATGTTTGAAACAGTGGTCATCTATTGTGCGGGCATGGCCGTGGTCAGCGTCCTGCGTAGGAATCGAGAAGAATGAGGGACATCCACGAACATTCCGCCGGCGAAGATCTGGTCATCAAGACGTCGGTGCGCCTGCTGGTCCCCTTCATCCAGCTGTTCGGCCTGTATGTCATAGTGCATGGCCACTACAGCCCGGGGGGAGGATTCCAGGGCGGGGTCATTCTCGGGGCCTCCTTCATCCTGCTGGCACTGGCCTACGACTTGAAAACGTCCCAAGATTACATGCCGATCTGGGCGAATGCCCTGCTCGGCAATCTCGGCCCGGTCATCTACATTGGGGTCGGAGCCCTCTGTGCAATTTTCGGCGGCCTGTTCCTCGACTACAGCGCTCTCGATGTGCTGATCCCGCTGGGCCCCGTCGAATGGCGCTCGTTCGGCATTTTCCTGGTTGAAGTCGGGGTCGGCCTGGCGGTTATGAGCATCATGCTGCTGCTCTACTGGAACCTCAGTTCCGGTGGGGCCCTTGACGAAGGGTTGTAGGAATGGAGTCGATCATCGGCGAAATCGTCGCCAAATACAACTACTGGATCTACGTCGTGCTGATGATGATCGGCTTTTATGCCATGATCGGCAAACGCAACCTGGTCAAGAAACTGCTCGGCATGAACATTTTCCAGACCTCCATCATCCTCTTCTTCGTTTCAACCGGGGTCAAGAAGGGTGGCGCCATCCCGATCGTCGACAAGTACCAGGCGCTGGCCGGTGGAGTTGATGCAGCGACCATCGTCAACCCCTTGCCGCACGTGCTGATGCTGACGGCGATCGTCGTCGGCGTCAGCGTCACCGGCGTAGCCCTAGCCGTCCTGCAGCGTATCTATAAGGAGTATGGCACTCTCGAAGAAGACGAAATCCTGGAGAAGACCCAACGATGAGCGCAACCAATTTGCATCTCTTCGTCCTGGTCGTCCCGCTCCTGTCGGCCTTCGCCGTCAACCTGCTCGGACGCAGTTCAAAGCAGTGGATCGCGCCCCTGGTCCTCGGCTCGCTGGCCTTCTCGGTCATCGGTTCCCTGGTCACCCTGGCGCGCGTGGTCGCGCACGGGACGCTGCGCTACACGGTCGGCAACTGGCAACCGCCCTTCGGCATCGAACTGGTGGTCGACCCCCTGAGCGCCCTGATGATGGTGCTCATCGCCGTGGTCGCTTTCCTGGCCTCCTTTTCCTCACTGAAGAGCGTTGAGCAGGAACTCCCCGGCCGTGAGTCCTTTTTCTTCACTCTGTACCTGATCCTGATTGCCGGCCTGTTCGGCCTGGTGCTGACCGGCGATGCTTTCAATCTCTACGTCCTGCTCGAAATCACCTCGATCACCACTTACGGCCTGATTGCCATGGGGCGCGGCCGGGCGGCGCTCTCCAGCTTCAACTACATCATCATGGGCTCGATCGGCGCCTGTTTCTACCTGCTCGGCATCGGCTACATCTACATCCTGACCGGAACCCTCAACATGGCCGACATCGCCCGCATCCTGCCGACGCTCAATGCACCGGTGGCGACCGCCACGGCGATCGCCTTCGTGCTGGTCGGCTTGTGGATCAAGATGGCTTTCTTCCCGCTGCACAGCTGGTTGCCCAACGCCTACAGCCACGCCCCTACCGGTGCCGGCACCATGGTCGCGCCACTGATGACCAAGGTCACGGTTTATCTCATGGTGCGCGTCATCATCACCATGTACACCCCCGCCCTGGTCTTCCCCCACGCATGGATCACCAACAGTGCGGTGTGGGCAGCGGCTCTGGCGATCGTCTGCGGGTCGATGCTCGCCCTGGGGCAGAAGGACCTGCGCCGTATGCTGACCTACATCATTATTGCCGAAGTCGGCTACATGGTCGGCGGCATCTTCCTGGCCAATGCCAACGGACTGACCGGCAGCATCCTGCATATCGTCAACGACGCCCTCATGACCCTCTGCCTGTTCCTGGTCGTAGCATCCATCATCTATCGCCAGGGCACGGTTTCGATGGTTTCAATGCAAGGGATTTTCCATCGCATGCCGTTCACCATGGCAGCCTTCACGCTGGGGGCCTTTGCCATGATCGGCGTCCCTCCCACCTGCGGCTTTTTCAGCAAGTGGTACCTGATCCTTGGCGGGATCGATGCCGGCCACTGGGAATTCGTCATTGCTTTGGTCTTCAGCAGCCTGGTCAACGCCTTGCTGTTCTTCAGAGTCATTGAGCTGGCCTTTTTCGGCTCTCTGGGGGACGGTCAACATCATGAGCATACCGCTTCCGAACGGCATGAGGCCCCCTGGTGGATGCTCAAACCGCTGGTCCTGACCGCCGCGCTCCTGATCGTGGTCGGTCTGAGTACCGGCCCGCTGGTGAACAACGTCATCCGATTGATGATACCGATCGGTTTTTAATTCTTGTGATTACCCCGGGCAATCTTGCCCGGAGCCGGTTTTGAGAGTGCTATGACACCGATTGTTTCCATCTGGCCACTGGCCGCGATTTTGGTCTCCCTGCTGGGGGCTTTGCCGATCATCCTGTCCGATCGCCAACCGAACCTGCGCGAGAGCTGGACGATCCTGATCGCGCTGGTCAAGCTGACGATCGTCGTTGCGCTGCTCCCCGGGGTGCTGCACGGCGGCGGTTATGTGTTCACGATCGCTGAAGTTCTCCCGGGGGTGCCGATCGAACTGCGCGTCGACGCCCTGGGCATGATTTTCGCCCTGGTGGCCTCCTGCCTCTGGCTGTTCACTTCGATCTATTCGATCGGCTACATGCGCGCCCTTGACGAGCACGCCCAGACCCGTTATTTCGCATCGTTTGCCGTCGCCATATCAGCCACTCTCGGCGTCGCCTTTGCCGGCAACCTGCTGACCATGTACCTCTTTTACGAGGTCCTGTCGCTCTCGACCTACCCGCTGGTCACCCACGAACAGACTGCCGAGGCCCGGGCCTCGGGCCGCAAATACCTGACCTACATCCTCGGCACATCCATTGGCCTGGCGCTGCCGGCCATGCTGATGACCTACGCCGCCGCCGGGACCCTCGACTTCACCGTCGGCGGAATCCTGGCCGGCAAGGCCTCACCCGAACTGCTGGCCCTGCTGCTGGTACTCTTCCTGTTCGGTTTCGCCAAGGCGGGCTTGATGCCGTTTCACGGCTGGCTGCCAGCCGCCATGGTGGCGCCAACCCCGGTCAGTTCATTCCTGCACGGCGTAGCCGTGGTCAAGGCCGGCGTGTTTGCCATCTTCCGCGTGATTTTTCACATTCTCGGTCCTGAGACGCTGCAGACGGCCAACCTCGGTGTGATCATCACCACCATTGCCTCGGTGACCCTGCTGATCGCTTCGCTGGTGGCACTGACTCAGGACAGCCTGAAACGCCGTCTGGCCTACTCGACCATCGGCCAGCTGTCCTACATGGTGCTCGGCGCCGGCATGCTCTCGGCAACCGGGATGCTCGGCGGCGTCCTGCACCTGGCGATGCACGCCTTCGGCAAGATCACCTTGTTCTTCTGCGCCGGGGCGATCTACGTCGCCAGCAAGAAGAAATACATCAGCCAGATGGACGGACTGGGGCGGCGCATGCCGATCACTTACCTGGCCTTCTTCCTCGGCTCCCTGAGTATCATCGGCATGCCGCCGATGGGCGGCTTCATCAGTAAGTGGTATCTCCTGATCGGGGCCATTGAGGGGCATCAGCTGCTCTTGATCGCCGTCCTGCTGACCAGTTCGCTGCTGAACGCCGCCTACTTCCTGCCGATCGTGTATCGTGGATTTTTCGCCGCGTCCCCGGAAGGCGGGGAGGAGGGTTTCAAGGAAGCTCCGCTGCTCTGCATAGTGCCGTTGTCGTTGACCGCGCTCGCCTCGCTGACGATGTTTTTCTACCCGGACGTGTTTATCAAACTTATCCGACTGGCGCTTGGCGCCGGCTGAGGACCTGCAGTTTATGGCCAAGAAGAGCAAGAAGAAAGAACTTGACTGGTTCGACCATCCGCACAATATCCGCAGATTACGCACCGGATTTTATATCGTGCTGGTGCTGCTGGTCCTGCCCGACTTTTTCCTGCACAAGCATCACCTCTTCTCCACGGTCGAAAGCTGGCCAGGCTTCTATGCCCTGTTCGGCTTTGCCTCCTGCGTGGCGATCATCGTGGTGTCCAAAATGCTCGGTAACTTGCTGAAACGGGAGGAGGACTATTATGACCGCCGCTAACCTCCACCCGTCGGTTCTGCTCTTTGCCGGTGCCGCCCTGGTCCTGGTGCTGCCCCTCTGGGGGCGCCGGGCAACTATTCTGCTGGCGCCGGCGGCCGCCTTTCTGATTATCACCCAGTTGCCGGCCGGGGAGTTCTGGCACTACACCATGTTCGGCTTCGACCTCAGCATGCTGCGGGTCGACAAACTGAGCAAGGCTTTCGGCTACGTCTTCACCATCAATGCCTTCGGCTGCTTCCTCTTCGCCCAGCACCTCAAGGATCGTTACGAGCATATCGCCGCCCTTTGTTACATTGGGGCCTCCCTCGGCGCGGTTTTTGCCGGCGACCTGATCTCCCTGTATCTCTTCTGGGAGATCATGGCGATCACATCGACCTTCCTGGTGCTGGCAAGGCGGACCGCCGCGGCTTATGGGGCCGCGTACCGCTACGTGATGATGCATATCTTCGGAGGCCTTTGCCTGCTCGCCGGGATCCTGCTGCAGGTCGAGGCCAGCGGATCAGCGGCCTTTGACGGCTTCTCGCTGCAGGGGCTGCCGACCTACCTGATCCTGATCGGCTTCCTGATCAACGCTGCGGCCTACCCCTTCTCGACCTGGCTCTCCGATGCCTACCCGGAAGCGACGGTCACAGGCGGGGTGATCATGACGGCCTACACCACCAAGACTGCGGTCTACACCCTGATCCGAGGCTTCGCCGGCTGGGAGATCCTGATCGCCGTCGGTTGCTTCATGGCAATTTACGGGATTATCTACGCCATCCTCGAAAACGACATGCGGCGCATCTTGGCCTTCTCGATCATGAACCAGGTCGGCTTCATGATCTGCGGCATCGGCATCGGCACCTCACTGGCCATTTCAGGGGCAGTGGCCCACGCTTTCTGCCACATCATCTACAAGGCCTTGCTCTGGATGAGCGCGGGCTCGGTGCTTTACATGACCGGCAAGAGCAAATGCACCGAGTTGGGCGGCCTCTACAAGACAATGCCCTGGACGATGATCTTCGGTACGATCGGCGCGTTGGCGATCTCCAGTTTCCCCCTATTCTCCGGGTACACCAGTAAGCCCATGATCATTGAGGCCGGGGTTCACGAAGGGTTCTTCTGGGTCTGGCTGATTCTCGAAATTGCCTCGGCCGGGGTCTTCCTGCATGCCGGCATCAAGTTCCCCTATTTCGTCTTCTTTGCCAAAGACAACGGGCTGCGCCCCGGCGAGCCGCCGAAACACATGCTCGCAGCCATGGCCCTGTTCGCCTTCATCTGTATCTTTCTCGGCGTCTACCCTCAGCCGCTTTACGACATCCTCCCCTATCCTGTGGATTTCCATGCGTATACTCTCGAGCACACTCTTAACCAGTTCCAGCTGCTGGCGTTTTCTGCACTGGCCTTCTTCATGCTACTCCCGTTACTAAAGCGTACGAACACCATATCCATCCGCATCGACTGGGTCTTCCGCAAGGGCGGCAAGGCATTTTACCGCCTCTGCCAATGGACGTTCGACGGTATCAACGAGTGGGCCAACCGCATCTTTGCCAGGGAGGTGCCCAGCTTACTGGCCCGGTTCATCGATGAGCCGTGCGGGAACCTGCAGAAGTACGGCTATCGGCTCTGGGTCGAAGCCAGCGGCATTGCCGACCAGCAAGAGCAGGTCTCTCGGCGAATCGACAGTCGCAGCCGCTGCGTGGCCTACCCGGTTGGAGTCGGCGTCCTGCTCGCCGTCGTGATCCTCGTCCTGGCGTCGATGCTCCTTTACCTCAGGTGACACGCAGTCGCGGGAGGAGATCCCGCGGCGAAGAAACTGCATGCCCGGTCTCTATCTGCATATTCCTTTCTGCCAGCGGAAATGCTCCTACTGCGATTTTTTTTCCGTATGCGCCACGGAACAGGAGATCGCCGGCTATCCCGAGCTCTTGGCCAGACACCTGGACATGGCCAGGGGACAGGGATGGTCCGGTCCGTTTGACACTGTCTACTTCGGCGGGGGCACCCCTTCCCTTCTGCGCCCGGAGGCTGTTGACACCATCCTGGAGGCCGTCACCCGGACCTTCGGCCTGGCACATGCTGCCGAAATCACTCTCGAGGCCAATCCCGGCACGGTGACGCTGCCAAGCCTGACCGGATATCGCCAGGCCGGCATAAACAGGCTGTCCCTCGGCCTGCAGAGCTGCAGCGACCATCAACTGGAGGTTCTGGGCCGCCTGCATGACCGGCGGGAAGGATTCACAGCTGTCCAGTGGGCTCGCGACGCCGGCTTTGACAACCTCTCCCTCGACCTGATGTTCGCCCTGCCCGGGCAGACGGTCGACGACCTCGAGGAGGACCTCGGCTGCTATCTCGGCCTGAACCCTGAGCACCTGTCCTGCTATGGCCTGACGGCCGAGCCACAGACCCCCCTTCAGGCGAGCGTTGCTGCCGGCGAACTGTCATTACCGGACGAGGAATTCTATGCCGATGCCTTCCTGCTGGTACATGAACGTCTGGTTTCAGCCGGTTACGAGCATTACGAAATTGCCAACTATGCCCGTCAGGGCTACGCCTGTCGTCACAACCTCGGCTACTGGCAGCGCGGCCCCTACCTCGGCATTGGTGCCGGGGCGCACTCGTTTCGCGCCGACCCCTGGGGGAGCCGTTGGGAAGTCCCTCCCGATTTAAAGGCCTTCCGGAAGAAACTGCTCGACAGGCAGGAGCCGATGCAGTGCCTGGAGCGGTTTGACCGCGAATCGGCCCTGAGCGAGACCATCTACCTGGCCTTGCGAACCCGACGCGGCATCAGCGACATCGAACTGCAGCAGCGCTTCGGCGTCACTTTGACAGAGGCCTTTCCGGAAGTGGTGGTCTCCTGCGACCAATGGCTGTCGCATGTCGATGACCGCTGGTCATTGACACCCGCCGGCTGGCTGCTTTTCGACCGTTTGATCCTGCCTTTCCTGTAAGACAGATTTCCCGAGATAAATAGCCTGCCGTCCCTTGACAAAGGCAATTGGCGTTGTTATGTTGACCGTGCTTTTGGCACTCAAGACGATGGAGTGCTAACAGTTCTTGTCAGGCCGGATTATCCGGCTTGAGTTTTTTGCGCGGAGTCTAGCATGGCAAACTACCTGACTGAGCGAAGCCAGAAAATTCTCGAAGCAATTATCGAGGAATATATTGCCACGGCCCAACCGGTCGGCTCAAAAGCCCTGACCCTTAATCTGGGCATCAAGCTGTCGCCGGCATCGGTGCGCAATGTCATGGCCGAACTTGAAGAGCTCGGCTACCTGACGTCGCCACACACCTCGGCGGGGCGGATCCCGACCGAAAAGGGCTACCGTTTCTACGTCGATTCCCTGTTGCGCATCAGCGATCTGGATGTTCGGCAGAAAGATCAGATTGAACTGAAATACCGGCAGCAGGGCCTGCAAATGGCCGACATGCTGCGCGAGGCCAGCCGCACCCTTTCGACCGTTTGCCACTACACCGGGCTGGTCATGGTGCCGCGCCTGAAGACCACCATTTTCCGGCACATCGAGTTCGTCAAACTCTCGCCCCGCCAGGTCCTGGCAGTTTTCGTCACCCAGTCCGGGCTGGTGCAGAACAAGCTGATCGACGTCGATGAGGACTTGCACCCGCGCGACCTGGAAAAGATCACCAACTACCTGAACAAGTCCATGACCGGACTCAGCATCCAGGAGGTGCGCGCCCGCATCATTGCCGAAATGGCCGAGGAGAAGGCGCTCTTTGATCATTTACTGCGGCGAGCCTTCGTACTCTCCAGCGCCGCGCTGGTCGACGAGGCAACGGGCGATGTCATCATCGAGGGGACCAGTCACTTCCTCGAGCAGCCGGAGTTTGCCGACCTGCCACACATGAAGCGCATCGTCCAGACCTTCGAGCAGAAGAGCATCCTGGTCGACCTGCTTGATCGCGGCCTCGAGGCCAAGGGCGTACAGGTCATCATCGGCAGCGAAACAGCGTACAGCGAGCTGGCCGACTGCAGCCTGATCACTGCGGCCTATTCTGGTAAACGCGGGACGCTCGGCACGCTCGGCGTCATCGGCCCTTACCGCATGCCCTATTCAACCATCATTCCGATAGTCGATTACACGGCGAACCTGATCAGTCGCCTGCTGGATACAGATAACGATTAGGAGATCAAGAGCATTGGCTAAAAAACCCAAGAAAACGACCGCCGCGGAGTCGGAAAGCGTGACCAAGTCTGCGCAGGAGATCCCCGCTTGTGAAACGGCAGAGCCTGTAGACCCGCTCTTTGAGCTGCAAAATGAAGTTGCTGCGGCCAAGGCTGAAGCCAGCAAGAACTGGGACCTCTACCTGCGTGAACGGGCCGACCTTGAAAATGCCCGCAAACGCCACCAACGCGAGAAAGAGGACGCAATCCGCTTTGCCAACGATCGCCTGCTCAGGGAGATGATCCCGGTGCTCGACAACCTCGAACGCGCGGTTGAGCATGCCGGACAGGGTAGCGTTGAAAACCAGGGCCTGCTTGAAGGCGTCAACATGACGATCACCCAGTTCCGCAAAGCCCTCGAAGACTTTGGCGTCAAACCGATCAAGGCCATCGGCGATGTCTTCGATCCGAACCTGCACCAGGCCATGGGCCAGGTGGAATCAGCAGAGCAGGAGCCGAACACGGTCGTCACCGAGTTTCAAAAAGGCTACCTCCTGCACGATCGCCTGCTGCGCCCGTCTCTGGTTATGGTGGCCAAGGCCCCGGCCGACGCAGCCACGAACCAGAAGACTGAGGATTCATCGTCCGCAGGGACATAAACGACCGGCGGCAGCAAGCCTGTCCACATCATAACGACCAACGAACCGATTCTTTATAAGGAGGATTTTTATTATGAGCAAAGTTATTGGCATCGACCTCGGGACGACAAACTCCTGTGTCGCGATCATGGAAGGTGGCGAGCCGGTGGTTATCGCCAACTCCGAAGGGACCCGCACAACCCCATCGATGGTTGCCTTCACCGAGAGCGGCGAACGGCTGGTCGGCCAGCAGGCCAAGCGCCAGGCCGTCACCAATCCCGAGAACACCCTGTTCGCCATCAAGCGCCTGATCGGTCGCAAGTTCGATTCGGAAGCGGTCAAAAAGGACATCCAGATCAGCCCGTTCAAGATCATCAAGGCCGACAACGGTGATGCCTGGGTAGAAGTGCGCGGCAAGAAACACAGCGCCCCGGAGATTTCCGCCATGGTTCTGCAGAAGATGAAGAAAACTGCGGAAGACTACCTGGGCGAGACGGTCACCGATGCGGTCATCACCGTGCCGGCCTACTTCAACGACTCCCAGCGCCAGGCGACCAAGGATGCCGGCAAGATTTCCGGCCTGAATGTGCTGCGCATCATCAACGAACCGACTGCAGCGGCCCTGGCCTACGGCCTCGACAAGAAGCACGAGGAGAAGATTGCCGTTTTCGACCTCGGTGGCGGCACCTTCGATATTTCCATCCTGGAACTTGGTGACGGTGTCTTCGAAGTCAAATCGACCAACGGCGACACTTTCCTCGGTGGCGAGGATTTCGACCAGTTGATCATCGACTACGTCGCCGACGAGTTCAAGAAAGATCAGGGGATCGATCTACGCAAAGACAAGATGGCGCTGCAGCGCCTCAAGGAAGGGGCCGAGAAGGCCAAGTGCGAATTGTCTTCATCGGTGGAGACCGACATCAACCTGCCCTTTATTACTGCCGACCAGACCGGCCCTAAGCACCTCAATATCAAGCTGACCCGCTCCAAGCTCGAGAGCATCTGCAGCAGCCTGCTCAACAAGCTGACCGGCCCCTGCAAAACGGCTCTCAAGGACGCAGGTCTTTCGGCATCCGATGTCGATGACGTCATCCTGGTCGGCGGCATGACCCGCATGCCGGCGGTTCAGGAGAAGGTCAAGGAGATCTTCGGCAAGACCCCCAACAAGGGAGTCAACCCCGATGAAGTTGTCGCCATCGGCGCAGCGATTCAGGGTGGTGTCCTGAAAGGCGACGTCAAGGACGTTCTGTTGCTTGACGTCACGCCGCTCTCGCTGGGGATCGAAACCCTCGGCGGAGTCCTGACCAAGCTGATTGAGAAGAACACCACCATCCCCTGCAAGAAAAGCCAGGTATTCTCCACTGCTGCCGACAATCAGCCGGCGGTATCGGTACACGTGCTGCAGGGCGAACGTGAGATGGCCAATGACAACAAGACCATCGGCCGCTTCGAACTGTCCGATATCCCGCCAGCGCCACGCGGTGTTCCGCAAATCGAGGTCACTTTCGACATCGATGCCAACGGCATCCTCAATGTCGGGGCAAAAGACCTTGGCACCGGCAAGCAGCAGTCGATCCGGATCACGGCGTCGTCCGGTCTCTCCGAGGCCGAGATCGAAAAGATGGTCAAGGATGCCGAACTGCATGCTTCCGAGGACCAGAAGAAACGCGCTCTGATCGAAGCCCGCAACCAGGCTGACGGCCTTATCTACACGACCGAAAAAGCCGTCAAGGAGCACGGCGACAAGGTTGACGAAGAAACCCGGAAAGGGATCGAAACGGCCCTGGAAGAACTCAAGAAGGCCATGGAAAGCGATGATCCGGAAGCGATCAAGAGCAAAACCGAGGCACTGGCCACAGCATCGCATAAGCTTGCTGAAGTCATGTACCAGCAGGCTCAGGGCGAGTCGGATGCCGGCAGCGAGGAAAAAGCCGAGAGCGGCGGCCAGAAGGACGATGTCGTAGACGCTGAGTTCGAAGAAGTCGACGACGACAAGAAGAAGTAACCGACAGGGTTTAACAGCCAGGGACCGGGCATGAGACCAGAGCCCTTTCGTCCCTGGCTTTTATTCGATAAAGGGGCCCGTTCCCCGCAGCTTGTCGTACAGACTTCTGCTGCCGTGCTGTCGTGCCATATTGTTTAAATCCAGTTCCCGGAAACCAGAACGAGGGCGGAGCGACCAATTAGAGTCACCAACCTCTCTGCCTGCTGGGCGCTGAATACTGGCTATCGGAGACCCCACAGCTTGCTGCGGGGTGGTTCCTCCTGTGGTCGCAAGGATATTATTTTGGCCAAACGCGATTATTACGAAGTCCTCGAAGTCAACCGCAACGCCAGCGAAACAGAAATTAAGAAGGCCTATCGCAAACTGGCACTGCAGTGTCACCCCGACAAGAACCCCGGCGACAAGGAAGCCGAGGAACGCTTCAAAGAGCTTTCCGAGGCCTACGCCGTCCTCTCCGACGGCCAGAAGCGTGCGCTCTATGACCAGTACGGTCATGCCGGAGTCGATCAGCAGGGTGGTTTCGGCTTCTCTTCAGGCGGTTTCGGAGGCACCCCGTTCGAGGATATCTTCGGCGACATCTTTGGCGATATCTTCGGGGGCGGCAGTCGGCGCGGCGGTGGCCGACGCGGCGACGACCTGCGTTACAACCTGACCATCGCCTTCGAAGAGGCTGCCTTCGGACTGGAAACCAAGATTAAGGTCCCCCGTCACCAGTCCTGCACCACCTGCAGCGGTTCCGGCGCCAAACCGGGGACCCGGGCCGAGACCTGTCGAACCTGTTCAGGCAATGGCCAAGTCCGTTTCCAGCAGGGCTTCTTCTCACTGACCCGCACCTGCCCCGACTGCAACGGCGAAGGGAAGAAGATCACCGACCCCTGCAAGGATTGCCGAGGCACAGGCCTGACCCGCGGTCAAAAGACCCTTTCCTTGAAAATCCCGGCCGGTGTAGAATCGGGCAACCGACTCAAGATGAGCGGAGAAGGCGAGCCTGGCTCCAAGGGGGGCCCTCCCGGAGATCTCTACGTTGTCATCACCGTCAAGGACCATCCGATATTCCAGCGCGAAGGCAACGACCTGGTCTGCGAGATTCCGGTCTCCTTTCCCCAGGCGGCCCTCGGTTGCGAACTGGAGGTTCCGACTTTGGAAGGCAAGGTCAAGCTCAAGGTTCCGGCCGGAACCCAAAGTGGTAAAATTTTCAAGCTAAGCGGCAAGGGGATTCCCGTTCTGCAGGGCTATGGGCGAGGGGATGAACTGGTCGTGGTCCGTGTCGAGACCCCGACCAGCCTGACCACCCGCCAGAAGGAACTGCTCGACGAGTTCGCCAGGGAAGGCGGCGAAGATATTCACCCGATGGGCAAAAGCTTTTTCGATAAGGTCAAGGAACTATTCGGCTAATGCGCCTCAAGATCTTCACCCTCTCACTGCTGATGCTGTTAAGCCTTGGGACCACGGTTCTTGCGGCCCAGCCCGTGGTGACAGCCGGCCCGCCAGCCAGCACTGCCATGCAGCGGGCACTGGATCACTATCATGCCGGCAAACTCAACGAGGCGGCCGGCCTGCTGCGCGGCTTCGTCATCAGCCAACCCGATTCCGACCTGATCAATCAGGCTTATTTTTACCTGGCTCGTATCCACCGTGACCTTGGTGAACCGGAAACGGCACTTGAATACCTGGGGAAAATGACCGGCGCGGCACACGACCCCGCCATCGTGCTCCTTGAGAGCGAACTGTTGCTGCAGATGGGCGACGCGGCTCGCGCCGTTGACCAACTCCTGGAACTGAAGACACAGGGCTGGGCATTACAACAGCACCAGGAGCGCTTCCTCTCCCTGGCCGAAGGCCTGCTTGCCCTTGAGGAACCTCACAAGGCGCTCTACTTCTATCAACAGGCCCTGCTGGTGGAAGGTGAGGAAACTCCCCGCGACATCCTGACACGCATCTATACCCTGCTCAGCGATCGATTCAGCGAAGCAGATCTTGCCGAAGCGGTTTTCATGTACCGCGACAAGCCCGTTGGCTACCTGGCGGCTCTGCAGCTTGGCTGGCGCGCCCTGGCCACCGGTCAGAAAGAGCGGGCCCAGGAGTGGGCCTCGACGGCCATGGCGGCTCCTGCTGGTTTTGCTTACCGTGAGGAAGCCCTGGCGCTGCAGTCCCAGCTGAGCGACCCGACACAGCTGCAACGGGCCATCGGTGTACTGCTCCCCTTGAGTGGCCGCTATGCTGCATTCGGACAGCGTGTCCAGCGCGGCATGCAGCTGGCACTCGAGACCTTCCGCCCAAACATTCCGGTGCGTTTCATTTTCCGCGATACCGCCGGGGATGAGGCCATTGCGGCCCAGCAGGTCGCCGAGTTGGCAATCAGCGACCGGGTCATCGGTATTGCCGGGCCACTGGTCGGCAATGCAGCACTGGGCGCGGCCAGACGAGCCAACCAGGAACACACCCCGCTTCTGACCATGTCGCAAAGAGAGGGGCTGGCCGCTTCCAGCTTTTATGTTTTCCGTAATTCTCTCACCCCCCAACTGCAGGTGCGGGCACTGACCAACTACGCCATGGAAGAACGCGGCTTCTCCCGCTTCGGCATCATGAACCCGCAGACCCGCCAGGGTGATCAGCTAGCGGCACTTTTCCGCCAGGAGGTCATGCAGCGTGGTGGCGAAATTATTGCCGAACAGAGCTATCTTGGCGAACAGACCGATTTTCGTCGTCAGGTCCGCCTCCTACAGGGACTGAATCCGAATGCTCCTGATGAGGAAGTGCAGACCAATGATTCAGAAAACCCTGCCGCCGAGTCCAACGAGAAAGTTCCGCCACCTTTTGAAGCACTCTTTCTTCCCGATTACGCCGATCGTATCAGTCTGATCGCACCGCAGTTGGCTTTTTATGGTTTGGAAGGAGTGCAACTGCTCGGCACCAATGGCTGGAACGATACCGAACTGCCACGCCTGGCCCGCCAGTTCGTCGAGGATGCGGTCTTTACCGACGGATTTTTCCTCCACAGTCCCTACCCCTTTGTCAAGGAATTCGTTGAACGCTACTTCAACAAATACGGAGAAGAACCGACCATTCTCGAGGCCCAGGGGTACGACACCGCCGGCATCATGCTGACTCTGCTCAACGACCCCGCAGTGCGCACCCGGGATGATCTGCGCCGTGCCCTGGCGCAACTGCAGAATTACCCCGGAGTCACCGGCGCTACCCGCTTTGACCTGATCGGCGAGGCCGACAAGATTCTGTTCCTGCTACAGGTACAGAACGGCACGATTGTTCAGATCAACTGATTTGCACCTGGCACTGGCATCCTTCAAAACCGAACAGCACAGATCGGCTCACTGCATTAGAACTGGCCCGGTCACTGCCCACCAGCCACCAACCCATCTTCGCCGAAGGAAGCCAACATTAGACTGGCCTCGCCCGTATTGAGCCGGCCGCTTCATCACCACTCACAACCTGCCTAGAAACCGACGCATCGGGCACACCCTGCCATCCGCGGCCCGAAGCCCAGCAGTTATGAAAATCAGTACGATTTACCATGCTCCACTCCTTGAAGAGTGATCTTTACAGGCATTTGCAACGGCCGAGAAAACCCTTTACAGAAAAGGAACCTTTAGTGTATTTTGCCTGTTCGCGGAGAGGTGACCGAGCGGCCGAAGGTGCACGACTGGAAATCGTGTGTACTGAAAGGTACCGGGGGTTCGAATCCCCCCCTCTCCGCCATATCTTTCACAAAACGCGCTCCCTGGGATGAGCAGCGTGGCATACGCTGCCAATGGTCAATAAGCGAACGTTACGTTCGCGGTAGTGAGTGCAGGGAGCCAGAGCAAGAGCCAAACGAGTTAGCTGAGGTGCGTGGGCTCATCTTTCCGCTGTGACCTCTTTTGGCATGAGGCCGGGGTCGGATAAGACGAACCCCACGCTTCTGCAAGATCAGCAACCTCCTGGCATGTATTTGCCGTCAGAAGTGACAGCCGGGTCCCGCGCAATGGACGGCCGTGAACTCCGTCAGACCCGGAAGGGAGCAGCGGCAGCGGCCTCAGCCGTGTGCCGCGGGGGCGCCTGGCTGTCACTTGTGCCGGCAAGTCGCCGGCTGCGGGGTTCCCCATCAGCCGAACTGTGAGACAATGGCCTACCTGGTACTAGCCCGTAAGTGGCGCCCGCAAAACTTCACCGACCTGATCGGCCAGGAGCATGTCAGCCAGACCCTGGCGAATGCAATCCGTTCCGGCCGGGTTCACCATGCCTTTCTTTTTACCGGCGCACGTGGTGTCGGCAAAACCTCAGCGGCGCGCATACTGGCCAAGGCCTTGAACTGCGAAGCAGGTCTCTCCGACCAGCCTTGCGGCACCTGTGCTTCGTGCATGGAAATCACCGCCAGTCATGGCCTTGATGTCATAGAAATCGACGGGGCCTCCAATACCGGTGTCGATGATGTCCGCGAACTGCGCGAAAACATCCGCTATCTACCCAATCGCTCGCGCTTCAAGATCTTCATCATCGATGAAGTCCACATGCTCTCGACCAACGCCTTCAACGCGTTGCTGAAAACTCTTGAAGAGCCGCCCGAGCACGCCAAGTTCATTTTTGCCACGACAGAGCCGCACAAGATTCCAATCACCATCCTTTCGCGCTGCCAGCGTTTCGACTTCCGCAAAATACCCACCTCGCGGGTCGCCGGGCGCCTGCGCGAGATCGCTGACGCGGAAAAACTGACGATCTCCGACCGCAGCCTTAGCTTGATCGCCCGCCAGGGCGAAGGGAGCATGCGCGACGCGCTCTCCACCCTTGACCAGGTGATTGCGTTCTCCGGGGACGAGGTGGAGGACGATGCCGTCCAGACCCTGCTCGGCATGGTCGACCGGCGCTTGCTGCTGGATACCGTTGAGGCCGTTCTGCAGCGCGACAGCCGCCGGGCGTTGGACGCTGTCCGCCGGATCGATCAACTGGGCCTGGCCCTCAAGCAGTTCACCCAGGACCTGCTGGAAATGTTCCGCGGCATGGTGATCTGCAAAGTGGTCGAAGACCCAGCTGAGATGCTCGATTTAGTCGGTGATGAATTAAAGGGGCTGAAGACTCTGGCGGAGGAAGCTTCCCTGGAGGACCTGCAGCGGGTTGTCACCCTGCTCCTGAAAACTCAGAGCGAACTGGTTAACAGCAACTACCCGCTGCTGACCTTGGAAATGAGCCTGGTACGCCTGGCCAACCTGTCTCCCTCTCAGAATCTCGCCAGACTCATCAGTCACATCGAAAGCCTGGAAAAACGCCTGGGAGAAACAGCGCCGCCACCGCGGAAAATGCCGAGCGCTCAGCCGCGACCAGCTCAGGAGACCCCTCCACCAAAAAAGCCTGAAGCCCCCGTCGCCGTAAAGACCGCAAACAAAGGATGGCAGGGGCTGGTTGAACAGGTCAGGCAGAGCCGGCCAATGCTCGGATCGGTCCTCGAGCACGGGCGTCCACTCAAACTGGAACTGCCGACCCTGGAAATTGGCTACCCGAACGGGTCGTTCATGATCAGCCAGCTTCAGGAGCAGCAAATCACCCAGGATCTTGAGGCACTGGCGACAGCCTACTTCGGCCAACCGGTCAAGCTACTGGTTTCCGGGATCGACTCCAGTCAGCAAAGCGCTCCTCCGTCACTGGTGGAAACCAGGCAGGCCAAGGAGACTGACCGCATGCGGCGCCTTCGTGAAGACGCTGTCGGCCATCCGGCCCTGAAGTCGGTCCAGGAAATCTTTAATGGCACAATCAAAAAAGTGATCCCAATCGATAAAGGCTTTGTCTGAAAGTCCCTTGCACGAGATGCGAGGTACGAAAATCTGATTTCAGCACCGACAACAAACAACGACTTATCGTCAAAAAGTATGGAGGAATACATGACACGAGGTGGAATTGGCAATATCATGAAGCAGGCGCAGCAGATGCAGCGCCGCATGGCCCAACTACAGGAAGAGCTTGCCAACAAGCAGGTCGAGGCCTCTGCCGGTGGTGGCATGGTGACTGCTACGGTCAGCGGCAAACAGCAGCTGCTTGGTCTGAAAATAGATCCCGCGGCCGTTGATCCGGACGATGTGGAAATGCTCCAGGACCTGGTGACCGCGGCCGTCAACGAGGCGCTCAAGCAGAGCCAGCAGATGGCCAGTGAAGAGATGAGCAAGCTCACCGGCGGTATGAGCATTCCCGGCCTTTGTTAACCGGGATTATGCGGCGAATAATCGCCACAAATGCTGGAAAATTGACCCATTCAGCCACCATCCTGCGTCGCGGGCAGCACCCGACGCGAAACAAATGGCTTGCAAACACCAGTATTTTTAATCTAAAATAAATTTTTTTATTATAAATAAAATAAATTCGGGCATTTTTTTTAGCGGCGAGACAAATATTTGCCCCCTTAAAATAACCTTTAAATCGCATAAACTTTTGAATTTCTGTAAAAAATTATGCTAGACTCCATTCCGTCTTTCGCACGCCTGGTCGCGGAATTGGCCAAGTTCCCCGGTGTCGGCAATAAGACGGCAACCCGACTGGCCTTTTTCTTGCTTCGTCAGCCCAAGGGCCAGGCCGAAGCCTTGGCGGGGGCTATTCTCGACTTGCAACGCAATACCAGGTTCTGCTCCGTTTGTTTCCATATCACGGAACAGGATCCTTGCGCCCTCTGCTGTGATCCAGGAAGAGACGCAACCCTGCTCTGTGTCGTTGAAGAGCCCCAGGCGCTCCTGGCCATTGAGCGCAGCCGTTCGTTCAAGGGGCTCTACCACGTGCTGCACGGAGCATTGTCGCCCCTGGACGGTATCGGTCCAGAAGACCTCAAGATTGCCCCCCTGATCTCGCGCCTCGAGCAAGGCGGCTTTCAGGAGATTCTCATAGCAACCAATTTTACTGTCGAGGGCGACGCCACGGCCCTGTACCTGGCCAAGCTGATTCAGCCCCTCGGGATCAGGGTGACGCGCCTGGCTTACGGGATTCCGATGGGTAGTGAACTCGAGTACGTTGACGAAGCGACTGTGAACCGGGCCGTCGAGGGACGGCGAGATATCTGACCCCGGCTCGGAAGTCGTTCCTGCTAGTCGAGTAGAACCGCTTTACCGATACAACATTCCAGTCAAGGAGGAAGTCTGATGTCCAAGAAAATGGTCTGTATTGACGGCAACACCGCCGCGGCGCACGTCGCGCATGCGACCAACGAGGTGATCGCTATCTACCCGATTACGCCCTCTTCGGTGATGGGCGAAATCTCCGACGCCAAGAGCGCAGCCGGCGGTAAGAATATCTGGGGGACAATTCCCAAAGTGGTTGAAATGCAGTCAGAAGGCGGCGCGGCCGGTGCCGTGCACGGGGCTCTCCAAGCCGGCGCCCTGACGACTACCTTCACCGCCTCACAGGGCCTGCTGCTGATGATCCCGAACATGTTCAAAATCGCCGGGGAGCTCTCCCCGACGGTTTTCCACGTTTCTGCCCGTGCCATTGCCGCCCAGGCGCTCTCCATCTTCGGTGATCATTCAGACGTCATGGCCTGCCGCTCTACCGGCTGGGCGTTCCTCTGCTCCAACAACGTCCAGGAAGTCATGGACTTCGCGCTGATTGCCCAGGCAGCTTCTCTCGAATCGCGCATCCCCTTCCTGCACTATTTTGATGGCTTCCGCACCTCCCACGAAGTACAGAAGGTCCACGAACTCTCTACAAACGACATGCGCTACATGATCAGCGATGACCTGGTTCGCGCTCACCGAGCCCGCAGCCTGTCGCCGGATCATCCGGTCCTGCGCGGTACCGCCCAGAACCCGGACGTCTACTTCCAGGGCCGCGAAACGGTCAACAGCTTCTACGACAAGGTTCCGGCCATCCTGGAGGCGCAGTTCGACAAATTTGCCAAACAGACCGGCCGTCAGTACCACCTGTTCGACTACGTCGGGGCTCCCAACGCCGAACGCGTCGTCGTGATGATGGGCTCGGCCTGCGATACCATGCACGAACTGATTGAGCACCTGGTCGCCCAGGGAGAAAAAGTCGGCCTGATCAAGGTGCGCTTCTTCCTCCCCTTCGATGTCGCCGCCTTCGCCAAGGTGTTGCCGAAAACCGTCAGGAAGATCGCCGTGCTCGACCGCACCAAGGAGCCCGGCTCCCTCGGCGAGCCGCTCTACCACAACGTGCGCACCGCTTTCGGCGAGGCCATGGCCGACGGCCTGATCTCCTTCCCGGGCTACCCGGCAATCGTCGGCGCCCGCTACGGTCTCGGCTCCTACGAATTCAGCCCCGGGATGGCCAAAGCCGTACTCGACAACCTGTCCAAGGACAAGCCGATGAATCATTGCGTAGTCGGCATCAAGGACGACGTCACCGGCCGCAGCCTCGACTACGACCCGAACTACCGGGTTCCTTTCGAAGGTTACTCGGCGATGTTCTACGGCCTCGGCTCAGACGGCACCGTCGGTGCCAACAAGAACTCGATCAAGATCATCGGTGACACCACCGCCAACGAAGTTCAGGCCTACTTCGTCTATGATTCAAAGAAGGCCGGCAGCATGACCACCTCGCACCTGCGCTTCGGCAAGCATGAAATCCGCGCACCGTACCTGATCACCACCGCCGATTTCGTCGCCTGCCACAACTTCTCCTTCCTCGAGAAGTACGACATGCTGAAGAACGCCAAGCAGGGCGCCACCTTCCTGCTCAACAGTCCGTACAACAAGGACGAGGTCTGGGGACAACTGCCGAACAAGGTTCAGCGGACCATCATCGACAAGCAGCTCAAGTTCTTCGTCATCGACGGCGTTCGCCTCGGCAATGAGCTTGGCCTCGGGCCCCGCATCAACGTCATCATGCAGACGGCATTCTTCAAGATTTCCAATATCATCCCAACCGACCAGGCGGTCCGTGAAATCAAGACCGCCATCGTCAAGTCCTACAGCAAGGCCGGCGACAAGGTTGTCAACATGAACAATCAGGCGGTCGACGCCGCCCTGGAGAACATCCAGGAAGTCTCTGTGCCAGGCACTGCCGACAGCAGCATCAAGATGACCATCGGCCAGTGGACCGGCACTCCCAATGAAGTGCAGGCCACGCTCGGCCCGATCATCGACGGCCTCGGCGAGCACCTGCCGATCTCGGCCATGCCGATCGACGGTACTTTCCCGACCGCAACGGCAATGTACGAGAAACGCAACATTGCCATCGAGACTCCGGTGTGGGATGAGAAACTCTGCATCCAGTGCGGCATCTGTTCGTTTGTCTGCCCACATGCCACCATCCGCATGAAGATCTATGACGAGAAGGAACTGGACGGTGCCCCCGAAACCTTCAAGTCGTGCAAAGCCCGCGGCAAGGAGATGGACGGCAAGAAGTTCACCCTTCAGGTCGCGGTCGAAGACTGCACCGGCTGCGGTGCCTGTGTTTACAACTGCCCGGCCACGAGCAAACAGGACGAAAACCACAAAGCAATCAACATGCGGCCGCAACCGCCGCTGCGCGAGACGGAATCGAAGAACTGGGACTTTTTCCTCAAGCTGCCCGACACCGATCCGGCCCTGGTCAACAGCGCCACCCTCAAAGGCAGCCAGCTGCTGCCGCCGATGTTCGAATTCTCCGGCGCGTGCGCCGGCTGCGGCGAGACGCCGTTCGTCAAGCTCTGTTCCCAGCTGTTCGGTGACCGGATGCTGGTTGCCAACGCCACCGGCTGTTCCTCGATTTACGGTGGCAACCTGCCGACCACACCCTGGGCCAAGCGCAAGGACGGCCTCGGCCCCGCATGGAGCAACTCCCTGTTCGAGGACAACGCCGAGTTCGGTTACGGCTTCCGTCTCGCCATCGACAAGACCACCGAGTATGCCCGCGAACTGCTGGTCAAGAACATGGCCTGTGGCTGCGCCGCATGCAAGGGGACGGCCCCGCTCAAGCAGGCAATCCTCGATGCCGACCAGTCCTCACAGGCTTTGATCGAAGAGCAGCGTGGCCGTATCAAGAAGCTCAAGGCGATCCTCGCCAAGTGCACCCATGAAACCGCGCCGCAACTGCTCGCCGATGCCGATTACCTGGCCAAGAAGTCGGTCTGGATTCACGGCGGTGACGGCTGGGCCTATGACATCGGTTACGGTGGCCTCGATCACGTACTCGCCACTGGAGCCAACGTCAATGTACTGGTCCTCGATACCGAGGTCTACTCCAACACCGGTGGCCAGGCTTCCAAGGCGACGCCGATGGCGGCCGTGGCCCAGTTCGCTGCCGGCGGCAAGCCAATGCCGAAGAAGGACCTCTCCATGATCGCCATGACCTACGGTAACATCTACGTCGCCCGGGTCTCGCTGGCCAACCCGGCCCAGTGCGTCAAGGCGATGCTCGAAGCCGATGCCTACGATGGCCCATCGTTGATCATCGCCTACTCGCACTGCATCGCCCACGGCATCAACATGACAACTGCCGTGGACAACTGCAAGGAAGCGGTCAACTCCGGATATTGGCCGTTGTTCCGCTTCGATCCGCGCCGTTCTGCCGAAGGCAAGAACCCGCTGCAGCTCGACAGCAAGGAGCCAACGATCGGCTTCAAGGAGTTCGCAAACAAGCAGAACCGTTTCCGCGTTCTCAAGAAGAACAACCCCGAGCAGGCGGATCAGCTCATGGATGCGTCCGCTAAGGATGCGGCAACCCGTTACGACCTCTACAAGAAGCTGGCAGAGATGTCGGCAGACTGCGGCAGCAAATAAGCAGTCCTCCCTGCAACGAAAAGCTCCCGGTGCTGCAGCCGGGAGCTTTTTTTCATGCCTGGCGTCGAATCAGGCGGGTACTGCCCCCGCCCGGAGATGGCCGCCCCTGGATCCGCAGTCCCCTATCAGCGCTGAAAACAAGGCAAAAGGCTTGATAAATGGCCATTTGAAATGCTATAAGGGCTACTGGCGCAGAACCCCCCCTAAGGAGAACTCAGCATGCTCCATCCACAGCAAACCTCCTTTGTCATGTACGACGAGGAATTCCAGAGGATCAGCGTAGTTATTGAAAAGCTGCTGCGCGAATCCAACGCCAAGGTCATCTTCCTGGTTGACAAAAACGGGCAGCTGATTGCCGGCTGTGGAGAAACCGAGCACCTCGACACGACCAGCCTTGCCTCGCTGACGGCCGGCAACATCGCCGCTACTGGCGGCCTTGCCAAGCTGATCGGTGAAAAGGAGTTTTCCATTCTGTTTCACGAGGGGGAAAAGGACAACATTCATATTTCGATCGTTGCTCAGCGTGTCATCCTGGTGGTCATCTTTGACCATCGCAGTTCTCTCGGGCTGGTCAGGTTGCGCGTCAAAAAAGCCAGTGAAGAACTGGCTAAGATTTTCCAGGATCTCGCCGTCAAAACGGCTGAAATGGAAAAAACCGGCAACGCCGACAGTCCTTTTGCCGAAATTACCGACGACGACATAGACAACTTGTTCAGTTAAGGATACCGGAACATGTCTTTCATCAACTACGCCTCCCGTGAGATCAATTGCAAGATCGTCTACTACGGTCCGGGATTGTGCGGCAAGACGACCAACCTCCAGTTTGTCTATCAGAAGACCGCTCCAGATGCCAAAGGGAAGATGATTTCCCTGGCCACGGAAACTGAGCGGACCCTCTTTTTCGACTTTTTGCCCCTGGCCCTTGGTGAAATCCGCGGGTTCAAGACCCGCTTCCATCTCTATACCGTCCCCGGCCAGGTCTTCTACGATGCCTCGCGTAAGCTTATTTTGAAAGGTGTCGACGGTGTTGTCTTTGTTGCAGACTCCCAGGAAGAGCGCCTTGATGCCAACATCGAGAGCATGGAGAACCTCAAAGTCAATCTCGAGGAGCAGGGCTACGAACTGGAGAAGCTGCCCTTTGTGATCCAGTACAACAAACAGGACCTGCCCAACTGCAGCCCGCTCGAGGAATTGCGTGAACTGCTCAACCCCAATAACGTCCTCGAGTTCACCGCCTGCGCCCAGACCGGCGAAGGGGTGTTTGAAACACTCAAGGCCGTGGCCAAACTGATTCTGCTCGAGCTCAAAAAAGGCGGCGCCGGCGCCTGATTCGCGGTTCGACAAGATCTAAAAGCCCGCACACGCTAGACGATGCGCGGGTTTTTTTGTTTTCGTAACAACAAAACTTCTAACCGGAAAAGAGCATCTGCTGACCGCATGACCATCAGTGTCAGGACCGGCTCTCAGGCGCTAAAGAAAACTTCTGCAAACACCGGGGGAATGTCTCTCCGGACATGACAAACGTGCTTGACATAACATTCTTCAAGGTGTATAAAAACGCCCTGTCTTGGCGTTATTAATTGATACCGCGAGACTTATATTCCCCGATAGCTCAGTCGGTAGAGCAGCGGACTGTTAATCCGCTTGTCGTAAGTTCGAGTCTTACTCGGGGAGCCATTCAAAAACAGGGACCTGCAGATTTTGCTGTAGGTCCCTTTTTCTTTATAGCCCCTTCTGGACCATAAGGCTGGTAACAAGTATTTCTAATCCCCCTCTCTTGACAGCGCTCACCATGTTTCGGAATGTTCGGGGCTAATTCATAATTGACCTCTCATAATCTGAAGGGCATATTTAATAGCAAAGGGAAGAGGGGATAATGAAGAAGTGGGAATACATGGTTCAGCAAGTAAGCGGCCTCTTATGCAGCAGCAATTCAGAACACAAAGGCAAGCTGGACGAATATGGCAAGGAAGGGTGGGAATTGGTATCCGTATGCTGTGAGGGCCAGTTTACTTTTGCGTATTTCAAAAGGCCAAACGAATGATCTTAAAGTCTTTTTTTATCGCCATATTGATTGTCCTTCTGGTACCGGTCTCTTATGCCGGAAACCTTGAGGATGCCTTGCAGGCCAGCGAATCTGGAAATCATCAAAAAGCTTATCAGCTCCTGATGATAGAAGCGGCCGCCGGCGAACCCCTTGCTCAATATAATCTCGGGGTTATGTACGAGAATGGCCGAGGAGTGCCACGTGACCACCAAGAGGCCGTCAAGTGGTATCGTTTAGCAGCCGAGCAGGGTTATGCCCTCAGTCAGTACAATCTCGGGGCGATGTACGAGAACGGCCTGGGCGTAATGCAGGACGATAAAGAAGCTGTCAAATGGTACCACTTAGCCGCCGAACAGGGCGAGGCCCGGGCTCAATTCAACCTCGGCGTCATGTACCAGAACAAACGAGGGGTATCACGGGACTATCAAGAGGCCGTCAAGTGGTATCGTTTGGCCGCCGAACAGGGTGATGCCCGGGCTCAATCCAATCTCGGAGTTTTGTACGCTAATGGCCAAGGGGTTTCGGAAAGTTATGAAGACGCCTATGCCTGGTGGGCAGTGGCTGCGGCCAACGGCGAAGAAACTGCGTTGAAAAATATGGCGGTCCTCAAAGAGATGATGACTCCCCAGGCCATCGAAAGGGGACAACTGCTGGCCGTAGATACCCTGGCCAGACTCAACAACCAGCTTATCCAACCTGAAATGCCCAGTCGCATCAACCAAGAGAAGCAGGCAAAATAAGCTATCTAACATTCTCTCCTTGCTTACCTTCCGGTTGCTTCTTTTTGCTTATGCGCACACGCCATGGGACCAACTTGTCCACCGCCTTTAGATACACATGTTCATGGCAGACTGAGACGATCACGGAGAGATTCTCCCTTTTTTCACACTTGACGTTTATAACCAGAACAGTAGGTTTTAAATAAAGGAGAATCAATGATGGGCACTATTGAGTATTTGCGAATCTACGCGGACCCGGATGGATGCTCCCATTTTGAGATTAAAAGGATACACTTAACGTCGAAAGACTATGCGCCCCCCGCACCACCTTTGAATACATCTGCGGCAGAACCGGCCGAACAAAGCGTTTTCCTGGAACTGCCTGTGGGTTGGTACGGAGACTGGCATCCGACTCCGGTTCGACAATGGCTGATATTAATGACTGGAGAGTGCGAGTTCGAAGCTGGCGATGGAGAGCGGTTGATTCGAAGAGCCGGCGATGTCGTTTTATTGGACGACACGAGTGGTCAAGGACATCAAACTCAAGTATTAGGTGATGTCGCTGTGCGCATAGCGGCAGTCCATTTTCGTAATGACAGCGAAGCTATTTAAATCAGTCGGTAAACCGGTCCGGATTCAAGCCTCGGTCATCGTAAAATAATGCGGGAAGATTTTCTTCTGTGTATAGCACCGGGTAAAAACTAAGTAAGCCGCAGCCAGTAAAAAAGTGGGCACCCGTGACAGAGTGCCCACTTTATGTTTTAATCGTGTCCCATGCAACCGCGCGGCCCGGTTTAACTTGTTCTAGATCACGGCGGCAAAGTTACCGTGGCAAACATTCTTTTAAGAGTTCTGGCGACATCCAAAAAACCCCGGCGGCATCTTCATGGGCCATGCAATTTTGCCCACAATTGTCAATAGAAAGCGACAATTTATGGCCTTAAGATACGTTTATTCCCTTCAGAAGTCTTCCAACACAGGCGTGACAGGATCACGTCGATTACCCTTTGACCAGGAAACTCAGGTTAGTGTACTTGGCGACTGAAGCCTTAAGTTCATTCGACAATTCTTCCGGCATGGCCCCCTTGAGCTCATCCGCTGCCTTGGAAAAGCTCGCCTTCAGTTTGTCGACGGACACAGTATATTCGTCGAGCGAATCCGGGTTGGAGATATTCAGGGCATAAATCTGCTCGTAGACACCGTGCAGCCGGATCAGCTGCGTGCGCGCCTCGACAAATTTTTCCGGTGACTCGTTCAGGGTCTCCATCGCCTGACTGATTCTTTTCTTCACCACCGTCAATTTATCGAGATCCTTCTGACTCGGACGCGGAGCTATACCGCCTGCTCCCAGGTTCTGTTGCCACGTGGAAGAAATGTTGTCAATGAGCCCCAGGTTCAAGTCGGTTCCGGACTTGACCCCATAGAGGGCCACGATGAAATTTTTGGCATACTCCTGGTGTGCTTTGTGATCCAGGTAGACCTTGGACAGGCCGCCGACCAGGACCAGAGCCAGCACGGCGAGGACGGGGTAAACCAGCCAACTCTTGCTGGTTTGCGGCTGCGCAGCTTTTGCAGTGGGAGTTGCCTTCGCCGTGGACTTGCTCCTCTGGGGGAGGCTGAATCTGTAGCCGGCTTTCTGCTGCTTGTGGCTGACAAACCTGGGCGATTGCACGACGCAGTAGTCGGGGCACAGGCTACCGCAGCTCAGGCAGAGCAGGTCGCTGCCGAGTTCCCCGCCACAGTCGCAGCAATAGAGCCGGCCTTGCTTCCGATACCCCCTGAGCATGAACTTTTCCTGCCGGAACCAGTACTTATCCTTGCAGTCAGGGCAGTTCTGAGAATTGGCGTTGGCAGAAATTTTCTGCTCTGAGATTTCTATGGTTGCGTCGCATTTGGGACATGGGCACTTCATGAGTCAACACCTTTGCCAAGGGGCCCCGAACGGACCCGACTTTTATTATGTCTATATCATTTTGGAAAACAGACTGGGCATGGCTAGAAATCCGCCCCCAGCCCGACCCATCCGCCGTCACCGGCCCGCACAACATCGTCCTTACTGGTGTCGTCTGTGATATCCAATAAATTAGATTGATCATCCGGTCCCTGGCTGTAAAGATCAAAATCATTGTTCAGACGCTGGCCAAATAAGCCCTCTCGCGCTGGAATCTTCAAATACTGGTACGGTTTGCCCCAGGGGTCACGCAGCGTGCCACGCCCGATGTCGTTCAGCGAATTCGGCAGAGTATTGCTGTCGACCATTGAGGCCAGAAGGTCTTTTTCAAGAGCACGAATTTCGGCAACCGCACGAGTGACTTTTGTCTTCTCGACAAACCGGCTGTAAGCCGGGATGGCAATCGCGGCCAGCACTCCGATGATGGCCGTGATGACGATCAACTCGACTAAAGTGAAACCCGCGCATCTCCTGAAATCATTGCCCTGTGTCATCTCTTCAGTGAGTCCTTCGTATGGCCCCAATCGACTTTCAGTAACGTCCAAACCATGCTCAGCCATAACAATTCTCTCGCACTACTTTCAGAAGATTTACTGCTTTTGTGGGCGACCGCCCTGCCTGGCAACATTTGAATACTAAGCCTAATTTATTCAATTTTAATGCCAACCTGGCCAGGGGACAAAAAAAACGTGCCTCTCAAGAGGGACACGCCTTTTTCAAAATTCACAAGATTTTGCTTGATTGCCACCATGCCGCTACCTGGCAAAGAGCCACGTGACCCTATATGTTACCTTTCTTGAAGATCAGGCTAACAGTAACGAGAGGGACCCTCTTTCACCGGACCTGTTGCTCATGTGAAAATAAGATCGTAGCTGCACTTGAGCATGAGCAGCGAGAGCACAAAGCGGAAGACCGGGACGACGACCCGGTCGGCATTATTGAGAACCAGGCCGCTACCGAGCCAATTGCCCAGAATGGAGGCGAATACGGCCATCACGGCAACCGGCCAGAAAATACGCCCCTGAATCAAAAAATAGATAAATGCGGAAACATTGGAAGCGTAGTTGACAATGCGGGCATTGGCGCTTGCCTCGCGGGTCGCCATGTGAAGGAACATCATAAATGCCAACAAAAGAAAGGTTCCGGTCCCCGGGCCGAACAACCCATCGTAACCGCCGAGGAAAAAGCCGGCCAGAATGGCGCGCGAGACAATCTGCCGACGGGTCAACTCAAGCCTTGAGGAGAGCGCCGGCATTTTCCTGGCTTGGAGGTAGAGCAGAATCGGTATGACGATGAGCAACAGGGTGAAAATAAGATGCTTGGATAGGTAGGTTGAAAATGAGGCGCCGATCGCCGAGCCAACCAGGGCGGCAACAATTGCATAAATGACCGTTTGCCAAATGATTGTGCGACTTCTGATATAGCGGAACACAGCAAATGTCGCCCCCGTCGAACTGACGCACTTGTTGGTGCCGAGAATCAGTTCGGCAGGCATTCCCATGGCCAGGTAGGTAGGCACCGAAATCAAACCGCCACCGCCCGCAATGGAATCGATAAAACCGGCGAAGCCGATCAGTAAAAAAACGATCAGATACTGCCACAACTGGATTTCCATGCAGACGGTCCAATCATATAAGGGATACTGTGCTGAGGAATAATAGAAGGATGACCATCGACTGTAAAGACAATTAGGCCCCAGGGAAACAGGGTATTGCACCGACAAGAAACACTTGGTGGTCAGACCGACGGGGACTGTTCGTCACACCCCTGGGTCAGCACCAGGAGTTTTGCAGGCCACTGGATGCCAGGGGTAAACTGACGGATAAAATGATGGCCACCTGGTTCAATGACAGATGGTCATCTCCTGCAAGCCCGCTTCGAGAAGGCACAAGATGCCCGAGCTTAATTGGTGCGTTGCAACAACCTGAAACAAAGCCATAGGTTTTGGGTATTTTCTTGCGTCTGGCAGATAGTCTTTTCCTGCGTAGATGTTAAATTTTAAGGAACGCACACCCGGGGAAACTTGCCGGGGCCTTACCAACAGAGATATTTCTGAGTGACCAGGAATTGAGAATATTCATGGGAGTTGAGTCATGCGCACGACAATCATACTTTTGACCGGGTTGCTGATGGCAGTTACAGCTTTTGCCGAGACGCAGGCACAGCGCGATAAACGGACCAATTATGACGGCTATGGCAGTGAACACAATCGTTATCAAAATGCTATTCTCATGAAGACCCATGACAGTATTCTGAAGGGTGGAAAGCTGGAATATTGGAACGGTCTCGATGACTACTATTACAAGAGAAACGTCGGCAAAAAAAGTTTCCGTCACCATCGAGGCCCCTCAAGGGTTCACCGCTGAGCCATCCGCCAAAGAGGCCTTGCTTTTGGTGCTTTTGAATCCTCTACGATGCCCTTGAGCCCTGTGCTGTGCGCGCAAGGCCAGCCACAGTCCCTTCCGTGGTGAAAAGATCGCCTACATTCCCCAGGCCTTGCAATTAAAACGGAAAGCCCTTAACGATTTTCCCTGAGAAATTTTGCGGGGCTATTTTTACTTAATATTTTTTCGAAAGGACGTCTATGCACGTCGTCACCATCCACCACTGGCAGGAACCAACCGCGGAACTTGCCCAGGCTCTGGCTGGCGTTCTGAAGGTTACCGCCTTCGACGCTCGACAGAGGCTTATCGGCAATGGCCCGGCAGTCGTGGGGACTTTCGCCGAACCTGATCCAGCGCAGAGACTGGCGGTAAAGTTACAGGAAGCCGGCTTCAGAGTGGGTGTTATCGATACCTCGGCCGCCGGTGCCGGAAGTTCATTTTGCATTGTGCACCGTTTTCTGCTGGAAGAAGCAATGCTGCATATCGAGGACGTCGACGGTCGTAAAGCCCGGATCGCCTACAGTGCAGTCGGGCTGCTGCTCCCAGCCACCCGGGTCACCGGGCAAGCGGAGAGCCACACGGTCACGGAGCGCAAATTCAGCATGGGCAAGACGCTGATGGCGGGAGGACTGCCCATGACCAGAAAGGTTGAACGCCGGGAGACGGTGTCAAGCGAAGAGCGCGAGCGAGTCCTCTACCTGTGCAAGGGAAGCCGGCCGTGGCTTATTTTTCCACAAAGCAGCTTGGTTTACGACGGCCTGGGCGCGCGCATGAAGCCTTCGCGGGAGATGAACTTCAATGAGCTGGTCGCAGAGTTGCGCCGGAGGAGTCCTGCCGCGGGTTACGACGACCGCCTGCTCAACCGGGCCGCGCAGGCCAGGCTGCTCGGCCCGCTCCTCAGTCCGGAAACCAACCTCGACCTGGCTGTCGAGATCCTGGCCAGAGATAAAGCCGCTGCGGTCCCGGTCCCAGTGCATGGATCGTTTTCATGAGTCAACGCGACAGAACTCCAGGAACTGGCTCCTAGAGGCTGATGACGATCTTGCCGACGTGGCCACCGGCTTCCATGCGCGCCAAGGCCCGCGGCAAATCGGCAAAGGCATAGACACTGTCGACCACCGGACGCAGCCGACCATCGGCAAAGGCCGGCAGTACATCGCGCGTGAAGCCGGCGACGCATTCGGCAAGCTCCCCGGGGCTGCGCAGCTTGTTGGACACCCCGAAGAGATGCAGGCGCTTGGCGTGCTGCGCCAGCAGGTCGATCTCGGCCCGGCCCTCACCGTCGAGGTGGCCGACCGTTGCCAACCGCCCCCGATAGGCGAGCACGCGCAGGCATTCGGCAAAGACCGTGCCGCCGACATTGTTGACCACCAGGTCCACCCCCTGGCCGCCGGAAATTTCCATCACCCGCTGCTCGAACCCTCCGTTCCGGAAAGGCAGCCCGAAATCGAGCCCCAGCTCCTGAAGCCTCTTTAGCTTGCTGGTCGACCCCGAGGTGCCGAGGACCCTGGCGCCAAGCAGTTGGCCGAGTTGGAGCGAGGCGACGCCGACCCCCGATGATGCACCGATGATCAGCAGCCACTCGCCGGCCTGCAATGCACCCCCCGGCCAGAGCATGTCGTAGGAGACCAGGTAGGTGATCGATGCGCCGGCGGCTTCCTCCCAGGTCAGCCTCTGCGGCACCCGGAGCGCTTCGCCGACGCGCACGACCGCGTATTCGGAGAAGGCCATGGCGGCACGCCCCATGACGCGTTCGCCCAACACAAAATCTTCGACACCGCTGCCGACTTGCACAACCTCGCCGGCGCACTCGATTCCCGCCGGTTTGGCAGCCGCCGTAGCCGGCAAATTCTGCCTGGCGAGAAATTCGCCGCGATTGAGCGCTGCCGCACGCACGCGAACCAGTATCTCACCCGCCTGCGTTGCAGGTTCTGGCACGTCACGTAATTCGAGAGCGCCACGGTTGGCCGCACTACAGTGAAACCATGATCTCATGAGAACTCCTCGGTACAGGTCAGTTGTTAATGCCATGGGATGAGCTCCCCCAGTTAAACGATATATTTCACCGGACATTTAATCCACTCAAAAAAGCGGTCGGCACGGCCTTGACGATTTCAAAGCCCGTCAAGACATGAAACCGTTTACAAGCAATAATCGGCAAGGGAGGTGCTATCGATAAAAATCACCGTTTAGGCAGATTTTTTTGTTGAATTCCCCTTGCATGGGAGTAGTATGCCGAACCATCAGTTGGACAAGACCTTTCCTGCAGGCCCTGACCGGCATCTTCCGCCGACACCTGGACGTATCGCCCTCGCTGCCGACGGACATCGTTGACTTCTGAAGCTAGAGGGTGGCGCATGTCCCAAAACCTGTTTGTACCCAAGCTCTGGACCTGCTTGCGGGAAGGCTATTCCCGTGAACAGCTGACCAAAGACCTGTTGGCCGGCATCATCGTCGGCATCGTGGCCCTGCCGCTGGCCATCGCCTTTGGCATCGCCTCAGGGGTCAAGCCGGAACAGGGGCTCTACACGGCCATCGTCGCCGGCTTCATCATCTCGGCACTGAGCGGCAGTCGCGTACAGATCGGTGGCCCGACCGGGGCCTTCATCGTCATCGTCTACGACATCATCCAGAGGTTCGGCTATGATGGTCTGGCTATTGCGACCCTTTTGGCCGGCGGCCTGCTGATCGTCATGGGCCTGGCACGGCTCGGGTCGGTCATCAAGTTCATCCCCTACCCGGTCACCGTCGGCTTCACCAGCGGCATCGCCTTGATCATCTTCTCCGGCCAGCTCCGTGACCTGTTCGGCCTGAGCATGGAGCAGGTCCCCTCCGAATTTATCGACAAGCTGATGGCTTATAACCAACATCTGGCGACCATCTCGTTGCCGGCAACCCTGATCGGCATCGGCACCGTCGTCACCATTCTCCTCTGGCCCAGGGTTACGCATCGGGTTCCCGGCTCCCTGGTCGCGATCCTGATCACGACCGCTCTGGTCACCGGGTTCGATCTGCCGGTCGCAACTATCGGCAGCCGTTTCGGTGAAGTCCCGGCGACTCTGCCGATCCCCCACCTACCGGCACTGCCCGGCTGGCATGATCTGACCAGACTCTTTTCTCCTGCCCTGACCATCGCCATTCTGGCGGGCATCGAATCGCTGCTCTCAGCGGTGGTCGCCGACGGTATGACCGAGCGGCGCCACCGCAGCAATATGGAACTCGTCGCCCAGGGAGTTGCCAACCTGGTTTCGCCACTGTTCGGCGGCATACCGGCCACCGGGGCCATTGCCCGGACGGCCACCAACATCAAAAACGGCGGGCGGACCCCTCTCGCCGGAATGGTGCATGCTGCCACCCTGATGCTGATTCTCCTGTTTTTCGGCAAATGGGCGGGACTGATCCCCATGCCGACCCTGGCCGGCATCCTGGTCGTTGTGGCCTGGAACATGAGTGAAGCCCACCTGTTCCTCAAGCTGCTGCACGGTCCGCGCGGTGATGTCCTGGTTTTGCTGTCGACCTTTGGCCTGACCGTACTGATCGACCTGACCGTGGCGATCCAGGTCGGCATGGTCCTGGCTGCATTTCTCTTCATGAAGCGCATGGCGGAAGCGACCCAGGTCGGCTTTATCACCCGGGAGCTGCGTGGCGATGAAGATGAAGAGATCGATGACCCGAACAGCCTGCGCTTACGAGAGGTCCCGGAGGGAGTCGAGGTCTTCGAGATCAACGGCCCGTTCTTCTTCGGGGCAGCCGACAAGTTCAAGAACGCCCTGGGGGTGATCAGTGAACCGCCCAAGGTCCTGGTTCTGCGAATGCGTCACGCCCTGACCCTGGATGCCACGGCTCTGCAGGCGCTCGAAAGCGTTCTGGCCAGGGCGAAACGGGAAGGCACGCAACTGCTGCTTTCCGGCGTCCACGCTCAACCCCTGGTGGTTATGGACCGTTCCGGTTTTCTGCAGAATATCGGCATGGAAAATGTGTTCGGCAATATTGACGACGCCCTCAACCGGGCACGAACGGTTGTCGGCTACCCACCGGTGTCGCCCCCGCAGCCTTTCGTGCCGACCGTTGCTCGGGAGAAATGACCGTGGTAAAGCTCGTCCCCGCGGCGCCCCGGGCCCACGCTGAGCTTTGTTGCACACCAGAGTGCGTCTTCCGGCCCAAAGGCCAGCTGAAGCGCACTAGCCTGCCCAGTAAAAATTGACACCCTGGCCTCGGCCCGCTACGGTTCCCGCTGCGCCAAAGACAAGAAGTGCGACCTGCCTGGCAGGACCGCACCTCTTTTTCTCTTGCGCAACGCAGCTTGGCGACGGAGACCCTGCCGCTTGACCTCAAGGCAGTTTGCCCATGTCGCGGTGCATTTCCTGGCGCAGGTGCCAGGTGATCGGCCCCACCTGCCCCTGGTTGATGGTAAAGTCGTCCACCTTGACAACAGGCATCACTTCCAGCGAGGTGGAGGTGATGAAGACCTCGTCGGCGAACTTCATGTCCTGCAGTTTGAATTCACCAGTGATGACCCGCAGGTTCAGTTTCTCTTCACACAGGCGCATAATGGTCGAACGGGTCACACCCTCCAACAGTCCGGTGGAAGCATCCGGAGTGAAGACCCACTTGTCCTTGGTCCAGAAAATATTCGAAGAGGCCCCTTCGCAGATGTGGTCCCTGTTGTTCAGCATGATCACTTCGAAAGCTCCTGATGCCTTGGCTTCGAGTTTTCCCAGCAGGCTGTTCAGGTTGCTGATCGACTTGATTTTCGGATTGATTGCTTCCGGGGCGTTCCTGCGGGTTTTGGCCACCCGCAATTGTATGCCGTCCGTGTAGCAGCCACTGTCGAACCCCTGGAAGGTCCGTCCAATCACCAGGCAGGTCAGCTCATTCCCCATCTCGCGCTGGAAACCGATCTGCCCTTTCCCCCGGGTGATGGTGATCCGGTAATAGGCATCGTCCAAACCGTTTCTCTCCCGCAGCTCCAGGAGGATTGCTTCCAGGTCCTGCTGGGTGAAGGTCACTGGATAGCACAGAGCCTCCGCCGATTGCAGGAGCCTTTGGAAATGCTGGGGAAACTGGTAAAGTTTCGCGCCTATCGATCGAAAGCTCTCGAAGATGCCATCACCGTAAAGAAAGCCCTGATCGAAAACGGACACCACCGCTTCATCGCTTGCAACGAACTTGCCGTTTAAATACACATAATCCATGACGGTCACTCCATTACGCCAAGTCTATTCATGACGTTATGCAGATTCTATCCGAAACCGCCGATGCTGGAAAGTTCAACGGAGCATAAACATGCGACGAGCCGTTCTCTCCACGACTTCACGCGTCCCCAGCACAAGGACGCCTTGCTTCAAGCTGATCTTGGCTTAAACTGTTAAGATCCGACAGCATCCCGCCCATAATGCACCGGCACCCGCAGGGCCAATGGAGCTCAACATGAAAAACTCCGCGACCGGCCGACGCCGGACTCCGGACCGAAACAAGAGCAAAGCCCTTTATGAACAGCAGCTCCCCGCGTATCGGGCGGCCCTGCAGCAGCTTGCCCAGGACATGCGCCTGATCCTCGAGCAGCATGGGCTGACCCCGGCCATCAAGTCCCGGGTTAAAAGCTTCGAGGCCTATCTGGACAAGCTGCACAAACAGGACAACGCCGCAGCCGGCCGGGGCAGTACCACGATCAGTGACTTTTTCGGCCTGAGGATCATCTGCCCCTTTCTCGAGGACATAGAAACCACGTCCAGTCTGATCGCCGCACATTTCCAGGTGCTGGAAACCGAACGCAAGGCGAACCAGCACTCTTTCAGCGAGTTCGGTTACGATTCCCTGCACCTTGCCATCCGCATGGAAACGCCGCCGCCCGGGCGCTTGATGCCGGGGGTCCGCAGGGTCTGCGAGGTTCAACTGCGTACCATCCTGCAGGATGCCTGGGCCGAAGTCGAGCACGAGTTGGTCTACAAATCCGACATATCGCTGCCCAACCAATCGATCAGGCGCAAGCTCGCTTCACTGAATGCGACCCTGACACTGTCGGACCTGATTTTCCAGGAGATCCGCGACTACCAAAAAGAGCTCAGGCTGCACGGGCGCAAACGACGCGCCACGGTCGAAGGGGACGTCCACGGAGAGGACTTAATCGCCATTTCCCATCCGATCACCGTGAAACCACCCGCCCGCATGGGCCCAATCCCTTCGTCCATGGCCAGCCACCTGGAAAAAACCATGCTGCGCGCCCTGGAAGCACACAGCAACCACGACCTTGAAAATGCCATCACCCTCTACGATCAGTTGCTCGGCATGTCGCTGGATCGCAAGGTCCGCGGACTGGTCTACAACCACCGCGGCATGGCCTATTTCGCCCAGGGCCACCACCGGAGAGCCCTCAAGGATTTTTCCATGGCCATCGGCTATGACCCCGAAAGCGATCGGGGATATGCCAATCGCGGCCTCTGCTACCGCGTCCAGAAGAAGTATGCCAAAGCCCTGGAGGACTTTAACCAGGCGCTGAAGATCAACCCCAACCTGCCCGACAGCTATTTCGGCAGGGCCCAGACATATTATGATATGCAACGCTTCGATCAGGCCTTTGAGGACTGCGAGAAGGCCCTCGGCATCCACTCCGGCTATCAACCGGCGCGGCAATTGATCAAAACCCTGCAAAACAAATTCAACTAGCCACGACGCAGCACTCCCTCGAACATCTTGCAGCTCACACCGGCTGCCTGTATCATGCCGACTGCCATGAATGATCTGACACCTAAACCCCACAGCTGACATGCCAGGCAAACTCGACCATCCGAAACTCAGAGAAGTCGTCGAAACCGCCGTACGCCGGGCGGAGAAACGGGCCTTCTCTTACTATGGGCTGGACCTGCCTGCCGCGACGATCGACTTCTCCCTGCGCGGGCGTTGCGCCGGACAGGCCAGGATCGAACGCAACGGGCAAACTTGTCTGCGCATCAATCGTCAGCTTTTGATGGAGAACCTTGACGATTTTTTACGCAACACCATCCCCCACGAAGTCGCCCACCTCGTGGTCAACTGGCCATACCGCAACAGACGGCTGAGACCACGACCACACGGCCCCGAATGGCAGGCCGTCATGAAAGACTGTTTCGACCTAGAACCGGTGCGTTGCCACAACTACCGGACCACCCCCGCCCGTGTCGTGCAAAGGCCTTTTCTTTATGCCTGCAGCTGCCGGGAGCATAGGTTGACCAGTATCATGCACAAGCGGATCTCGCGCAGCAGCCAGGCCCTCTGTAAAGCCTGCAGGACCCCCCTCAGATTCGTCGTCGAGCAGATACTTCAGAAACCGTGACCCCGGAGCAACCGGCCCGGACGGCGTTACGATCTGTCGATTCGCAGCACTTTGCCCTTGACCCCGCACTGCCCGCCTTCTAGAGTGTTACGAAAAATAATTTTGTGTTACGCGGCAGGCCCTGTCGCCGCGTCCCGTTTCACCCTTGCTGGGAAAGGCCGAACCATGCACATGGCGGACGCACTCGTCTCCCCCGCTGTCGGCGGAGCAATGTGGGCGACTTCGGCAGCGTTGATCGGCTACTGCTCGGCGCAGGGGCACAAACATCTCGACGAGCGTAAAGTTCCGCTCATGGGCGTGTTGGGGGCATTTGTCTTCACTGCCCAGATCATCAATTTCACCATCCCGGCAACCGGGTCAAGCGGCCACCTCGGCGGTGGGCTGCTGTTGGCTATTCTACTCGGGCCCTCGGCGGCGTTCCTGACGATCGCCTCCGTGCTGATGGTGCAGGCACTGTTCTTCGCCGACGGCGGCCTGCTCGCCCTCGGCTGCAACATCTTCAATCTCGGATTTTTCCCGGCGTTCTTCGCCTACCCGCTCATCTACCGAAAACTCATCGGCCGCAATCCGGGCCAGTCAAGTATGGTCATGGCGACGATCGTCGCCGCGGTGGTCAGCCTGCAGCTCGGGTCACTCGGCGTCGTGCTGCAGACGGTTGCCTCAGGGGTCTCCGCCCTGCCGTTCAAGGAGTTTCTCCTGTTGATGCAGTCGATTCACCTGGCCATTGGCGTCGTTGAAGGAGTGGCAACCGCACTGGTGATCGCTTTTATCTACCGTGCCAGGCCGGAAACCCTGGAGAACGTCTCTCGGGTCAAGCCGACAGCAAAGCGCCCGCTGCGATCATTGCTGGCCACGCTACTTGCCGCGGCCGCACTAACCGGCGGAGTCTTGTCCTGGTTTGCTTCAGATGCCCCAGACGGCCTCGAATGGTCCATCGCCAGGATTACAGAATCGGCGGGATTCCCGCATGCGCAGGACCCCGAACACAAGGCCCTTGAGACCATCCAGAGCAAAACGGCCCTGCACTCCGGTGTCACCATGCCCGAGGGCAAAAGGGGCCATCCCGAGGAGACCGCTTCTCCCGTTGAAGAACGCATCGGCAAGAGCCTTTCCGGTCTGATCGGCGGCGCAATCACCCTGGCGGTCTGTTTCCTGGTCGGGATCCTCTGTAGGAAACGGGCAGAGCCCAAGGGCTTTGGGGCGAGCCACTGACTCAAACAACCTGCCGGGTGATTGCGCCGGGAGTGGAGCCTGAGCATGCTGGCGATAGATGGCACTTTTCTCGATTTCAAACAGCTCGACCTGCTCGCCACGCAGCACACGGCGCTGCATCGCCTCGACCCGCGCGCCAAGGTGCTGACAACCGCCTGCTTCGTCCTCTGCGTTGTTTCCTTCGACCGCTACACGATCTCCGCAATGCTTCCTTACCTGCTTTATCCGGCGGTTCTAATCGCGGCGAGTGGACTGCCTTTCGGCTATATCCTCCGCAAGATTCTGATCGTAATCCCTTTCGCCCTCGTCATCGGCATCTTCAACCCGGTCTTCGACCGACAGGTGATCATGCATGTCGGCGAGTTCGCTATCTGGGGGGGGTGGGTTTCCTGTGCTTCAATCCTCATCCGGGCCACCCTGACAGCCAGCGTCGCCATTATCCTCGTCGCCTTGACCGGTTTCCCGGTAATTTGCGCGGCCCTGGAGAAACTGGGGATGCCTAAGGCGTTCGCAGTGCAACTGCTCTTTCTCTACCGCTACATCTTCGTCCTGACCGATGAAGGCGTGCGCACTATCCGGGCCTGCCAGCTGCGCAGCTTCGGCAGGCGGGGTTTAAGCTTGCGCCAGTTCGGCTCGCTGGTCGGCCACCTTCTGCTGCGCACCTGGGACCGGGCCGAACGGATTCACATGGCGATGCTGGCCCGTGGCTTTTCGGGAGAATTTCACACCACCGGCCCACAGGGCCGCTTCGGCAGCAAGGAACTGATCTTTATGGGCGGCTGGAGCGCTCTCTTCATCGTACTCCGCCTCTACAATGCTCCGCAGTTGCTCGGCGGCCTATTCGCGGGAAGCTTGTCATGAGCCACCATAAAGTCGAGGTCAGGAACCTGCAGCACGTCTACCCCGATGGCACCGTCGCCCTGAATGATGTCTCCTTCCGCATCCATCACGGCGAATCGGTTGCCATCATCGGCGCCAACGGAGCCGGCAAGTCAACGCTGCTGCTTCACCTGAACGGCTACCTGTCGGCCACCTCCGGTGAGGTTGTGATCGGTGATACGCTGCTGGCCCGTGAGAACCTGGCCGAGGTCCGACGCACCGTGGGAATAGTTTTCCAGGACCCGGACGACCAGTTGTTCATGCCGACGGTGTTTGACGATGTCGCATTCGGACCGCTGAACATGGGGTTGGCGGCGACGGACGTCGAGACCCGGGTCATTGAGGCGCTGGGCATGGTGGAAGCCGTCGAGTTGCGCCACAAGCCGCCCTACCATCTTTCCGGCGGCGAAAAGAAGCGCGTCGCGATTGCGACCGTGCTCTCGATGCTGCCGGATATCCTGGTCCTCGACGAACCAACCAATGGGCTCGACCCCCATGCCCGGCGGCAAGTCATGGCACTGCTGCAGGCGTTTCACCACACGCGCATCATCACCAGCCACGATCTCGACATGGTCCTGGAGCTGTGCGAGCGGACCATTGTTCTGCAGGACGGCCAGGTAATGGCCGATGGCCCGACGCTGGACATCTTCAAGAACGAGGAACTTCTTCATGCCTGCAGACTGGAAAAACCATTTGCCATGCAGGCGTGCCCGGTGTGCTCTCCCGGCAGGCGAACCGTGCCGGGGCGAAAGCCGCTGGTCCCGCCCCACGGCGACGGCTATCATGATCATGAGCACTGAAAACCGTCCGCCCTGGCAACGCCAACTGCCACAACAGGCACAATCTGCCTCGACCACCATTCAGAAATCAGAATAAAATCTTTAAACCATTGTTTTATTTACAAAAAAGTGCTTTTTGCTTAGACAAAAGGAGAAAATCGCGATACCCTGCTCTGCGTTCGAGAGGTCAGAAGTTTGACCTTGTGAGAGAGTGTCCTCACAGCAAAAAAGTCAGGGTTCCATTTGACAAATCCACGGTTCTGAGCAACTTTTAACAGACTGATACTGACACCCGCTACGTGTTGGCGCCAGATAGGGCCGGTCGAGGAAGGCCGCCCGTTAAACCCATTTCCTGCGGAGGGTAATTACCCATGAATATTCACGAGTACCAGGCCAAGGCAATCCTGCGTAATTTCGGGGTTCCGGTTCCGGAAGGGCACGTGGTCTACAACAGCAACCTGGCCCGCGACTGGGCCAAGCGTCTCGGCGACGGGCCCTATGCGGTCAAGGCACAGATTCACGCCGGTGGACGCGGTAAGGGCGGCGGCGTCAAGATCGCCAAGACGGCCGACGAGGTCAAGAAATTCGCCCGCGAGATGTTCGGCATGAACCTGGTGACTCACCAGACCGGTCCGGAAGGCAAGATCGTCAAGCGCGTTCTGATCGAGAAGGGCTGCAACATCGCCGACGAGTTCTACGTGTCCTTCCTGGTCGACCGGGCCACCGACCGGGTCACCCTGATGGCTTCGGCCGAAGGGGGCATGGACATCGAGGAGGTCGCCGCCAAGACCCCGGAGAAAATCTTCTTCGAAGTGGTCGACCCGGTTGTCGGGCTGACCGCTTTCCAGGCCCGCAAGGTCGGCTTCAAGCTCGGTTTTGCCTATCCACAGGTCAAACAGGCGGTGCCGCTGTTGATGAGCCTTTACAAGGCGTTTGTCGATGCCGACTGCTCCCTGCTCGAAATCAACCCACTGGTTCTGACCAAGGAAGGCTCCCTGCTCTGCCTCGACGCCAAGATGAATTTCGACGACAACGCCCTCTTCCGCCACATCCGCATCCGCGACCTGCGCGATTATGACGAAGAGGACCCGATGGAGATCGAGGCCTCGCAGTACGACCTCTCCTACATTGCTCTGGACGGCAACATCGGCTGCATGGTCAACGGCGCCGGACTGGCCATGGCGACCATGGACATCATCAAGCACTACGGCGGCGACCCGGCCAACTTCCTCGATGTCGGGGGCGGAGCCACCATCGAGCGCGTCACCGAGGCCTTCAAGATCATTCTCGCCGACAGCAAAGTCGAGGGAATTCTGGTCAACATCTTCGGCGGTATCATGAAGTGCGACGTCATCGCCACCGGCGTCATCGCCGGGGCGAAGCAGCTTGGCGTCAAAGTACCTCTGGTGGTGCGCCTCGAAGGCACCAACGTGGAACTCGGCAAGAAGATGCTGGCGGAATCGGGGTTGAACATTGTCAGTGCCGACGGCATGGCAGATGCAGCCGAAAAGATCGTCAAGGCCGTCAAGGGTTAAGGAGAAAGTACGATGAGCATATTGGTCGATAAGAATACGAGAGTTATCACCCAGGGCATCACCGGCGCAACGGGCCTGTTTCACGCCCAAGGCGCGCGTGACTACGGGACCCGGATGGTCGGCGGCGTGACCCCCGGCAAGGGCGGCAGTGAAATCGACGGCTTCCCGATCTTCGACACGGTCGAAGAGGCGGTCCAAAAAACCGGCGCCAATGCCTCGGTGATTTACGTCCCGCCGATCGGCAGCGCCGATGCCATCATGGAGGCGGTCGATGCCGGCATCGAGCTGGTGATCTGCATCACCGAGGGTGTGCCGGTGCTTGATATGGTCAAGGTCAACAAGTACATGGAGGGCAGGAACTGCCGCCTGGTCGGCCCCAACTGCCCTGGCGTGATTACCCCCGGCGAATGCAAGATCGGCATCATGCCTGGCTATATTCACAAGCCCGGCCCGGTCGGCGTGGTTTCCCGCTCAGGGACCCTGACCTACGAAGCGGTCTGGCAGCTGACCACCCGCGGTATCGGCCAGACCACCTGCGTCGGCATCGGTGGCGACCCGGTCAATGGCACCAGCCACCTCGACGTGTTGAAGATGTTCGAAGACGATCCGGCCACCAAGGCAGTGATCATGATCGGCGAGATCGGCGGTAACGCCGAAGAGCAGGCCGCCGAATTCGTCCGTGACCATATGACCAAACCGGTTGCGGCCTTCATCGCCGGGGCCACGGCGCCGGCCGGCAAGCGCATGGGTCATGCCGGTGCGATCATCTCAGGCGGCAAGGGCGATGCGGCCAGCAAGAAGGCTTTTTTGCGCGAATGTGGTGTCAGCGTTGCCGACAGTCCGGCTGAAATGGCCGAAGCGCTCCTGAAAATCTGGCAGCCCTGATACCGAGCAGTCAATGATATGACACAAAAAAGGACCGGCCTGAAGGCCGGTCCTTTGCATTTTCCCTTTTGCTCCCGCATCGCTATTTGCTGGCGGGAGGCGATGCGTCCCCACTCTTGAGCGGAGACCCCCAGAAAGTACCCAGGACCTTCTGGTCGCGCTCGCTGAGAATGGCGCCGCGTTCGATCATGCGCTGCAGGAGGGCATCAAGGTCCACCTGCTGACCGAACGCGGCATCAACCCGATCCCGCGTATGGCAGATGGTGCAGCGGGCCTCGATTGTGCTCTGGAATTCATCATTGCCCGGCAGGGTGTGCACATCGTGCACTGCGCCGGTCACAGCGCCTGCCGAGACAGGCAACAGGAGCCCGACCAACAACAAGACAAACTTCGAGCAGTTATTCACGTACATAGGTATCGATATCCGATTCATGCACCATGCCCATCATGTGTGCGTACTCCGATTCAATGATCGCGTAATGGGTTGCAGTTTCCTCGGCCATGCGATCAAAGACTGCCCGCACGGCGGGATCGACAATGCGGGAAGCCGCCATGCGCAGGTTCTGGGCCAGATCCTCCTCCTCCTGCATGGCGAGCTCCATAGCCTTGCGTTCGTGGACATTTTCATCAAGGGCTTTTTCCAACTGCTTGAGCATGGCATGGTTGGATGTGGGCGGCTGGCTGATGAATTCTTCAAAAGAGCCGAGATCGCTGCCGGTGTAAATCTTGAAAAAGTGTCCGGCATGTTCGCGCTCCTCTTTGGCCAGTTGTTCAAATATCTTCTTGCCACGATCATTGGCGGTCATTGCCGCGGCCTTCAGGTAAAAGTCCATTACGTCCTTTTCCGTTTGGATCGCATGCTTGATTGCCTCAATCAGCTTCATTTCCTGGGCCATGGTTCTCTCCTTTTCACACCGTCCAATCAATGATTATCTTGAAAAACAGCCGCATATTTTAATTGCCCGAAATAGCCGCCCTTTGTGGCCGTGTCAAACGATTACCCAAGCGCGGTCTTCAGCGCGGTTGCCCACTCATCGATCTTGTCACCATCGGCTTCGGAGAGATCGATGAAACGCAAGCCCATCCCCGGCTGAAGATTCTCCTTACGTTGGAAATGTCGCTTCCAGACAACCTCGCAACGGCAGCGAAGCGTATGCCGCGGGGCTGTCGGCAAGGACAGCTCGATCAAGAAGATCTCTCCAGGTTCACGCGGTTTGACCGTCGCGATAAACAGCCCGCCACGACTGATGTTCTTGGCGTAGCCGAACAAGGTTTTCACGCCGTCGCCACAGGGTATTTTCTCTACAATCAACGGTGCTCGCGTGGTGCGGCGCAGGTTCTTTTGTTCCTCAGCGTACTCAGGGTTGTCAGTAGCACTCATCGGCAGTTTTCTACTCCTCCCGTTCAACAGTCAATTACAATAGCCTCATTTTCATACTAGCACAGCTTTTTAGTTTTTCGACAAACTTATCAGGGCGCAGCCCCATCCAGCAGACGCAGGGCTTCGAGCATCTCTGCCACGGTACCGGGGCACCTACGCCCACCCCAGGCAAAGTACTCAGGCAGGACCTCTGCGGGTTCGCCGCGATGAAGGCCCGCATCGCACAGGAGGTGCACCAGGCGCATGGTCCTGAAACCATCGAACCAGGCATGGAAGGCCTGTAAACGTTTGGTGCTCGAGTTGTGAGTCGATTGCAGGCGCGGCCAGATTGTATGCCATCCGGATTGGTCGAGGTAGCCTGCCAGCACCGGGGAGATTGTTTCTGCCTGAGCGAATACCTGCTCGGCGGGGCCCGACAGATTCTCTCCTGCGACCTTCAACCACTCCGCGACAATCCGAAACGCGGTGACCGGGTAAAAGAGCACGGCCCGGGACTCACCAGCGAGCATGCGGGCCATGCTGCGCCCGGTTCCGAAAGGGACCCGCTCCGAGACCCGTGGCTCGGGGAACACCGTGGTCCCTGACAATCGCTCGACTCCATCGGTCTTAGCCAGCTTCTGCAGGAAGTAAAAATCTTCCCCGGCCTTGCGGCAGTTCATGCCACCGCAACGCACGTAGGCCGATCCCCGGCAGGCCATGGCGCTGCCAACGGAATTGAAGGCGTAGGGTGAGCCGGCCAGGTACAGTCCGTAAACGTAACTGCGCAGGAAAAGCTCGTAGCGATCGATTGCCATCTGCTGGACTGGTCCAGCCCCCGGTTGATGACGAAAGGGCAGCACCGCCGCCCCCAGGGAAGAGTGGCGGAAATGGGCCGCAATGGCCTGCAGATAACCGGCTTCAACCAGGGTGTCGGCATCGAGGCAGATCAACAGGGGATCGCCTGACCAGTCCAGTCGCTCAAGCGCCAGGTCCATACCGAGTTTGCGGGCAAAACCGACGCCCGCCAGCTTGTCCGGGACTTCACAGCCCGGGCTGGCGGCGTCAACCCAGGCCAGGCAGAGTTTCGACCGTTCACTCAGGTCAGCCAACCGGGCCAGGTCGAGGATGTTCTGCCGTTGCTGTCCGGCTTCAGCGGCGGCCCCCTGGTTGATGACGACCACCACCAGAAAGCGTGCAGTCCATTGAGCGGAATTTCCCGCCAGGCTCTGCAGGGTCGTGAAGAGACGGTCACCTTCAGCCAGCGAGGGGATGACTACGGCGCCGGCGAAGCCGGCACGGCCTTCACCGGCAAGCTGCCACGCCCCCTGGACGGCATTCCTGTCGAGGTAGCGCCCGACGGCGGCAGGCTGAGGAGTCATCCGCGACGATCCCGACATGCGGCAAGCAGTTCGGCGCCCGGATCGTCCGCTGCATCGAGCCAATGAATCACGATCCCCTGGCGTTCCATGCGCCGGAACCAGGTTTCCTGGCGCTTGGCAAACTGGTGGATGGCGCTGTTCAGTTTCTGGAAGAGGTCGTTGCGGTTGAGCCTGCCCTGCAGATGTTCGGCTACGAAGCGATATTCCAGGCCGTAATAATCGAGGGTCTGCCAGGGAACACCCGCAGCATGCAGGCCGGCGACCTCCTCGACCAGGCCATGCTCAAGCCGCTGCCGCAAGCGCGCGGTAATGCGCTGCCTCAGCAGCTCCCGCGGCCAGCGCAGTCCAAAAACCCTTGGTGACAACTCCGGCAGGGACAGGGGCTGCGAATCTGGCTGCTGTTCTCCCTCGGCAATTTCGATGGCCCTGATCAGTCGCGAGCGATCCGCCAGGTCGGTGATATTGTGCTGCCCGGGACGCAGGCCGCGCAGGCGCGCCTGGAGCTCCTCGAGGGGGAGGGGATCAAGCTGCGCGCGCAGGGCCCGGTTGAGGCTGACTGCGACCAGATCGTAACCACGCAGCACGGCATCGAGATAGAGGCCCGTGCCCCCGGCCAGGATCGGCAGGCGGTTGCGCCCACGAATCCCACGGTATGCAGCACAGAAGCTCCGGGCAAAATCGAACAGGCTGAATTCGTAGCCGGGGTCCACCACGTCAATCAGGTGGTATGGAATCTCACCATATTCGTCCAGGTCTTTGCCGCTGCCGATGTCCAGACCACGGTAGACCTGCCTTGAATCGGCCGAGATGATCTCACCGTCAAGCTGACGGGCGGCCTGAACGGCCAGGTGGGTTTTGCCCGACGCTGTCGGGCCGAGGACAACCAGGAGGTTCATGTCAGGAGCAGCTCCTGCAGGGTCTTCACGCCTGCGTTAGATGCTCATGTTATAACCGGATAGCCGATCGATGACAACGCGTAATGCCGCCGAGCTTCCATCGCGGGGGGAAATCTGCTATACAGTGGGAACTTTACCAGTCGTCGGGTTTCCCAAAGACGGCAAAGACCACTGGAACTCCATGGCCTCATCAGCAGTCAACTCTAGCGCTGCCCCCGCGGACCCGACGATCCTGCCCCGTCCGGCCCACAGCATTTCCCGCAGCCAGATCGACGAAAACACCCTCAAGGTCCTCTATCGGCTCCACCGTAATGGCTACCAGGCCCACCTGGTCGGCGGCAGCGTGCGCGATCTCCTGCTCGGACGGACCCCCAAAGACTTTGACATCGGCACCGACGCGACCCCGCAGCAAGTCAAGAAGCTGTTTCGCAATTGCTTCCTGGTCGGCCGCCGCTTCCGCCTGGCCCACATAAGGTTCGGTCGCGACCAGGTCATAGAGGTCGCCACCTTTCGCCGTCACCCGCACCCCGATGAACTGCCTGAAGACCCTGAAGAACACGGCACATTTCTGCAGAACCAGTTCGGCACGCCGCGCGAAGATGCCTTTCGGCGCGACTTTACCATCAACGCCCTGTTCTACAACATCGCCGACTTCTCGATTGTCGATCATGTCGGCGGCCTGCAGGACCTGGAAAACCGTCGGCTGCGCGTGATTGGCGACCCCGGTGTCCGCTTTGCCGAGGACCCGGTGCGCATGCTGCGCGCCTTGGAGTTCAGTGCCCGGCTCGGTTTCACTCTCGACCCGGAGACTCTTGATGCGATCACCGGAAAAGCTCATCTAATCGCCGAAGCCGCATCGGCCAGGGTTCGCGAAGAGCTGTTGGAGCTTTTCCGGCACGGTGTCGGTGCCGAGGTCCTGCAGCGGGCCCAGTCGCTCGGCTTGCTGCAGCCTTTGATGGGCGGCTACCAGCCCGGGGAATCGACCTTCAAACTGCTGGCGAGCCTCAACCAGCATTTCCGCACACCCGGCTCTGTCGATGAAGCGATGATTCTGGCCGGCCTGTTTATCGATCGTTTCTGGCATAAATGCCCGGTGCAGGCATCGTTGCCGATCAACGAGGTCCTGCTTTCCGCCGGGCACCTGCTGACACCGTACTGCAATCATTTTCGCCTGGCCCATGGCCTACGTCACCAGGCACGGGAGATGTTGGTTGGCTGCTACCGGTTCGCGCGCGGCCTCGGCCATCGTGGTCAGAAGCGTTTCCTGCTCAATCCTGAGACGCCGCGGGCCCTCGAAATGTTCCAACTCTGGAACCAGGCCAATGGCGGCGATCCGGCCCTGGTTGAGATCTGGAAGAAAGCTCTGCACACTGGCCACGAGCCCACCGAGAAACCGGTCAGGCCACCAGGCCGCCGCACCCACCACCGGCCTCGCCGCCGGCGCCGCAGCAAGAATGATCTGGCCCGGGGCTAGCGGATCTGGCAGATGCGGGTGGCGGCGAAACCCGGTCTAGATCCTCTTCAGAAGGCGCTTCAGCCGCACAAATTCTTGTGTGGTCAAGACCCGGTCACGGAAAATGGCTCCGTAATAGATCCGGGCAAACTCACGACACTCCGCATTATCCAGCTGTTCACCGATCTCGGCCAGGCCAGTCCCCGGCCGCCAGGCTTCATGACCAAAGCGTTTCCTGATCCGCGTTCGTAGCTCTTCGAGCAGGCGGGCCTCTTTCGGCTTGCGCCGCCAGGAGACAGCTCCAGCCACCGCGGCAATCCCGACAAGCAGCCCGCCGACAACTTGCCACCCACCGTCCGGAACACGCAGCGTGCGCAAATTGCGCAAGCTGTCACCAGCTTCGCGGAAGAGCGATATCTGCTGGGCCAGGTCGAAGACGACGACCGCCTGTACCCATTGGTAGTTGAGGCTATCGGCCAGCTGCCGCAGAGTGCTCAGCCGCGCCCGATCTCGCTCTCCCAGAGTGGTCGCCGCATTGATCGCCCACTGACTCGGATCAACCCGCTGCCAGCGGTTGTCGTCGGTGAGGATTTCGACCCAGACATGAGCGGCGTCCTCGGTAACCAGGTAATAGCCGCCCAGCGGGTTGTAATCGCCTCCGTAGTAGCCACCGACCAGCCGGGCGGGCACGCCGGCAAGCCTGGCCAGGGTCACGTAGGCCGAGGCAAAGAACTCACAATAGCCCCGCTTCTTGTCAAAGAGGAACAGATCGATGGCCTGGGATCCGCTCGGCAGGTCATCCTGGGCATAACTGAGCTGTTGGCTGCGGAAGAACTTGGCCAGGGCATCGACGCGCACAGCTGCACCGGCACCCTGTCGACGGATGTCAGCAGCGAGCTGGCGCATGCGCGGCGAGACCTCGTCGGTGAGTTGCAGGTAGAAATCGCGATCGACCTGACCCCGCACCTGAAGCCTTGCGCCGGGACTGGCATGAACTTCAAAGCGGAATCGGTGATCAAGCGCGTTGCGGGCGACAAACATCTGGTCGACGCTTTGGTCGTAGCGAACCCCCTTGGCGAGTGTCGGGCGGTCGAGGGTCACCAGGTAGCGGTCCGTGCGTGGCTCCGGGTAAATCATGAAAACCACCGGTTCGGGACCCTCGATGCGCGGAGGCCCCTCCCGAGGAGGGGGTTGACGAATCCAGCGCCCACCTTGCGACTGGTTGAGGACAAGTGCCCGCCAGTAGCGGTCCTCCGGAGCCAATTCCGGACCCTCGGCACGAAAAGCCAGCGCCCGGTTGGCGGCAATCTGCGAGAAACTTCCCGGCTGCATCGCTTCGGCAAGACCCACCACTCCCTTTGTGGAGGGGTTGAGGAAATTCCAGAGCGGATGGCTGGTCCGTGGCAATACGACGAAAAAAACCAGCATCAGCAAGAGGGAGGCAGAAGGCAGGATCAAGCCGATTTTAATCAGCTTGGTTAAATCCGGACGGGTCATGGCCAACTTGCGGTCGGTGACATGGACGGTCAACAGGACCAGGCCGAGCGTCACGCCGAAAACCAGCAGGACCAGGTAAAGAGCGAAACCGACCTCCAGGTGGATCAGCGAGGAACCGGCCAGGATAAAGAGGGCCAGGACGAAAATCTGCAGGTAGTCTCGTCCTGCCTTGGGGGTCAGCAGGCGGACCGTCATCAGGACCACCATGGCGTGGACCACTGGCAGGGCAACGTCTGCCCGGGTGATCTGCATTGCATAGAACGCCATGCCGCAAAGAGCAAGCAGGGTCGCCAGCCAGGTCGGCAGCGGGTAACGTCCCCGACGGTCACACCAGAAGCCGGCCGGGATTGCCAACAGCGCAAGCGGCAGAAGCCCTCTATCAAGGTAAACCAGTACCGGCCCCAGGCTGATCAGGGCAACGCCACCGGCGAACAGATCAAGCAGTCTTTTGATCCTGATCATAAAGTGCCAAGGCCTTCAGAAGCAGGAGTTTATGCCGATAGCCCGACCCCGGGGGCAGTTCGAGTCCTCCGGCTTTCAGACCGACCGGCCAGCCGTCGCGCAGCCAGTGCGTCACCAGGTAGCTGGCGTGGCGCAGGCGCTGTTCCAGGCTTGAACCGGGTAGGCCCGCCAGGTCAAGGACAATCGGCTTGCGGGTGGCGGCAGACAGTTCCTTGACCTTGAGCCGGTCGTGGCGGGCGGTGAGTTTCCAGTGAATCGATTTGAGCGGTTCCCCCCCCTGGTAATCGCTGATACGGTTGATATCGCCCTCAAAGCCTCTTTGCCAGTTGTGCTGCGCCCCCTGAACGCCGCCCGGATCGACCAGATACAGGTCGGGGCATGGATGCGGCGCCGGAAAAACCGTGACCTGCTGGACAATCTCCAGCCCCTGCGTGCGAATGAAGAAGTTGACCGGGAAGCGAGAGCGGATCATAACACCGGGAAGTGCTCGAAACCCGCGTCCCGAGATGGTGACTTGCATGCTTTTCTGGCGTCCCTGCCCGCGGTCCACCAGAGGAAAGAACAATGCCCGCTCGGCGGCCACAACCTCCATGAGGAAGATCGGCAGCCAGCGGCGCCGGTTGACGAGTTCGACACCGATCAGGGTCGGCCGCCCGTCGTAGATTTCCTCGGGGGGCAGGTAGCGCACGTCGACGCGGGACAGGTTCCACTTGCCCAGAACCCCGGATACGGCCATGAAGCCAAGCAGTGCGGAGACCAACAGGTACAGAAGGTTGTTGCCGGTGTTGACAGCGGCGAACCCGAGCAGCAGGGTGATGGCGATATAAATGAATCCGGCGCGGGTCAGCTTCAGACCAAAGGCGCCGGATTTTCTTCGAGCAGCGAAAGTAGAATCTCCTTGCGGTCGAGGGCCTCGTTTTCCGGACGCAGGATCAGCCGGTGGGCGCAGACCGCCAGATATAGGTCTTTGACATCTTCAGGAATGACATGGTCGCGGCCGGCCAGGAAGGCATGGCTGCGGGCGGTTTCTGCCAGGCTGATGGCGCCGCGGGTGGAAATCCCCGCCAGCAGCATCGGATGCCCGCGGGTGACTGCCACCAGGCGATAGATATACTCGGTGATCTTCTCGGAGAGCTGCACCTGTTCACGAATCTCCTGCCGTGCCCGTTGCAGCTGTTCGATGGTCAGCAGCGGCTCGATCTCTCGGATCCCCTCGCGGATGCTGCCGGTGCGGATGATTTTCTTCTCCATCGCTTCCGGCGGATAACCGATGCCGGTGGTAATCAGAAACCGGTCGAGCTGCGACTCCGGCAGCGGGTAGGTGCCAACCTGTTCGACCGGGTTCTGCGTGGCGATCACCATGAAAGGATCTGGGAGACGATAGGTCTTGCCTTCGATGGTGACCCGGTGCTCTTCCATCGCTTCGAGCAGTGCACTCTGGGTCTTCGGCATGGCCCGGTTGATCTCGTCGGCCAGGACCAGATTGTTGAACACCGGGCCCTCCATGAAGCGGAACTGGTTGCGGTCGCGGTCGTAGATCGACAGGCCGGTGATGTCGGAGGGCAACAGGTCGCTGGTGCACTGAATGCGCCCAAAAGACAGCCCCAAAGCGTGCGCCAGGGCTAGCGCCAGGGTCGTCTTGCCAAGGCCGGGGATGTCCTCGAGTAACAGGTGCCCTCCGGAGAGCAGCGTCATCATGGCCAGTTTGACAGCCTTGACCTTGCCTTTCAGGTAGCGGTCGGAGAGGGTCTCGATCACGTTCAGAATCGGGATACGCGGATCATTCGACATGCAGATAACAGGCTCCTTGGCAGCATCACATCCAGTTTTTCTGGCGTCTGGAGGATGGCCTGCAGGCCTCCCGTCAATTTGGCCTGCGTGATTGCCATTCATGATAGCACAATTTGCCGCATTGCATCCCTTTTGCGTCCTGGCACGATGACTTCAGGCAAAGGTGTTCAGCGTGGTTGACGCCTCTCGGTCACTATGGTTATATTCAACCCGAGGAAGAGGGAGAATTTACACGACATGAATAGTGCCTACCTTGGGCTCGGCAGCAACCTCGGCAACCGCCTGGCTTTTCTGCGTGGTGCTCGCGATGCGCTGACCAACCGACCTGAGCTTGAACTTATCCAGGCCTCTTCGGTTTACGAAACCGAAGCCATTGGCGGCCCGCCGGACAACCCGCTCTTCCTGAACGCCGTCCTGCAGGTGCAGACCTCCCTCACCCCCCGACAACTGCTGGAAACCTGCCTGGCGACAGAGAATGAGTTCGGTCGCTCCAGGCCGGTCAGGTGGGCGCCGCGCACGATTGATATCGACATCCTTTTTTATGCCGACCAGATCATCAGCGAGGAGGACCTGACGATACCGCATCCCAGACTCCAGGAGCGGACGTTCGTACTCGCGCCCCTGATTGAAATCGCCCCCGATCTCCGGCACCCGCTGCTTGAGCAAAGCATCACCGAGCTGGCTGCAGGCAGCAGCGGAGTTGCAGAACTTGTGCCCTTGCGCGCAAGCTGGTAAATAACATGCTGGTTCGACTCATCATCTGGCTTATAGTCGGCTTCCTGATCTACACGGCTTTCCAGGCCATCAAGCAGTTCATCCTGAAACCGCCTTCACCGCCTCCGGAGAAAACCGCTCGTGGGGAAGAGATGGTCCAGGACCCTGAATGCGGGACCTACGTGCCACGCAGCGATGCGGTCAAGGCCGAGGCCAAGGGCAAGACCCACTATTTCTGTTCGGCCGCCTGCCGTGACAAATACCTGGAGCGCAGCTGACTTCTGCACTAAGTTCGCTCAACACCTTTTTAAGGAGCAGTACCATGAAATTTTTCATCGATACAGCAGATGTCAAGGAAATAGCTGCGGCCGGCGAGCTGGGACTGGTTGACGGCGTCACCACCAACCCTTCGCTGGTCGCCAAGAGCGGTCGGGATTTTCATGAGGTTCTCAAGGAGATCATCAACCTGGTCGACGGGCCGATTTCAGCAGAGGTGGTGGCAATCGAAGCTGCCGGCATGGTCGCAGAGGGAGAAGAGCTCGCCAGCCTTGCTCCTGACAAGATCGTCATCAAATTGCCGCTCACCGAAGACGGGCTCAAAGCGACCCAGGTGCTGACTCAAAAGGGCCTCAAAACCAACCTGACACTGATCTTCTCGCCTTTGCAGGCCCTGCTCGCCGCCAAAGCCGGAGCCACTTATGTCTCACCTTTCGTCGGCCGACTCGATGATGTCGGTCACGACGGCATGGAAGTCGTCGACCAGATCCGAACGATCTTCGACAACTACGGCTATCCCACCGAGATCATCGTCGCCTCGGTGCGCAGCCCGCAGCATGTGCTGCAGGCGGGCCTGATGGGTGCCGACATCTGCACCATTCCCTACAGTGTGATGCGGCAGCTGGCCAAACACCCGCTAACTGACATCGGTCTGGAGAAATTCCTCGCCGACTGGCAGAAGCACGTACAGCAGTAACGCGGAATATTTTCAGGGCCTGAAAAATCCTCAGGGGCTGCGCAAGAGGCGCGGCCCCTTTTCTTATCCGGAACGGCAACCCATCAACCTTGAGAGCAAACCAGATCAAATTTCTATTTAACGCTGAAATGCCCAGGCACAGGATGGTAAAAAAGCAATGTTATTGATCCCTGTCTTTGCCTAGACCTGCTGTTGCGTTTAGAATCCTCATGCAGGCGGCCAATTCGTCAATCGGCCGCCCACGAATTATCGGGGCGTTTATTTTATGCCATATGCAACGACAAATAATCGTGATATAAGACAGTTACGTTCACCACATTGACCTTGTGGGTTGTTGACAGCTTGGCGGGTTTTACGGTTCTGCAATTTAAACCATAAGGGTTGCAATCATGTTCGAAGCACTCCAGGGGATCGCTTGTTTTGTGACGGCGGCGGTAAGCTTCCTTTATGGTACGAGGATCGCCTGGGCCTGCGGTAGACAATGCAACTTCAAGGTACAGCCCGAGCATAAAATTCATGCCCTGCAGGAAAGTCTCCCGGTTGCCACGATCATCTATGCCTTCGGCTTCCTGATTGCCTTCAGTCTCTTCATCAATGGTTTCCTGACGATCGTCGTCTCTTCACTCACCAGCGCCATACTTCTGGCAAACCTGGTCATTTCGATGGCGATGCCTGAGCTTAAACGCAAACCGACCAGGTAACAAAAAACCCCTGATGTCATGACAACCAGACCACTTTGAACTGGCCACCCGGACATCGAACCGGGCGGCCAGTTTTTATGATTCAGGGTCTTTAGAATCGAGATCGGCCTGTTGAAAAGCGGCTGTAAACCCGAATGTGACTGGCAGAGCCGGTGCTTTCGGAAGACCCACCGCAGAAGTCGGACGACCGAGGAAAACAAGTGAGATCCGTTCTGTGGCAGGCCCCTAGGAACCACAGCAGTCGTCAACCCGCCGCGCCGTCCAGAACGCCCGCATGATCAGCAGCAGCAAGAGCACCGCAGCAGCACTGTTCCACCAGCTGGCCGCTTCCCCTGGCGCCTGGGTCACCCAGCGATGGATATCCAGCCCCGCCCAGGCGTAAAATTCATTCACCAGCCAACCGAACACCAGCGAGCAGCACGCGATGACCGCCAAGTAAACCGCCGTGGCCCGGCGCCCCCAGAAACGCGCCACGACTGTCAGCGTCGCAACATTGGTCGCCGGTCCGGCCAGCAGGAAGACCAGTGCCGCGCCAGGGGACAAACCCTTGAGGACCAGGGCTGCGGCAATCGGCGTCGAAGCGCTGGCACACATATACAGGGGGATGCCGACCAGCAGCATGAGGAACAGCGAAGCGTTCTGATGTTCAAACAGCAAGGCAAAAAAATCGTCCGGGATGAGTGTTGCCAGTACCGCGGCAATCAGCACACCGAGAAGCATCCAGGAGCCGACATCCTTAAGCAGTTCACCAAAGGCATAACCAATGCCATCGGCCATGCGCCCGGCAGGAGGCCCTTGCGGTACGGGCTTGCCTGAGCAGCACGCCTCTGGGCAGACACCGCCGTTTTGCTCCCCACTCAGGGCCGTCTGCTCCTCGGGCAGCAGGTTGATGAGGATTCCGCTCAAAGCCCCGGTGACAAATGCGGCCAGGGGACGGACGACCGTCATCAACGGATCGAGCAAGGCCCAAGTGATGGCGATCGAATCGACCCCTGTCTCGGGAGTCGTCACCAGAAAAGCTGCCGAGGCGCCGCGCCCGGCACCCTGCCTGCGCAGGCTGATCGCTGCCGGGAGCACACCGCAGGAGCAGAGCGGCAGCGGGATACCGAGCAGTGACGCCTTGAGCACTGCCGCGCTTGAGCGCCCCCCCAGATGCCTGGCAACGACCTCTACCGGGAGAACGCCTTTGATCAACCCGGCGGCCAGGAAACCAAAGAGCACGTAGGGTGCGGCATCGGTCAAGATATGCCAGGTCTCGGTTGTCAACTGTTGCAAAATTTCGAGCATTGCTTATTCTTCAATCCCTAGCCGGCAAAACCTAATGACCGGAGGATGACGGCCGGTCACGACCCAGCAACAGCTTGCCTAGAACCAGCAGTATTGGCGCACCATGGAGCAGAAGGTCGAAGATATCCAGCGGTCGGTTCAGCTGACCGTTAACGAGCATGCGCAGTTTTTCCAGAAGATGCGGTTCCGGCCGGAAAGGCGCCAGCCCGAGCAGGATTGCTGCCGGGATCAGGGCCACCCAGGGTATGTTTCTGAAAAATCTGTTCAACGCCGGCTCCTGGCCAGTGCGCGGACGACATGCCGCTTTACCATGCACGAATGAACTTCCCCGCGGCAAGCCACGGGATATCCAGAATTCAGTATCCAGTAGACAGAATAAACTCGTGGACCCACCTGGAGGAAGGAACTTATTCCGAATTCTGGATTCTGGGTACTGGATTCCCTCAATAAGGCGCGAACCAGGCGGCCATCCATGCACGGTGCAGCAAGCTGCGGGAAATCCACCCTCTCGTCGATTGAAGTGACTTGCCAAACACGCTAAGCTGAGTTATTGCTTACTCTGAAACCCTGCCCAGGGGAAAGGTCTTTTATCAATGAAATTATACCTGATGCAGCATGCGCTTGCCTACTCCGTCGAGGAGGACCGCGAAAGGCCTCTCAGCCCAGCCGGGATCACCCAGGCAAAAGCGAGCGCTCGAGGCATCAGGCGACTCGGACTTGAGTTTGACCTGATCGTCGCCAGCCCAAAGCGCAGAGCCCACCAGACCGCGGCCCTGGTCGCCGAAAGCGTGCGTTTCCCCTACAGTGACATACTGACGACGGAGGCGGCCCTCCCGGATCATCCTCCACAGCAATTGCTTGAGCTCCTGCAGCGAGAGCCGGCAGGCAGCCGCATCCTGGTGATCGGGCACCAGCCGCAAATGGCACGCGTTGCAGGCATGCTCCTGAAAGGAGGGTCCGTACTGATCGGGAACGCCGGTCTGACCTGCTTTGAGCTTGACCAGTCCGGGCCACCCGGGCTTGAATTCCATCTGCACGCCGAACAGCTGGCGCTGCTTTCCTGAGCCTCCACCTCCCTGGTGGAGAACCAGGATCGCCAGGGGAGATTGTCACGATCACTCCAGGGCAGAGCAATCCGGAAGAACTCAGGGGTTCATCACGACCGTCTCAACATGCTGGCCCGCTGCCTGTGGCTGCCACGGTAGTGATTTGGAAATTTTCACCGTTCTCCGCCACCCGAGGCGCGCCCGTCCCGATGACCTTGCTCATATCCTGCCAACTTTAATGAATTTATCTATTTATTTCTGTTTGATCTCGACAGAAAAGTCATAAAATAGCGTTTTATTTCTATCCATTTTGTTGTATATATAGGGCTGTCTTTAAATTGCACGGCAACGTGATTTTTTTGGTTTCTATGGGTCAGCTGTTTCACAACCATCGGGAGGTGACATGATGAATTGGTATGGGTCAAAGAGTTACGGCCGGCTGGGCATCCTTATGCCCGTCCTGCTGGCCATGCTTTGGGGAACTCCAGCGGAGGCTTTTCAGTTCAGTCTCGGCGAGGTGCAGGCGAGTCTCGACAGCACCCTCTCCTATGGCTTGAGCTGGCGGGTGGCGGACCGCGATAACGACATCATCGGCCTCGCCAACGGTGGCAAAGCCTATTCGCTCAACGGCGATGACGGCAATCTCAACTACGATGATGGCAAGTTGTTCAGCAACACCGTCAAGATCACCAGTGAGCTGGCCCTCGAGTATAAAGACGTCGGCCTGTTCCTGCGCGGTTCGGCCTTCTACGATTTCGAGAACGAGGACAACGACCGCGAACGCACCGACCTGGGTGACGGTGCTCTCGACATGGTTGGCAAAGACGCCGCCCTGCTCGATGCCTACCTCTGGTGGAACTTCCAGGCCGGCGACATGCCGGGTCAGATTCGGGCCGGCGACCAGGTCCTGAGCTGGGGGGAGAGTACCTTTATCACCAACGGCATCAACATCATCAACCCGGCCGATCTAAGTAAGCTGCGCGTTCCCGGCGCCGAGTTGAAAGAAGCACTCACCCCGATCGGCCTGGTGTCAGCCTCGCTCAGCCCCAATGAAAACCTGACCCTGGAGGGTTTTTACCAGTACGACTGGGAGCAGGTGGAAATCGACCCCACCGGCTATTACTGGAGCACTCAGGACTTCCCCGGCAAAGATGGCGACCGGGTCATGCTTGGCTTCGGCGACTGGTCGGACCTCGGCACCAGTTGGCAAGGATTGATCATCCCCACCGAAGTCACGGACAATCGCTTCATGATGGTGCCCCGCGGTTCCACCGAAACCCCCTCAGATAGCGGTCAATATGGCTTGGCGGTCCGCGCTTATGCCCCCGGCCTGAACAATACCGAATTCGGCTTCTATTATATCAATTATCACAGCCGGGTGCCGGTCATCAGCGGGGTCACCGGGACGCCCAACGGCTTTGCAAGTGCGGTAGGTTCAGCCACTACACTTCAAGCTCTTCAAGGCGGCGTTAGCGTTGCTGATAGCATAGCAGCAGGGACAACCGCGGCTTTAAATACATCAGCAGCATTAGGGGGGACCCTGCAACCGGCCGAGGCCGCGGGGATCACAACCGGCGCAGCCAACGCCGCAACGGCAGCACTTTACGTAGGCGCCCCAGCTGGGTTGCCAAGTGCTTATGTAGTCAACGAGTATGCCCAGACGGCACAGTACAAGGTTGAGTACCCCGAGGACATCAAGGTGTTCGGGGTCAGTTTCAACACGGCCCTGGACAGCATCGGCGCCTCTCTACAGGGCGAGTACTCCTTTCACAAGGATGCCCCGCTGCAAATCGACGACGTCGAACTGCTGATTGCCGCCCTGAGCCCCCTGGGGCCGATCAGCCCGGCGTTTTTGGACAACCAGATCACCAAGGGGACACCCGAAGGCCTTTCGACCTACATCCCCGGCTACGTTGAGAAAGATGTCTCCCAGGTCCAGTTGACCATGACCAAGCTGTTCGGGCCGACGTTTGGCGCCGACCAGTTCGTCCTGCTTGGCGAAGCCGGCTTTACTCATGTGCACAGCATGCCCAGCAAGAGCGACTTGCGCCTCGAAGGGCCCGGAACCTACACCTCGGGCAATGACGCGCAGGCAGATCCGGGAGGCGTGCACGCAGGCAAGAAGGCCGAACCATCCGACGCGTTTGCCGACGCCGACTCCTGGGGTTACCGCGCCGTCGCCAAGCTCGATTTTAATAACGCAGTCGGTTCGGTGACGCTTTCGCCACGGATCGCCTGGGCACACGATGTCAACGGCAACACGCCGGGACCGGGCGGCAACTTCATCGAAGGCCGCAAGGCGATCACCTTCGGCCTCGGCGCCGACTATCAGAGCACCTGGTCTGCGGACCTGAGCTATACCGACTTCTTCGGCGCCGGCCGCTACAACCTGGTCAACGACCGGGATTTCGTGGCCTTCAATATCAAGTATTCCTTCTAATCCTTTAAGGAGGGAGAAGAATGAAAAACATGACGATCAAGATAACCATCCTGCTGTTGGCCGGTCTGTTCATGGCCGTTCCTGGCTTCGCGGCCATCTCGGCCGACCAGGCCGCACATCTCGGCAAAGACCTCACTCCCATGGGCGGGGAAAAAGCCGGGAACACCGCAGGCACCATCCCGGCCTGGGACGGCGGCATTACGACCCCGCCGGCCGGCTACCAGAAGGGGATGCACCATCCCGACCCCTACGCCGCCGACAAGGCGCTCTTTACCGTGACGGCCGGTAACATGGCACAGTACGCCGACAAGCTGACGGTTGGCCAGCAGGCCATGCTCAAGGCCTACCCGTCGTACAAGATGAACGTCTACCCGACCCATCGCAGCGCCTCGGCGCCGCAACGCATCTACGATGCCACCAAGGCCGTGGCGGTGACCGCCAAGCTGGCCGAGGGCGGCAACGGTGTGACCGGAGCGATCAACGGCATTCCCTTCCCGATCCCGCAGAACGGCCTCGAGGCGATCTGGAATCACATTCTGCGTTGGCGCGGCAACGCTTTCGACCGTAATTTCGGTCTCGCTCCATTGACCCGCACCGGTGATTACACCATGGTCGAATTCAACGAAAAGGGCGACTTCCTCTACAGCCAGGAGGGAATGACCGAAGAGAAGCTCGAGAATGTCATCGCCATGTTCAAGCAGGAGATCTTCGCCCCGGCCCGCGTCGCCGGCCGTATCCTGCTGGTCCACGAAACCCTCGACCAGAATAAGGAAAACCGCCGGGCCTGGCTCTACAACCCAGGTCAGCGCCGCGTCCGCCGCGCACCGAACGTCGCTTTCGACAACCCCAAAGAAGGCGGCGACGGCCTGACCACCAGCGATACGGTCGACATGTACAATGGCAGCCCCGAGCGTTATGACTGGAAACTGGTCGGCAAGAAGGAGATTTACGTCCCATACAACAGCTACCTGTTGGCCAGCGACAAGCTCAAGTACAAGGACATCCTGACCCCGCTGCACCTCAACCCCGACTACCTGCGCTACGAACTGCACCGGGTCTGGGTTGTGGAAGCGAACCTCAAGGAAGGCATGCGCCACATCTACAAGAAGCGCACCTTCTATATCGACGAGGACTCCTGGCAGATCCTCGCCATGGACCAGTATGACAGTCGCGACCAGCTCTGGCGGGTCTCCGAGGGGCATTGCATCAACTACTACGAGGTCCCGACCTTCTGGTCATCCGTTGAGGTTCACTACGACCTGCAATCGGGCCGTTACATTGCGATCAACCTCCACAACGAGCACCCCGAGTATAATTTTGACGTGAAGTTCGACGCCACAGAGTTCACCCCTGCCGACCTGCGTCGTTCAGGAAAACGCTAATCGCAAGCAACGTTAACCGAAACGGCCGGGCCATGGCCCGGCCGTTTTGCCTTGAATGGATTTTACGTGCACGACCTTTTCCACTCTTTTCTGCATTTACCCCTTAGAAGGATCCTATGTTCGGGGCTGATTCTTCTGGCCTTGCTTCTTCAAGTCGGGTCCGGCATGGCCCTTGGCGCCGACAGCCAGATCATGCCGCTGGCAGTCAAGTCGCTGCTGCTCGACGGCCAGGTCGTCGGCAGCCGGATCGTGGTGGTCGGTGAGCGCGGCCATATCCTGATCTCCGAAGACCAGGGCGTCTCCTGGCAGCAGCAGCCGGTCCCGACACGCACCACGTTGACCAGCGTGTTTTTCATCGACCCGACCAACGGCTGGGCGGCGGGCCACGATGGCGTCATCCTGCAGACCGCCGACGGCGGCAGGCACTGGCAGATGGTCTACAGCGACCCGCAACACGAGCAAGCGATTCTCGATCTGTGGTTCATGGACCGGCAGCACGGCTACGCCGTCGGCGCCTACGGTCTCTTCCTGGAGACCGAGGACGGTGGTGCAAGCTGGCAGCCCCTCGATTTCGCCCCCGCACCTCTTGCGGCTGACGCAACAAATACAGACGGTGGCGGTGAGAACCCATCGGCGGATGAACCCTGGGGCATCGACTTCCACCTCAACCAAGTGAGCGCGACAGCCACAGGGCTCCTCGTCATTTCTGCCGAAGCCGGCAACCTGTACCGCTCAGACGATGGCGGCCGCTCCTGGCTCAGCCTGCCGTCCCCCTATGAGGGCTCTTTTTACGGAGTCCTCCCCCTTGCCCAGGACACCGTCCTGGCTTTCGGCCTGCGCGGGCACCTGTTTCGCACGGACAATGCCGGCAGGACCTGGACAGCTGTCGAGACCGGCACCCAGGCAACGCTCAATGACGGCATACTGCTCGCCGACGGGCGCATCGCTCTGGCAGGTCTGGCCGGGGCTCTGCTGCTCAGCGACGATCACGGCCTGAGCTTCCAGCTCATGCCCCAGGCGGACCGGGCCGGGATTTCCAAGATTTTGCAGGCCGGCGACGGCACTCTGGTCCTGATCGGCGAAAAGGGCATCAGACACCTGGCCCTGCCCGGCAAAGGGAAGGGGGCGGCCCAATGATTTCGCAACTCCTCGACCGGGTCGAGAATTTCATCTTCGGTGCGCGCCCGCTGATTGTCGCTCTGTTTCTGATCATCACGGTGATCATGTCCTACGGCCTCACCAAGCTGCACATCGATGCCGGCTTCTCCAAGCACCTGCCGTTGCAGCATGAATACATGCAGACCTTCATGGAGTACCGCAGTGAGTTCGGCGGCGCCGAGCGGGTGCTGGTCGCGCTGCGCGCCCGTGACGGCAACATGTTCACCCCCGAATTTTTCAACGCCCTGCGCCATGCGACTGACGAGGTGTTCTTCATCTCCGGGATCGATCGCAGCCGGGTCAGCTCACTGTTCACGCCGAACGTTCGCTTTACCGAGGTCGTTGAAGACGGCATCTCCGGCGGCAACGTGGTGCCGGCGGATTTCCAGCCGACGGACGAGGGACTCGAGACGGTCCGCAAAAACATCCTCAAGTCCGGGATCGTCGGCCGCCTGGTTGCCAACGATTTCTCGGCGGCAATCATCAGTGCCGAATTGATCGAGGCCGACCCGCAAACCGGACAGAAAATCGACATCATAGAGGTCGGTCACCAGCTCGAGTCGCTGCGCAAGAAGTTCGAGAACGATCGGATCGAAGTCGATATCATCGGCTACGCCAAGGTGATTTCAGACATCGCCGACGGCGCCAAGCGGGTTGGGCTGTTCTTCTTGATCACCTTCTTCGTCAGCGGCGGGCTGGTCTACCTCTTCACCCGCTCGCACCGAGTGACGGCCATGGCGCTGTGCTGCTCACTGATTGCCGTGGTCTGGCAGCTCGGACTGCTGACCTACCTCGGCTTCGGGATCGACCCGATGGGGATCCTGGTGCCGTTTCTGATCTTCGCCATCGCCATCAGCCACGGCGTGCAGATGATCACGGCCAACCGGGCCGCCGTCTTTGATGGCGACGATCCGCTCACCGCGGCACGCAGCAGCTTCCGCAGGCTGCTGGTGCCCGGCGGCGTGGCGCTGATCTCCGACACGGTCGGCTTCATCACCATCATGCTGATCCATATCGAGGTCATCCAGCAGATGGCGATCACTGCCAGCCTCGGCGTGGCCACCATCATCTTCACCAACCTGGTGCTTTTGCCGATCGTGCTCTCCTATATCGGCTTCCCCAGTGATTATCGCCAACGCCTGCGCAACAGCATCGAACGGATGGACCATTTCTGGATGCAGGTGTCGCGGATTGCCAAACCCTGGCCGGCAGCCGCGCTCATCGTGCTGGCCATGGCCCTGCTGGTTTTCGGCGCCATGCGCGGCAGCCAGATCAAGATCGGCGACCTGCACCAGGGGGTTCCCGAACTGCGGCCATCCTCGCGCTACAATCTCGACAGCAGTGCGATCACCGAGCACTTTTCCATAGGCGTCGACATTCTCAACGTGATCGTCGAAACGGTGCCCGACGGCTGTATCGAGTACGACATCATGGAGAATATCGACCGCTTCGCCTGGCAATTGTCAAACACGGAGGGCGTCCAATCGGTGATTGCCCTGCCCGGCATTGCCAAGATCATCAATTCCGGCTGGAGCGAAGGGGCCCTCAAATGGCGGGTGCTGCCGCGCGACCGCCAGGTGCTGGTCGAGTCGGTGCAGTACATCCCGACCAGCAGCGGCCTGCTCAACGCCAACTGCTCGACCATGCCGGTGATGATCTTCACCACCGATCATAAGGCGGAGACCATTGCCCACGTGGTCAATACGATCAAGGCCTACCAGACCGACAACGGCACGGAACAGGTCAGGTTCCGCCTGGCGACGGGCAATGTCGGCGTCATGGCCGCCACCAATGAGGAGGTTTCCGCGGCCCAGTTCCCGATCCTGATCTACGTGTTCTCGATTATCATCATCCTCTGCCTGCTGACCTACCGCTCGGTGAGGGCAACCCTGGCCATCATTCTGCCGCTGGGGCTGGTTTCGCTGCTGGCCTACGCCCTGATGACCGAACTCGAGATCGGGCTCAAGGTCTCGACCCTGCCGGTCGTTGCTCTCGGCGTCGGCATCGGGGTCGATTACGGCATCTACATCTACAGCCGCTTCAAGTCACACCTTGAAGAAGGAATGACGATTTACCAGGCGTACCACGAAACGCTCAAGGTCACGGGCAGCGGCGTCCTGGTCACTGGTGTCACCCTGGCCATCGGAACCGCGACCTGGATCTTCTCACCGCTGCAGTTCCAGGCGGACATGGGCATTCTGCTGACCTTCATGTTCCTGCTCAACATGCTCGGCGCCCTGCTCCTGCTGCCGGCACTGGCGAGCTGGCTGCTCAGAATCAGGAAGCACGGCTAGCTCTTACCCAGGATCGATCGTACAAAGGAGCCTCGGATGGCAGATCCTTCCAACTGGCAGCCGCATTCCACATCGGTAATCGCCGCCATCATGGCGATCTGCAGTAAGTTTTCCGACCGGCCGGCCTTTGTCTACCGGGTCGGCAAACAGGAACTGACCGTTGATTACCACAAGCTGCGCGAAGACGTGATCCTTCTGGCCAGAGCGTTCGAAGAGCGCAAGGTCAGGCGGGGCAGCAAGGTTCTGCTGCTCTCCGACAACCGCTACGCCTGGATCGTCACCGACCTGGCCCTCATGGCCCTCGGCGCCGTCAGCGTCCCGCGCGGCAGCGAAACACCGACCCTGGAACTCGAGTACATCCTCAACCATGCCAATTGCACTTTCCTGGTGGTCGAGACCGATGCCCTGCTGGTTCGTCACCAGGAGATGATCAGCACCCACAAGGAACTCAAATCGATTTTCATCATCGAGGGCACCGACAAGCATACCCTGTTCAGCCGGATCTACGCCTACAACGATATCCTCGACGACCGAACGCTCAGCGACCATGATTTCGAGCGCTTCGATCACATGGTTGCGGCAATCAGCCAAAGAGATCTCGTCACCATCATCTACACTTCAGGAACCACAGGCACCCCCAAGGGGGTGATGCTCAACCACCGCAACATTCTCTACAATACCGAGATGCTGCCGCCGATCATCTCCATCACCGAGCAGGACCTGTGGTTGTCGATCCTGCCCAGCTGGCATATCTACGAACGCACCCTGGAGCTTCTCGCCCTGACCTGCGGCAGCTGCATCGTCTACTCCTCGCTGAAGACCTTTGCCGGAGATCTGGAGACGTATCGCCCGACCCTGGTGGCAACAGTGCCGCGACTCTGGGAATCACTCTACAGCAAGGTGGTGGCAGCGATCATGGAGCGCGGCGGCCGCGCGTTCGGGATATTCAACCTGCTGGTCAAGATCTCGATTCGTTTCCGGCGGGCGAGACGACAGCTGCGGGGGCACCTGCCCCAGTTCTCCCGGACGACCCTGCTATCCCGTTTAGGCCAGACACTGTGCGCGCTGAGCCAAGTTGCAATCCTGGCGCTCCCCTATCTGCTGGCGAAAAAAAAGCTGGCCCCGCTGCAGCAAAAATTCGGCGGCCGGCTGCGCATCGCCGTCAGCGGCGGAGGAACCCTCCCGGCCTACCTGGAAAGCTGGCTCGACGCCATCGGCATCCGGATCGCCAATGCCTACGGGATGACTGAATGCGCTCCGGCGATCGCCGGGCGTGGCTTCAACAGTGAAATGTTCGGCACCCTGGGGCCACCGATTGTCATGACGGAAGTCCGTGTCGTCGACAACGACGGCAACGTCGTTGCCCCTGGAAGCGAGGGGGATGTGGAGGTTCGGGGACCGCAAGTCTTCGATGGCTACTACGATAACGACGAGGAAAACCGCAAGGCCTTCACCGCCGACGGTTTTTTCCACACCGGCGACCTCGGCAAGCTGACGCTCAGCGGTGAGCTGGTGCTGACCGGACGCTCCAAGGAGATCATCGTCCTGGCCAGCGGTGAAAATATCGACCCGTCACGTATCGAGGGCGCCATCGGTCAGCTGCCTTTCGTCACCGATGCGGTCCTGGTCGGCCAGGACCGCAAGGGTCTGGCGGCACTGATCGTTCCGGACTGGGACAAGTTGAAGGATTTTGTCACGGAACGCTTCGGCCATTCAGACGAGCACGGCAACGACATGCACGAAGATCACGCCCTGCGAGACCGGATCAAAAATGAAATCAACCGTCTGCTACACGCCAAGGCGGGCTTCAAACCGTACGAAAAGCTGCAGAAGATTCATTTCCTCAAGCATGAATTCACCGTGGGCGAGGAGTTGACCAACACGTTCAAGAAACGTCGCCATGTGATCGAGAAAAAATACCGTGAGCTGATCGACAGGCTGTTTAAATAAGCTTCGCTCCGGGGTCACGACGAGATGCATAAAGGCTCTTCCAGGCAGGCCGTAACCGGCCGGCTTGGTTGCCACGCAAATAGGGAGCTAGTGGCTCCCTTTCAGGCTGATGATAAAGTTCACCACTGTTCCATGGTTCAACATTCAATGAAGGCCCCCCTTGAAATGGCACCATTGAATCCATTGGATTTTCAGACTTCCATTGCCATTAGATTCTAACGGTGAAACACCGCCTCAAATTGGGTAGCGCGGATCAATAAGAGGGCAACAGATGGCCAATCTGTTGCCCTTATGACTTTCCCCTTTGCTTGT
>JAHEDT010000014.1 GCA_024641085.1 Geobacteraceae bacterium | reverse complement strand
ACTAACAATTAAAATGTAAGGAGAATCTCATGGCTGAAACACACAGCTACTCTACAGCGCTACGCTGGAACCAGGAACGGAAGGGAGTCCTTTCATCCCAGGGACTGCCGGATATCGAAGTCGCCACACCTCCGGAGTTTCCCAAGGGCCATCCAGGGATCTGGTCCCCGGAGCACATGTTCGTTGCTGCAGCGGAGATCTGCCTGATGACGACATTCCTTGCCATTGCTGAAAAATCGAAACTTGAGTTCAAAGAATACAGTTCCCAGGCTGTGGGGACCTTGGAAAAGACCGACGTGGGATACCTGATAACCAAGATACTGATCAAGCCCCAGGTTGTTATCCGGGAGCAGTCTCAGGCTGACCGTGCCCTGAGAATTGTGGAAATGGCTGAAAAGCACTGTCTTATTTCTAATTCCATGAAAACAGAAGTGAGTATCGCCCCCGAGATTATTGTCTAACAGAAATCTCGATCAGACCCTGTGGTCCTGCATTGGCCTTGCGGAACCGGCCCGGTTTTACGTTCTGATGCCAACGTTTTTTATATGCATGTACCCTAGCTATTTTGTAACGAGTTGGTATCATCAATCAGATACAAAATGGCCCTCCCGTTCTGAATGGGTCATTCTTGCTTTGCACCACCTGTAAGACGCGAAAATGGCCTACCCTTTCCAGGTGGGCCATTCTTATATTGCAGGGGTTTTAGGGCTTTTGCGTTTCCGTCTATCTGAGTAACCCAAGTTAATGCAGTATGATTAATAGGAAACATTTCCCTTTGGCCTCCGATCCAGACTGGTTATAATCGAAAACACTCTATGGGTTCAGTGGCTCAAAAATTTAAACAGCGATTGAGAGAGTAAGAACTATGAATTTATTCAAGGGGGGCAGCCTGTTCCTCGCCACTTGTCTGGTCGTCATACTCGTCGGATGTTCACCAGAAGTTGGCAGTGACGAGTGGTGCAAGAATATGAAAGAGAAGCCTAAAGGTGATTGGACGGCAAGTGAAGCGGCTGATTATGCTAAGCATTGCATCATCAAGTAAAATTCACGCATCGTTTTTCCGGGTTTTTGGCCAACCCGGTTTGATACTGTGAGCCTATTCTTGGTGAAAGCACCATTTTCATAAAAATCCGTCAGGTGAATTTGGCAGGTTTTCTTGTGATGCACTAACTAATAAGAAATGAAATGGCCTCTCCTCTCTGGATGGGCCATTCTTGCATTGCAGGACCAGTAATAATTGTTCATTTCTGCGTAAAATCTTCCCCATGTTATAATGCGGATTCAATTCATAAGTGCAAAGTTGAAAAACAAATCAAAAATTTCGGTGGGTCAGGCAAATTCGCGTCGCCGCCGGGTATCATGGACCGTTAGCCTTCAGGGACCACGCTTCCTTCGTTCAATAGCTGCCGAGCGCAGCAAAGGAGACCACATGCCTCGCGAAATCGTATTATCGGCCAAGGCAGCAAAGCCACCTGCAGCCTATAGCCAAGCGGTCAAGGCTGCCGGACTCGTCTTTGTTTCCGGCACGGCCCCAACTGATCCAGCGACCGGAAGTATTAAGGGGAAGACGGTGCAGGAACAGACTAGACAATGCCTAACAAACATTTCGGCAATCCTTGAAGAGGCAGGAAGCTCAATGGACAAGATTGTCAGCGTCACAATCGTGCTCGCCGACGAGAACGACTTCGCAGGGATGAACGAGGAATACATCAAGTGGTTTCCAACCAATCCGCCTGCTCGCCAAGGAGCCAAGCTCCCCGTGCGCATCCCCGGACTCAAGGTCTCCATCGCGGCAATCGCTGAGACCTAACCATTCCTTCAAACGGTCTGGCTTTCAGTCCTCCGCTTACTTCAAACATTGAAACTGTAGAAACACCCCAATCCTCTTAGCCACCATCTATCAGACGCGAAAGCCCTCGATCTCCGGACCGGGGGCTTTTCTCGTATTGCAGGGATTATGAGAATTTTGCGTTTTGTCGAATTTTGGGTCTTTTAATAATATGGGAGGATAAATAATACATTCCTTTTCAGTCGCCTGCCATACTTCCTTTACATTGTTCCAAGTGTGGTGTGTAGATAAAAGTTATAAGCTTCATCGGTGAGTGCCTGATGCTCCGCACATCCTCGATTGTCTTCGCTAATGGCTGGAAAGTAAGTAAGACCGCAAAGAATGCGGCTACACTAAACACGACTTGTCAACTTCTCTATTTCTCGATAACAATCTTCCGTTGTGATGTATACAGCAAGCGGACCATTTCGTACTCGAAAGGCGATCCCGTCCCATAGTAACGGAACGGAACCCGATGGCGCCTGTCGATAGCGGTCACGACATTAAAAGCCAGGGTCGCATCATCGTCGTCGACCCAGGCAGGTGGGCCGAGGTTGCTGAAAGCAAGGGCATCGGCTACCACGCCGGTAGTGTCACGCAGGTTGGATGGCCCGAGGATCGGCAGTACAATGTATGGCCCGTCGCCAACCCCATAGTGACCCAGAGTCTGCCCGAAATCCTCTTTCTGCCTGCGTAAATTCAATTCTGTTGCCGGATCCCATAACCCGGCAACTCCCACTGTCGTGTTGATTGCAAAACGCGCCAGGGTGATTCCGCTCTCCTTAAATTTCAACTGTAGTAAGTTGTTGGTGAAATTGCTGAATTCGTAGACGTTGTCGATAAAGTTCGACACACCCTTCTGGGCAAAGACCGGCATGATGAACTCGTAGGTGTTGACGATCGGGAGAAAAATGAACTTGTCAAAATAATAGTTGAACCGGTAGACCCCGCGGTTGAACCCTTCAAGCGGGTCGTAGACATCAATCGGATAGGTTTTGCTCTGGTCAACCAACTCCTCATATTTCCGCATCGGCGGTTCGGTATACTGAGTGGTCTTAGGGGTTGTCGAACAAGCGCTCAAAAGCAGGATTCCCGAGAGCAAGACCAGCAGCAGCCGTTTTCTTTGAATGAATGCAGCCATGATCAGCCCTCCTTCCTATTAAAGAAATTAACAATATAACGGACAACATCCGGGTGATCCATATTTCCACAGTGGCCCCCCGTAGGATAGATCCGTGCCCGGTTGCCGAAGACGCTGTACAGATAATTGACCTCGCCGGGGAGCATGATGATGTCATCCTCGTTGTGCAGCAGACCGATCTTCCTGGCACTGCGCAGGTAATTTTCGATATTCTTCAAGGTGAGTCGATCGATCAAGGTCTGCTCAGTCAAGCCAGGTTCTTGCTGACGGAAATACGGGTAAAAGTATTCATGAAAATAGTCGGTAAAGCTGGTTCGAGTCGCGACCATTTCATAGGGTCTCAACGAGGTTGAATTGTTCATGATGACATTTTTCGGTGTGATGTAGCCGCCACCGCGCATGACATCGGATGCGAACACCATATCAGCGGAGCTCAAAGTAAATGAAAGCCCAACCAGGGCAGCCAGGAAATCTTCCCGAGGGGGATGACGTTTATAGGCCTTGTAAATAAAGTCGCCGGTTAAATCAAAGTATCCCATCTCTTCATAAATATCTGCGAGGCTGTCGATGAGTTGTTTGTACCAGTCATCGAAGTTCTCCTCGCCACCCGGAATATTGTCGCCCAAAAGCTTTTCCAGCTTAGACACAGAATTATAAAGACTTTCAGGAGGATTGATCAGCAGGACCTTGCGGAAATCAAGACGCTTCTTTTCCTCATCGAGCATCGACACGTAGGCCGCCTGGATGCCGCCGAGGCTGTACCCGGTGAGGTAGAATTCGGTCACCTTGATCTCGCTCTGCACCTGTTCGTAGGCCATTTCCATGACTCGATAAAGGTCCTTGGCATCCTCATAGAGATTCCCGGGAACCATGCTGCTCGAAGCATTGATGATGAAGTTTGCAATGGTGGGGGACGAGATGGAAATAACATTAAAGCCGGCTTGGTAAAGGGTCTTCTGTAGGTTGACCATCTTCGGTGAATTGTAGCGGGCACCGGTGCCGGCTATAACGAACACCAGTGGGGCCTCATGCTTTTGGTAAACCAGAGAGCAGATCAGGCCTTTGTCGTACCAGAAAACATCAGGAGTCTTACGATCCGGGAAAGGATGAATACGAAAAACCTCGGTCGGCACCTCTGCCGGATGTTTTGCAGAGTAAATCGACGGAACTTCCATAACCGTCGCCTCGAAAGGGTTGACATATGGGAAGAAGTATGGCCGGACTGGAAAAGCCTCGATTGGCACCTTGGCCGGAAGCTTTGCAGAGTCATTCGCCGGGACTTTCTTGACCGTCGTATCGTAGCGTTGGAGGTCCAAGGAGGAGGCCTCCTCCGCACTCGCTATTCCCGCTAGAAGACCCGTCAGTAAAAAGGCCAGAATCAGCAAGTAGATTTTGGGCATTATGTCCTCCTGCACTCGATAGTTATTCATCCCAACGACCCGATAACGGAATCATCGGCCACATCAATATGCAATCCCTGCTTCGCGGAAGTAACCCTCTGCACCCGGGTGCAAGGGGACAATGACTCCATGGGTCATGTTTTCTTTCGTCAACCTACTGAAGGCCGGATGTTGCCGCCGAAACAGGTCAAGATTTTCCATAACCGACTTGACGACCCGGTAAACGGTTTCATCATCGACGTCCTTTCTGGTAAAGAGAACCGCTTTGATGCCGATGGTCGGAACCGGATCCTTGTTGTCCAGTTTTTCGTAAAGTGCCACGTCGATCGACTCAGCGGACAGGAAAGGCTTTAGCGCGACGACTTTGTCAATAAATTCACGTTCAAAAGGAACGATACGTACCTTGCGCTCGCCGGATACCGCCTCAAGTATCGAAAGGTTGGGATGGCCGACCGTGTAGAAATAGGCGTCGATATCATCAGACTGGATTTTTTCCGACGCGAGCAAGGTGGGCTCTTTGAAAACCTGTAGGTCGTTTTGGGGGTCAAGGCCCAGCATGGTCAGGATTCCAGATGACGTTTGGTAATCACTCGACCCGGGTTCGCCGATATTGAGCCGCTTGCCTTTCAGGTCGAGGGGCGTTTTAATCTCGGCATCCACAGCGGCAACCAGGGTGAGATCCTCGATGTAGAGGCCCAGGACGGCGCGCAGATCCTTCTGCGGCCCTGTCTCCCAGAGGCCCGTTCCGTTCCATGCATCAAAAAGAAAATTGGCCTGGGCAATGCCGAATTTATTTTGTCCATGCAGGACATCATTGATGTTGTCAATCGAGCCTGCCGACGGCTTGTTGAGCATCCATGTACTATACTCCTGCCGTTTCTGGTTGAACATCTTTGCCACAGCACTGCCGGTATTGTAATAGACACCGGTAATGCTGCCGGTGCCGATATTGATTGTCGTTTCGGCAATGGAATTGACCGGTTGGAGATGAACCACCAGCAGGGCCAGGACGGCGGTTCTGAGGGCCCGGGAAAGGGCTGATTTCATGGTGAACTCCTTTGGCAATATATAGAGTCAATAACTAATGTTTGCACTGCATAAGTACAGATCAGCCTTGTATCCAGTTTTTTTGCGGGCGGGGGCTCAAGACTAGGACGCCCAGAATTCGATCCTACAATCGCCGGGTCTCTTACTCATAAATGAGATAATATTGTTCTAAAAATGTCAATGTCTTTTCGGAAACTTAATTTCTGGTTAGGGCGTGTCAAACACTTGAAAAGTGAACAATCTAAAATTGAAAGGAAAAATTACGAGTTCTCAGTTGGTTTTTACCTATAAGTCACCATCCATAAAACACTAAAGCCCTCGATCTCCGGATTACGGGCTTTTTCTTAGATTGCAGCCTTTCTGAGAATGCTTTGTTTCGGTGGATTAGAAGTATTGAAAACATTGCGAGATGATAAATAAGACGCTCTGCAGTCACTTGCCGGACGTTCCCCACTCTCAAGTTGGCTTCCACGAAGTCTCTAGGATTGAAGGTCATCAGGAATTCTAATAATTAATTAATTTATCTGTGCCATTGACAGAACCACCCATAGCGTTAGCGTTAACTACAGAGGTAATAGTTTCCCCGAAACAGCCAAACTCATCGAAAGGTGAGGACGGAAAGCGGCGGATCCTTACTCCACAAAAACCACAATAAGAGGGCCGAGCTGCCGAAGGATGCTGATCCTTATGGTAAGTTCGGCTGTTTTTTTTGAGCTTGAACAAATGGCTGTGACTATCGAGTTAATTTTCATCTTTATTACTTTTGGGTCTTCAATTATTGAAATTATAACTTGGAAGTGGGTATGCCTAGCATCAGTTTAAAGAGAGGATTGAGGAGTAAGGAACTAACCCGCAGCAAGGTACTGGGTATCAATAGCAATTTGACACTCACAACGAAGCAAGCTTCGGGGAAGATGACCCTCTTTCTGATTTAAAAGAGATTTGCTTGTACCGGGGGTAGAAGCATGAGAGAAACATTGGCTAGGCTTCTTCTTTTAGTAGTATTGAGCCCTACTTTTTTATTGTCTACGCCTTATGCAAAAGATATAGGCGAATATTGGAAGGAAATTGGCCTTGATCAAAATTATTTTGATCGGAAAATAAATGTTGAAAATTGCATAACCCCACGGAACTTTGTCGCTTGTATCGAAGCATTTAATGTTGGATTAAAGTTTTTGGATGAAAACCTAATCTTTTATCCGACTAATTCTCTTAATAAAATTATACTTTCTTATAAGATTATCAATGAATTTGATTCACTTTCAATTATTTTAATCACTGAGCCATTTCTCTTCAATTTTTCATCAAAGATGAATTCTTTCCTCAAATTAAGGAAAGAAGCTTCTCTTGAATACCAAGAATTATTTAAACAATTAAATCGCCAAAAAACAGACTTATTGTTGAAAAAGTTGAAACTATTTACAGAGGAGAACATCTTCGATAAACATGACCCCGCAATAGTTATTCCAACTATGTACAATGGTTATCTTACGGTCTCTGTTGATCCCCATAGCAGTATTTTCCCAAAAAAATTCTTAGAAAATGAATTGCTACTAAATGCTCCCGAATCAAACGTCGTTGGCATCGGGACCTCAATTAATAAAGTCCTTGGCATGATTATCCTTACTCAGGTTGTTCCCAACTCCCCAGCCGAACGCGCCGGTCTTAAACCTTATGATGTTATAAAAAGTGTGAATGGAGTTGATGTCTCTAAATTGAACCCCAAAGAGGTCGCAGCATTAGTCGTCGGTGAGGAGGGGAGCGAGGTGAACATTGAAGTTTTCCGTGATGGCGCTCCCTTAATGCCGTTTACATTCGTCAGAAGCCCTATCAAAAGAGAGACAATTATAAGTCATATGATTGATGAGCGAGTTGGCTTTATCAAACTTAAATCGTTTTTCAAAAAAGGGGTCAGCTTTGAATTTAAAACTCATCTTGAAAATCTTATAAGTGAGGGGATGGAATCTCTGATCCTCGACCTTCGCGACAATCCAGGAGGTCTTGCTGATGAAGGGAACTATATCGTTGACCTTTTCTTAGAGCCCGGAAAGCTTGTTTTCGTCGAAGAGAGACTTGGAAATCCATTCAACGATTACTGGATCACAGAAGATCACAAGATTTTTACAGGACCCATGGTGGCAATAATTAATTCAAACTCAGCAAGCATGTCAGAAGCGATGGCCGGAACACTTCAGGATCATGAGCGAAGTTATGTTGTCGGAGAGAGGAGTTTCGGTAAAGGGACTTCACAAACATATGAGGTTTACGACAGGCCAGACATCATTATTAGTAAATCTACCTCGAAAATATTATTACCATCTAAACGCTCGATTGATATTCTTGGCGTGACCCCTGACTTTGAAGTTCCATCAGATGCTCTCGATCCCTCTCGAATAGTCCTTCGTGAGGAAAACACCAATCTTTTTGTTATTAATACCAACGATAAATCAACAGCTAGAAATAAATCCTATTTGGAAAAAATCGAATCCATTAAAGAGTGCATGAAACCGCCTAGCCGTGTTCAACTCGCTGACAGTTTCCCCGGTATTCATGATTTGCCAGTAATTTCCTCTCTTCAGGTTTTAAAGTGTCTCCCTGCAACTGAATTTCAAATAAAATATCCACAAGCCTTCAATTGCAATTTACCGAATGTCGTCGTGCATGCCGAGAGTGAAATTGATGCACTTCCTATCTGTGAAGGAATAAATGCTGCCAGAGGCTTCCTTGCTCCGTTTCGTGTCGATGTGGATGAAATCTTCGTTCAGGTAGATGTATACGAAGCAACGCCCATTTATGATGGTAATTTTAATTCCTACACAACAAATGGTTCTTATTTTAGAAATTCTCAACTAGTGGTCATGCCGAAATGGGATAATCTGCAAATTAATGACTTTGCTTTTGATAAGTTTCCCAAGTCACGCGCCCTCTATATAGGTTTTGTTACTCACGAAGTAACCCATCTCATTTTCGACAAAATCTATAGGATGAATTCTTTCAAAAAGATCGACAAGAGTGTTGATGAGATGCTGGCTTACATTGTCGAAATAGCAACCCTTGATAAAGATGTGCAACAAGCGCTACTTGATCTTTGGCCCGGCTTAACATTAGAGACAAGGCTTGGGATCAATGAGTTCCTCTGGGAGGCTAACCCTAATCAGTTTGGCGTGATGGCATACAGATTTTTTAAAACAGACCCCACGCTTATCGAAGATGCCCTTTTAGGGGAAGTCGTTTCTAGTGATCTTTATTTAATGCCGGAAATTAGCGCACATAGCAGAAGAAGATATGAAGTAGGGCATGAAGAATTTTGCTTTTTGGCAAATCTGGAGCCATCAAAAGAATGCGAGGATAAATAGTAAATTGGGATAACTCGAATCGAATCAGCGACCCCTTGCTCCCACAATATGTGCTCTATCAGACTTTTCTAAGTTCTCAAATGTCACTATCAATAAGATGGAAAAATGGCCCTTCCGCTATGGAGGGGCCGTTTCTCATATTACAGGACTACTGAAATGAAAATAACCATCGTATTGATAGCTATATATCGGACGTTGATAGAGGTCACGTTCAAAAATAAGTCATTTTATCTTTCTTTAATAGTTTGAACTGGCTCAGAAGAAAAAACCCGATATCATAACAATTTACAAGCCAGTTATTAATCGATTCGAGCCTCCCTAGACAGATCAGTCCACCCTTGGGTAGGACCCCCTGTCGAAGTTCAGACGTGGAATACTTGCAGCCTCACGAAATCACCACCATGTTTCTTGCTCTCGGCACTCTACTCCTGAGTGCCAGGGTACTGGGCGAGATAGCCCGCAGGCTCGGCTTGCCAGCAGTGATTGGTGAGATCCTGGCGGGCATCCTGCTAGGACCGACCGTGCTTGGCCAGCTGGCTCCCGGGATAAGCGAGGGACTGTTCCCGGCCCGGGGCAACGGGGCATTGATGCTGGATGGCTTTACTACTCTTGCCATCGCACTGTTCTTGCTGGTGGCGGGAATGGAAGTCAACTTGGCTACGGTCTGGCGTAGAGGGCGCGCGGCGCTGATGGTGGCACTCTGCGGCATGATACTGCCTTTTATCCTCGGCTTTGCCGCTGCTTGGTGGTTGCCGGACATGGTTGGCTGGCAGGTGGGCACAGATCAACTGGCGTTTTCCTTGTTTATGGCAACGGTGTTGTCAATCTCGGCGCTTCCGATTATCGTCAAGATCCTTATGGATCTCAACATTTACCGCAGTGAACTTGGCGTGACCATGGTTGCTGCGGCAGTGCTTAACGACTTGCTCGGTTGGTTGGTGTTCGCCGTCATACTTGGTCAGATGGGTGTCAGCCAGGGGCAAGGGTTGCCGATTGGCGCTACCGTTGGCTTGGTGGTCGGCTTCACCCTAATTATGTTGACTCTGGTACCATGGTTAATCAACCATCTACTGGCTTTTGTTCTGGCTTATACCAGTGGTTCAGGGGTAGTCATTGGTTTCGCACTTTCTTTTTGCCTTTTTGCCGCCGCTTTCACCGAGTGGATCGGTATCCATGCTATCTTTGGTTCATTTCTAGCGGGGGTGGCCCTTGGCCAGTCTCGTCATCTTCGCGAACAGAACCGCACCACCTTAGATCAGTTCATATCATTCATTTTCGCGCCGTTGTTTTTCGCCAGCATCGGACTACGGGTAGATTTCTTGGCCCACTTCAATTTGCAGCTGACTTTGGTTCTGATGGGTCTGGCTCTGACCGGTAAAGTGCTGGGTAGTTCTCTAGGCGGTTACTGGGGAGGTCTTCCGAAGCGTGAAGTTTGGGCGGTTGGCTTCGGCATGAGCGCTCAGGGGACTATGGGGATCATTCTTGGCGTACTGGCGCTACAGATCAGCTTAATATCTTCGACCGTATTCGTTTCGCTGGTGGTTATGGCACTTGTCACATCGATTCTTAGCGGGCCAGTACTTCAGCATCTCTTGCATTTGAAACGGCCGCGCCGCATGATCGACTACCTTGCAGCCGATGCATTTTTTAAAAAGCTTAAATCTGGTGACCGCGAGGCGATAATCCGTGAATTGAGCGGGCGACTCGCAGTATTGGCTGGTTTACCACATGCTGCTGTAGCGGAGGCTGTGCTCGCCCGTGAGCAGCTCATGGCGACCGGCATCGGTATGGGAGTGGCTGTGCCGCATGCACGACTCGATGGGCTCGACCGACCGTTGGTGGCCGTCGGTCTGGCTCACCAGGGGGTCGATTTCGATGCTCCTGACAGTATTCCAGTGCGAATCATCTGTATGATCCTCGCTCCCTTGAACGACAACGGTGCACAGTTAGAGATTCTCGCCGACATTGCGGCAACCTTTCGCACTAAGGGGTTGAGCGAACGGGTCTTGCTGTCCTCCAGTTACACTGAATTTCTGGCTCTGTTGAGAAGCACCAATTCATAATACGGAGGCGTTCAAGGCCTGTAGGCGTGCAAAATGGCAAACCCATTTGAGTAAATGATCATAATTGAAAAGCGTCTTATTATTCACGACATGCAAGACAAAAAAGCCCCGACTTGCTATCGCATGTTGGGGCTTTCCTATAAGTATTGCTGCAAGTCGTTTTTACATCACCTAGGGATATTTGATACACCAATTATCAACTAAAGAGTCTTGACAGAACCACATTAATAGACCAGTCCGGTCTTCTTGCGCACCTTGCGCAGCGTTTTGCTCGCTGCGTAGCGCGCTTTGTCGGCTCCCTGGGCAAGGGTCGCGCGAATCCCGTCCGGGTTGGCGAGTAGTTCCTTGCGGTACTCGGCCAGCGGCGCAAAGTAGTCGCGCACTGTTTCGAACAGCTCCTGCTTGACGTCGCCAAAAGCCAACCCGCCGGCCCGGTAGCGCTCCCTTAAAGCGGAATCGCCGGCTTTGTCGAGGAAGAGGCGGAAGATCTTGTAAACGTTGCAGGCGTCGGGGTCCTTAGGGTCTTCGACCGAAATGGGGGCGGTGACGATACGCATGATTTGCTTGCGCAGCGCCTTGTCTTCAGCAAAGAGATCGATGGTGTTGCCGTAACTCTTACTCATCTTCTGGCCGTCCAGGCCTGGCACCGTGGCGACCTCTTCGTCGATCTCGGGCTCAGGCAGGGTGAAGATATCACCGTACTCGTTGTTGAACTTGATGGCGATGTCGCGGGCGACTTCGACGTGCTGCTTCTGGTCCTTGCCGACCGGCACTTTATCGCTCTGGAAAAGCAGGATATCGGCGGTCATCAGCACCGGGTAGGCGAACAGCCCGTGGTTGGCGGCGATCCCCTTGACGACCTTGTCCTTGTAGCTGTGGCAGCGCTCGAGCAATCCCATCGGCGTGAAGTTGGACAGGATCCAGGCCAGTTCCTGGACTTCGGGGAGATCGGACTGCACCCAGAAGGTGCTCTTCTCCGGGTCCATGCCGAGGGCCAGGAAGTTGGCAGCTGCTTCAAGGGTGCCGCGGGCGAGAGCCTTGCCATCGCTGAGCGAGGTCTGGGCATGGTAGTTGGCAATAAAGCAGTACAACTCGGCTTCTTCCTGGTAGGCGATCATCTTCGACATCATGCCGAAGTAATTGCCCAGGTGCAGGGAACCGGAGGGCTGGATGCCGGATAGTACACGCATTGTCGATACTCCAATCGATTGTATTCAGAGGCGCAAACTTAACAGAAATGTTTGTTGATTACAATCTTGTGCAAGCCTGAGATTTATCTTTGCCCTCCGTTTTCATCGAGAGCTATCTTCGATATGTGATAGGGTCTTACCGTTCAAAGCCTTGCAGTTCCGGCGGGACTTTTCCTGCTGTCGGCTTCCGGTGCGCTGATTTGCACGAATATTCCCCTGACAATAAATATTTTGAAAGAAAACTGCATTGACAGGCTGCATGCTCTCCTTTACCCTGAACAGTTCTTATAGCCCGATTAATCTGGAGTTTTGCATGAAAATCATTCATCTGGTGGTGCATCTGATCGATGGTCTGAACAACCGGGTCGGCCAGTGTATCTCCTGGCTGAGCACCCTGCTGGTCGCGGTCGTCTGCTATGACGTTTTTACCCGCTACTTCCTGCGCAGCAGCAGCGTTGCGGTTCAGGAAATGGAATGGCATATCTTTGCCGTCCTCTTCCTGATCGGCGCAGCCTATACCCTCAAGCAAGACGGCCATGTCCGGGTCGATGTCATCTATACCACCCTCTCGCCACGTGGCAAGGCGATGATCGACCTCTTCGGCAGCCTGGTTTTCCTGATCCCCTTTTCTATCCTGGTGATCTGGACCTGCAACGGGTTTATCAGCATGAGCTACATGATTCAGGAGACCAGTCCCGATCCCGGGGGGCTCCCCTACCGTTACCTGCTGAAAGCGATGATCCCGGCCGGATTTGCCCTGGTTCTGCTGCAGGGGGTTGCCATGGCGCTGCGTTCCTTCTGCACCCTGATCGGCAAACCCCTGGATTCGATGCCACCAAAAACCGAAAATATCGAAGGGGAGCAACATGCCTGAGTATATTTCCCTGGTCCTCTTCGGCACGGTTTTCGCCATGCTGCTGCTCGGTTTCCCGGTGGCCTTTACCCTGGGCGGCGTGTCCCTGATTTTCGGCTACCTGACCTTTGGCTTGGACTTTTTCCAGCTTATGCCGCTGCGTATTTGGGGCACCATGACCAACTACGTGCTGATTGCGGTGCCGCTCTTTGTCTACATGGGATTGATGTTGGAAAAGTCGGGCCTGGCGGAAGAACTGCTGGAAACCATGGCGATGCTATTCGGAAAAATGCGCGGCGGGCTGGCGATTTCTGTAATCGTCGTCGGTGCGGTGCTGGCCGCCTCAACCGGGATCGTCGGCGCCACGGTCGTCACCATGGGACTGCTGTCCTTGCCGACCATGCTGAAGCGCGGCTACTCGGTAGAACTCTCGACCGGAACCATCTGCGCGGCCGGGACCCTCGGCCAGATCATTCCTCCGAGCATCGTGCTGGTCCTGCTCGGCAGCGTCCTGAACATTTCCATCGGGGACATGTTTATCGGAGCGGTCATCCCGGGGTTATTGCTGGTGGTCCTTTATGTCCTCTGGATCTTGCTGATCGCTTTTTTCCGGCCCAAATCCGCTCCGGCGATGCCTGCCGCAGAACTGGCCGATTTCCGTGCGGTCGGCATGTATCGCCGCATCATTCGCGCCTTCCTGCTCCCCTTCTTCCTGATCCTGGCGGTGCTCGGCTCGATCTTCGCCGGAATTGCCTCACCGACCGAGGCGGCGGCCGTCGGCGCCCTGGGGGCGACGCTGCTGACCCTGTGGCAGAAGAAGCTGAGTATGCAAACCCTGCGCGAGGTCATGCGCGGCACCACCACCCTGACCTGCATGGTCTTCATCCTGCTGGTCGGTGCGACCGCTTTCGGCCTGGTCTTCCGCGGTCTCAACGGTGACCGATACATCACCGGGCTGATCATGGAGGCGGGCCTCGAGGCACACCATTTCCTGTTCATAGTCATGCTGGTGATCTTTATTGCCGGCTTCTTCATCGATTTTATCGAGATTACCTTCATCATCGTTCCCGTAGTGGCGCCGATCTTCCAGCATATGGGGGTTGATCTGCTCTGGGTCGGGATCCTGATCGCGCTCAACCTGCAGACCTCATTCCTAACCCCACCGTTCGGTTTCTCCCTTTTCTACCTGAAAGGGGTGGCGCCTCCGCAGGTCAGCACCGCGCAGATCTACCGCGGCATTATCCCGTTTATCGCCATCCAGCTGGTCTGCCTGGTGATGGTGGTCTTCTGGCCGGAGACGGTCACCTGGCTGCCGAAAGTCATGGCCAAGCACCCGTAAATAAAAACGGTTCTATAACCCCCAAAAAGGTGATGCTTGCCACGAGGACACGAAGGCACCCAAAAGGACATTATGCAGGTTTAAGCTCAATTCATCAGGCCCAGCAAGTGTTGCTTGCTCAGCAATAACAGTGATGGCTTCGTGACTTGGTGACTTAGTGGCTAACCTTTGTTTTGGTTATAAGTTCGAATAAAAAAGGCCCGCCAATTTGGCGGGCCTTTTTCTTGGTTGGGCAACAAAAATTATTCGGCCATGGATGCGTAGGCGACTTCGGAAATCTTGCCCCAGGCCTGATGTTGTTTCTGGAACTTGCGGAAGCTTTCGTAAACTTTCTTGCTCATCGGGTCCTTGGCAACGACCTCCTCAAGAACTTCGGCCGAATAGCCGCGCAGCTTGCGGATAACGTCATCCGGGAACGCCTTGAGAACAACGCCCTCTTCCTTGACCATTTTATCAAGGTAGAAGTTGTTCTTGGTCTCCGATTCACAGAGCATCCACAGGTTGGACGCCATGGCGGCCGTCGTGACGATTTCCTGGAGGTCCTTGGGCAGGGCCTCGAAGGCCTTCTTGTTGACGAAAGTCTCCAGCACGGTGCCCGGCTCATGCCAACCTGGGTAGTAGTAGTACTTGGCAACCTTGTAGAAGCCCATCTTGTAATCGTTGTAAGGTCCGACCCATTCGGTGGCGTCGATGACGCCGCGCTCGAGATTGGTGTAGATTTCGCCACCGGCCGAGAGAATTGCAGTCCCGCCGGCCTTGGCCAGTACCTTGCCACCCAACCCCGGGATGCGCATCTTCAGTCCCTTGAAATCGTCGATGCTCTTGATCTCGCGGTTGAACCAGCCGCCCATCTGTACGCCAGTATTGCCAGCCGGCATCGGCTTGAGATTGAAGGGCGCATAGAGCTCATCCCAGAGCTCCTGGCCGCCGCCCGTATAGATCCAGGCATTCATCCCCTGGGCGTTCATGCCGAAGGGAACCGCGGCGAAGAACTGTGCCGCCGGCATTTTCCCGGCCCAGTAGTAGGCCGCACCGTGTCCCATTTGAACCACTCCCTGGCTGACGGCGTCAAATGCCTCGAGCGGCGGAACCAGCTCGCCGCCCCCGTAAACCTGAACGGTCAGTCGACCTCCCGACATATCTCCGATCAATTTTGCCAGTTTGTCCGCCCCTTCACCGAGCACTGGAAAATGCGGCGGCCAGGTGGTGGTCATTTTCCATTGGATTTTCTCTGCCGCTCTGACAATCGCCGGGGCGCCGATGGTTGTCACTGCAGCAGCTGCAGCTGTCGCAGTTGTCGCCTTCTTCAGAAAATCACGCCGATTACTTTTTTCCATAACAATTCCTCCTGATCCGTTGAGTGACGAGCCAATAAGGGTGGTTAAATACATTTCATCATATGTTTTAGGCTTGAACTTGTCAAATCCGAAAACGAAATTTCGAACAATGTTTTAGGCTTGAGCTTGTCAAAGCCGAAAACCAAATTTTTGAACAACCTTGTGCAGTTGCAAATTTGCATCGCTAGCGTTGGTCAGCTCAAGGATAAAAGTGGCTTCGAAACCCGGAAACCTCGTTACCAGTGCCGCCGTCATGAATAGGGGCTTTATGGCAACCGTTGCCAGGCTGATCGCCGTATTGTCAGGGTCTTTTGGGAAGGCGAGCGAATTTCACGTGTTTGCTGGTTGATACCTGCGAACTCATTTATAAAGGGCCTTCGATTTTAAGCGGTGAGAGCCTTTTGCTCTGTTCCCAGAGGGAAGGGCGTCTTGGAGGGCCGGGTGAAGCTGCCATTGGAACCCGCACCGACTATGGGATAAGGTTTTTCTGCAGGGAAGTGAAAAATTCCTGGTAGGAGTCATCCTGTATTGGTTGCAGTCCGGCGGCAAAGCTTACCCGGACCAGCAGCCGATCGGGGGTAGTATCGTCAACCAGGACAGAAGCGTCCAGGTGGTAGCCGTTGAGCTTGGTGGCACTGATGAAGCCGAGCTGCGAATCAGCCTGGTCGATGACGAAGTCGAGGTCCTGCAGTGTCACGATCACTGCCCGCATGGTCTTGATACGATTTGTCACAGAGAATGAATGGGTCTGGATCGTGCGCAACTGCTGTTGACGGGCGGCATCTTCGAAGACGATTTCGCGCGGGGACAACTCCGTGCAGGCTGAAAGCAGAACCAACGCTGCAAGCACTCTGAACCAAGGCATCATAGCTCTTTCCCTTCCAGGAACAGGGCCTTGGAGAGCTTGGCGAAGAACTCCTCATAAATCTCGGGTGTCCCCAGGGTTTCAAGCCTGGACTCCCTACCATTGTTGAGATAGACGATTCGCTGAAATGTGACCCTTACCGAAATCCCCGTCAGGGTTTGCATGCTCGGTGTCGTCACCAGGCTGATGCGCATCAGCTGACGCTCGCTGTAGACCGGGTCGGACTTGGCCATGATTGCCAGGATCGTCATGAGGACCACCTCGACCGGATTGATAGCGTCACGCATCTTCGATCCTACCAACAGACCCAGCTGCTGTTCGCTTTCATCGATGAGGAAGCCGAGATCCTGGAGGACCGCAGAACTGGCGGCCAGTACCCTGGCTTCATCTTCGGTCTCAAATATCCTGGTCTGCTGCTGCCTGCTGACCAGGCTTTCAGAGGTTATGCGCAGGTCCTCCGGGATGGGCTTGGGCACGCAGGCAGCCAGAGCCACCAGGCCAATCATGCAGCTGACTGTCAAACCCCGCCTTCTCATCTTGGTTATCCCATCAAGCTATGCCGCCGGCCGTTCATCTGCCGTTATTCAACCTCGTGTGCCTCTAGAAACATCGCCTTTGCCAAAGCTGAAAAAAACATCTGGTATGGGACAGGATCGTTGACCAGTTCCTTGTCAATCTGGCAATTGGCCCGCACCAGCATCTGGGTTTCCCCCCGCGGACGGACCGACACGGTGATAATCATCAGACTCCGGTTCCATTTACTGGCGGTCACGCTCCCCACCCCGGCTTCTGCCGAGGTGAGGATAAATCCGAGGTCCTGCAGTGTTAACATCACAGTCCGGAGCGTCTTCATCTGGTCGGTTGTCTCAAAAGCCCGGGACTGGAAACTGCGCAGTTGCAGTTGGCTCGTGTCCGAATCGAGTAGTCGTTCCTGGGTGGAAACACATCCACCGACCGAGATCAGGAGCAGCCCGAGAGCAAACAGGAATGGCATTCTTGTCAGGTGTTTCCTCATAGCGGCTGAGCCTTCACAAACAGAGACTGGGAAATTCTGGCGAACAGTTCCTGGTAAATATCCGCATCAACCACATTTTGAATGCTGATCCGCACAATCGACGTTTCGGGGCGGCTTGCATTAGGGTAGACGAGGATCGTTGCGCTGGATGAAGCCGGTGCTGGCATCTCTAATGGGATAAATTTGAGCTTACGTGCCGAAATCCAACCCAGCTGACTTTCCGCTTCATAGACTTGGAAGCTGTTGTCCATCAGCACGTTGGTGCAGGCTCTCATAATCGTGATTTCATTGCTGGTTTCAAACACTCGGCTTTTGATCTGGTGCTGTTGCAGCGATACCGGCTGGAAAAACTCCGCAGGCTTGGGTGGAGACATGCACCCGGCCAAGGTGACCACAAAAGAGAGCGTCAGCACCGTTTCGACAAGGCGCAGCACACGCATGAGTGCCTCAGAATCGAGAGGAGTGGTAGGCGAAGGAGCTCACCTTGCCGGTTTCATCGTACTTGATGATGATGGTCAGGGTCCTCTGGCTGGTCGATTTGGCCCCGGTACTCTGCTGTCCGCCACCTCCGACCAGGCCACCGAGAATCGCCGAACCGCCAAAACCACCGAGAATCAGCGAACTGACTCCCCCCTCACTGGATGAGTAGACCGTGTCGGTTGCGATCCGATCATAAATCCAGACCTCGTGGCCCTTCTCGTCCCGCGACACGATGTTGGGAGAGCCCAGGGCCTCGGCGACCTCGGCACTACTCATGCCGTTGCGGATCTCCCTCTGCACGGTCCCGACCGTCAATTTGTCACCTGACACACCCTGTTGAACATCTGCCGCATGCTGTGAAGCGCTCATACATCCACCCAGTACCAGTGCTACCAGAATTGTTGCCCAAAGCGTCACTGTTTTCATCTTTAGCCCCCTTCGCGCCAGATACTGATTACCGAAAACTCGCTATGATGTCTGCTCATAGCCATTGGGAGGACTGATAAATTGTGCGACAGGAAAAAACTGCCGGGAAGAATCACCTGGCCAGCTGTTCATTTCGGACCAATGAGTCGGACGGCTGGCCGGTCCGGCAATGCAGAGCATACATAAGCAACTTTCTGAAATTTAATCACACCTTATGCGTTTGTCAAAGGGAATCTGACAATACCCTTTTGACCGCGGATGCGGGCGGGGGACGGCCTGAACAGCCACGGGTTGATTCTATGATCAAGTGAGCGGATGAACGGGGTCTGCAAAGGTCTTGTGCAGCGCTGTCGCAGTCAGCCCTGCAAAGCGGGCCCCTGAGTAATCATCTATCCTCCGGCCTGCCCGGGTGAGTAAACCGCTTCGGGACGGGTACCGGGCTTCCCTTCTGTGGCGTTGCTGTAGAAGCGCTGAGTCGGGTAGGCGAAATCGATGTCGTCATGGGCGGCGAAGACGTCGAGAATCTCTTCCCAGATGGCCTGCTCCGAGCCGCGTCGCTGCCGGGGGTCGCAAAGATAGCGGATCGTCAGCATGACGCCGCAGTCCTTGACCGTGGTGTAGACCACCGGCGTCAGTTTCGAATAGAAAATCATGAATTTCTTGGCGGCTTCGCGCAATTTCTTGGCGGCCGAATCGCTGAGCGAGGTGCCATGGCGGTGGGCAATCTCGTCGAGCAGTTGCTTGGCCTTGCGCCAGTCGCTTTCGAAGGTTACGAGGACGGGGATTTCGTTCCAGATATATTGGAAACCCTGGCCGTAGTTGGCCAGAACCTCTGTGAAAATCTTACCGTTGGGGATGTGAATCACCCGCCCGGTACTCTGGTCGGCGTCGACCCAGTTGCCAATCTCCATCAGGCTGAACATGAAGATGCGCTGGTCGATGACGTCACCGCGGTCGCTGCCCAGCTGGATGCGGTCACTGACCTTGAATGGCTGGCGCCAGAGGATGAAGGCCCAGCCGGCCAGGTTGACCAGAGGGGCCTGCAGGGCGATAGCCAAGCCGGCCGAGAGCAGGCCGAGGTAGGTTGACAGGGCCTGGAAACCGGCGAACCAGATGCGGCCGATGACCAGGAAGGCCAGCGGGTAGGTGATGTAGGCAACGGTTTTGCGGAGGCGGTACTGAACCTGGACTTCCCGTTCGCGCAGGAGAACTGCCAGCAGCAGTCGTTGTATCAGCCAGAAAATCACGAGCGCCAGCAGAGTATAGAAAACCTTGCTTTGCAGGAATTCGCCAGTGAAAAGACTGTCGCGCAGGGAAATCAGGATGTCCATGGATATGGTATGTTCTCCAGTTTGATTGCTCAATAATAATCTAAAGTTACCACAATAACAATCGCTCCGGGAATTATCTGGGCAAATGAAAAGGGACGCATTTATCAAGCGTCACTACGGTCTTCATTGCTGTTGTCTCGACAGCGGACAGAAAACGATCAGGTAGGTATCTATCGTCGAGGGTCTTCTCGGGATCTTTCCCCAGGCTCAATCTGTTGAATCCTGCAGTCACGGCGGGGAGCAACGAGCAACGAAGGCGCAAACCATGAAAAGCAACTTCCTCTTAGTTACTCGATGAAAATTTTACCTGGATTGAGGATGTTGTTCGGGTCGAACAATCGCTTGATGCCCTTTTGCAAGGCTAAGCTTTCTCGAGATAATTCGAGGTCAATAAACGCCCGTTTGGCAATGCCGATGCCATGCTCACCGGAAATAGTCCCGCCAAGTTGGAGGGTCAATTCGAGCAGAGCCTTCACTCCCTCATTGACCCGATCGAGATGCAGCCGGTCAGGCGCGGTAATATTTAAATGGATGTTGCCGTCTCCGGCATGACCGAAGGCAAATATCTCAATTCCGTAGGTCTCCTCATAAGCGGGCAAAACGTTGACCAATTCAGCGATAGCAGTCAGGGGCACCACAATGTCTTCGGACAGATACACAGGTGCGTGATCGTGAATCCTCAATGAAACCTGGCGTCGCACCTCCCAGATCTTTTCGCGCTCCTGAGCATCCGGAACAGGAATAAACCTTGTGGCGCCAAGCTCGTGGGTCACCATGGCGACACCTTGAATGTCAGTGGCAACCTGGTCCTCAGGACCGTCCATCTCGATGATCAACAAAGAAGCCCCCGCCTCTGGCAGTGGGAAAGGCAGCATGTCACCCACCAATGACAAGCATTTATGATCCATGAACTCAATCGCCGAAGGCAGATATCCCTGCCCCATCACAGAAGTTACCGCATTCATTGCCAGCGACATGTTCGGAAATACCACTAGGCACCCTGACTTGGCAGGAGGACTTGGAAGCAGTTTGAGCGTCAGTGCCGTAATAATACCCAGAGTTCCTTCCGATCCCACCAGCAGGTTCGTCAGGTCATAGCCAACCACCCCTTTGCGGGTGGCCACTCCGGTTCTGATCAAGGAGCCATCCGGCAGGACAGCCTCGAGGCCTAGAATATAGTCCCTCGTGGTCCCATACTTAACACAGGCGGGCCCACCGGCGTCCGTAGCCGCGTTGCCGCCAATGGTGCTCTGGTCCATTCCAGCTGGGTCGGGAGGATAGAACAGCCCTTTCTCTGCAGCGGCATCCCGGACTTTGATACTGACCACCCCGGCTTCAACCTCCATAATCAAATTCTGGGTATCGATCTTGCGGATGCGATTGAGGGCTGTTGTACACAGGACAACGCCACCACGGTCAGCGAGACACCCTCCGGCCAGGCCACTGCCGGCCCCCCTGGGGACGACAGGAAAATGGTACTGATTTGCTATTTGGAGAAGAAGTTGAATGTCCCTGACTTTTTTGGCCCGCACTACCATGTCCGGCTGAAAGACTAAGTCAGACGAATCGCGACTATAATCCTCCAGCTCACCCGGTTGAACCAGGATCGCATCCGGCGTGATCCCGCTGCTCTGAATGGCATTGCGAATCTGTGGGGTGAGCACAAAGTGTGAAGGCATGGCGTCTCTCTCGAAACATGACACATCTAAGTTAATGCAGGCCGAACCCCGGGATGTGCCATTTTGTCTCAATCTTCTTCAAGATCATCGAGGCTATACTCACCAGCACCAGGTAATAAACCCCGATCACCAGGAACACCTCAGTAAAGCGGAAATATTCTGTTGCAATAGTTTTTCCCTCACCTGTCAACTCGATGCAGGTCACAATATACGCCAGGGAAGAATATTTGATCAGGTAAATGATCTCATTGCCGCAACCGTGCAAGGCACGTCGAACCGCCTGGGGAATGATAATCCAGACGATCGTCTGAACTCCCGAAAATCCCAGCGACAGCGCACCGAAATACTGCCCCCTTTTGATGGACAGGAGAGCCCCGCGCACATATTCGGATTGATACGCTCCGCTGCAAAGCATGAAGCCGACCACGGCTGCCCAATAGGGGGTAAAATAGATACCAAGATTTGGCAGTCCAAAATACAGGATGAACAACTGGACGACCAGCGGTGTCCCCCGGAAAATTGCGGCATAGCCATCGGCCGCTTTACGCAGCCATGGAACACCAAAAACCCTGACAGATCCAGCCAGTATACCGATCACGATCCCACCAAGAACCGAAGGGACAATCAAAGCGATACTGACCAACAGACCGCGGTTGAGACTTGAAATCAGTTCCTGGTAGAAGGGAGACAGTTCCACGCTTAATTCTCATCGTAAAGTTCGTTGAGGCGGTCACAAAAGCCCTGGGTCCGGGACGGGTTGCCGCGCGACAACAACTCGCCAGGTGTGCCGCGCTCCACGATCAAGCCCTGCTCCATGAACAGGATTTCGTGCGCCAGGTTCCTGATCAAACCGATCTGATGCGTGGCCAAAATCATGGTCATCCCCTTGTTCGCCAGGGCCCGAATCACGGCAATTACTTCACCGATCAATTCTGGATCGAGGGCAGAGGTCGGCTCATCCAAGAGCAGTACCTCGGGGTCCATGGCTAAAGCCCGGGCAATGGCAACGCGCTGCTTCTGCCCACCGGAAAGTTCAGCAGGGTAAAGATGACCCTTGTCCGCCAACCCGACCATCTCCAGTTCTTTCAAGGCACGGATCAACGCCTCTTTCTTGCTGATCTTTTTGATCTTGCGCAATGCAATGGCAACATTATCAATGGCCGTTAGATGGTCAAACAGGTTGAAATCCTGAAAGATCATGCCAACCCGCCGCCGATAGGCATATACATCCCGCTTCTTGGTGATACAAATCTCCTCACCATCCAACCAGATTTGTCCCTGATCTGGAGCGACAAGATAGTTCATGCACTGGAGTAATGTGCTTTTACCTCCACCGGAAGGACCGATCAGGATCTTGATCTCCCCTTCCCGTAGTTCAAGGCTGACTCCCTTGAGAATCGGGACCCCGCTGAACGACTTGGTGATATTTTTCACGGAAAGAACGGGAACATCCTGTGGCATTATCTGCACCCTCAACATGAATAGCCGGGAATCCGGATCTTTTTTTCAAGTCTTGCCAGGGCAGATACCCCGATCCAGGTCAAGAAAAAGTAGAGAATTCCCGCAGTCATGTAGATCGCCAAGTGTTGGTAAGTTCGTGAAGCGATGAATTGCGCCCGCCCCATGATCTCCGGGGCGCCAATGACGAAGGCCAGGGCGGAATCCTTGAGCACAATAGAAAATTCGTTGGTCCAGGCTGGAATCGAGATACGCAGCACCTGGGGTAGAATAATCGTGACAATTGCTTGGATATCACTCATCCCCAGGGCGCTGGCAGCCTTGAATTGGCCCCGCGGCAGCGACAGAATGGCCCCGCGAAAAATATTGGCCTGGTAAGCTCCTGTCACCATTCCGAGGATAATAATCACCGAGACGAAAGCAGTGAAGTTCAATCCCAGGTAATTGAATAAGCCGAAGTAGAACAGGAACAACAGCACCAGAATCGGCACGCCCCGAAAAAACCAGACATAAAAATCCAGGACCACCTGCACCAGGCGATTGCCGTACACCAAGCCCACGGCACCAGCCAGCCCGAGCAGCAAACCGAATAACATTGCACCGATGACTATACCGACCGTCAGCAACGAGCCCTGCAACAGGTACGGCAATGATGCTTTAATGACTGATAGACTTTCCAGCATGAAGTCAGCCCGGAGTGGACATTGTTAATGAATAGACAACTGCGAAGAGACCGAAAACTCGTTGTCGCAACGCATAGCCAAGTTGCCAAGCGCTGGCTCGGGAGGCGACCTGCATCCAACATGAGGGAAAGCGGGAGTCCTCTCGGGACTCCCGCTCGTTCTAGAACTTATTTCAGGTCATATTTTTTGGACAACTCCGCCCAGTGGGGAGACGCCATAAGTTTCTTCAGCCCCTCGTTTATTTTGGCCTGCAACGCACCATCTTCTTTACGGAAGGCATAACCGAACTCTTCGGAATCCATACCAAAAGTTCCGAGAATTTTGACTGGTTTTTTTGAAACCGCATCGCGGGCCGGTGCATCGTCCATCGCTGCGGCGGCAATCCGTCCATTGAGAACATCTTCAACTGCGAGAGGTGCTGAGCTGTAGTAGCGCAAGTCGAAGTTCCAACCCTGTTTTTCAGCTTCGGCTTTCAGCCATTTGGCTTCCGAGGTCCCCTGCTGCACCCCGATCGCTTGTTTCCCTTTCAGAAGGTCATCGAGCTTCAGTCCGGAATCCTTTTTGACGACCATGACCTGTTCGATCTTCCAGTAAGGATCAGAAAAATTGACTTTTTGCGCACGCTCAGCGGTGATACTCATCCCGGAAGCGATGACATCAATTTTCTTGGTCAGCAGACTGGTGATGATTCCGTCCCAATCAATGGGGGTGTGTTCCACCTCAAAGCCCATTTCCTTGGCGATCCAGTCCATTGCTTCCACATCAAACCCGGCTGGCTTGCCAGTTTGGTCGATAAAGGCAAACGGAGGAAAGTTGGCGTCAATGCCGTTGACAACTTTTTTAGCGGCAAGGACAAAACTCGCTGTTGACAGGACCAGACAAAATGCCATCAGAACTACGAGACCTTTTTTAAACATTGGACCGTCCTTTCTCGATAACAGTGAAATTAAAAAACCAGGATATTTACTTATATTTATAGAAGTTACCCGAAACTGTCAACGAAATGATAAACGTGCGAAAGGCTCTCTTCCCGGCAAGATAGCTTCATGTAACAAAACTCACCACAGCGGAGCTCCGAGGACCGTCTTTCACTTCCCAGATACCGGAAAATAGCGACCTAAAGGATTCTCTGATCTACTGAAGAACCAGCTCAGCATAGCCCAGCTAATCAGTAGCGATGCTGGTCCGGTTTGTAGGTGCCCACCTGCCTGCGCATCGTAAATTTTGACATCTTCAACGCAGAGGAATTCATCGCCGGAATCAATCAGCATATACCGGAGAAACCCACGAAAAGCAAATCACCATCACTTTGAGGGTGAAAACGTAACAGGGCACCCTCGGCGGGTGCCCTGGAGAACCTAGCAGATGGGGCATGCACGGCGGTCAGAAAACAATCCGGTAGACATCCTTGAAAATTTTCACGAAGTGGACCTCGAGTCCTTCCTTGAGGTAGTCAGGCAGCTCGTCATAATCCTTGCGGTTGTCTTCCGGGAAGACCAGCGTCTTGAGCCCGGCGCGGCGCGCTGCAATGGTCTTCTCTTTTAAACCGCCGATCGGCAAAACCCGGCCGGTCAGGGTCAGCTCCCCGGTCATGCCAAGTTTCTTCTTGACCACTTTGCCGGTAATAATCGAGGCCAGGGCGGTGGCCATGGTGATGCCCGCTGAAGGGCCGTCCTTCGGCGTTGCGCCTGCCGGGACATGCAGGTGAATGAAGTGCTTGTCGAAGAATTCCGGGTCGCCGCCGAAATCGGCAATGTGTGCCATGACATAAGAGTAGGCAATTTCAGAACTTTCGACCATGACGTTGCCGAGCTGCCCGGTCTGCTTGAAACCCTTGGCCCTGGCCGCCATGGCGGTCGCCTCGATCTGCAGGGTGGCGCCGCCGAGGCTGGTCCAGGCCAGCCCGGTGACCACGCCTGGCACCCCTTCGAAGATTTCGTCGGCGGTAAACACGGGTCTTTCCAGGTAATGCACCAGGTCCCGCCTGGAGATGGTGACTTTTGGCAGCTGTTCATCCTCGGCGAACGCCATGGCTGCCCGCCGCATGATTTTCTTGATCTGCTTTTCAAGATTGCGTACGCCGGCCTCGCGGGCGTAGCCGTCGATGATCTGCTTGAGCGCCGCCTTCTGGATCGAGACCTGGCCACGCTGCAACCCGTGGCTCTTGAGGGCCTTGGGGATCAGATAGCGTTTGGCGATCTCGAGTTTTTCCTCGAGGATGTAGCCGGACAGTCGCATCATCTCCATGCGGTCGAGCAGGGGGCGCGGGATGGTGTCGAGCTGGTTGGCCGTGGCAATGAAGAGGACGTTGGAAAGATCGAAGGGCACGTCGAGATAATGGTCTCGGAAGCTGCCGTTCTGTTCCGGGTCGAGAACCTCGAGCAGGGCCGATGCCGGGTCGCCCTGGAAGGAGGCCCCGATCTTGTCGACCTCGTCCAGCATGATCACCGGGTTGGCGGTCCCGGCGGTTTTCATTGCCTGGATGAACTTGCCCGGCATGGCGCCGATGTAAGTGCGGCGGTGCCCCTTGATCTCGGCCTCGTCCCGCATGCCGCCCAGTGAGAAACGGAAGAACTCGCGCCCCAGGGCGCCGGCGATGCTGTGGCCGATGGAGGTTTTGCCGACCCCCGGAGGGCCGACCAGGCAGAGGATCGAACCGGAGATATCACCCTTCATCTTGCCGACGGCGATGAATTCGAGAATCCGCTCCTTGACATCCTTGAGGCCGTAGTGGTCGCGGTCGAGAATCCGCCTGGCCCGTTCAATGTTATAGGAATCCTTGCTGAAGACGCCCCATGGAAGGATGGTCAGCCAGTCGAGATAGTTGCGGCTGACGTTGTACTCGGGCGAGGCCGGCTCGATCAACTGGAGTTTCTCCATCTCGTCCTCGACCGCCCGCTCTGCCTCCTCGTTGAGCTTGAGCTTTTTGAGGCGTTTCTGGAACTTCTCGATTTCCGTGTCCTTGCCCTCTTTCTCAAGTCCCAACTCCTGCTTGATCGCCTTGAGCTGCTCTCTCAGGAAGAACTCACGCTGCTGGGCGGAGATCTTTTCTTCGATCTGCTTGGAGATCTTGGTCTGCAGGCGGGAGACTTCCAGTTCCTTCTTCAGCAGCACCAGCACCTTGTCGATGCGTTTGCGGACATCGAAGGTGGCCAGGATCTCCTGCAGCTGCTGACCGTCGGAGCTGGTCAGGTTGGCGGCAAAGTCGGCCAGGCGGCCGGGGTCCTCCAGGCTGGAACGGTTGAGAAACAGCTTGATCTCTTCGCTGTAGAGCGGGTTGATCTGGACCAGTTCCTTAAGCGTCGACAGGATCGCCATCGAGTAGGCGCGCAGTTCCGGGTTGACCGAAAGCTCCGTGGCGAAGTGATAGCGCACCCGGGCATAGAGAGTCAGACCGCTCTCCTGAATCTCCTCGATCACAAAGCGTTCCATGCTGTTGACCAGCACATGGGCGGCGTTCTTCTCGGTGTGCAGCACTTTGATGATTTTGGCGGCGACGCCCACCTGATGGAGGTTTTCGGCACTGTCTTCCTCATCCAGGTCACGAACCATGACCAGACCGATCGTCTGGGCCTGATGTTCCATCGCCTTCTGCATCGCCGCGACCTGAGCCTGGCCGTTGAGCACCAGGGGAATCATGATGCCGGGGAAGGCCGGCCGCGGGCGCAGCGGAATGATCGGCAGGCCGGTCGGCAGCACCTCCGAAGCGACCACCAGGTCCCCCGCACTGGCATGCTCCTCGATGATCTCGTGCATTTTATCGTGGTCGATTTCGAAGTCGGACATCATTTGCTCAAAATGTTCTTCATCAGTCATGCGGACTCCTCGCAGCAAGGGAACACTACGAAAGCTAATCATTCCGGTGGGTATTGTCAACCTCGCTCATGGATGAAAATAATGATCTTTAAAAAACCGGGCGATAGCGAAAAAATAAAGCAACTGTAAGTTGCCGCGCCGTGGCAGAAAAAGACCATAAGCACTTTTTTATGGTTGTCTCGCTCTTTTGTTATCAGGGACCGTAACTGGGTGACGCCCGGGGGGTGCACCACAAGCCCTTTGTCGACTTGCCGTGGCGATTTCGTAAAAGCACCCGGCGATGTCTCTTCAAGTCAGGAAAGACCCAGTGTTTTTAGCCGTTTGACATAGTCATTGGTATGCTGTAGAAATTAGGGACGGCCAATGCCTGACCGGGTGATCGGCGGGGTTGATGACCCAGTGCACCGACGGTGCCAGTCTGCCGAAAAAAGATTCCTCTCATCGGTTCCGGTGTGAATCCAATGTCTTCCCCTTTTATCATCTCCGGGTTTCCCGATGAAGTCTCCGATGATCTGACCATGCAGATCAGGGCCCTGAAAGAGCTTGGCTGGGGCTCTATAGATCTCAGAACCGTCAACGGCAAGAATGTCAGCAGCCTGAGCGATGCAGAGTTTGATGCTGTTCATCGCCAACTTGAGGAGAACGACATCGCGATCTCTTGCTTTGGCAGCACTATCGCGAATTGGAGTCGAGACGCCTGCAGCTCCGCCGAGTTGGATCTGGCTGAAATGAAAACTTCAATCCGTCACATGAACAAGGCGGGTGTGCGCTTTATCAGAATCATGAGCTACAGGATCGGTTCACCGGTCAAGTTGGGCAGCAGTCTTGAACCCGTCATATTCAGCAACCTGAAAAAAATCGTCCGTATGGCAGAGGATCACGGCATTGTCTGCCTGCACGAGAATTGCGAGACCTGGGGAGGGCAGAGTTCCCAGCACACTCTTCGGTTGCTGGAGAGAGTCAACTCGCCTGCGCTGAAGCTAGTGTTCGACACTGGCAATCCAGTTTCCATGCTCGATGTCAGGGGCCAGCAACCATTCTCCTATCAGGATTCACTGAAGTTTTTTCAGGAGGTTCGCGAGCATGTCGCCTACCTCCACATCAAAGACGCTTGCTGGGACAATGACACCCTGCACTATACACTCCCGGGCAAGGGGTCGGGCAAGGTCAAGGAGATTCTTCGGTTGGTCAGCGAATATGACATGGCCATGCCGGTCTCTATCGAACCGCATGTCGCGGTTGTCTTCCATGATCCGTCGAAAAAAGCGTCTTTTGAGCAGCGTTGGAACAGTTTCATCGACTACGGAAATCAGCTTGTTACAATGGCAGAAGAGGCTGGAATTACTTTCAGTAGCTAAAGAGTCACTCAACTCATTCGAGGAGGAAGCGTATGAAAAGCCTGACTAAGCTGTTGGTTGTCCTGAGTGTTACTTCCGGGTTGGCGTTTGGAATGCTGCTGGCAGATGATGCCTCCGCTGAGACCACGTGGAAGCCGGACAAACCTATTAATCTCATTGTTCCGTGGAATGCCGGCGGGGCAACTGACGGTGTCTCCAGGCAGACTGCTATCTCCCTGGAAAAACCTCTCGGGCAGAAAATCGTTGTCGTGAACCAGGCCGGGGCCTCTGGTTCCGTCGGCACGAAAAGCGTTTTGGACAAGCCGAGAAGCGGGCTTTACTGGACGGCTGGTGCAGTCAAAGACCTGGGAGTCTACAAGGTGCAGGGCCTGCTGGACACGACCTTGGATGATTGGTATCTGTTCCTCAACTTCGCCATTCCAAATGTCGTGGCTGTGAATGCGTCTTCACCGTACAAGACTTTTGGTGAACTGCTTGAGGGCTTCAAGGCCAATCCCGGCAAGATCAAGGTCGCCACGGCTGGCGTCAACTCGGCTGGACATACCGCAATCGAGATGATCAAATCCTATACTGGGATTGATTACAAGCATGTGTCATACGATGGCGGCAACCCTGCTGTCATTGCAACGGTCGCCGGGGAATGCGACGTTGTCACGCAGCTCTCAAAGGAAGAAGTCGATATGTTGAAGGCCGGCAAGTTGCGGGCCCTCGCGGTGCTTGCTGACTCTCCGCTCAAGATTGAGGGCTATGCTCAGGAGATTCCGTCGGTCAAGCAGTGGATTCCCGATTTTGTTACGGCTCCGATCTATTTCGGTATCTTTGTCCCAAAAGGTGTACCGCAGGAAGCGGTTGATACCCTGACCGCAATATGGAAGACCCTGGCCGACGACCAGAGCTTGAAAACCTTTGCCTCCCAGAATGCCATGATCTTTGACCCGGCAACCGGAGACGCGGCAAAGAAAAAATCGTTTCCCATGGTCCAGCTCGATGCGTGGCTGAAGTTTGACAAGGGTGATGCTGTCGTCGATCCTTCGACGATTGGAATTCCTCGCCCGAAATAATCACCTCGCCATGAGTGCCCGATGGACTGGCCATCGGGCACTCATACCGGCTGCTTCGGAACGAATGCGCACATGAACGACCCAAAGATGGTCAAAAAGGACTTCATCACTTCCGTTGTCCTGATTACCTTCAGTCTCACTGTGATCACCATGTCCTACACCATGCCGCGACTTGAGCGGCGCGGTATCGATCCATTCTCAGCTCCCGGTGTGGTTCCTGGCATGATCGGGTTGATTCTCCTCTGCCTGGCCCTGGTTCTGTTCTCTCGCTCAGTTCGCAATGGCGGGTACCGGGTTTTCCGGAGAGAGGCAGATGCAAATGGTCAGAGACTTCACCAGGGGGCGGCTTTCAGAGTCCTTCTGACCCTGTTTGTGTCTCTGGTCTATGCCGTTGGCTGTCTGGGTCGCATCGGCTACTACTCGTGCACTGCTCTGTATATGTTCACCTTCATCTGCCTGTTTGAATTTCAGACCGGAAAACCGCTCTGGAGTCAGAAAAAAATGTTTCTATATGCTGCGATACAGGCTTTGGTGGCATCCCTGCTGATCACCGTCGTGTTTCAAAACTTATTCCTCGTCGATCTGCCTTGAGGCCGTCATGCTAGAAGGAATGCATCAATTCGTCGACGGTCTGCTCAGCTTCCTTACTTTCAGGACGATCTTCGATGTGCTTTGGAGCACGCAACTGGGGATCATTGTGGGAATGCTCCCCGGGCTGACCGCCACGATGGGGGTCGCCCTGATGACAACGCTGACCTTCAACATGCCGCCGGACAGTGCTATCCTCATTCTCGTTTGCATGTACATCGGGGCAATCTATGGCGGCGGACGCAGCGCCATATTACTGAATATTCCGGGCACACCGGCCAATGCTGCGACAACTATGGACGGCCACCCGCTGGCGTTGAAAGGCGAGGCCGGACGGGCCATCGGAATCAGCACCACCGGAAGTTTTCTCGGCTCGGTCATCGGCATGATTATGCTGGCCTTTTTTACCCCGCTGCTCGGCAATTTCGCGCTCAACTTTCAGTCTTTCGAATTCTTCTGGCTGACCGTATTCGGTATCGTCATCTCCGGCAATCTGACGGCACCAAAAGACCCCATCAAGGGGTGGATATCCGGTTTCCTGGGGATCTTTGTCGCCCTCATCGGCATGGAAGGAATCCACGGCTTCGTCAGGTTCTCTTTCGGCAACACGAACCTGTCTGGCGGTATTAATCTTATCCCGGCCATGGTGGGCGCCTTCGGTTTTGCCGAGATCCTGTCGATGATGAAATATAAGCATGTCAATGTCATCAAATCGAAAATCGAACGTATCATGCCCCGCCTCAAAGATATCTACCCATTCCGTAAAACCATCATTCGCTCAGGCCTGATAGGCACGCTGATAGGTGCCATACCCGGAGTGGGTGAGGACATCGCCGCCTGGGTTAGTTACGACTTTGCCAAGCGGGGCAGCAAGAAGCCGGAAGAATTTGGCAAAGGCAGTGTCGAGGGCCTGATCGCTTCCGAGACCGGTAATAACGCCGCCGTGGCCGGTGCGGTCATACCAGTGCTCTCTTTGGGAATCCCCGGGTCGGCTCCTGCCGCAGTGCTGCTGGCCGCCATGTTTATCCATGGCGTGCGCCCCGGACCGTTGATCATGATCGAGTCGCCGGAGTTCGTTTATAAAGTGGTCGCCATGGTTTTCCTGGCCACCTGCGCAATGTTTGTCCTGGGATTGTGCATGGTCAAATATGTCGTCAAGGTGTTGCAGGTCCCGCGGACCAAACTGATGCCACTGATCTTCGCCCTCTGCGTGATTGGATCCTATGCGATCGAGAGCAGGATCTTCGATGTGCGGGTGATGCTCTTCTTTGGTGTTTTGGGTTTCCTCATGGTTGAAATGGAGTATCCTGTTGCGCCGATGATTCTTGGACTGATTCTTGGCAATATGCTGGACACGAACTTCAGGCGGGCCCTGGTTATTGCGGAAGGGGAAATGATGCCCTTTGTATCCAGACCAATCTGTATCGTGCTCATAGCGTTCATTGTCGTGACTCTGGTTAGCAAAACGAAATGGTTCAAGGCTAGCATTGATCTGGTGAAAAGAAAGTCCACCACCTGGCTGTTCAAAAGGAGCGATCATGGGTGACCCCAGAAAAACCGTTCGGGCAGGAATCGTTGGTTCAGGATTTGCGGCCCGTTTTCATGTCGAGGCGCTGCGCAAGGTTTACGGCCTCCAGGTTGAGATGACCGGCGTCTATTCGCCCACCACCCAGAACTGCCGGAGGTTTGCCCGGGAAACCGGTCTCACGCCCTTTTCCGATCTTGATTCAATGATTGCCGCAAGCGATATCATTCACGTCTGCACCCCTCCTTCCACCCATGAGACGATTGGCATCCAAACGCTCAAGCAGGGCAAACACGTTGTCATCGAAAAACCGTTTACCGGCTATTTCGGCTCGGGAGATGATACCTTCTCGGGTGACACGTTCAATCGATCGACAGGTCTTGAGCGGGCCAGGCGAAGTGTCCAGAATTTGTTGAAAGCGGAAGCCGAGAGCTCAGGCCAGATATGCTACGCGGAGAACTGGGTTTATGCGCCGGGAATTCAGAAAGAAAAAGAGATCATCGAAAAAACCGGGGCACAGATTATCTGGATGCATGCGGAGGAGGCCCATTCCGGTTCCCATTCCCCGTACTACGGAATCTGGTCCTTTTCCGGTGGCGGCTCAATCATGGGCAAAGCTGTCCATCCCCTCGGTGCGGTGCTTTACCTCAAGCAGGTAGAAGGCCTGGTGTCACAGGGCAGGCCGATTCGTCCGGTGACCGTCTCGGCGAGGGTTCATTCGGTCACGCGCTCGGACCGGTACCGTGATCTGGGTTTTATCAAAAGAAAGTACACTGACATAGAGGATTTCGGTGCGATGCACGTGGTATTCGAAGACGGGATGTTTGCGGACATTTTTGCTTCGGAACTGGTGCTCGGCGGCGTGCATAACTGGATTGAGATTACGGCGAACAACCACCGCACCATTGTGAACATCAATCCGAACGATTCGATGAAATCATTCAACCCGCGGGGGGCGCAGTTTGATGACATCTATGTGGTCGAGAAAATAGAGACCAAGGAAGGCTGGTCAAATATCTCTCCTGATGAAGATTGGTACACCGGCTACCAGGCTGAAATCCAGGATTTCTATCACTGTGCCGTATCCGGTTCGGTCCCCCAGTCGAACAGTCTGCTTGCCGCAGATACCATCCGCACCGTCTACAGCGCCTACTGCTCCGCTGCTGAGCAAGGCAAGGAAGTGAAAATCCCCCAAGATTGACCTTCGCCCCAAGGGCGCTTGCCTCACTCGTTTTTTGAGCTGTCACACCGCTGCTGCAGTAAAAACAGGCAGACAATGATGAGCAACAGCAGCGGGATCGTGATAACAACGACCTTGCACAGTTCCAGCCCCCCGGCGTAGAAGGCTTCCTCGACGCTGAATGTCCTGGGGAAGAAAGTCTTGAGATAATGGATTTCTTCCAACGAATGCAGGCAGACTGCGGTTGTGGCCGCCAGGGCTGCAGCTATCAGAAATTTTAACAGTATGCGCAGTTTCGAAGACATATTGGTCCCTCTTGGCGATATGTTGTTACATAATACCAGGCTTGTCTCCAATCTCCGGTTTCAATCGACGAGAGGGTTGATTCCCCGCAGCTTGCTGCGCCATGCATTGATTTGCACTTGGTTCACGCCTTATTGAGGGAATCCAGTACCCAGAATCCGGAATAAGTTCCTGCCACCAGGTGGGTCCACGAGTTTATTCTGTCTACTGGATTCTGAATTCTGGATACCCCGTGGCTTGCCGCGGGGTAGTTCATTATCAGTGAACGGGTGCCGTCGCTCCTGCAGTCGATATCGTGACCGCTATCGACCGGCCGGATGTCCCTGCCTGGCTCCTCACCAGAATAGCTTGTCCCCTGAAGCACTCTAACCCTTTGCCTCCATGCCATCATGTGAAATAATGAACGGTACTTACCCAGCGAGGAGACCCACCCCATGTCCGACCAGCCGCAGCGGATTTGCCTGATCGATGGTTCCAGCTACATCTACCGCGCCTATTATGCCATTCGCCACCTCAGCAACTCGAAGGGGATGGCGACCAACGCCATTTACGGTTTTACCAATATGCTCCTCAAGGTGGTGCGCGATCTGCAGCCGGAGCGGCTGGCCGTCATCTTTGACAGCAAAGGGCCCACCTTCCGCACCGAGATTTATCCCGAATACAAGGCAAACCGGGCGGCCATGCCGGAAGACCTGGTGCCGCAGATCCCTTATATCAAGCGGGTGGTGGCTGCCTTCAACATGCCGGGGATCGAAATGAACGGTTACGAGGCGGATGACATCATCGCCACCCTCGCCAGGAAATTCGCCGCCAAGGGGATGGACGTTACCGTCGTCACCGGTGACAAGGATCTGATGCAGGTCGTCAATCAACACGTCCGGCTGCTTGATACGATGAAGGACAAGATTTACGGCCCGCAGGAAGTCGCCGAACGTTTCGGTGCCGCGGAGAAGGTGATCGAGGTTCAGTCCCTGGCGGGTGACAGCTCCGACAATGTTCCCGGGGTGCCCGGAATCGGCGAGAAGACAGCGAAGGTCCTGATCGACGAATTCGGCGATCTTGAAACGCTGCTGGCCAGCCTGGACCGGGTCAAGGGCAAGCGCAGGGAGAATCTGGAAAAATTTGCCGACCAGGCGCGGATATCGAAGCAGCTGGTCACCCTGGTCGACGACCTGCCGCTCAATCTGGATGACCATGACTTCGCCCTTGCAGAGCCAGACCGCGAAGCACTGACGGAACTCTTCAAAGAATGCGAGTTCCACAAGCTGCTTCAGGAGTTTTCCGCGGCCGAACGTGCCAGCGCCAGCAGTGACAACTACTGCAGTGTGCTGGATGAAGCAGGGTTCCAGGAGATGCTGGCCGCGCTGCAGAAGTGCGCACGTTTTGCATTTGACACCGAGACGACGGGACTGGACCCGCTGCGTGCCGACCTGGTCGGGCTTTCCTTTGCCGTGACCCCTGGCTCGGCGTGGTATCTCCCGGTCGGTCACCGCTACCTCGGCGTGCCCGAACAGCTGCCCCTGGACCGTGTGCTTGCCGCCATCCGGCCGCTGCTGGGGTCGCCGCTGCATCTCAAGATTGGCCAGAATCTCAAATACGACCTTCTGGTCCTGGCAAGGGCCGGAATCGAAGCTGCCGGGCCATTCTACGACACCATGCTGGCCAGCTACCTTGCCAACCCGGCGGCCAAATCGCACGGCATGGACAGCCTGGCCGCGGAACTGCTCGACTACCGCACTATCAGCTATAGCGAGGTCGCCGGCAGCGGCAAGAACAAGGTCTGCTTCGACGAGGTCGAGGTGGAGAAGGCGACGGTCTATGCGGCCGAGGACGCCGACATCACCCTGCGGCTCTACGAAAAACTCCGGCCGATGGTTGCCGAACAACAGCAGGAGCAGCTCTTTAATGAGGTCGAAATGCCCCTGATGCAGATTCTGGCCGGCATGGAACAGGCAGGCATTCGCATTGATCCCGATTTGCTTGGCAAGCTCTCAGCCGAGTTGGAGAAGAAACTGGCGGTACTCGAGCAGCAGATCCATCAAATGGCAGGCGGTCCCTTCAACATTGGCTCACCGAAGCAGCTCGGCGAGGTCCTGTTCGAGCGGCTGGGCCTCTCGAAGGGGAAAAAAACCAAGACCGGCTGGTCGACCGATGTCGAGGTCTTGAACAACCTGTCCGAAGAACATGAGATCGCTGCGAAAATACTCGATTACCGTTCCCTGGCCAAGCTCAAGGGGACCTACACCGATGCTCTGCCGAAGCTGATCCATCCGGAGACCGGGCGCATCCATACCAGTTTCAACCAGGCGATCACGGCCACCGGGCGGCTTTCTTCAAGTGACCCCAACCTGCAAAATATCCCGATCCGCACCGAAGAGGGCCGGCGGATTCGCGAAGGGTTCATTCCGTCCGAAGGCTGCCTGCTGCTCTCCGCCGACTATTCACAGGTCGAGTTGCGCATCCTCGCCCATATGGCCGACGAGCCGGCTCTCAAGGAGGCGTTTGCCCGCGGTGAGGATATCCATCGGCGCACCGCCAGCGAGGTGCTCGGCCTTTTCCCGGAAATGGTTACCGACGAACAGCGACGCCAGGCCAAGGCGATCAATTTCGGGGTGATTTACGGCATGAGCGCCTTTGGCCTGGCCAAGCAACTCGGTATTGGCCGCCGCGAGGCGCAGCAGTTCATCGACACCTATTTCGAACGCTATCCCGGGATTCGCACTTTCATGGACAGCTGCATCGCCGAGGCACGCGACAAGCAGTACGTGACAACGCTGCTTGGCCGACGCTGCGCCATCCCCGAGATCAACAGCAAAAACGGTGCGGTGCGCGGCTATGCCGAGCGCAACGCCATCAACTACCCGGTGCAGGGCTCGGCCGCCGATATCATCAAGCTGGCCATGGTGCACATCGACCGACGACTTGCTTGTGAAGGGCTGAAAACGCGCATGCTGCTACAGGTCCATGACGAACTGGTTTTCGATGTTCCAGAGAAAGAACTGAAGCAAGCCACGGTCCTGGTCAGGGAGGAAATGGAAGGCGCTGTCGCTCTGACTGTGCCCCTGCTGGTTGAAGTGGGCAGTGGCCGCAACTGGCGCGAGGCTCACTGAGCAGTGCCGAAGCTTGACAAATTGTTCGAGAATGGCGATTCTTGGCGGCATATGTTGTTCTGACTAATATGACTGTTGATCTATGGATCAGGGAGGTTGGACGATGAAGACATTGCGGGTTGCTCTTGCTGTTCTGACGGTTCTTTTGCTGCTCTCAGCCGGGCCGGTTTTTGCCCTGGGACAGCCAAACGTGAATCTCGGATTCACCAGTTTCCTTGATGGTGCTCCTCCGGCAGGGCCTGGCCTCTACCTCTCCGAGTATCTGCAGTATTACACGGCGGACCGGATCAACGATGAAGATGGGTCCAAAAGCCTTGATGTCGATATTGATGTCTGGGTGCTGATGAACCAGCTGATCTACCAGTCTGATCAGGCCATCTTGTTTGGCGGCAAATGGGGCCTGAATGTCATGCTGCCGATTGTCAGCCTTGACATGGGGAGCAACCCTCCGGGCTTCGAAGACAATGGCACCGGATTGGGCGATCTGCTGATCGGCCCTTATCTCCAGTGGGATCCGATCATGGGCGCCAACGGCCCATTGATGGTCAACCGCATCGAACTCCAGACGATCTGGCCGACCGGCAAGTATGATAGTGATAAGCTGCTCAACCCGGGCAGCAACCACTTTTCCTTCAACCCGTACTGGGCGGCCACCGTCTTCCTCGGGCCCAAGGCGACCGTGTCATGGCGGCTGCACTACCTTTGGAATGACAAGAATGACGAATTTTCCTTTGGCGGGCTGATGCCAAAAGACGTCGATCTGGAACCGGGGCAGGCTGTGCATGCCAACTTCACGGTGGCTTATGAAGTCCTGCCGAAACAGCTGCGCCTCGGCATCAATGGCTACTGGTTCGACCAGATCACAGATACCAAGGTGGACGGCAACAAGGACAAGTCCCTCGAGGAAAAGGTCTTTGCCATTGGCCCCGGCGCCGTCTGGCACTTCTCCCAGGACACCCACTTGTTCATGAACGTTTACGTCGAGACCACTGCGGAAAGCCGTCCGGAAGGGGAGCGCTACAACCTGCGTCTGGTCCATCATTTCTAAGCCGGGCTCTATCACGGCGAGTTGTCAGGGGCCACCCTTCTGCGGGGTGGCCTTTGCTGTTGATCTCGGCCGTCCGGAAACCGCGACTTTTTTCAGCGGTGGCCCTTGCCATGATAGATCAAACGTGGCATGATGCCCGCCGCTTCGGAGCTAGGAAACCTGGATGGTTAAAGAGAACGACTACGTCGCCATATTCCATTCGATCCACAGGGTCCTCAAGGCGGAAAAAATCCTCAAGGAGGCCGGGGTGGATTTTCTGCTGATCCCCGTCCCCAGGCAACTGACCGCGGACTGCGGACTTGCCCTGCGGTTTTCTCCGCAAGCCAGGACCTGTTTGCTGGGAGTTCTTGCTGATGTCGACCTGACTCCGGCGGAAATGTATCAGCGCAGCGGCGATGCTTATCGAGAGGCGTCCGTCGAGCTCTGACCCGGTGGCCAGGCAAGGCCGGCTAAGCCTTGATTTCGCTTGACAAAGTCCGCGTCGGTTCACTAAAGTGCATCCTTTGCCTTTCGGCAATGAGTCGTTCTACGTATGTTTGATACCCTGACAGAGAAATTCGACGCTGTATTCAAGCAGCTGCGTGGCCGTGGCCGCCTGACGGAAGAGAATATCCAGCAGGCCCTGCGGGAAGTCCGGCTGGCGCTGCTGGAAGCGGATGTCAACTTCAAGGTCGTCAAGGATTTCGTGGCCGCGGTACGCGAACGCGCCATCGGTCACGATGTCCTGCAAAGCCTGACGCCGGGGCAGCAGGTCGTGCAGATCGTCCGTGATGAACTTGGTCGCCTGATGGGCGGTGCCGAGGACAACCGACTTGATCTTGCCGCCCGCCCACCGGTACCGATCCTGCTCTGCGGGCTGCAAGGTGCTGGTAAAACCACGACCTGCGGCAAGCTGGCTCTCAAGCTGCGCCGTGACAAACGCAACCCGCTGCTGGTTCCGGCTGATGTCTACCGGCCGGCTGCCATCGAGCAGTTGAAAACCCTCGGCCGTCAGATCGGCGTCCCGGTATTCGACAGTCGGGCCGACCAGGACCCGGTGGATATCTGTCGTCTGGCGCATGAATTTGCCGACCGGCAGGGTTACGATACACTGATACTCGATACCGCAGGGCGTCTGCACGTCGATGACACCCTGATGCAGGAGCTGGAGAGGATCTGCGCACACGTGGAGCCCCGGGAAATCCTGCTGGTTGCGGACGCCATGACTGGCCAGGACGCCGTCAATGTGGCGAGCGCTTTCAATGAGCGGCTCAATCTGACAGGTGTCGTACTGACCAAACTGGACGGCGACGCCCGCGGTGGTGCGGCCCTGTCGATCAGGGCGGTCACCGGCAAGCCGATCAAGCTGGTCGGTATGGGCGAAAAGCTCGATGCCCTGGAAAGCTTCCATCCCGAACGGATGGCTCAGCGAATACTGGGGATGGGCGACGTGCTCTCCCTGATCGAAAAAGCCGAAGCGGCGATTGACCAGAAGGACGCCGCCAGTATGGAGAAGCGCCTCCGTGAGGAGGGCTTCACCCTGGACACCTTCAAGGAGCAGCTGCAATCGATCAAGAAGATGGGGTCGATGGAGTCGATGCTGTCGCTGATCCCGGGAGCTGGCAAGGCGCTCAAGCAGATGAAGGGCGCTCAGCTTCCCGATGACGAACTGAAGAAGATCGAGGCGATCATCAACTCGATGACGCGCAAGGAACGTCAGGACCACAAGATCATCAACGGTTCGCGGCGGCTGCGCATCGCCAAGGGCAGCGGCACGCGGGTGCAGGATGTCAACCAGCTGCTCAAGCGCTTTACCGAGGCCCAGAAGATGATGAAGAAGATGCAGAAGCTGGGCCCCAAGGGGCTGCGCGGACTGATGGGCCGCGGCGGTCTGCCGATGTGACGTTTTGCCTGGCTCGGTGCCGGGTTACATGATAAACAGGTAGAGATCAACAAAACAGGGATTTTTCCCATATACAAAAGAGTTGCAAGCTCAGGAGGAAAGAAGTCGATGGCTGTAAAAATCAGACTGGCCCGTGGCGGCGCCAAGAAGAAACCTTTCTATCAAGTTGTCGTAGCCGATGAACGCTACCCCCGTGACGGCCGTTTTATCGAAAAGCTGGGACAATACGATCCGAAGCAGGATCCTCCAGTGTTCACGATCGTTGAAGACCGAACCCTCGAGTGGCTGAACAAGGGTGCTCAGCCGACCGATACGGTTCGTCAGCTGCTGCGCAAGCAGGGGACCTGGGCCAAGTTCAAGCAGGCTTAAGGTCCTGAGCTTTTGCGGCGCCCTCGACAGGTGAGTCCTGTTGAAAAGGATGGTCGCCATGAAAGAGCTCATCGAATTCATCGCCAAGGCTCTGGTGGACAACCCGGACGCGATCGCCATCAGTGAAGAAGTGGCTGCCGACGGAACAATTCTCGTCAAGCTGGCTGCCGCCCAGTCGGACATGGGACGCATCATAGGCAAACAGGGGCGCACGGCCAAGGCCATGCGGACCCTTTTGAATGCCAAGGCGACCCGCGAGAGCAAGAGGGCTGTACTGCAAATCCTGGAATGATGGATACCAAGCTGACTGATCTACTCGAGGTGGGTGTCGTCATCGGCACACACGGCCTTCGCGGCGATCTTAAAATCCGCCCTTTACCGACCGGGGACCTGGCTCTGCCAGGTGCCCGCACGGTTTACATCAAGGACATCCAGGGTCACGTGGCCCGCTACCAGGCTGTCCGCTCTTCTCTGCACAAACAGAATGTCCTGCTGCGCCTTGCCGGGCTTGAGAACCTCACGGCGGTTGAACCATTGGTTGGTTCATCCGTCTGGATGGCCAAAAGCGATCTTCCGGAACTGGACGACCAGCATTTCTACTGGTTCGACCTGGAAGGTCTCGAAGTGGTCGATCGGCAGCTGGGTGTGCTTGGTCGGGTCGTCGGCATGTTTAACACCCCGGCTCACGACATCCTGGAAGTCGATGGCCCGGCCGGTGAAATCCTGATCCCCGCCATCGCACCCTTTTTGGTCACGGTCGATCGGGAGAAGGGCCAATTGCACGTCAACCTGCCGGAGGGGCTGGTCCCCGAGGCGGAAAACTCCCCTTAAAGTATTCCCATGCAATTCGATATCCTGACTCTTTTTCCTGCCATGCTCGAAGGTCCCTTGTCGGCCAGCATCCTCGGCAAAGCAATCGACAAGGGCCTGGTCAGCGCCAACCTGCATAACCTGCGCGATTGGGCGGAAGGTCGGCACCAGGTGACCGACGACACCCCCTACGGCGGCGGTGACGGCATGGTCATGAAGGTCGAGCCCGTGGCCCGCGCCCTGGCCGACCTGAAACGGCAGCGACCGGCTTCCCGCATCCTGCTCATGTCGCCCCAGGGGACGCGTTTTCAACAGGCTGATGCCGAGCGGCTCAGCCGCGAACCCGGTCTGATCTTCGTCTGCGGTCGCTATGAAGGGTACGACGAACGGATTCGCTCGCTGGTCGATGAAGAACTTTCGCTGGGAGATTTTGTCCTGACCGGCGGCGAACTGGCCGCCGCAGTTATCCTCGATGCCACGGCACGACTGGTGCCGGGCGTGCTCGGTGCCGCCGGCAGCGCCCTCACTGACAGCTTCAGCGACGGCCTGCTCGAATACCCGCAATACACGCGCCCGTCGGAGTTCAACGGCATGAGCGTGCCGGCGGTGCTCACCTCCGGCAATCACCAGGCCATCGCGACCTGGCGGCGCCATGAACAGCTGCGGCGCACGCTGGAACGGCGTCCGGAGCTCCTGGAGTCGGCTCCTCTAACGGCAGCGGATCGATGCTTCCTTGCAGAACTGCGCGCCGCGCTGAAGCAAAGGGCAGACTGATGCTGCAGCCGATGGCTATCGCCCTGGTTCACTATCCTGTCGTTGACCGGCGGGGCGATGTGGTCACCTCGGCCGTTACCAACCTCGATATCCATGACCTTGCCCGTCTGGCGACAACTTACAATATCTCGCGCTATTACCTGGTCACCCCGGCCCTGGAGCAGCAGGTCCTGGTCTCACGGATCGCCGGTCATTGGCAGGAGGGCGCCGGCGCCAGTTATAACCCGGACCGCTGCCGTGCATTGAACAGCCTCAGGGTGGTGAGCCGTTTCGATGAGGCCCTCAAGGATTGGCAGGGACTTGTCGGACCGGCGGCCCTTGCCGTACTGACCGGTGCCGGCCACCGGGATGGCCTGGATTATCCCTCTGCCCGCAGCCTGGCGGAACGGCAACCCCTGCTGCTGGTTTTCGGGACCGGTCATGGACTGGCCCCGGAGATGTACGTCAATGGTCGGCCCTGTCTCGAGCCGGTGCGGAAAGGGTCCTACAATCACCTGTCGGTGCGCACAGCGGCGGCTATTGTGCTTGATCGGCTGATTGGCGAGGCCGGCGACGTCATGTTGCTAGCACGTTTGCCGAACTGAGCCCTCTCTGGCCGCTGGGTTTTTTTCCCTCCTGTTTTCAAAGTCCCGCAATGACCAATACTGCCCGATACCAGAGATCACTCTGGGTCACCACCTCGTGATCGCACGAGATCGGCCATCTCATCCTGCCCATCAAGGTGCAGTCCTTCGATGACTGACACCCTGTCGCGCAGCGGACGATTTTGACTTCCCTTCCACAACCCCAAAAAAGTGATGCTTGCAACGAAGACACAAGGATACGAAAAAGGAGATTTTTCAGGGTTAAGATCGATTTATCAAGCCGAGTAAGGAAGTTGTTTGCCAAGCAATACCAGTTGCTTAATGTCTTGTTGACTTAGTGGCTATCCCGTGTTTTGGTTCTTTGTTCGAAAAAAAGCCCCACAGTCAGGAGGTTGACTGCGGGGCAAAGGTTTTGTGGGTTTTCTAAGGAGGTAGAACATGAAGAAGTCTGTTCTGTTTAATAGATTACTTATTTTGTCAGGTATGTCAAGGGAAATATGCAAAAAATAATGGCCACCCGCTGGTTGAACCCGGTGGCCATGTTCGTGAATTATTGAGAGCGTCAGGTCGAATCTTTTCCTGAGAAAACGGTTATGCTTCACCTGGAGAGGGGCGTCCTGGATGATTGTGCAGCGTCTGTCTATGGTCCGTTAAACCACCGGGACATTACCCGGTGGTTGTCCTCAAAATGTGCGTCTGTCCGGGCCGCTGTACTCTTGTGATGGGCGGCTGTCCCTGATGGCGTCACGGCCGACAACGACCCAGCCTTCGTTTCGCTTGAAACTGGTCACGGTATTATTTTGCAGCAGAGACTCAAGAAGTTGCGGCTTGACCATGTCGAATCGACCATCATCATACATCACGCGTATCAGCATTGTGACCTCCTGGTTGAGCTTAACATCCAAGATGTTCAAATTTCGGTGGCTGCTTTAAACTCGCAATCAAGGCAACCCGCAATACTCCTGGAAATTTTCAGGGCAAGTGCTCATTAAACGGTTTCTCTTGAGCCGGGAAAAGCACAAACCTCTGGTTGAGATCTTATAGAGCAAAAATGAGGCCAAAAGATTATCACCTTAAAATCAGTGACTTGCATTGCAGAAAGTGGCGTTGTCCTCAAAGTGTAATTTTTTTCGACATAAGTCAGGAAGGTTGTCCTCCGGAAGGGCCAAAGCCCCCAATGCACGATTCTGGCAACTTGCAAGGCTGCGAAGTCGCGGATTGTCATACCGAGGGCCTCCCGGTCCCATTGCCAAACCAGAGAAGGCCGTCCCTTGGGACGGCCTTCTCTAGTCTCGCTGCACCAGACAGCATTTTAACGGTGATATGTTCAAGTCTTGTGCCTGGTGGGCCAGGTCCTGACCTTTTCCAGGATTTCGCCGACGATCCCGCGGCGGAACGCGAGTACGCAGGAAACGAAGATCGCACCGATGATGATGGTAACCCAGGATCCGAAGCCAGCCAGGTAGTTGTTCAGGGTCACAACCAGCAGGGCACCGATCGCCGGACCGAAAATGGTGCCCATGCCTCCGAGCAGCGTCATCAAAACTACCTCGCCGGACATGTGCCAGTTGACGTCGGTGAGCGATGCGAGCTGGAAGACGAGGGCCTTGGTGCCACCGGCCAGGCCGCTGAGGGCTGCAGAGATGACGAAAGCCATGAGCTTGAACCGGTCGGTATCGTAGCCGAGGGACCTGGCGCGCGGCTCGTTTTCGCGGATCGCCTTGAGAACCTGTCCGAAAGGCGAGTTGATGGTACGGTAAATCAGCCAGAAGCCGCAGAGGAATATTGCCAGGACGAAGTAATACATCGACATGGTGTCGGTGAGATCGACCAGGCCGAACAGCATGCCGCGCGGCACCCCCTGGATGCCGTCTTCACCGCCGGTGAACTTCAACTGAAGGCTGAGAAAGAAGATCACCTGGGCAAAGCCGAGCGTGATCATTGCGAAGTAGATGCCGGAGCGGCGGATGGCCAGCCAGCCGATGACGAGTCCGAGCAGGGATGACACCATGACTCCGACCAGGATGCCTGCCAAAGGGTCGAAATTCAGGGCTTTCACCATGTGGGCGGTGATGTAGCCGGCGGAACCGAAGAATGCTGCATGCCCGAAGGAGAGCAGCCCGACATAGCCGAGCAGCAGGTTGAAGGCGCAGGCAAAAAGTGCGAAGCAGAGCACCTTCATGAGAAAAACCGGGTAGAACATATGCGGCGCGGCCAAGAGAACCACGAGCATCAGCGCCGCGCCGAGCAACGGGCCGTTTTTTAAGTTCCAGGTCATTTCTCCCTCCCGAACAGGCCCGCCGGGCGGAGCAGAAGGACCAGTGCCATGATGACAAAAACCACGAGTCCGGACGCTTCTGGATAGAACACCTTGGTCAGCCCTTCGATGAGACCAAGAGCGATGCCGGTGACGATGGAGCCGAGGATCGACCCCATGCCCCCTATAACCACCACTGCGAACACGACGATGATCAGGTTGGAGCCCATCACCGGGGTCACCTGGTAGATGGGGGCGGCCAGTACGCCGGCAAACCCGGCCAGGGCCACGCCGTAGCCGAAGGTCAGAGTGATCATCAACGGCACGTTGACCCCGAAGGCCTGGAGCAGTTCCGGCTTCTCGGTGGCGGCCCGCAGGTAGGCGCCGAGTTTGGTCCGTTCGATCACGTACCAGGTTGCAAAGCACACCGAAAGTGATGCGACGATCACCCAGGCCCGGTAATAGGGGAGGAACATGAATTTGAGGTTGACGCCGCCCTGGAAGATTTCCGGGATCGTGTAGGAGAGCCCGGAAACGCCGTAGAGCTGGCGGAAGACACCCTCAAGGATCAAGGCCAGGCCGAAGGTCAGCAGCAGGCCGTAGAGATGGTCCAGATGATAGAGTCGCCGGAGCATGAAGCGCTCCATGAGGATGCCGAAAGCACCGACGGCAAGAGGCGCGAGGATGAGCCCCACCCAGTAGTTGGCACCGAGGTAGGTGAGGCTCATCCACGCTGCAAAGGCTCCCAGCATGTACTGGGCACCGTGGGTGAAGTTGATGATGTTAAGCAGGCCGAAAATGATGGCGAGTCCCAGGCTGAGGATCGCATAGAAAGATCCGTTGATGAGCCCGATAAGAAGCTGCCCCAGCAGGGCCTGGATCGGGATGCCGAATATCTGAATCATCATAAAATGCCCTTAGATCTCGCTACCATCTCTTCCGTTACTTCTTCACCAGTTTGCAGGTACTCTTGTCGAGCGACATGTAAGCTTCGTCGCCAGGGATGGTGCGCAGGACATTGTAGTAGTCCCAAGGCCCTTTGGATTCGGAAGGTTTTTTGACCTGGACCAGGTACATGTCGTGCACCATGCGGCCGTCGTCTCGGATGTAGCCGTTCTTGGCGAACATGTCGTTGATCGGCATCGACTTCATGGCGGCCATGACCGCGGCGGAGTCATCGGTGCCGGCCTTCTCGACTGCGGCGAAGTAGTGCATCAGCGATGAATAGACACCGGCCTGACCCATGGTCGGCATATTCTTGTGACGCTCGCGGAAACGCTTGGACCAGGCGCGGGTCTCGTCGTTGCGATCCCAGTAGAAGCCGGTGGTGAGCATCATGCCCTGAGCGGTGTCGAGGCCGAGGCTGTTGATGTCAGTGATGAAGATCAAGAGACCGGCCAGGGTCTGGTTCTGGGTGATGCCGAATTCTTTGGCCTGCTTGATGGAGTTGATGGTGTCGGCACCGGCGTTGGCCAGACCGATGATCTTGGCGCCGGACGCCTGGGCCTGCAACAGGAACGAGGAGAAATCGGTATTCGGGAAGGGCGCGCGCACCTTGCCGAGCACTTTGCCGCCGTTGGCTTCGACCACCGCCGCGGTGTCCCCTTCGAGGGAGTGCCCGAAGGCGTAGTCGGCGGTGATGAAGAACCAGGTGTCGCCGCCGTTGGCAACGACCGCCTTGCCGGTGCCGACGGCCAGGGCGTAGGTGTCATAGGTCCAGTGGACGTTGGTGGCGATGCAGCTGTCGTTGGTGATCTTGGTCGATGCGCCCGTGGAGATCAGGGTGATCTTGTTTTTCTGGTTGGCCACTTCCATGACGGCCAATGCGGCCGAAGACGTGGGGAGGTCGGCGATCACGTCAACCTTCTCGGTGTCGAACCACTCGCGGGCCTTGTTGGCGGCGATGTCAGCCTTGTTCTGGTGGTCGACCGAAACCAGCTCGATCTTCTTGCCGAGCACCTTGCCGCCGAAATCGTCGATGGCCATCTGGGCCGCGACCACCGAACCTGGCCCGCACAGGTCCGAATAGGCCCCCGACATGTCGGTCATGACGCCGACCTTGACAACGCCGTCGGACAGCCCCGCTGCCGAGGCGCCGGAGACGGCCATGAGCAGAGCGAGCCCGGTACCAAATGCCGTTAATAAGCGTTTCTTTGCCATATCTTTTCCTCCTTGGTTGGTTTGGGCGCTTTACACGCCCAAGAGTTCGTGCAGCTCGTCGAGGTTCGCCTCGAGTTCGTTGTTCATGATCATTTTCACGATACGGCCGTGCTCGAGCACGTAGTGGCGGTCGGCCAACCCCTTGGCGAAATGGAAATTCTGCTCGACCAGGACGATAGTGTAGCCGCGCTCTTTGAGCATCGAGATGACGCGTCCCATGGCTTCGACAATAACCGGCGCCAGACCCTCAGTGATCTCGTCGAGCAGCAGCAGCCGGGCGCCGGTGCGCAGGATCCGGGCCAACGCCAGCATCTGCTGCTCTCCCCCTGAGAGTCGTGTCCCCTGTGCCGCTCGGCGCTCCTTGAGGTTGGGAAACATCGCGTAGATTTCATCCAGATTCATGCCGCCGCTGTGCAGTACCGGCGGCAGGAGCAGATTTTCTTCCGTGGTCAGCCCCGGGAAAATCCCGCGTTCTTCGGGGCAGTAGCCGATGCCGAGCGGAGCGATCTTGTAGGGTGGCAGGTCGATTGCTTCGTGACCGTTGATCATGATAGAACCGGTACGTCTGGGAATCAGCCCGATGATTGACTTGAGGGTGCTGGTACGGCCGGAGCCGTTGCGCCCGAGCAGGGTGACCAGTTCGCCCTCGCCGACATTGAAGTCGATGCCGTGGAGCACGTGGGATTCACCGTAGTAGGCGTTCAGATCGACGACCCGTAGAAGTTCTTTGGGAACGTCATGCATGATGACCTCCCATATAGGCTTCGAGCACGGCCGGGTCCTGGGAAACTTCTTCGTAGTCCCCCTCGGCCAGAATCTGCCCCCTCTGCAGCACCGTGATGGTGTCGGAGAGATCGGCCACCACCTTGAGGTTGTGCTCGACCATGAGGACCGTGCGGTTTTCGGCCACCTTGCGAATCAGGTCAACCACCCGCCCGACATCTTCGTGGCCCATCCCTGAAGTGGGTTCGTCGAGTAGCATCACTTCGGGTTTGAGAGCCAGGGTGGTGGCCAGTTCAAGGGCGCGTTTGCGTCCATAGGGGAGCTCCACCGCGACGTCCTCGGCGTAATCGGCCAGGTCAACCTCCTCGAGGGCTGCCATCGCCCGGTCGTTGAGGTTGTTAAGGCTACTGTCCGGCTTCCAGAAGTGAAATGACGTCTTGGTCTCCCGCTGCAGGGCGACGCGGACATTTTCCAGGACGCTCAGGTGGGGGAATACCGCGGAAATCTGGAATGAGCGGACCAGCCCGCGGCGCGCCAGGGATGCGGAGTTCTTTCCGGTCACGTTCTGGTTCTTGTAAAAAATCTGTCCGGAGCTGGGCTCGAGAAACTTGGTCAGGAGGTTGAAGACCGTAGTCTTGCCGGCGCCGTTGGGGCCGATCAGGGCGTGAATCGACCCTTTACGGACCTTCAGGTTGACCCCCCTTACGGCGATGAAGCCGGAAAACTCCTTGTTCAGGTTGCGTGTTTCGATAATGTATTCAGCGTTCATGCCAGGTGCCGGGGCTCCGTAGTTTTGCTAAGACTGTTGTGCAAATGATACTTTACCATCTCTTTGGAAAGAAAATAGAAATGGGATGTTTTTAGTGATGATTATCTCGCCCCATTTTGGCTCGTGGCCGCAGGTCTGCCGCTGGGCCGAGCCGCTGTTTTGCCTCTATTAACAGTAATTGATAAACGCTGTTTTACAATACTGACGCAAGCAAGTCAAATGGAAACCGGCTATCTAAATACATTCTAAGGAATTGAAATTGCAGAGAAAAATATATCTGTAATTTTTTGTAGAGTCTTATGTGCCTGATTGGACGCGTTTATTCTTGAAGTGAATCTTTTACAGTGAATAACTGTTTTATAAACTTGTTACTGTCTGTTTTTTTGTTTAGTATTTTGCAGGTTGGCATTCCGGCGTGAAACATGTGAATTGACGGATTGACCGTCCTTTGGCTTTAAGGAGAGTCTGATGCCCGATAACACAGCAGTGATCGGTGCCGGCATCATGGGGCGCGGTATCGCCCTTGTGTATGCTTTGAATGGTGCCCGGGTGTGCCTGTACGACGCCGTGAGCGCGGCTCGAGAACGGGCCAAGGAGCTTATCGACGCCGATTTGTCCCTGATGGTCGAAGAAGGCTTGTGCACGGATGCCATGCGGCGGGAGGCTCTTGAACATATTCTCGTTACCGATAATCTGGCCGAATCCGTGGGTTCGGCCGAGTTCATAACGGAGGCGGTCCCAGAGCAACTGGAACTGAAATGGCAGGTGTTTGCCAGCATCGAGGCTCTGGCATTGCCTGGGGCGATCATCGCTTCGAACACCTCGACGCTGCCGCTGTCAGAACTCGCACGCTACGCGGCGCACCCGGAGCGGATGATCATCACCCACTTCTTCAACCCGGCTCACCTGGTGCCGCTGGTGGAAGTGGTCAAGGCGGAGAGAACGTCGCACCAAGTGGTTGCGGACACCTTGGATTTAATGCGCCGGATCGACAAGGTCCCGGTGGTCCTGAAAAAGGAGGTGCCGGGCTTTATCGCCAATCGGCTGCAGGCTGCGGTGGTGCGAGAGGCCCTGCACCTGGTCCACAGCGGCGTGGCTGATATGCACGACGTGGATACGGCGATGACCTGCGGCCCCGGGTTTCGCTGGTCGATCATCGGGCCGTTGGAAACGGCTGATTTCGGCGGGCTGGACACCTGGCGGAGCGTCATGAACAACCTGGCCCCGGAACTCGACGATTCACGTACGGCGCCCGCTTTGATCGAAGAGTTGAATCGGCAGGGCCATCTCGGCGTTAAGACCGGGCAGGGCTTCTACGCCTATCCGACCGGGGCCGATGTCAAGGAGCGAATCCGCAGTCGTGATCTGGACTTCATCAGGCTGCTGAAGCTGCGCAACCAGAAATGAGGTACGTTGCCATGTCAGGTCATGGCATAATCAACAAGCAGGGTGGCGGCCGATTTTTATCGTGACGCTCACCGGTGTGACAATATTGCGACATTGGGACACACAAGTATCCAAGGAGGAAATCATGGCTGAAAATCAAGCGCTGCCGCGGGTCACCTATTCCAACGTCGCTGCCGATTTCGGTCCGTTGCACGACTGGCTGGATCTGGAGATCCCGAAGTTCCGCGCCCAGCTAGGCGAATCCCACCCCAATGTGGTCGCCGGTGCCGCTGACCGGGGGGGCGCAGAGTACACGGTGACCAGCCCCATAGACCGCTCCCTGGAGATCGGCCGCTTCGTCGACGCCGATGAGGCGTCGATTGCACGGGCGGTTGCTGCGGCCCATGCCGCCCTGCCTGGATGGTCGGCCCGCCCCTGGCCGGAGCGCGTCACCCTGCTGCGCCGGTTTGCGAGCGCCGTCGCGGCCCGCAAGTACGAGCTGGCCATGGCTGCCCTGTTCGAAGTCGGCAAGTCGCGGCTCGAAGCGGTTGGCGAGGCCGAGGAGGCGGTCGACCTGGTCAACTACTATTGCGACGAGATGGAGCGCAACCAGGGCTTTGCCCGACCCATGGCCCGTGCGGTGCCCCAGGAGGAGACGCGCTGTGTGCTGCGGCCGGTCGGTGTCTTCGCAATCATCTCACCGTTCAATTTCCCGGTGGCATTGCCCTGCAACCTGATCGGTGCCTGCCTGATCGCCGGCAACACGGCGGTCTTCAAGCCGAGCCCCGGCTCGTCCCTGACGGGGAAGCTGCTGATGGACTGCGCGGTTGCCGCCGGTCTTCCGGCCGGTGTCCTCAACCTGGTCTGCGGCGAGAACGCCGGGCCGCGCCTGGCCGAGGCGCCGGGGATTGACGGCTTCGCATTTACCGGCAGTCACGCTGTCGGCATGCAGTTGGCGCGTCTGGCGCTGACCGGGCCATATTCGCGCCCGGTGATCGCCGAGATGGGCGGCAAGAACCCTGCTTATGTCGCGGCGAGCGCCGACCTGGAGGTGGCGGCCGAGGGGCTGATGCGCTCGGCCTTTGGTCTCCAGGGGGAGAAATGCAGCGCCTGTTCGGTCGCCTACGTCGAGGAGTCGGTGCACGATGCCCTGCTCAATGTCCTGGTCAGGAAGTCCCGGGCGCTGGTGGTCGGTTCTCCCGAGGACCGGGCCACCTTTGTCGGCCCGCTGATCGATGAGGCGGTCCTGGCCCGCTTTGACCGGGCCTGCGCGGCCGCCCGCCAGGACGGCCGCATCGTCCTCGGTGGCCACCGCCTGCTCGAAGGGGCCTATGCCGCTGGCAACTACGTGGCACCGACCATCGTGAGCGACCTGCCGGCCGACCACTGGCTCAATTCCGAGGAACTGTTCCTGCCATTTCTCTCGGTCCAGCGCTGCCGGACCCTTGCCGAGGGGATCGCGCGTGGCAACCGCGTCCAGTATGGACTGACCGCTGGCGTCTATGCGCAAGAGCCCGGGGAACTCGAGCTGTTCTTCACCCAGGCCCAGGCCGGTGCGCTTTACGCAAATCGGCGCAGCGGCGCCACCACGGGTGCCTGGCCCGGTTATCAGACCTTCTGCGGCTGGAAAGGTTCCGGTGTCGATGGCAAGGGCGGGCTGGGGCCCTATCACCTGCCCCGCTTCATGCGCGAGCAGAGCCACACCATCATGCACCAGGGATGATTTGCCCATCTATGATCCTTGCGACAGGAGCCTGATCCATGGTTATGAACGCCGGCCACAAGATGACGGCTGCAGAGATGGTCGCCCAGTGTAAGAAACACACCTTCTGGACCTGGTCGGCGCAGGGAGCGGTCGATCCGGTGCCGGTGGTGCGCGCCGAGGGGATTTATTTCTGGGATGCCGACGGCAAGCGCTACATCGACATGAATTCCCAGGCGATGTGCAGCAACATCGGTCACGGTAACCGGCGCGTGATCGAAGCGATCAAGCAGCAGGCCGAAGAACTGGCTTACGTGGGGCCGGGCATGGCCACCCGCATTCGCGCCGAGATCGGCCCGCTGCTGGCGGCACACACCCCTGGAGACCTGAACACCTTCCTCTTCACGCTGAGCGGCGCCGAGGCCAACGAGAACGCCATCAAGTTGGCGCGCGCTTTCACCGGCCGACACAAGATCATCACCCGCTACCGTTCCTACCATGGCGCCAGCGCCGGCGCCGGCACCCTCACCGGCGACCCGCGTCGCTGGGCTTGTGAACCGGGAATCCCCGGGGTGGTGCGTGCCTTCGATCCTTACGGCTACCGCTGCACCTTCAGCCGTGATGGCTGCCGGGATTGCCCCATGTACTGCCTCAGCCATATCGAGGAGATCATCCAGCTCGAAGGCCCCAAAAATATCGCTGCGGTCCTGATTGAATCGATCACCGGCGCCAACGGACTGATCGTGCCCCCGGATGGTTACCTGAAGGGGCTGCGCGAACTGTGCGACAAGTACGGCATCCTGCTGATCTGCGATGAGGTCATGAGCGGTTTCGGCCGTTCCGGGACGTGGTTCGCCGTCGATCATTGGGGGGTGGTCCCCGACATCATCACCATGGCCAAGGGCTTCACCTCGGCCTACCTGCCGCTGGGCTGCGTGGCCATGAGCGGACGGATCGCCGCCCATTTCGGCAGGCACGTCTTTTCCGGGGGGTTGACCTACAACTCCCATCCCATGTGCCTGGCCGCAGCGGTGGCGAACCTGCGGGTCCTGGAGGACGACGACCTGGTCGGCAATTCCCGGCGTCTTGGCGTCGTCATGAGCGATCTCCACCGGGAACTCATGGGCCGTCATCCGTCGGTGGGCGATGTCCGCTCCCTCGGCCTGTTCGGCGTCATCGAGCTGGTGAAAAATCGTGTGAGCCGCGAGCCGCTGGCCCCCTTCAACGGCACCAGCCCTGGGATGGTACGGCTCGGGTCGTTCCTCAAGGAAAACGGGATGGCGGCGTTCCTGCGCTGGAACTACCTGTTCACCATACCGCCACTGTGCATCACCGAAAAGCAGCTGCGGGAGGCCTTCACCATCATTGACCGCGGCCTGGAAATTACCGATCAGGCAGTCTCCGACTGAACGACACTGCCTGCCACTATTTATTTGAGAAGGAGAGACCATGGCAACAAATGAAGTCTGGATTGTCGATGCCCTGAGAACCCCGGTCGGCAGACATGGCGGCGGCCTGGCCGGGGTGCGCCCCGATGACCTGGCCGCTCATGTCCTCAAGGCCCTGACGGACAGAACGGATATCCCGCTGACAGATATCGAGGATGTCTATCTCGGCTGTGTGAACCAGGCCGGCGAAGATAACCGCAACGTCACCCGCATGAGCCTGCTCCTGGCAGGTCTTCCCGAACAGGTGGCCGGCTGCACGGTCAACCGCCTGTGCGGTTCGGGGCTCGAAGCGGTCGCCTGTGCCGCGCGGGCGATCATGGCAGGAGAGGGGCATGCCTATCTCGCCGGCGGCGTCGAGTCGATGAGTCGTGCGCCGCTGATCGTCGCCAAGGCCGAGCGGCCGTTTTCGACCGGCCACCAGACCATGTATGACACCACCATCGGCTGGCGCTTCGTCAACCCCCGGATGGAAGAGATGGGCTATACCGATTCGATGGGGATGACGGCCGAGAACCTCGCCGAGCAATACCGGATCAGCCGTAAGGCCCAGGACCTCTTCGCCCTGGCCAGCCAGCAGAAGGCAGTCCAGGCGCAGGACGCCGGGGTCTTCAAGAACGAGATCATTGCCGTGCCGGTGAAAAACGGTGTGGTCGCTTTCGACGAAGGGCCGCGCCGGGAAACCTCCCTGGAAAAGTTGAGCGCCCTCAAGCCGGTTTTCAAAAGGGACGGCACAGTAACCGCGGGCAATTCAAGCATGATCAACGACGGGTCTGCGGCCGTCCTGCTGGTGTCCGCAGACTACGCCCGGACCCATGGCCTCCGGCCTCTGGCCAGGATCCGGAGTGTCGCTGTTGCCGGTACGGAGCCGCGGATCATGGGGATCGGGCCGGTTCCGGCTACGGCCAAGGCGCTGGCCAGGGCGGGGGTTGCCCTGGACGATATCGGCCTGATCGAACTGAACGAAGCCTTTGCCGCCCAGTCCCTGGCAGTGCTTGCCGACTGGAACATGGATTACCAGGACCCGCGGCTCAATCCCAACGGCGGAGCCATCGCCCTCGGCCACCCGTTGGGTTGTACCGGGGCCAAACTGCTCACCTCGCTGGTTTACGAGATGCAGCGCCGCGAACAGGCCGATCTGGGGCTGGTGACCATGTGCATCGGTGTGGGACAGGGGATTGCCATGGTGGTGGAAAAAGTCTGACCGGCCGTCCGGTTTCGACCGCATCATCAGGACGGCGGGAGGAACCGTTAGCATAATGACCGTCAGCGTGCCTCACGCGATCGAGCTTTACGTGGAGAGTGACATGGTCCTCATGGTCGGGATCCGTAACGTGATCGTGGTCTGACACACAACTTACAGGGACGGCTCACCCAAGCTCGTGCGCGGGTGTACTCTGGCGCTGACCACCTTACGCCCGGTCGACTGGTTGGTCACCGAGTTGGCGGCCTTCCGGATGCGGTCCTGACCGAACTTGTCCCCGGCATCACACAAAGAGCAACTCAGGAGCAGAATGCTCGCCCGTTATGCCGACGGCCCATGTCGTGATCCTGCTTAGTCAACCAGGCGCAGCTAAATGACTCTTGCCGTGCCTTCTCAAAAGGGGAGGAGGCCTCCTCTCCCCGTGCTTTTTCAAAATCTTTGGATACAATTGAACATCCCTTTGGAATGTGACAGCTATGCTTAGATTCCTACTATTGAGTGCGGCGGCGATCCTGTCGGCGCTGCCCTGCTCCGCCGCCGAGATCGTTGTTGGCGAGGATCTGGTGCTCGGCATCAACCTTGCTGGAGGCTGGTCTCTCCACCTCGACCCTCCGGAAGCCCTGGTCGAAGAGATGGCACGCCATATTGCCCATGAACCGGCAGCAGCCAAGGCGACTGCGGCCCAGATCGAAAGCGTGGCCCTCAAGCGCCTGGCCGCCAATGAAGCGATCATCTACCATGCTGCGAGCGGCGCTTATCTGACGATTGATTTCAGTCCCCTCGAACCTGGGGAGGCTGCTCCCGGTTCTTCAGTCTTGCGCAACTCGGCACGTAGTGCGGCTCAGAGTCTTGCGGGGGAGGAAGAGGTTGCCGATGTGGCCTGGGACGTGACGCCCTGTCAGGTGAGCGGTGCGGGCGAGGCCTTTCAGCTTGCAGCTGATTACCGGCAGCACGGTCGGCCCATGAAGTTCCTCGGTATTATCGGGTATGTGGAAGGCTACTGGTTTTACCTCTATTACACCGATCCCGGCAATGATCCCGCTGTCTTCCGTGAGATGCGGGCCATGCTCGAGCGGGTGACCGTGCGCCGGATGGGGCATTGATCCTCAGTCGGTCTAATGAGCGCAGTGAATGGGGTCTCGTTCCGGCAACGCCATGCTGGCAGCATCGCGGCCTGACGTCGACAGCCACTTAAGAATCGACCGGGTGGTGAGAGAAGTCATTTATCACGTTGAAATGTTGACTTTTTGACTTGACTCTCTACCGGCAATTAGGGTAAATAAGCGGTTCGCTTATCTGAGGAGGCTAAAACGATGAACGCTATCAATTACATTGGCATGGAAAATATGAGGAAAGACCTCCCCTTGTTCAAGGCGGGGGATACCTTGCGTGTGCATGTGAAGATCACCGAGGGTGACAAGCAGCGCATCCAGGTTTTTCAGGGGGTGTGTATCAAGCGACACAATAACGGCGTCGGTTCTTCCTTCACCGTGCGCAAGGTGTCCAACGGCATGGGTGTTGAAAGAGTCTTTCCCCTGCATGGACCCTGCCTCGACAAGATCGAAGTCATGATGGTCGGCAAGGTGCGTCGTGCCAAGCTTTACTACCTGCGCAATCTGCAGGGCAAGGCGGCACGTATCAAGGAAGTGCGCCAGCGCTGAGTCAAAAATTCAGAGGATTTCACAGGGGCCCCGGCTGATCAGCCGGGGCCCTTTTTTGTGTGCGGACTTATCATCCAAACAAAGGTTGGCCACTAAGTCACCAAGACACGAAGCAATCACTGATATTGCGAGCAAGCAACGCCCTTGATTGGTTTGATAAATCGCTATTATCCCTGAATAATGTCCTTCTTGGTGCCTTGGTGTCTTCTTGCCAAGCATCACCTTTTTGGGGGTATAGAGCCTTTTTTGTGGGCAGCCGTTCGCCTGACCCGGTCGGCAGGCGGATGTCCGGCACATCTTCAGCATCGTCCGGGCCCTGCCCTCCTGCAAGATCCATAGCGGAATGCTGCCCATACCGATTGCTCCGCACCAAGGTCACGCATCCAGGCAGGAGTGCAGGAGTATGCTGTGCTATACTGTTTTTCGATCGTACAACGGCAGCTCGGCGACGATGCCGGCTGCTGTCAAGAAGGAGAAAGACATGATCAGCACTGCATATTGGAAGAAATGTTCTGAGCACCTGTTAAGCCTGATGCGGATCGTGCTTGCCTTACTCTTCATGCAGCACGGCGGCCAGAAGCTGTTCGACTTTCCTATCGCCAAAGCGGGTGCGCCGCTTGAACTGTTGTCGCTGATGGGTGTGGCCGGCGTGCTGGAGCTTTTCGGCGGGCTGCTTTTGCTGCTGGGCCTGTTCACCCGCCCAATTGCCTTCCTGCTGGCCGGCGAGATGGCCGTGGCTTACTTCAGGGCGCATTTCCCCAATGGATTCTGGCCGATTGCAAATAAAGGGGAATTGGCGGCTTTATATTGCTTTGCCTTCCTGTATCTGGCTGCCGCTGGTGGCGGTCCCTGGAGCCTGGACCGGTTCTGCCGCAAGCGGTAACTCGGGGGAGGCCACGCTGAAAATACTGACAATCCCGGGACGGAGTCGTTGATTTTGCACCTCCCCATACCGGAGCCCGCATACGGTTATCGTCATGCCTGATGGTGGACTCTATTGCCGAATCTATGACCTGGTGCGCCAGGTGCCGCACGGGTATGTCACGACCTACGGCGAGATCGCCCGACAGGTCGGCTGTACGGCGCGCACGGTCGGGTTCGCCATGGCCGCCTTGCCAGGTGGTCATGACGTGCCCTGGCAGCGGGTGATCAACCGTCAGGGCTGCGTAAGCCCCCGGGTTGGTGGCGACGGCAGTTTCGTACAGCAACTCTTGCTGGAAGCCGAAGGGGTTGGCTTCGACGACCGGCAGCGGGTCGATCTGAAGCGTCATGGCTGGAGTTTTTTTGAGCAGGTCTAGGTCGTCCCCGAACTCCTCCTGTCGGATTTGAAAACATCAGGTGCTTGGCAGGATTTCAGTGCGTGCCCCGGCCTGGTTTTGGGTTTGACACGACTCTGGCTATACGATAGAAGGGAGAAGCGATCGATCTGTGGCGGGATGCGAGACGAACTGTCTGAGTTTTTTTGCGCCAACCTAGACAAGGAAATTTTTGATTGCTCCAAGAAATGAATCTCTTCCCGGAAATATCTCAGTCTCCCCTGTTTTTCGAGGCCATGGCAAGGCGCCAGGGTTATCAGGCGGTTGCCGGCATCGACGAAGCCGGGCGCGGCCCGTTGGCCGGACCGGTGGTAGCCGCCGCAGTGATTCTCCCGGAACATTTTGACCTGCCCGGCCTGAACGACTCCAAGCAGCTCTCGGAGAGGCAGCGCAACCGACTCTTCCCCTTGATCCATGCGCAGGCCCTGGCCGTTGGCATCGGTGTCAGCAGGGCGGATGAAATCGACCGTATCAATATCCTGCAGGCGACCCTGCAGGGGATGTCCCGCGCCGTGCAGAGGCTCGCCGTGTCGCCAGATTTCCTGCTGGTGGATGGCATCACCCCGGTGCCGATCGGCATCGAGCAGAAAACCCTGAAGAAAGGGGACTCCCGCTCACTCTCTATTGCGGCTGCATCGGTGATCGCCAAAGTGGTGCGTGACCGCATCATGGTAGCCTACGACCGGCTCTTCCCGGAGTACGGCTTCGCCGGCCACAAGGGGTATGGCAGCCAGTTGCATCGGGATGCCGTTGCCAGGTACGGACCCTGCGTCTGCCATAGGCGCAGCTTTTCCGGAGTCAGGGAGCACTGTCCGCCATCATGACCCACGACAGGTTAAGCCTGGGCCGCCAGGGGGAGGATGCCGCAGCGCTGTACCTGCAACGTATGGGGATGAAGATCCTCGAACGCAACCTGCGCACCCCGGTCGGTGAAATCGATCTGGTGGCGCGCCACCGGCGCATTCTCGCCTTTGTCGAGGTGAAAACCCGGCGCAGCTCAAGCTGCGGTTCTCCCGCCGAGGCGGTCGGCCCGCGCAAGCAGCGGCAGATTGTTCAGGCTGCCAAGTGGTATCTGAACGACACCCCACGCCACAATCTGCAACCACGCTTCGATGTGATTGCGATCGTTATGTCAGGCGATGATCTGCAAATCGAACACATCCCCGGCGCTTTTGAGGCATGAGCGCGCCTTCTGTTTGCTTTTTCTCCTTCACCCCCTTAAAATGATAATTCTTTCGGTAATTTCCCTCTCTTGATGAGCTGGCGTGGAGGTTCAAGGTGACGATGCTGTTGCGGGAACTTGGCTTGATTCGGGTTGCGGCGGTTTCTCCGGAACTGAGGGTTGCCGACGTTGCCTTCAACCTGGCGGCCATCGAAGCTGCCACCATGCAGGCCGCTGACCAGGGGGCGCAGCTGATCGTCTTCCCCGAGCTGGCTTTGACCGGCTACTCTTGCGGCGACCTCTTTTACCAGCAGAGCCTGCTGGAACAAGTGCGTTCTGGACTCAAGACACTCACAACCCTGAGTGAACAGACCGGGATGATCCTGATCGTCGGTGCGCCGGTTCGTCAGTCGGGCCGGCTCTTCAATGCAGCGGTCGTCATGAGCCACGGCCGCATCTGTGGCGTGGTACCGAAGACCTACCTGCCGAACACCCAGGAGTTCTATGAAGAACGCTGGTTCTCAAGTGCCCAGGACCTGGTGGACGACCAGCTGACCTGGATTGATGAAGCCCCGCCGTTCGGCACGGACCTGCTGTTCGATGTCGATGGTATGCCTGATTGCCTGTTCGGCATCGAGATCTGTGAAGATGCCTGGGTCGCCAGCCCGCCGAGCGGTGCCATGGCTGCGGCCGGGGCCACCCTGCTGATCAACCTTTCGGCCAGTCCTGAGACCCTCGGCAAATGCAGCTATCGTCGGGCTCTGGTTGAGTCCCAGTCGGCCCGCTGCCTGGCCGCCTATATTTACGCCTCGGCGGGACCGGGCGAGTCGAGCACCGACCTGGTTTTTTCCGGGCATTCCCTGATCGCCGAGTATGGCCAGGTGCTCGATGAAACGCAGCGCTTTCAGTTCACAACGCAGACGGCCATGGCTGATATCGACATCCAGCGCCTGGTCCATGAACGTTTGCGCAACAACAGCTATGCTGCCAGCCAGGCGGAGCAGGAGTTCCTGCTGGTGCCGGTTGAAGTGACCAAACGCCAGGCGGATACGCTGCTGCGCCCGATTGCCAGAACACCTTTTGTCCCGGAAGACCTGGCCGAACGCCAGTCTCGCTGTGAGGAGATTTTTTCCATCCAGACCACCGGTTTGATGAAGCGCCTGCTGCACACCGGCAGCCAGAAAGCCGTGCTGGGGATCTCTGGAGGCCTGGATTCGACCCTGGCACTGCTGGTCACGGTCAAGGCGTTTGACCGACTCGATTGGTCGCGTGATGACATTCTGGCCGTCACCATGCCCGGTTTCGGCACGACCGACAGGACGCGCGGCAATGCCGAGGCCCTCGCCAGGGAACTCGGTGTCAGTCTGCGGACCATCAGTATCGATGCCGCGGTCCAGCAGCATTTTGCGGATATTGGGCAGGATCCCGGCAGGCACGATATCACCTACGAAAATTCCCAGGCCCGTGAGCGCACCCAGATCCTCATGGATCTGGCCAACCAGGTTGGTGGGCTCGTGGTCGGTACCGGGGATCTTTCTGAACTGGCCCTCGGCTGGGCAACCTACAACGGCGACCACATGTCGATGTACGGTGTCAATGCCTCGATCCCCAAAACCCTGGTACGCTACCTGATCGAGTGGTGCGCGGATGCCGAATTCAGCGGCAAAACCTCGACGGTCCTGCACGACGTTTGCGCCACGCCGGTTTCCCCGGAACTGCTGCCGCCCGATGAGTCGGGCAACATCAGCCAGAAGACCGAGGATCACGTCGGCCCCTACGAACTGCACGATTTCTTCCTCTTCCAGATGGTTCGCAACCAGTTTGCTCCGCGCAAAATACTCGATCTGGCCTGCCGGGCCTTCGCCAATGATTATGCTCAGGCGGACATTCTCAAATGGCTGCAGCTTTTTTACCGGCGCTTCTTCGCTCAGCAGTTCAAGCGTTCCTGCCTGCCGGACGGCCCCAAGGTCGGCAGCGTCTCCCTGTCGCCACGTGGCGATTGGCGCATGCCGAGTGACGCCAGTGCAGCGCTCTGGCTGGCGGAGCTCGAGCAGCTGGCCACGGCGCGCGCGCGCAAGGGGTCCTGACCAGCATGGCAAATGAGCAGGGCAGGGCCGCTGCGGGAACCCTTTACGTGGTTGCGACCCCGATCGGCAACCTCGAGGACATCACTTACCGGGCCATAAGAATCCTCGGCGAGGTCGACCTGGTGGCAGCGGAAGACACCCGCCACAGTCGCAAGCTGTTCGCCCGTTTCGGCATCCAGAAGCCGTTGTTGTCCTATCACGACCACAACGAGCGACAGCGGCTGGAGACCCTGCTGGCACGCCTGCAGGGAGGGGACGACATTGCCCTGATCAGCGATGCCGGCACGCCCTGCATTGCCGATCCCGGGTATCGCCTGATTGCCGCCTGTCGTGATGCCGGTATCGTGGTGGTCCCGATTCCCGGGCCGTCAGCGCTGGTCACCGCTTTGAGTGCGGCTGGGGTGAGCACCGAACGTTTCGCCTTCGAAGGATATCTGCCGCCACGTGCCAAGGCGAGGGGCGATCTGCTCAGGCAATTGGTCGGCGAACAACGGACCCTGGTCTTTTACGAGGTTCCGCACCGGCTGGCCGCAACCCTGGCCGACCTGGCCGACATCATGGGCGGCGATCGGCCGTTGGTGGTTGCACGTGAGTTGACCAAGTTGCACGAAGAGTTCTTCCGCGGTACGACAGCCGAAGCGGTGAGCCGGTTTCAACTGGAACCGGCGCGCGGCGAACTGGTCCTGGTGCTACCGCCCGCCAAGCAGGGCCCGCAGATGAATCTGCGTGATGCCCTGCGCAAACTGCTCAATGACAGCGACCTGTCGCGTCGCGAAGCCGTCAAGATGATCGCCAGGGAATACGGCCTGCCCAGCAGCGATGTGTACCGCGAGAGTCTCAACCTGACAAAGGAAGAAGCGCACGATGAATGAAAAGAACCGAATCCTGCTGATCGACGATAACCGCACCGTCTTTCGCCTGCTCGACGCAATTGTCCGGATCCAGGG
>JAHEDT010000013.1 GCA_024641085.1 Geobacteraceae bacterium | reverse complement strand
GGCAGGGCGGTGGGACCTTTGTCAAGGCGCTCACCGAGGGGAGCATCATGGACCCTCTCGCCAAACTGGTGGAACAGCGCGATCCGGAACTGCTGCGGGCGCTCGCCGAGGTCCGTATGGGTCTGGAGAGCTGGTCGGCCTACTTGGCCGCGAAGCGGGCCACAGCGGAAGACATTGCTGAACTGCGCCGGCTCTATGCAATCATGGAGAAACAGGCCGCCAGGGGCGGCTGGAATCCCGAGGTTGATGCAGAATTCCATTTTGCGATCACTGCGGCCAGCCACAACAGCCTGCAGATGCATGTGCTCGATTCCATACACTCTATCTTCAGCGCCACCATCCAGGTGGCCCTGATGGAGTTCTACCAGCAGCGGGGCCACATTCAGCTGCTTCTGGCCCATCATCGGGAGGTCATGGAAGCCATTGCCGATCGACAGCCCGAACTGGCCCGGCAGAAAATGATGGAGCATCTGACGATGGTCGAGGAGAAGATGGCACAACTCCTCAGCGAGAAAAGCTCGTAACGGGGAGTGCGGGGCCGGACAACTGAAGCGAACACGACGAACGGGGCCAGAAGAAATTCTGGCCCCGTTCCCATTCCCTGGTCGGTGAATGTTGCATGGTTTGATTTTCACGGACCACGTCACGGGAAAGGGGCCCGGCCCCTAGTGGAGCCAGCTTCCCGTCAGTCCGGTGTCGCCATCCCCAGCAGCTCGGTGATGTGCACCACCCGCTGTGTCATTCCGGCCTGCTTCAATCCCCAGGCCAGTTGCAGGTGGCAGCCTGGGTTGGCGGTGACCAGCAGCTCGGCGCCGGTTGCCTTGACGTTGTCCAGCTTGCGGTCGAGGATCTGCTGACTCTCGCCGGTGTACTTGAGACTGAAGGTCGCGGCGCTGCCGCAGCACCAGCTGGCCTCGTTCAATTCACGGTAATCGATTCCGGGGATCGCCCTGATCAGATCACGCGGCTGCTTGCTGACCCCCTGGGCGTGGCAAAGATGGCAGGGTTCGTGGTAGGTGACGACCTTCTCGACCGGCTGCAGCCCGTCTGTTCTCAAACCCTGTTCCGCCAGGAATTCGCTGACATCCTTGATCTTCCCCCTGAAAGCCGCCAGCTGGTCGTGTTTGCCCGCCTCTTCGAGGAGTTCCTCGTACTCTTTCAGGGCCGCGCCGCAGCCGGCACAATCGGTGACGATCGCGTCGACATCGAGTGCCATGAACAGGTCGAGATTGTGTTGCGCCAGGCTGCGGGTGGTACTACGGTCGCCCTCGGTCAAATGCGGCGCTCCGCAGCATTTCTGCTCTTTCGGCGTGACCACTTCGAAGCCCTGGTGGGTCAGTGCGCGCACCGTCTGCCGCGATACCTCCGGGTACATCAGGGTCATGATGCAGCCGAGAAAAAAGGCCACCCGGCCGCGCTGCTCACCGACCGCCGGCACGACATCCGGTAACTGCGGGCGCAGCGGTGGGTAAAGTTCAGGCATCATCCCCTCGGCCTTGGCCACCCATTCCGGGCCCAGTTTGAGCAGCTGCGAGTGACGTACCAGCCACTGGATGCCGAGCTTCTGGTAAAGCCGCGCCGGCAGCATCGAGGTTTCGAGCAGGTCGGGATTGGTCAGCATTTTCTGCAGGATGAACGCGCGGAACGTCTTGCCGACATGCTTTGGGGGAAAGAACTGGTGTGCCTGGCTGCGGCAGACTTCCATAACCTCGCCGGCCCGCACTCCGGAGGGACAGGCGGTGGTACAGGCCCGGCAGTCGAGACAGAAAAACGCCTCTTCCCTGACCGATTCGGTGAATTCGAGTTTTTGTTCGGCGACCGCCCGGGCCAGGGCGACGCGGCCGCGGGGGCTGGAGCGCTCGCGGCCGGTCAGGGCGAAGGTCGGACAGGTCGGCAGACAGAAGCCGCAGCGCATGCACTGCAGTACATCGCCGTAGTCGGGTGCGTCCTCGCTTGTGAAATTGCCGAGCTTGTCAGTGTGAGACACGAAAGCCCTCCTCGATGTGCGCCTCGGTGCAGGGATCGTCGTCCACGAAAATCTTGCCGGGGTTGAGAATTCCCTTGGGGTCGAAGGCTCTCTTGATGCGCTTCATCACCTTGACGCCGCCGGCGCCAATCTGCCGGGCCAGGTACTCCTTCTTGGCCAGGCCGATGCCATGCTCACCCGAAACGGTGCCTCCCCAGGCCAGGACCTGGTCGTAGAGATCGTCGTAGAAGGCATGGGCCCGGTGCATTTCATCGCTGTTGCGTTCATCGCAGAGCACGGTCGGGTGCAGGTTGCCGTCACCGGCATGGCCAAAGGTGCCGACCGTGAGGCCGTATTTGGCGGTAAGTCGCTCGATCTCGGCAAAGGTCTCGGCGAGACGCGAACGCGGCACGGTGGCATCCTCGAGCAGAGTGGTCGGTCTCACCCTGGCCAGGGCGGACAGAGCCGTACGCCTGGCCGCGGCCAGGCTGCCAGCCTCCTCGGCGCTCTTGGCGACGTGAATCTCTGCCGCCTTGACCTGCTCGAGAATCGTCTTGACGCCTAAAGCCTCCTCCTCGACCATTGCCGGGTGGCCGTCGACCTCGATCAGCAGCAGGGCCGCCATCTGGCGCGGCAGGCCGATCTTGACGTAATCTTCGACACAGTTGATGGTGGCCTTGTCCATGATCTCCATGGTCGAGGGGATGATCTTGGCGGCAATGATCTTCGAGACGGCCTCCCCGGCAGTGCGGACGTCATTGAAGTAGGCCAGGAAGGTGCGCTTGTCTTTGGGCGGCGGGATCAGCTTGACGGTGATTTCGGTGATGATGCCGAGCGTCCCTTCTGAGCCGACCAGGAGATCCTTGAAAGAGTAGCCGGCAACATCCTTGACGCTTTTGCCGCCGGTGGTCAGGATGCTGCCGTCAGGCAATACGCACTCGAGGGCCATGACGTAGTCGCGGGTCACGCCGTACTTAAGGCCGCGCAGGCCGCCGGCGTCTTCCATGACGTTGCCGCCGAGGGTGGAAATCTTCTGCGAACCCGGGTCGGGGGGATAGAACAGCCCCTTGCCGGCCACGGCGTTGAACAGGTCGAGGGTGACCACGCCGGCTTCTACCGTGGCGGTGAGATTCTCCTCGTCGATTTCCCGGATCCGGTTCATCCGGTTGAGGCAGAGGACCATGCCGCCCTTGACCGGCACGCTGCCGCCGGAAAGGCCGGTTCCCGAACCGCGCGGAACGATTGGCAGTCCTTCATGCTGGGCGATCTCCATGGCGGCCAGAACTCCCTCGGTGGTGGTCGGGAAGACGGCAACTTCGGGGAGATGGTGGATGCCGGGGGTGGAATCGTAACCCAGGACCAGGAGGTCCTCCTTTTCGCAGGCGACGTTCGCTGCGCCCAGTTTATCGATCAGGTGCTGAGTGGCGGTTTTTGAAATCATGGCGTTGTCCTTGAATATTCAAGCGCAGACAGGTCCGAGCTGCTGCACCGGAGCGCTGCCCAAGCCGGGTGCTCCGATGGTCAGAAGCCCTCTTCATGGAATCCGTGGGGAATGCGCACGACCAGAACCGGCTGGGCGGCGCCGTGCAGGACCTTGTGGGTGGTGGAACCGAGCAGCGCATCACCCAGCACGGTGTGGCGGTGCGAACCCATGATGATCAGGTCGACAGCGTATTCCCTGGCGGCCGCCAGGATAACCTGATCCGGCAGCCCCTCTTCGATGCGGATTTCACTGACTCGTTGCCGGTACTGCGTGTCAGAAGCACACTCCTTTTCGCACAGGCGGTTGATGCGTTCCCTGAGCCGTTCCTTAGTCTCCATTTGCGCCGTCTGGTGGAGTTTCTCCAGCTTTTCATGGGAAATGTGCAGTTCCACCATGCTCCGGGCAAAGGTCGACAGGGGCTCGAGCGCCGAGACGGCGATGATCTGGGCGTCATGCTGATTGGCCATGGCGAGAGCGTAACGGAATACGTACGGCGCGCCCGCCCCGATGCCCGTGGCATAGAGTATCTTGCTGATTTTAGGAAGCATCTCGAAATCTCCTTTGCGATTTACTATCTGCCGAAGAAAACCTCAGGAAGGTACGTGATTATCTCTGGAAAGACCACCAGGGTCACGAGGGCAATGACCTGGAGGGCGACAAAGGGGATGATCCCTCGATAGATGTCGCTCATGGTATATTCCGGTGGGGCCACCCCTTTGAAATAAAAGAGCGAATACCCGAAAGGCGGCGTCAGGAAAGACGTCTGCAGGTTGATGCAGACCATCATGGCGAACCAGAGCGGGTTGAAGTCGAGGTCCATGGCGATCGGCGTGAAAATCGGCACCACAACCAGCAGGATTGCCGCCCAGTCGATAAACATCCCCATGAAGAAGACCACCGACATCATGATAGCTAAGACCACGTAGGGGCTGACTTCCATCCCGAGCAGGACATCTGCCACGACGTCGCCGCCGCCCATGCTCAAAAAGACCACGGAAAAGAATTTGCCGCCGATGAACAGGGCCATGATCATCGCTGTCGTGCGGGCGGTGGAGATGCTGGCTTCGGTAATGACCTTCCAGTCGAGCTTGCGCGTTACCAGGGCCAGGAACAGGGCGCCGATGCATCCCAAAGCCGCCGCTTCAGTGGGTGTGGCAATGCCGGCGAGAATCGTCCCCATGACGGTGAGAATCAAGCCGAAGGGCGGGACGAAATTCTTCATGGTCATGGAAAATTTCTGCATGAGGCTTGCGGTGCGGTCTGCTTTGGGGATCGGCGGGCCCATCTTGGGGTTCAAATAGCAGCGCACGCCGACGTAAAGCAGGTACAGGCCCGACAGCAGCAGCCCCGGCAGGATGGCGGCGGCGAACAGGTTGCCGACCGAGGTTTCCTTCTGACCGGTCAGGCCGCCATAGACGACGAGCATGATCGACGGCGGGATCAGGATGCCGAGAGTCCCCGAGGAGCAGATGATTCCAGCGGAGAGAGCCTTGTCGTAGCCACGCCGCAGAAGGGCCGGTCCGGCCATCAGCCCCATGGCAACCACTGATGCTCCGACGATGCCGGTGGTTGCGGCAAACACCGTCGAGACAACGATGACCGCCATTCCCAGACCGCCGCGCAATCCTCCGAGGACCTGGTAGAGGGCGTCGAAAAGTCCTTCGGAAACCTTGGACCGGTCAAGGATCTGTGCCATGAAAATAAACAGTGGGATGGCAACCAGGGTGTAATTGAGAAAAATCCCCCAAGTGTTGTTGGCAAAGAGTCCCATCAGGGCAGAGATATCGAAGCCGTTGTCGAGCAAGCCGAAGAGTGTGGCGACTGCAGCCAGCGTTACAGCAAGAGGATGCCCCATGGCGATGGAGGCCATCAGGGTCGTAAACATGAGTATGGTCAGGACTTCTATGCTCATTGGGAACTTTCTCCAGGCTTAATAAAATTAAGTATTGAAATGCTATGGGGTCTCTTTCAGGGCACGGACATCTTGGATCAGCTTCGCGAGACCTTGCAGGAAGAAGAGGATGAAGCCGATCGCCATAAGGGTTTTGAACGGATAAATGGCCGGTGCCCAGGAACTGGAAGCATGTTCCCACTGCTGCCATGAATTGACGGCCAAGACACAGATATAAGCGGTCAGCAGACCGACCGTCGGCAGGAACAGGACCGCGTTGGTGAGAATGCGCAGGATGGTCCGCGATCTGGTCGATAGCCTGGCTTCAAAGACATCTATGGACACGTGGGTGTCGTGTTTGTGTGCAAATGCGAGGGCAAAGCAGAAATGCAGGCCGTATAGGAACACAGTCAGTTCAAAGGCCCAGGAGGTTGGTGCGTTGAGGCCGTAACGCATAAAGACCTCCCAGACGATTACCGCAATCAGCGGCAAGATCAGATACGAGGCATAAAAACCAAACTTTTCATTAAGAGTGTCGATCGCTTTATCAAGCTTGAACATAAAAACCCCATGTCGGAAAAAGTATGCTTGTGCGGCTCGGGTTTGCAGGATGCGGGGGCCTGTCGGCCCCCGCTGGTTGTCGCTTAATGCAGGTGCTTGCCTTTTACATACTGCTCGTAAGGCCAGGGGGCGATGCCGCTGCGCTCTTCACGCCAGTCGGCGAAATCGGCCTTGAACTGATCCTGTGAGTCCATGACTTTTTTCACGTCAGGGAACTTGGCTTTCAGCTCTTCGATATAATCATGGGACGCTTTGGCGAACTCATTCATCGTTGCCTCATCCATGCGTACGAATTCGACCTTCTTTTTGAACAGCTTGACCGCTTCGGCATTGAGGTTCTCCTGCCAGGCCGTCGACCAGAGCTGGGTTTCCGTGGACGCAATTTTAACGATCCATTTCAGGTCCGCAGGCAATTTGTCCCAGGAATCCTTGTTGATGAAGAAGGCGCTCTGACAGGAGGGCTGATGAACGCCCGGCTGGATAACGTACTTGGTAATGTCGTCAAAGCCCATCGGGTAGTCGATGGCAGGTGTGCTGAATTCAGCCGCATCGATGACACCACGCTCCAGAGCGAGATAGACTTCACCGCCGGGGAGAGGGGAAACGCTGGCGCCTAGCTTGGTCATGATATCCATGTACCAGCCCGGGGTTCTCACGCGCATGCCCTTGAAGTCTTCCATTTTGGTCGCTCTTTTGTTGGAAAAGAGTCCCAGCTCCTGGCCGACGTTGCCGCCGGGGAGTGCGAACAGGTTGTAGCGGCCGTACAGTTCCTGCATCATCTCCAGGCCGCCACGCTCATACAGCCAGATATTGTAGCCTTCAGTGTCCAGCCCGAAGGGAACCGAAGCAAAGGCGACAAAAGCCTCATTCTTGCCTTTCCAGTAACCCGGCCAGTCATGGCCGATGTCGGCCTGGCCCTTGCTGACCGCATCGAAGCTCTCCATGGCACCGACCAGTTCTCCGGCTGAGAACAGTTTGATTTCGAGGCGACCACCCGAGGCCAGGGCCACGGAATCGGCAAAATGCTGGGCCAGGTCGTAGAACAGCAGGCCTTTGGACCAGGGCATGACCATCTTCCACTTGAATTCTGCCGTCGAGGGTTTGATGGTCCGCAGCTCCTTCTTGACTTCCTCGTGGCGCTTGTCGGCGCCGAACTTCTCGCGCTTGGCGGCGAAGGCTGCAGGGGCCATCACCAGGCTGGCCACAACCAATAGACCAACCAACAATTTCAATCTTTTTAACATGTTGCCTCCTCTTTCATCAGGGTGTGAATAGAATGGGTCTCACGGTTATTGCGCCGTCAACCCGCTAAGCGACATGACCAATAAATGGTATGACCAATTAAGCCAACCATAATCCAGGGCCATGCCAACGTCAAGAAAAAAACAAAACACTGTTTTTAGATTGCATTTAGTCGTCTGCGCCCTGGGCGGAGGTTGATCCGTGCTCCACAGGGACTGTTTGCATGTGGGTCCTTATCGTGGGCGGCCGATATGTTTACGCAGCTCCTTGAGCTTACGTGATGCTGTGGCCTGGCTGATGCCTAGCGCACTGGCGACCTTGCGGGTGGTGCCCAGGCGCTGCAGGGCATTGAGCAGGATTTCATGCTCGAAATTCTGCAGCATCTCCGGCAGCCGGCGCGTTTCGCCGTCGAGCTGCATCCCGGGGCGAATCTGGCTGTCCAGGTTGTCGATGACGTCGCTGCGCGAAGTGACGATCAAACGTTCCACGGTGTTTTCCAGTTCCCTGATGTTGCCTTTCCAGGGGAGCATGCTCATCTGCTGCAGGACCCGGCGGCTGATGCGCTTGTAGCTCTGGTACTTGCGGTTGTAGTGATCGACGAAGTAGTCGATCAGCAAAGGAATGTCTTCGCGACGTTCACGCAGGGGCGGCAGGTGGATCGGTACGACGTTGAGTCGATAGTAGAGGTCCTCGCGAAAGCCGCCGGTAGCGACCAGTGCTGCCAGGTCACGATTGGACGCGGCGATCAGGCGCACATTCACCGTGTGCGGGTCACGTCCACCGATTTTGTAAAATGTTTGATCATGCAGGACGTTGAGCAGCTTGGCCTGGAGGTGCAGCGGCAGCTCGCCGATCTCGTCCAGAAACAGGGTGCCGCCGTCGGCATGCTGCAGCAGTCCTTCTTTGCCTTTGCGGTCGGCCCCGGTGAACGCCCCCGGTTCATAGCCGAACAGTTCGGCCTCGAGCAGGTTCTCCGGGATCGCCGCGCAGTTGATCTGCAGCAGAGAATGTTGTTTGCGGTCGCTGGCACGGTGCACGAGCCTGGCCAGCAGCCCCTTGCCGACTCCTGATTCGCCAGACAGCAGGATGGTCGAATCGGTTTTGGCAACGCGCAGGGCCAGGTCGATGATGCTGGTCATGCGTTCCGAAGAGGTGATCATGTCCTCCTCGTTGAGCATCTGGCTGCGGGCGGTGTCGGCATCGATAAACTTGCTGTACTGGACGACCGTGAGGTCCCAGATGGTGTTGAGGATGTAACGAATCTCCCCCTTGGGGCCGAAAATCGGCTTTCCTTTGACCAGCAGCTTGCGCCCGCTCTTGGTGGAGTAGGTCGCGGTGACCGGCGTCTTGCGTTCCATGACCAGCAGGCTGGCCGAACCGGTGAAGTAGTTGTCCGGGCCAACCAGGTCTTTGAGGTTGCGACCGACCAACTCGGCGTTGGTAAAGCCGGACATCTCCTCGTAGGTCCGGTTGACGCGGATCGTCACACCCTGGCCGTCCACCAGGTAGATGCCGTTGTCAACGTTGTCGAAGACCAGTTCGAGGAGTTCCTTGTCGAGGTCGGTTGTCGCAGTCACGCCTCTTCCCCGTTCAGCAGGCGGTCCAGCCGCAGTCGATGGTGAAGTCGGTGCCGGTCATGCAGCCGGCAGCGTCGGAGCAGAGGTAGAGCACGGCAGCCCCGATCTCGTGGGGCTCGATCATTTTCTTGATGGCCGCCTTCTTGAGCATGATGCTGCCAATGACCTCATCCCTTGGAATGCCGTGAGTGGCGGCCTGGGCGTCGATCTGGTTGTCGACCAGGGGGGTGCGCACGTAGCCCGGGCAGACGGCATTGACCGTGATGCCGTGCGGGCCGCCTTCCAGGGCCGTGGTCTTGGTCAGCCCCATGATGCCGTGCTTGGCGCTGATGTAGGCCGACTTGAATTCGCTGGCGCGTAAGCCATGTACCGAACTGATGTTGATGATCCGGCCCCAGCCGGCCTCTTTCATGTGCGGCCAGGCATATTTGGTGAGCAGAAAGGGGGCGGTCAGCATGAGTCGAATCATGAAATCCCACTTGTCTTCGGGGAAGTCCTCCACCGGGCTGACATGCTGGATGCCGGCGTTGTTCACCAGCACGGCGATCGACCCGTACTTGGCGACGGTGGCGTCGACCAGGGCCTTGCAGGCAGCACGGTCGGCGAGATCGGCAAGGACGAAGTGTGCGCCGAGCCTGTCTGCTTCGCGTTTTCCGGCCTCGGCATTGACGTCGGCCATAACCAGGCGATAGCCCTCGCCGGCCAGGGCTTCGGCAACGGCCAGGCCGATGCCGCTGGCGGCACCGGTGACAACAGCTACTCTCTGTGACATGCAGGTTCTCCTTATGGTAAATCAGCCGTTAATTTTCAGGTTGTCAGCGACCAGGAAGGTACATCCGGTTGACGAGCGCACGTCCTCGAGGTTCGAGAAGGGCGAGATCTCGAGCAGGGTCAGGCCAATTTCTGCGTCAACGGAGAAGACCGCTTTCTCGGTCACCAGCAGGTCGACCACGTTCTGGCCGGTGATCGGCAGGTCGCAGTCGTCGAGGATCTTGGGGGTGCCGTCCTTGGCACAGTGCTCCATCATGACCACCACCTTCTTGACGCCGGATACCAGATCCATGGCGCCGCCCGGCCCCTTGACCATCTTGCCGGGGATCATCCAGTTGGCCAGATTGCCGGTCCTGCTGACCTGCATGCCGCCGAGCACCGACAGGTCGATGTGCCCGCCGCGGATCATGGCAAAGGACTCCGAGGAGTCGAAGTAGCTGGCGCCGGGCAGGGCGGTGATCGTCTGTTTGCCGGCATTGATCAGGTCGGGGTCGACCTGGTCCTCGGCAGGGAAGGGCCCGATGCCGAGCAGGCCGTTCTCCGATTGCAGGGTGATCTGGATTCCTGCGGGGATGAAGTTGGCGACCAGGGTCGGCATGCCGATGCCGAGATTGACATAGTCGCCGTCGGACAGCTCCTGGGCAACCCGCTTTGCCATCCACTCGCGCTGCGGGTTGAATCCCTTGGCCGTGATGCCGGCCCCGGACACGGTGCGCTGCTCGATCGGCTTTTCGTAGTTGCTGCCGAGCACCAGGCGGTCGATGTAGACGCCCGGCACGTGAATCTGGTGCGGGTCGAGTTCGCCGATTTCCACGATTTCCTCGACTTCCGCAACGGTGACGCGCCCTGACTTGGCGCAGGCGACGTTGAAATTGTTGGCGGTCTTGTTGAGGATCAGGTTGCCCGCCTTGTCGGCCTTCCAGGCCTTGACGATCGCCAGGTCGGCGCGGATGCTTTCCTCGAGGACGTAGCCGACCCCGTCGAACTCACGGGTCTCTTTTTTCTCGGTAAGAAGAGTGCCGTAGCCGGTGCGGGTGTAGAAGCCGGGGATGCCAGCCCCGCCGGCACGCAGCTTTTCGGCCAGGGTGCCTTGCGGGGTCAGTTCCAGTTCCAGCTCGCCGTCGAGAAACTGTTTTTCGAAGAGAGCGTTCTCACCCACATAAGAGGAGATCATCTTGCGGATCTGCCGGGTCTGCAAGAGCAGGCCGAGTCCGAAATTGTCGATGCCGGCGTTGTTGCTGATCAGGGTCAGCTGCTTGGCACCGGAGTCACGCAGGGCGAGGATCAACTTCTCCGGTATGCCGCAGAGACCGAAGCCGCCGGCGGCGATCGTGATGTTGTCGGTGACCAGGCCCTCGAGGGCGGTCCTGGCGTCGGTGTAGATCGGTTTCATGGGCTCTCCTTGCAGGTTGAAGTTAGCAGCGTTCAAAAACCGCAGCGACGGCTTCTCCGCCGCCGATGCACAGGCTGGCAACACCGTAGCGCTGCCGGCGGGCCTGGAGTTCACGGACCAGGGTTGCCGCCAGGCGGGCGCCGCTCGCGCCAATCGGGTGACCGATGGCGACGGCACCGCCGTTGACATTGACCTTCTCCTGGTCGATACCGAGTTCCCGGATGGCGACCAGCGGCACGGCGGCAAAGGCTTCGTTGATCTCGAACAGGTCGATGTCGGCCATTTTCAAGCCGGCCCGTGCGACGGCCCGGTTCACGGCTCCGACCGGTGCTTCGGCGAAATCGTCCGGAGCGATGCTGTTAGTTGCCGCGGCGACCAGGCGGGCGAGCGGCTTGAGATTGTAACGCTGGATGGCGTCCCCGGAGCAGACCATGGCGAAAGCGGCGCCGTCGTTGATGGTCGAGGCGTTGCCCGCGGTGATCGTCCCTTCTTTACTGAAGGCCGGGCGCAGGCCGGACAGCTTGTCGATCGCGCCGCGGCCGGGTTCTTCGTCGCAGTCGATGGTGACGTCGCCCTTGCGGCTGCTCTTGACGAACGGGGTCAGCTCGCCGGCAAAGGTTCCCGCCGCAACGGCCGCCTGGGCCAGGCGGTAGGAGCGGGCTGCGTACTCATCCTGTTCCTCGCGGCTCAGACCGTGGCGCTTGATCCACACCTCCGTGAGTTCACCCATGTGACGACCGCTGTCGGGATCCTGCAGGCCGTCCAGGATCATCAGGTCGAGCAGTTGCCCATTGCCCAGGCGATAACCGTAGCGGGCCTTGGCTATCAGGTAGGGGGCGAGCGACATGTTTTCCATCCCGCCGGCAATCACGGTGTGTGCGTCGCCGAGGCGAATGGCATCGGCAGCGAGCATGATCGACTTGAGACCACTGCCGCAGACCTTGTTGATGGTCATGGCGTGGACACTGTCCGGCAGGCCGGCCTTGCGCATTGCCTGGCGGCCCGGAGCCTGACCGCAGCCTCCCTGGAGAACTTGGCCGATGATGACTTCGTCGATTTCTGCGGCCGGGACCGCCTGCCGCTGGAGGATGTCGCGCAGGACCTGGCTGGCCAGTTCCGGGGCGGGAATGTCGCTCAGGGCGCCGCCGAAAGAGCCAAAGGGTGTGCGTCGGGCTTCAACAAGAAAAACTTCGTTCATGGATTGTCTCCTGATGGTGGGGCGGTTTGAACTTTGCGTGTATGAACAGTTGAGCAAGGCCTGTGCCAAACAAATAAACGTTAAGTTCCAGCGGGTTGCGCTGAGCAGACAGGCGGAGCAGGATATTTTGATGCAAATCTGTATCAGGCCTTAGCGTCTGGCTTGGTTCAGTGTAGCGCACAAGGCGGATATGTCCACCGATTCAACTTCGAGTCAAATGATTCATTTATAACTCAAATAATACGTGGGTCAAGAAATTAAGAGACGCTGTTTTATATGCGCCTTGACATGCCGAAAGACATGGGGTAATAAATTGGTAAGACCAATTTTAGGTCATACAAGGGGACGCCATGTTGAAACAATTTATCGAGGCCTTGGGCAAGGTCGGTGGGCAGGCGGCCGAAGTGGCGACCGTTCGTGAAGCAGCCGCTTATATCGCCGGGCATGTCACCGGTACGCTGCTGCTGCCCTCCCAGCCGAGCCTTGAACGGGTCGCACTTGCCGTAGAGCTGGAAACGGCAGGGGTGAAGGTGATCAAGGAATCCTGGCGCGAACACGCCGCTTCCGCCAACGCCGGTGTGACCGGGGTCAACTTTGCCCTGGCCGATACGGGCACCGTGGTGCTCGACAGTACCGTAGAAGCCGTGCGCCTGGCGACGACCCTGCCCGAACTGCACTTCGCTCTCCTCGACCCGGGCAAGATTCTCGTGGACAGCCTGGCCGCCATCCCCTACCTGCGCGGCTTCCATGAACGCGCCCCGCGCAACTACCTGGCCTACATCACCGGGCCGAGCAGGACGGCCGATATCGAACGTGTGCTGACGATCGGGGTCCACGGCCCGCGCCAGCTGCATGTTTTGCTGTTGCCGGGGTTGAGCACAGACTATTACGAACTGTGATGCGCTGGGAAAGAAGACCAGCCACCATGGTGCCAAGGCCCCAAGCTGATCAATTGAATCTATACGTTTTGGAGAGTTTGCGCCTTGCTGGCCTGAGCTTTTGATGTTGCCTAACCACCACGCTTGCAAAGAGCACAAAAGGAAATCACGCTGATGAGTCGAGAACGTAATCGCAACTACCGCCAGCGGGTTGACGAGGCCCTGGCCTCACCTCGCCTGCAGCAGGCGCTGCACAGCTTCGGTGACGCCTACGTGGTCGCCCGCCAGAACGCTTTCGCCGGTCTCGATTTCGAGGCGATGCGCAGTGAAATCGGCTCCATGAAGGACCGGGTCCGTGAGCAGCGTCATGAGCTGGTCGCCGAGTTCACCCGTAATGCCGAGGCTGCCGGTGCCAAGGTCTTCCTGGCGCGAACCGCCGATGAGGCCAATCGCTACATCGCCGAACTGGCGGCGGCGCAGGGCGTCAAAAAGGTGGTCAAGAGCAAGAGCATGGCCAGCGAAGAGACGCATCTCAACCGCACCCTCGAGGCCTCCGGGATCGAAACCCTGGAAACAGACCTCGGCGAATGGATTATCCAACTGGCCGGACAGCGCCCGAGTCACATGGTCATGCCCGCCATCCACATGTTCCGCGATGAGGTCGCCACTCTTTTCAGCAAGGTGACCGGCCAGCCTGAGGCCGATGATATCCCGCATCTGGTCAAGGTCGCCCGTGAGCAGCTGCGCCAGGGTTACTTCGAGGCTGAGATGGGGATCAGCGGCGCCAACATGGCTATCGCCGAAACGGGTGGCATTGCCCTGATCACCAACGAAGGCAATGCCCGCCTGGCAACCACCCTGCCGAAGGTGCACGTTGCCCTGGTCGGCCTGGAAAAACTGGTGCCGACCCTGGAGGACGCCACCAAGGTTATGCGCATTCTGCCACGCAATGCGACCGGGCAGCTGCTTACTTCATACGTGACCTGGATCCGTGGAGCCGTACCGTGCGGCGAGGACGACAAGGAACTGCATATCATCCTGCTCGACAATGGCCGCAGTGCACTGGCCGAGTCTCCTCAATGCCGTGATGCCCTGCGCTGTATCAAGTGCGGGGCTTGTGCCAATGTCTGCCCGGTCTACCAGACCGTCGGCGGCCACGTTTTCGGTCATATCTATATCAGCGCCATCGGCGTCATCCTGACAGCATTCTTTCACGGCCTGGAGAATGCCGCCGACCTGGTCAAGGCCTGCATCGGCTGCCGCGCCTGCGTCGCGGTCTGCCCGAGCGACATCGACCTGGAAGGGATCATCCTGCACCTGCGCGAGGTGCTCGGAGAAGAGGAGGGGGTCGGAGCCGGCAAGGCGCTGGTCTTCAAGCACATCATGCGTAACCGCAAGCTGTTCCATTCCATGATCCGTGCCGCCAGCCTGCTGCAGAAGCCGGTAACCCGCGGTGAACGCAGTATCCGCCACCTGCCGCTGTTTTTCTCATCGCTGACCGAGTGGCGGACCCTGCCGGCGATTGCCGATAAGCCGCTGCGCGACAGCTGGAAGTCGCTGCCGCAAAAGGTGCAGAGTCCTCGCTACCGGGTGGCTTTTTTCGCGGGTTGTCTTAACGACTTCGTCTATCCCGAGATGGGCAATGATCTGGTCAAGGTCCTCAATCGACTCGACGTCGAGGTCCTGTTCCCCAAGGAGCAGAACTGTTGCGGAGTGCCGGCCCTCTATTCGGGAGACCGCGAAACGGCGGTGGCTCTGGCCGAACAGAATATAACGGCCATGCTGGCCGATCAGCCGGATTTCGTGGTCACCACCTGCCCGACCTGCACCATGTCGCTGCAGCGCGATTTCATCGAACTGCTCAAGGACAACCCGGTCTGGGCCGAAAAAGCCCGTCAATTAGCCGAAATCACCATCGATGTCTCACGCTTCATCGTCGACAAACTCGACGGTAAGACCGTCTTTGCCGAAGACCCGGTCGGCGAGAAGGTTACCTACCACGATTCCTGCCATCTCAAGCGAGGCGCCGGTGTCTGGGAGCAGCCGCGGACCCTGTTGGCAGGATCCGGCCGAGAGGTGGTTGAAATGGCCCACAGCGACCGCTGCTGTGGATTCGGCGGGTCCTACTCGTTCACCAGTCACCCGGACATTGCCAAGCATATTCTCAATGACAAGGTCAAGGATATCGAAGCGACCGGAGCCTCCTGCGTGGCCATGGACTGCCCGGGATGCATCATGCAGATTCGGGGTGGGCTGGAGAAGCAGGAGAAGCCGGTCAGGGCGAAGCACACGATTGAGCTTTTGGCCGAGAGTTTGAAATAGTCAGACCGCAAGCATGACCATATCGACAGGGCAACAGATGGCCAATCTGTTGCCCTGTTTTATTTGGTGATGCTCGTTAAGGTTGACCTGACCTTCCCAAAACAGCTTTCGAGTCCACCTGCAGTTGCGGTGCCGGATAGACCACAAGCAAATAAAATTCAACCAAACCAAAATCGGCGGGTCGCGTCCCGCCGGACGCCGTACTCTTTTGCTGGCCCAAAAGAGTACGCAGAAAAGGGCCTGACGCGGCGCTTGGCATGTCTTACGCGTAATCGATTGGCACCGAGCGCCCGCACGGCAGGAGAACTTACCGTCTACGCTTCGACCACCCTGGCGGGGGCCCTCCTGTTTGGCCCCCGGGTGGTCTGCGGGTTGCACGATAGAACCCGGGACACGCTACATGCGACGAGTGAGTGGGGTCAGGTCTACACATTTCACAAATTTAGTACCGGAGGTATGAGGTTCAAGGCGCGAGGGAAACCAGTCAAAACCTGATTAAAAGGTCGATTCAGACAGTTTTTGGTTCCTCGGTCTGCGTACCTTGATATTGGCTGAAAGGTTGACCTCATTGGCGACATTACGTTCGGAGACCCCGGTGGCCCGGTAAAATAGGGCCCCGTAGTGCTGCTAATGGAAATGACGTAGTCGTTGGCTGTGTTGTGGATTGATCCGTAGAATGACGGCGCAAGACATGCCCACCGCGAGGTGACGGCACTTTTGCATACTTTTGCTGCCGGGCAAAAGTATGGCGTCTGACGGGACGCGACCCGCCGGTTTTAACATCGGGTAGCACGTGGTGGGTAGCACGTGACAGGTGGCGCGAAGTGTGAAAAGGAAAAATCACAAGCAAAGGGGAAAGTCATCAGGGCAACAGATTGGCCATCTATTGCCCTGTCGTTATGGTGATCCAGTCCTGCTAATCAACCGCCAACCGATCGAGGAACTCGACGATCCTCGGGGTGAACTTCTCCGGCTCCACCAGGAACGAATCGTGGCCGTAGTCGGAGTCCACCAGGTGATACTCGACCGGTTTCCCCTGCCTGTGCAGGACCTCGACCAGTTCTTCCGTCTGGTAGGGCGGGTAGAGCCAGTCCGAAGTAAACGCAAACCAGAGCGAGGGGCAGACAAGATGGCTCAGGGCATCTTCAAGCCCCTCGAATCCCCAGGAGACATCGTATAGATCAAGCGCCTTGGCCAGGTAGAGGAAGCTGTTGGTATCAAAGCGGTCGACGAAGTTGCGCCCGTTGTAGCTCAGGTAACGCTCGATCTCAAACTGGCCGAAGAAATCAAATTGGCCATCGCGGGCCGAGAACCTGCGTCCGAACTTGAGGTTCATAGACGGGTCGGACAAAAACGAGATATGCCCGACGGCGCGAGCCAGTGCCAGGCCGTCTGCCGGCGGGTGTTCGGGTTTGTAGTTGCCCTTGCGCCACATTGGGTCGTTGTAGACGGCCTGACGAGCAAGGGCGTTCAGCGCAATCGCCATCGGTCCTGGACGACCGGTGCCGGCGATGGGGATGACGGAGCAAACGCGCTGCGGGTAATGAATCCCCCACTCGAGCGCCTGCATCGCTCCCATACTGCCACCGATGACGGTGAGCAGCTGACTGATGCGCAGATGGTCAAGGAGCATCACCTGGGCGCGCACCATGTCGCGGACCATCACGACCGGGAACTGCAGATTGTAAGGCCTGCCGGTTCTGGGGTTGGTGCTGGTTGGCCCGGTCGAACCGAAGCAGGAGCCGATCACGTTCGAACAGATGACAAAATAGCGGTCGGTGTCGAGCACCTTGCCCGGGCCGATCATATCGTCCCACCAGCCAGGCTTGCGATCCTCCGGCGCGTTGCGACCCGCAGCGTGGGCGTCTCCAGTCCAGGCATGCGCGACCAGGATGGCGTTGTTCCGGTTGTTGTTCAGCGAGCCGTAGGTTTCAAAGGCGATGGTCAGCGGACCAAGCAAACGCCCGCTTTCCAACTGCAGTTCGACGTTGAAGTCGATATGTTGAGTTTTGATGATGCCCAGTTCGCTCATCAGTTAAATCCCGGCCGCGTTAAACAACAAGGCCCCTTCCCACAAAAATGAGAAGGGGCCGGCGGATACATCGACTGTGGTATCGCAGGCTCCGTCCTCATCTCCCCCGCTGACGCTTGGTCGGCAGGTTGGATTTAGCACCTGGCACCTGCCTTTGCATAAAGCTTCGACAGGTCGGTTGCTGTGGCTTCAAAGGGCCTGTCCCTCCACCACTCTTGATAAAGACGCATTGCTATGTAGGCGAAACTCTAACGAAAACTGTCTTTCTTGTCAAACTGTTTGCGCTAAGTTATTGAAAGTTAAGTTAATATAACAAACACGCCAGCAAGCCTGGCCGTTTTCCTGGATGGGGGTATAATGTAATTGAAAAGACTTCAAAATTATCCGGGGAGCTGGAGGCAGCTTCCCGATTCGCCCTGGCAGACTTGCCCTCCTGGTCTCCAGGGTTTTTTTGTCTGTGACTGTCTACTTGATGGAGGCTGAGGGAGACTTGGCCTCGAGCCTGCCCTGTTTGGCGGCCAGGCTGGCAAAGTTGTAGCGGGACAGGGTGGTCATAAACTCGTTGCGGATTTCTGCCCAGGCGCCATGTGTCGGGCAGAAGAACTCACGCTCACAAGAACCTTCTGCGATCAGGCACTGGTTGAGGTAAACTGGCCCTTCCTGAGAATTTATGATGTCAAGCAGGGTGATCTCTACCGGGTTCTTGGCCAGATAAAAGCCTCCGCCAACGCCACGCTGGGAACCAACAATCCCTTCCTTGATCAGCGGCTGGAAGATTTTGGTCAAAAACGCCGGTGTGATATCCTGCGCCTTGCAGATATCCTTTTTGTAAATAATCTCCCCGACCGGTTGGCGGGACATATAGAGGATGGCGCGGATCGCGTATTCTGTGGCTCGGGTGATTATCAAAGGCCTGCCCTTTCCCGGTATAGTTGACAAGATTCGTAATAAAAATAATTGTCTTGAACGATTATGTCAATATTTATCCGAGGCCATTTAATCCCGACTCTGTCACTTAGGTGCGGGAGATCGAGCCCTTTTGCTGTGGATTGACAGTCTCTTTGCCGCAGGGGCATTATAGCTTTGCTGAATTTCTTGAAAGGACCTGTGCCCCCAATGCCCTTCGCACCGGTTGTCGGACGTTTTGCCCCGAGCCCTACCGGCCCCCTGCATTTTGGCTCCCTGGTCGCCGCGGTTGGCAGCTATTGCCTGGCGCGTCGTGCCGGTGGCACATGGCTGCTGCGTATGGAGGACCTAGATCCCCCGCGCGTGGTACCGGGTGCCGCAGATGAGATTCTGGCGACCCTGGATCATCTGGGATTGCACTGGGATGGCGCAATCGTCTGGCAGAGCCAGCAAACCGAGGCCTATGTCGAGGCCTTGGCAAGGCTGCGTGACAAGGGCCTGGTGTACGAGTGCGCCTGCTCCCGCAGAGAGATTCTCTTGAGTGCGCCCCATCCGGGTGAGGAGGGGCCCATCTATCCAGGGACGTGTCGTGCCGGCTTGCGTCCCGGCCGCAAGCCGCGTGCGCTGCGCATTGTGGTGCCCCAGGAACAGGTGTGTTTTCGCGATGGCGTGTTCGGCCCCCTCCAGCAAGTCCTTGCGGAAGCGGTCGGAGATTTTGTGCTGCGCAGGGCAGACGGGCTCTTTGCATACCAACTTGCCGTGGTGGTTGATGATGCCGCTGCGGGTGTCAACCAGGTCGTGCGCGGCGCCGACCTGCTCTCTTCAACGCCCCGGCAGATTTTCTTGCATGCCTGCCTCGGCACACCGATCCCGGCCTATGTGCACCTGCCAATGGTGTTGGGTCGTGATGGTAAAAAGGTCAGCAAGCGGAATGATCCTGACAAGCTTGAGCATGAACCCTGCGGTTCACGACTGCTCTCTCAGGCGCTGCAGTTTTTGGGACAGAACGTGCCGGCCGGTCTGCTGGGGGCTGCTCCGGCGGAACTTCTCTCATGGGCGGTTTTGAACTTTGATCAGATAGCCATTCCAACGGCTGTCGACGGCTTAATCGTTGATGATTTCTCCTTGTGACAGTAAAAAAAACACGAATGCCCATTGACAGGCTTGTTAAAAGTCGGTAAATAGGTTCCAATGATAAGTGAGTTGTACCTGCCTATCGTCCCTGAAAAAATAATTTTTCCTTTCAGATAGCTTCCAATCAGAGCACGGACAGACCTCGACCTGAAGACATTCTTGATATATACGTGCGGAATGTACTGGATTTACGTTCTGCAAGGCTGACCTTCCAAAACACCAAACTATTTCGGATTACGAAAACCCGGAGAAAAAAGCCCCCGATATTCACGATGACTGTTTCTGCAGTTGCTGCAAGACATTGCTGCGGTGCAACGTGTCCTATCTTGAACCGGCAGACTTTTAAGGAGAACTGATGAACCTGAAGGAATTGAAGGAGAAGAAGATTACCGAGCTTTCGTCGATCGCCAAGGAACTTGGTGTCGAAGGTGCCTCGGGTATGCGCAAGCAGGACCTGATCTTCGCCATTCTAAACGCGACTTCCGCCAAGAACGGAGCAATTTTCGGCGAAGGGGTTCTTGAAATCCTCCCTGATGGTTTCGGTTTCCTGCGGGCCCCGGATGCCAACTACCTGCCCGGCCCCGACGACATCTACGTGTCTCCTTCGCAAATCAGGCGATTCAACTTGAAAACCGGTGATACGGTTTCGGGTCAGATTCGGCCGCCGAAAGAAGGAGAGCGCTACTTTGCCCTGCTCAAGGTCGCCGAGGTCAACTTCGAGAACCCGGCCGTTGCCCGCGAGAAGACCCTGTTCGACAACCTGACGCCTCTCTATCCCGATCAGCGTTTGATTCTGGAAAGCGACCCGTCCAACCTCTCAACGAGGGTTATCGACCTGGCGGCGCCGGTCGGCAAGGGCCAGCGTGCCCTGATCGTTGCCCCGCCACGGACCGGCAAGACGATCCTGCTGCAGAATATCGCCAACTCGATTACCGCCAACCATCCGGAAGTTTACCTGATCGTCCTGCTGATTGACGAACGGCCCGAGGAAGTGACCGACATGCAGCGCACGGTCAACGGTGAAGTCATCTCCTCGACTTTCGACGAACCGGCCACCCGCCACGTTCAGGTTGCTGAAATGGTCATCGAAAAGGCCAAACGCCTGGTCGAGCACAAACGTGATGTCGTGATCCTGCTCGACTCCATCACCCGTCTGGCCCGCGCCTACAACACCGTGGTGCCGCCTTCCGGCAAGATTCTTTCCGGCGGGGTCGATTCCAATGCTCTGCACAAACCGAAGCGCTTCTTCGGTGCCGCCCGCAATATCGAGGAGGGGGGCAGCCTGACGATCATCGCCACCGCCCTGGTCGATACCGGCAGCAAGATGGACGAGGTGATCTTCGAGGAGTTCAAGGGCACCGGCAACATGGAACTGCACCTCGACCGCCGGCTGGTCGACAAGCGAACTTTCCCGGCAATCGACATCAATAAATCCGGAACCCGCCGCGAGGAACTCCTGACCGATGAGGTCAGCCTGCAGCGTATCTGGCTGTTGCGCAAGGTGCTTTCGTCGATGAACGTAGTCGACAGCATGGAGTTCCTGCTCGACAAACTCGGTGATGCCAAAACCAACCAGGAATTCCTCGACAGCATGAATCGCTAGCCCCGCAACGGAAAAGGTTGCATTTGCCTCTAAATAGTGATATCAAATCACTCTTTTAGCCCTTATAGGCCCAATAAATCCGCGACCTGTACACGGCCAGGTCATTGAGGAGACGAACGATGAAAGAAGGTATCCATCCTAAATACGAGGCAACCACGGTCAAGTGTCACTGTGGCTCCGTCTTCGAGACCCGCTCAACCAAGAAGGGTGAGATTACAACGGAAATCTGTTCCGCATGTCACCCCTTCTATACCGGCAAGCAGAAGTTGATCGACACCGCCGGCCGGATCGAGCGTTTCCGCAAGAAATACGAAAAAAACCAGTAGAGCCCTGGGGACGGCCCTGCTGGGCCGTCCCTTTTTTGATGCCGGTCTCCCTGGCAGCAAAGCCATCATCGAGTTCTCCCGCGTCCCGTTCCGGGACACGGCCCGGTCCCCCGGACGGCGCGGTCCATATTGGAAACGAAGGCCATGCTCGTCCAACTTCTGACCTACACTCCCAATCCAGAACAGGTGGTTGCGGCTGCTGCGCGGCTCTGCTACGCCGATGCGTCCATCGAGCATCTGCTTGGCCAGTCGCCGATGCAGGCCGCCAGGCTGTTGGAGAAGGTTCTTGACCTGGGCCATTTCTCGGTACTCGAGCACGCTTCCTTTTCTTTCGGTATCGAAGGAATCAGCCGTGCCTGCTCCCACCAGCTGGTGCGCCATCGGATTGCTTCTTTCTCCCAGCAGAGCCAGCGTTATGTGTCGCATGAGCAGCCCTTCGCAGCGGTTGTTCCCGGGAGCATAGGCGCGCAGCGGGGATTGCTGGAACGCTTCGAGACGCACATGCAGGCCTCCCATGAACTGTACCGGGATCTCATGACGGCCGGTGTGCCTGCGGAGGATGCGCGCTTCGTGCTGCCCAATGCCGCCTCCACCAAGTTGGTCATGACCATGAATGCCCGCGAACTGCATCACTTTTTCGTCTTGCGCTGCTGCCGCCGGGCACAGTGGGAGATCCGGGCCATGGCCATGGAGATGCTGCGACTCGCCAGGCAGGCTGCCCCGCGGCTTTTTGCCGGGGCCGGCCCGGGCTGCCTGAACGGTCCATGCCCGGAGGGCGCCATGACCTGCGGTGCGATCAAGGAAGTTCGCGCTGAGTATGCTGAACTTTGATGCGTTGCACTAACGCACCAGCTGCTGCGTCGTACGTCAGTACGCCGCAACGCTCGGCAATTTTGCTTACTTGCGAAAGCATCAACTTTAACTCCAACACAGACTGCTGATAAATCTTCATGCTGAACAAACTCGAAGAAGTTGCTGACCGGTTTCGCGAGGTCGAAGGCCTGCTTGCCGATCCCGGTGTGGTCAAGGACCAGTCCCGCTATCGGGCGCTGACCAAGGAGCATGCCGACTTGGTCGACGTGGTCACGGGCTATGAGAAATATTGCCGGGTCAAGACTGAAATCGCCGGCAGCCAGGAACTTTTCAAGGACCCTGACCTGGACGTCCGCGAGATGGCCCAGGCCGAAGTGGCTGAACTCGAAGCTGAACTGGCCGATCTCGAGGCTCAGCTCAAAGTGATGCTGCTGCCCAAGGACCCGAACGCCCTGCGCAATGTCATCATCGAAGTGCGCGCCGGGACTGGTGGCGACGAGGCGGCACTCTTTGCCGGCGATCTCTTCCGCATGTACTGCCGCTATGCTGACCGCCAGGGGTGGAAAGTCGAGTTGCTCAGTACAGCAGAGGCCGAGGTCGGTGGCTACAAGGAAGTCATTGCCCTGATCAGCGGCAAAGGGGTCTTTTCGAGGTTGAAATTTGAGAGCGGCACCCACCGGGTCCAGCGGGTCCCGGAAACCGAGGCCCAGGGGCGCATTCATACCTCTGCCTGCACGGTTGCCGTGCTGCCCGAAGCCGAGGATGTCGAGATCGACATCGACCCGTCCGACCTGCGCATCGACCTGTTCCGGGCGTCCGGCGCCGGCGGCCAGCATGTCAACAAGACCGAGTCCGCGGTACGGATCACCCACATCCCGACCGGTGTCGTGGTCTCCTGCCAGGACGAAAAGTCCCAGCACAAGAACAAGGCCAAGGCGATGAAGGTTCTGCAGTCGCGCCTGCTCGACGCCTTGCAGGCCGAGCAGGACGCGAAGACCGCCGCAAACCGCAAAAGCCAGGTCGGCAGCGGTGACCGCTCCGAGCGCATCCGCACCTATAATTTCCCACAGGGCCGCTGCACCGATCATCGGGTCGGCTTGACCCTGTACAAGCTCGAGGCCATTATGCAGGGCGATCTGGATGAAATCATCGATACCCTGACGACGCATTATCAGGCCGAGCAGTTGGCGGGCCATGACAACTAACGTTGCCGAGCGTTGGACGGTTCTCAAGCTCCTGCAGTGGACAGCGGATTACTTTTCTGCCCGCCAGATCGAAGCGGCACGCCTCGAGGCCGAACTGCTGCTTGCCGCAACCCTCGGCATGGACCGGGTCGGCCTGTACGTTAATTTTGAGCGCCCGCTCGACCCGACTGAACTGGCGGCCTTCCGGGAACGGGTCCAGCGGCGCGCCCGACGCGAACCGGTGCAGTACATCCTGGGGGAGACCGAATTCTGGTCGCTCAGATTTCACGTCAGCCCTGCCGTCCTGGTGCCGCGTGGGGATACCGAAGTCCTCGTCGAAGAGGCTCTGGCGCGGATTGAGGGTGCGTCCCGGGTGCTTGATGTCGGTACCGGCAGCGGGGCGATTGCCGTAGCTCTGGCGCATGAAAAACCCGAGATCCTGATGACGGCGCTGGACTGCAGCCTGCCGGCGCTCGAAGTCGCCCGTCGCAATGCCGTGCGTAATGGCGTGGCGGACCGTGTCAACTGCCTGGCTGGCGAACTGGCAGCCTTGCCGCCGGGGCCCTTCGACATGGTGGTCAGCAATCCGCCCTATATCCCCGCGAGGGATTGGGAAAAACTGATGCCCGAAGTACGCGACCATGAGCCGCGGCTGGCCCTTGATGGTGGCGAGGACGGCTTGGAGGCTTATCGGCACCTTGCGCGCCAGGCTGGCCGCATCCTGGCCCCGGGCGGCTGGCTGCTGGTCGAGGTCGGCATCGGCCAGGCGAAGGATGTCAGCGCCCTGTTCAAGGCCGGGGGGCTGATCGAAATCAACCAGCGTGATGACTACGCCCGGATCCCCCGGGTGGTGATGGGCAAAACTAAAGCATTAGACTTCAAGCCATAGGCTGAAAAGGGGCACGTCGAATTGGATAAACTGATCATACATGGAGGCCGCCGGCTGGCAGGAGAAGTGACCGTCAGCGGGGCCAAGAACGCGGCCTTGCCGCTGCTTTTCGCCACTCTGCTGGCTCCTGGACCGCATCGGATCGGCAACCTGCCGCGCTTGCGCGACATCTCCACTGCGGAGCGTCTGCTGGCGGAACTGGGTGCCGAAGTCGAGAGCAGCAACGGCAGCGTGCGCGTGGCGACCGCGCAGATCAACAGTATGGAGGCGCCTTATGATCTGGTGCGCACCATGCGAGCGTCGGTCCTGGTCCTGGGCCCACTGCTGGCCCGCTACGGCAGAGCCCGGGTCAGCCTGCCGGGAGGATGCGCCATTGGCGCCCGGCCGATCAACCTCCACCTTAAGGGGCTGGAGGCCATGGGCGCGGAGATTCATCTCGACCATGGCTATGTGGAGGCTCGCGCCACACGTTTGCAAGGCGCCCGGATCTATTTGGACATTCCGACGGTCGGAGGCACCGAGAACCTGATGATGGCGGCGACTCTTGCCAAGGGCGTAACGGTTCTGGAAAATGCGGCCCGTGAGCCGGAGATCGTCGATCTGGCCAAAGCCCTTCTGGGGATGGGGGCGCGAATCGAGGGTGCCGGGACTGACACGATCAGCATCGAGGGGGTCGAAGAGCTGGCGCCGATGGATTACCTGGTCATGCCCGACCGGATCGAGGCCGGCACCTTTCTGGTGGCGGCCGCCATGACTGCAGGTCGGGTCGGTGTCAAGGGCGGCTGTTCCGAACACATGGAGGCGCTGCTCAGCAAGCTCGAGGAAGTCGGCGCGACCGTTGCGACGGAAGCCCAGACCCTCTGGGTTACGGGGCCTGAAGAGATCAACTCGGTCAACATCAAGACCCAGCCGCATCCCGGTTTTCCCACCGATATGCAGGCCCAGTTCATGGCGTTGATGGCCCTTGGCAAGGGGACCAGCATGATTACCGAAGCTGTTTTCGAGAATCGTTTCATGCATGTTTGCGAACTGCAGCGCATGGGTGCCGACATTTCCATCGAAGGCCACACGGCCACAGTCAAGGGGGTCGCCGGCCTGCTTGGTGCGCCGGTCATGGCCACCGACCTGCGCGCCAGCGCCAGCCTGGTGCTGGCCGGCCTGGCGGCGGACAACACCACCGAGATCAGCCGCATCTACCACCTCGATCGCGGCTATGAAAAGCTGGAAGAGAAGTTCCGCAGCCTCGGTGCTGACATCGAGCGCGTGCCGGCTTAAAAAATCAGTGACTGGAGGCTGGGGACTGGTTACACTGCCAGCTCAACGGATGGGCTTGCCGGTCCCCAGCCCCCAGCCCCCAGCCACGGGTTTACCAATGAGTGATTATCTGACTTTTGCCCTTCCCAAGGGACGCATCATGCAGGATTCCATGGACCTGTTTGCCAGGATCGGCATTACCTGTCCGGAAATGGACGATCCCGGTCGCAAGCTGGTCTTCGAGAACCGCGCCGACAAACTGCGCTTCATGGCCGTGCGATCACAGGATGTGCCGACCTATGTCGAACATGGCTGCGCCGATATCGGAGTGGTCGGCAAGGACACCCTGCTGGAGCAGGACAAAGACCTTTATGAACCGCTCGACCTGCAGTTCGGCTACTGCCGCCTGGTGGTGGCCGAGCCGAAAGAACTTCGCCAGGAGGACGATCCAGCCGGCTGGTCGAATATCCGCGTAGCCACCAAGTACCCCAATGTCACGGAAAAGTACTTTGCCGCCAAGGGTGTGCAAGTCGAAGTCATCAAGTTGTACGGATCGATCGAGCTTGCTCCCTTGGTCGGTCTTGCGGAACGGATCGTCGATCTGGTTTCGACCGGCGGCACCATGCGCGAAAACGGCCTGGTCGAAGTGGAAACAATCGCCGAGATCACCAGTCGCCTGATCATCAACCGCGCCAGCCTCAAGACCAAGCACCGTCGTATCATCCGGCTGATCGAGGACCTGGAACAGATTATCGAGCATGGCCCGCGGATTTCCGGCTAGGAGGAGAAGACCATGATTCGGTTCCTGAGCTTTTCAGACGCTGGCTTTGCCGCCAACTTTCGTCTGATCAGCGAGCGCGGCGAGACCGTCCCTGAAGGGGTGCTTGAGACTGTTCAGGAAATCCTGTCTGCTGTCCGTGAACGGGGCGATGCGGCGCTTTGCGAATATACCGGGCTCTTTGATCGCCTGGAGCTTGAGTCCGGCACTCTCCAGGTCTCTGATGCAGAGTGGGAGCAGGCTCTGGCTGCGGTTGACAGTGACACCCTGGACACGCTGCAGTTGGCTGCCGATCGAATTGCCGCGTTCCACACCAAGCAGAAGGAAAACACCTGGCTCTCCGATGATGAACCCGGCATCCAGCTCGGCCAGATGGTCACTCCCCTGGATCGGGTTGGTATCTACGTGCCGGGCGGCAAAGCGGCGTATCCGTCATCGGTGCTGATGAACGCGGTTCCGGCCAAGGTGGCCGGGGTCGGCGAAATCATTATGGTGGTGCCGATGCCGGATGGCGTGGCCAACCCCTACGTGCTGGCCGCGGCCCGGATCGCCGGCGTCGACCGGATTTTCAAGATCGGCGGCGCCCAGGCAGTGGCCGCCCTGGCCTACGGTACGGAAACAGTCCCCCGGGTTGACAAGATTACCGGCCCCGGCAATATCTTTGTCGCCACAGCCAAGCGCCTGGTGTTTGGCTCGGTCGATATCGACATGATTGCCGGACCGAGTGAAATCCTGGTCATCAGCGATGGCAGCGGTGACCCGGCGCACATCGCGGCCGACCTGCTCTCCCAGGCCGAGCACGACGAACTTGCTGCAGCGATTTTGATCACTACGGACGAGGCTTTCGGCCGCAAGGTGGCCGTCGAGTTGGAGTCGCAGCTTGCCGAGCTGCCGCGAGCCGCTATTGCCCGTCAGTCAATCGACAACTATGGCGCGATCATCCTCGCCCCGGATCTGGTCGCCGCCGCCAGCTTCAGCAACCTGATCGCCCCCGAGCACCTTGAGCTGGCGGTGGCCGAGCCCTTTGAGTTGTTGCCGCAGATTCGCCATGCGGGCGCGGTTTTCCTTGGCCATCATACGCCGGAAGCTGCCGGTGATTACCTGGCCGGCCCCAATCACACTCTGCCGACCGGCGGCACCGCACGGTTCTTCTCGCCGCTTGGCACCGGGGATTTTGTCAAAAAGTCGAGCCTGATTTCCTTGAGTGCCGAGGGGCTGGAGCGCCTGGGTGGCAGTATCATCAAAATTGCCGAGCTCGAAGGGCTGCAGGCCCACGCCCGTTCGGTGGCGATCCGCCTGGGTAAAAAATAACGGACTTTTAATACATCCAGAGCTTGGCTCAATAACCTTTTTATTGGTGATGGAATCTGAAAGTCATTTAGAATCTTGCATTGTCATCACTGCTTAGTTAATGGAGGCTGCCATGACACGGATCGCCACGATTGACCGCACCACCAAAGAGACCCAGATCAACCTGACGCTCAACCTGGATGGCCGCGGTGAACACCAGATTGAATCCGGGGTGCCTTTCTTCGACCACATGATGACCCAGATCGCACGCCATGGTTTCTTCGACCTGCAGATCAGCGCCCGGGGTGACCTGGAGATCGACGCGCACCACACGGTGGAAGATCTCGGCATCTGTCTCGGTGAGGCGTTCAAAAAAGCGCTTGGCGACAAGGTCGGGGTCCGCCGTTACGGGCGCGGCACCATGCCGATGCATGAAGCCCTTGCCGCGGTGGTGCTCGATTTTTCCGGGCGGCCCTTTCTGGTCTACAACGTCCCCCTGCCGAAAGCCCAGGTGGGCAGCTTCGATCTGGAACTGGTCGAGGAGTTCTTCACCGCGTTCTGCAACCATGCCGGGGCCAATGTGCATGTGAACCTCGCCTATGGCGACAACCTGCATCACATTGTCGAGGCGGTGTTCAAGGCCTTTGCCCGTGCCCTTGATGAGGCCACTCAGCTTGACTCGCGCGTGGAGGGTGTTCTCTCCTCGAAAGGCACGCTGGAATAGTCGACATTGACAGAGTAGATTTCAGAACCCAGAGGCCAGAAGGGGGGCTCCTTCTGTCTGCGGTCTTCTGTTTGCCGGGAATCTTAATGATCACCATTATCGATTATGAAATGGGCAACCTGCGCAGCGTCGCCAAGGCTTTCGAGAAGCTCGGTTACGCGGTCAGGGTCAGCAGCGACCCCGGGGACCTTCTGACCACGGACAAGATCGTGCTGCCCGGGGTCGGTGCTTTCCGCGATTGCATCAGCAACCTGCACGCCGGCGGATTTGTCGCGCCGCTGCTGCAGCATGTCGCGTCCGGCAAGCCGCTGCTCGGAATCTGCGTCGGCATGCAGATGCTGTTCGACGAGAGCGAAGAGTTCGGCCGCCACCGGGGCTTGGGTCTGGTGCCGGGCCGGGTGGTCCGCTTCCCGGCCGGGATGAAGGAAGGCGGCGAGCGGCTCAAGGTCCCGCACATGGGTTGGAACAATCTGCAGATACGCCGGCCGGCACCAATTTTCCAGGCAACGGAGGACGGCAGCTTTGTCTACTTCGTGCATTCCTATTACTGCCTGGCGGAAAACCAGGACGACGTTGCCGCAACCTGCCGTTACGGAGACATCGAGTTCTGTGCGGCGGTCTGGCGCGGTAATCTCATGGCGACCCAATTTCATCCGGAGAAGAGCCAGGCGGTGGGTCTGAAGATCTTTGACCAGTTCGGAAAACTTTAAACGAAAGCAGCGCGGCATAAAGTGCTCAGCTCAAAAAAACGGATCTAAAACCCAATCAAAGCCACGATAAAAACTTAAGCGATTGACTAACGCGAAGTCGCAGAAAGCAATGCCAAGGTCGTGATATTTTCTCAAGAGGTTTGAGTTTCCCCTCTGCGACCTTTGCGCCTCTGCGTGAACCATTTTTCGGTTATTTAAACTAAAAGTTATTAACTGTTCGAGGTAAGCTGCGAGGAATTAATCCCCTCTTCGATTTAAAGGCTGAAAATGATTGTCATCCCTGCAATTGATCTCAAAGGCGGTCAGTGCGTTCGGCTGGAACAGGGCCTGATGGAAAAGGACACGGTTTACTCCGATGACCCGGCGGCCATGGCCCGGCACTGGCAGGACGAGGGTGGTGAACTGCTGCACCTGGTTGATCTGGACGGCGCTTTTGCCGGAGTACCGAAAAATCGCGCAGCGATTCAGGCGATCGTTGCTGCCGTGGAAATCCCCACGGAACTGGGTGGCGGCATCCGCGACCTGGAGACGATCGAAGCCTACCTGGAGCTTGGCATCGACCGGGTTATCCTCGGTACCGTGGCCAAGGAGAACCCGGCGTTAGTCGCTGAAGCGTGCCGCAGGTTCCCCGGCCGGATCGTGGTCGGTATCGATGCCAAAGACGGCCAGGTGGCGGTGCGCGGCTGGGCCGAGGTGACCAACAAGCTGGCCGTTGACCTGGCCAGGGAGATGGAAGGTTTCGGTGTGGCCGCGATTATCTACACTGACATCTCCCGCGACGGCATGATGCAGGGCCCGAATCTCGAAGCGACAAAAAAGCTGGCCGAGTCGATTCAGATTCCGGTCATCGCTTCGGGTGGTCTCTCGTCTCTTGAAGATATCCGACGTTTGATGGCGATTGAGTCTTCCGGTGTGACCGGAGTCATCACCGGCAAGGCGATCTATTCCGGCGCCATCAACCTGCGCGAAGCAGTGGCTTTAACAAAAAATTCTTGAGGAATCGCCACGAAGACCCCAAGACACGAATACTCTGGAATGGTTTCCTTGGTGTCTTTGAGCCTTAGTGGCCAATTGAAATTATGCTGACAAAACGAATCATCCCCTGTCTCGATGTCAAGGACGGGCGCGTGGTCAAAGGCGTGCAATTCGTCGAGTTGCGTGATGCCGGCGATCCGGTTGAAGCCGCCGAGGCTTATGATGCCCAGGGCGCGGACGAATTGACGTTCCTCGACATTACGGCCTCCAGCGACAAGCGCGGCATCATCCTCGATGTGGTGGCGCGCACGGCCGAGCGGGTCTTCATGCCGCTCACGGTCGGCGGCGGAGTGCGCGAGATCGCGGACATCCGCAACCTGCTCAATGCCGGAGCCGATAAGGTGTCGATCAACACTGCTGCCGTGCACCGTCCGGAATTCGTCCGCGAAGCGGCCGAGCGGTTCGGTTCCCAGTGCATCGTGGTCGCCATCGATGCGCGGCGTGTGCCGGGCAAAGACCCTTTGGCCTGGGAGGTCTATACCCATGGCGGCCGCAACCCGACCGGGATCGATGCCCTGGAATGGGCCGAACGCATGGAAGGCTACGGGGCCGGCGAGATCCTGCTGACCTCAATGGACTGTGACGGTACCAAGGATGGTTACGATATCGAGCTGACCCGTGCCGTCAGCGACCGGGTCGAGATTCCGGTGATCGCGTCAGGCGGTGTCGGCAATCTCGAGCATATCCGGGAAGGCCTGGTGGAAGGTGGTGCGAGTGCGGCCCTGGCGGCCAGCATCTTTCACTTTCGCGAATATACGATCGGTGAATGCAAGGAATACCTGCGCGAGCATGGGGTGCCGGTGCGGGTTTGAGGCTTTTGTTAAAGATCGTCATGCTGTCACAAGTTCCCGAAGGCAGAAGAGCAATCACCGGGATTCGACCGGTTCGGTCTTCTGGTGGCCGGGGGCGCTTTCGAGTTGACTGAGGTTGAAATGATGAAAAACGATAACGATCTTCTGACGGCCATTTACGAGGTGGTCCAGGCGCGCAAGCAGAACCCGACGGAAATGTCCTATGTCGCTTCGCTCTACGCCAAAGGCCTCGACAAGGTGCTCGGCAAGATCGGCGAGGAAGCCACGGAAGTCGCCGTTGCCGGAAAGGGCGGGAAGCCCGAGGAGGTGATCTGTGAGGTGGCGGATCTCTGGTTCCATACCTTGGTCCTGCTCAGCTATTACGATCTGCCCCCGGAGCGGATTTATGCAGAGCTGCGGCGTCGTTTCGGCAGGTCCGGGCTCGAGGAAAAAGCCAGCCGTCCCGGCTGATAAAGATTTAAGGAGATGGTCCGCATATGAGTATCCAGAACCAACTGACCGAAGCGATGAAGGCGGCGATGAAGGCCAAGGACAGCCTGCGCCTGAACGCCATCCGCATGGCCCGCACAGCAATCAAGAATTCTGAAATCGAAGCACGTCAGGAACTGGACGAGGCGGCGGTAATCAAGGTGCTGTCCACCCTGGTCAAACAGCGGCGTGAAGCGGCCGATGCCTATCGGGCAACCCGGCCGGAACTGGCCGAGAAAGAGGAACTGGAACTGGCCGTGTTGCAGGAGTTCCTGCCTGCACAGCTGGATCAGGCAGAGCTTCAGAGGCTGATCACCGAGGCGATTGCCGCAAGCGGCGCGAACTCCATGAAAGATATGGGCGCTGTCATGAAGCTGGTTACACCGCAGACCACCGGCCGCGCCGACGGCAGGCTGGTCAGCGACCTGGTCCGAAAACAGCTGGCAGGGTGACCCGTGCGACTCACTCGTTATCAATGGCCCTCGTCGCCCGCCAGGAAGACCCCGTGGTCCCGCGGGTTACCGGCAATCTGATTGCGCGCCGGGGCCTCGCGTGTTTAAATACATTTTTTATGTGATGAAGTTCTTCACCCTTGCCATCCGGGATGTCCCAGGAGAGATCGCCCGCCCATGAACGGCATCGACATCGCCATCATTATTATCCTCTGCGCCTTCCTGCTGAAGGGGGTGCTGCGCGGCCTGCTCAAGGAAGTCTGTTCCCTGGCGGGCCTTTTCATCGGGGCCTTTCTGGCGTTCCGTTACCACGGCCCTCTGGCCGAGGCCCTGTTGGAACAGGTTGACCTGCCCGCCCAGATTGCTGTGGCCATCACCTTTACGGTGTTGTTTTTGGCGACTATCATTTTTTTCATGGTGCTCGGTTTCCTCTTGTCACGATTTGTGAAGCTGCTGTTTTTGGGTGGTTTCAACCGTCTGGTCGGCGGACTGTTCGGCCTCTTCCAGGGCATTCTGTTGCTGGCGGTGGTGCTTTTTGCACTTTCTCTGCGTCCTTTGCCGTGGGGCATGGACAAAATCATGAAGGAGGCCTATCTGACCCCGCCTTTCGTTGAACTTGGCGAGGCGATCCTGGAGGGCAGCCGGCGCATTCTGAAATGACCTCGGACAATAACGGGCTAGCACGCAAAATAACGGCTGACAGCCTGGTCCAGCTTGAATACGCCAAGGTTGTCGATCTGGTAGTCGGCAAAACCCAGACTCCCTACGGGCGCGCGCTGGCTGCGGCCCTGGTGCCCTTTGGCGAGCGGCCCCGCATTGAAGAAGCGCTGCAGGAGGCGCAGGAGGCTGGCCTGCTGCTTGAGGAGGACGGTCCCCTGCCGCTTGGCTCCGGCATTGATCTGCTGCTCCACCTGGAGCGGCTGCAGACCGAGGGGCTCAGCCTGGCCCCGGACGTCCTGCGCGATGTGCAGGCCGCCCTGGAAGCTGCTGCAGCATGCCGGCAGCAGCTGCTGAAGAGCGAGATCGCCCCTAGACTGCAGGCCTTTGCGCAACGGTTGGTTGCGCTGCCGGAACTGGCCGCAGAGATTCGCAGCAGCATCGGCCCGCGGGCGGAAATTCTTGACTCAGCCTCCTTTGAGCTGGCCGACCTGCGTGACAGCCTCAAAGGGGAACGCTCCCGAGTCAAACGTCAGCTCGAAGGGCTCCTGCAGGATGACCGTCTGCAGGGCGTCTTTCAGGAAAACTTGATTACCGACCGCAACGGGCGTTACGTCCTGCCGGTGCGCGCCGACCACAGCGGCCGCCTGAAAGGCTTTGTCCACGACATCTCTGCCAGCGGCCAGACGCTTTATATCGAACCGGCGGCTGCCCTGGAAAGCAACAACCGCGTCCAGACCCTGGTGCACAAGATCGCCCGTGAAGAGGAGCGGATCCTGGCGCGCCTGACCGCTGCCGTACGTAAAGTACGGCAGAAGCTGTCCGACAACCAGGCGATTCTGGCACGGCTGGACTTGCGTCAGGCGATTGCACGGTTGACCGCCGAACTGGACGGCGTGGTCCCCGAACTGGCCGATGAGCCGTCTCTGGCTCTGCGGGAGGCTCGTCACCCCCTGCTGGTCGCTGCGTCACACACCAGGCCGGGGGCCTCGGTGGTGGTGCCGATTGACCTGCGCCTGCCGGCAGAATGTCACAGCCTGATCATCAGCGGTCCGAACACCGGTGGCAAGACCGTGGCTCTCAAAACGGCCGGCCTGCTGGTGCTCATGGTGCGTGCCGGCCTGCCGGTGCCCTGCGCACCGGGCAGCCGGCTGTTTCCCTTCGCCCCGGTCATGGCGGATATTGGCGATGAGCAGAGCATCGAGCAGAGCCTTTCGACTTTTTCCGGACATCTGCTGCGACTGCGCAATATCCTGGAGCGGGCCGACAGCGAAACTCTGGTGCTGATGGATGAACTGGGCACCGGCACTGATCCCGGTGAGGGCTCGGCCCTGGCCCTGGCCGCGGTTGACTGCCTGCGCAAGAGCGGGGCTCGGGTCATGGCGACCACGCACCTGCATGTCGTCAAGGGTTATGCTCAGCTCGAGGCACAGGTGGAAAATGCGGCGGTAGAGTTCGATGCCGAATCGCTGCAACCGACCTATCGTCTGCATTATGGGATCCCCGGTGCCAGTCATGCGTTCACCATCGCCCGGCGCATCGGCCTGCCGGACAATGTCCTGGCCGCTGCAGAAGATTATCTCGGCCTGGGCGAACGCGAAGGCGTGGCGATTATCGAGCGGTTGCAAAGCTTGCGGGCGAAACTCGACGAAGAACTGCTCAACGTCCAGCGCTTGCGTGCCTCTGCCGAGGAGGACCGGCGGCATGCCCACCAGGAGCGCCGGGACGTGGACGCCCGGCGCCAGGGGATTCTCGAGGAGGCTCGGCAGCGGGGGATAGACATGTTGGCTGTCGCTGAAGAGAAGCTGCAGGCTTTGTTCCGCGAGGTCCCGGCAGGGTCGGTGCCTTCTCGGCAGCGCGCCGCCTTGACGGGGACGCTCCGGGAGCTGCATGACCTGTTGCCTGAGTCGCTGCCGCAAGGGCCGCAGCAGGTCGCGGCAGAGGTTGCCGTCACGGAAATCCTCTACGTGCCGGCTCTGGGCATCGAAGCGGAAGTCACCCGCATCGAAGGCGATCGGCTTGAATTGCTGGCCGGCGGCAAGAAGCTGAAGCAGGCGCGCTCCGCCCTGCGTCAGTTCCAGCCGCGCCGTTTTGCCGAACAGCACCGCCCGGCGCCGCGGATTCGCGACCGGGTCGAGCGCAGGGCTTTCCTGCCGCGCCTGGTTCTGGTCGGAAAGCGGGTTGAGGAGGCTCAGGACCTGCTCGAGCGTTTCCTGGACGAAGCACTGTTGCACGGCGAAATGCAGCTGGAAATTGTCCATGGTGCCGGTCAGGGCATTCTGCGCAATGCCATCAGGCAATGTCTTGCCGGCCGCCGTGACGTAGTTCAGTTCCAGGCGGCTCCGGCCGAGCAGGGCGGTGATAACATAACCGTGGTGGAGTTGCGACACTGATGGGACGCATAGCCGAAGAGAAAATCCAGGAGATTCGCGATCGCGTCGACATTGTCGAGGTGGTCGCCGGCTACCTGCCGCTCAAGCGCTCTGGTGTCAACCACCAGGGCCTGTGCCCATTTCACCAGGAGAAGTCACCTTCGTTCAACGTCAATGCCTCTCGACAGATCTTCCACTGCTTCGGTTGCGGGGTGGGTGGCAACGTCTTCTCCTTTGTGATGCGCATGGAGGGTTTGAGCTTTCCGGACGCGGTCCGGCGGCTCGGTGAAAAGGTTGGTATCGAAGTTGAAGAAGAGGCTGTCTCGCCCGCGGAGATTCGTCGTCGTGAGGTCCGGGAGCGCCTGTTGAAAGTCAACGAAGCGGCTGGGGCCTTTTACCATCAGCTGCTGCTCGAGGATGAGGCCGGAGCCTCCGGGCGGCGCTACCTGCGCCAGCGGAGCTATGCCGGGGAGACCGTGCGCGCCTTTCATCTCGGTTTCGCGCCGGAGGGCTGGGAGTCCCTGGCAAACCACCTGTCCGGGGAAAACTTCTCCGCCGAGGAGGTGCGTCTGGCCGGCCTGGTCCGCCCCGGCAAACAGGGCCGGGGTGATTACGACCTGTTTCGTAATCGCCTGCTCTTCCCGATTCATGATCTGCAGGGGCGGATGGTCGCTTTCGGCGGCCGGGTTCTCGATGACAGCCTGCCCAAGTACATTAATTCTCCGGAAACCGAGGTCTATCATAAGGGGCAGGTCCTGTATGGTCTGTACCAGGCGCGTGACGCCATGCGGCACAACGGCGAAGCGCTGGTCGTCGAGGGTTATTTCGATGTGCTGGCCTTGCACCGGGCCGGTTTCGCCGGTGCCGTGGCGACCTGTGGTACCGCCCTGACGGCCGATCATGCCCGCCTGCTCAAACGCTATGCCGACAAGGTGTTGTTGATCTTCGATGAAGACGCCGCCGGAAGGCAGGCGACCTTCCGAGCCATGGACGCCCTGCTGCCGGTCGGCCTGGCGGTCAGCGTGGTTGCACTGCCCGCCGGGGAGGACCCGGATTCCCTCCTCAAAGCCAGGGGCGAAGAGGGCTTTCGCAAATGCCTTGCTGCTGCGCGCCCGGTCCTGGAGGCGTTCATCGAAGACCGGCTGGACCACAATGACCAAAGCGTCGAGGGGCGGGCACGGGCCGCTGAGCAGGTTCTCGAACGAATTCGACTCTTGCCCGGCGATCTCGAGCGCAGTCTTTACCTGAAACGCCTGGCGGCCCTGACCGGCCTCGACGTGGAACTGTTGCAGTCGAAGGTGCGCGGCGGAAGTGTCGTGCCGCAACCGGTTCGCCGCGGCACGTCCTCGCCCTCAACGGTGCGTCCGCACGTCCAGGAAACAGGACAAACCCAGAAATACCTGCTACGCTTGATGCTGGTGGATGATCGGCAGCGGCGCCGGGTGCGTGAAGAGGGGACGTCAACGCTTTTCTTCGATGAGTTTTTCCGCAGCCTGGCCGATTACCTGCTAAGCTGTGAAGATGAAGAGGGTCGGCTGCCCGCCGACCTGATCGATGCATCCCTTGATGAAACCCAGCAGTCATTGCTGGCCAGCCTGGTTTTGCAGGAAGACCAGGACTGGGCGGACAACCCGGAAAAAATTTTCACGGACTGCCGCCGGTCTGTGAGCAACTCTGTGTTGAAACAGCGCCTGAGAGAGATCCGCCGGCTTGAGGAGGAAGCGCAGCACAACAATGATGACGCGGCCCTGATGCAGTATTTGCGTGAACGCACGGAAATTAACCAGAAACTCAAAAAAAAGCTTTGAAAAATAACGGTTTGACCATATAATCCGTAGCTTGCCTAAAAATTGCCAGTGCTTGACTTTGACAAGCATTCCTCGAGGGGAGTATTGATGGCCAAGAAGACCAGTATCGAAGAAGTCCAGCAGTTGATCGACCTTGGCAAGGAGAAAGGTTATCTCACCTACGATGAGGTGAATGATATCCTGCCTGCCGATATGGTTTCTTCCGAACAGCTCGACGATGTCATGAGCATGTTCGGTGAAATGGATATCGAGGTGGTCGATACGGAGCAGAAAACCGCTACGGCCAAGGAGCAGCAGCGAGATTCCTCCGGCAGCGACGACGGTGAAGAGGAAGCAGAGTTTGACACGGACGTCATGGGGCGCACCAGCGACCCTGTGCGCATGTACCTGCGCGAAATGGGCCAGGTCTCCCTGCTGACCCGCGAGGGCGAGGTTGAAATTGCCAAGCGCATCGAAGAGGGTGAGGCTTTGGTGGCACGGGTCATCGTCAAGACGCCGATCGCTTTCAAGGAGGTCGTCACACTCGGTGAACGGCACCAGAAGGGGCAGATCAGTGTCGCCGAGATCACCAAGGATTATGACGAAGAAGAGGGCAGCGAGGCAGAGGAACGACACCGTCAACGGGTGGTCGCCCTGATCGAGGAACTCAAGGTGCGTTACGATCGCTTCATGTCCCTGCGTGATGAAGCGGGCGCCGCAACCAAGGCCGCCCGCAAGCCGCTCGACAAGGAGATGGAAACGCTCAAGGTGGAGATGGGCGATCTGATGATTCAGATTCGTCTCAAGGATTACCAGATTGCCAAGATCGTCGACCGCCTCAAAGAACTGGCCAAGCAGGTGAAAAAGGCCAAGGAAGAGGTCAAGGCCTGTGAAGAGGCTCTCGAACGCCCTTACGCGGACATCAGCAAGCTGCTGCGCCGCATGCGCAAGAGCGAAAATGAAGCCCGTGCCGTGGCTGAAGAACTCGATCGCCCGATGGATACCCTGCTGATTGTCGAGAAGCGCCTCAAGGGCACCGATCGTAAATTCGCCAAGGTCGAGGAGGAGTCCGGTTTCGCTCCTGAAGAGCTGCTCGAATCCCTTAAGGAAGTCAACAAGGGCGAATGGCGGGCCAAACAGGCCAAGACCGAGTTGGTCGAGGCCAACCTGCGCCTGGTGGTGTCGATCGCCAAGAAATACACCAACCGCGGTCTGCAGTTTCTCGACCTGATTCAGGAAGGCAATATCGGCCTGATGAAGGCTGTTGACAAGTTTGAATACCAGCGTGGCTACAAATTCTCGACCTATGCAACCTGGTGGATTCGCCAGGCGATTACCCGCGCCATCGCCGACCAGGCCCGTACGATCCGCATCCCGGTGCACATGATCGAAACGATCAACAAGCTGATTCGCACCAGCCGGCAACTGGTCCAGGAGATCGGTCGCGAGCCGACCCCCGAAGAGATTGCCGAGCGCATGGAACTGCCTCTCGAGAAGGTCCGCCGGGTATTGAAGATCGCCAAAGAGCCGATCAGCCTGGAAACCCCGATCGGCGAAGAGGAGGACTCCTCCCTGGGTGATTTCATCGAGGACAAGGGCGTCGTCTCCCCGCTCGAAGCGGTCATCAAGGGCAACCTCTCGGACCAGACCGCCAAGGTCCTGGCAACCCTTACGCCGCGTGAAGAACGGGTGCTGCGCATGCGTTTCGGCATCGGTGAAAAGTCCGATCATACCCTGGAAGAGGTCGGCCAGGACTTCGCCGTCACCCGTGAGCGAATCCGGCAGATTGAAGCCAAGGCCCTGCGCAAGTTGCGGCACCCGAGTCGGGCCAAGCGCTTGAAGAGTTTCATGGAGACCAACAGCAACAACTAGTCGACTACGGGCCTCGACTGGCCCTGCTCGGTTATGATTTCATTCAGGAAAGAAGTCGGGCACTGGAAAGTGATTGACAGACCTGTTGGCGCAACATACACTTTTGCTTTGAACTTTTGCGGGCCCATAGCTCAGTTGGAAGAGCCACCGGCTCATAACCGGTCGGTCCCAGGTTCGAACCCTGGTGGGCCCACCACCCGCCTTAACGCCATGATTGATATGTACCGGTTAACATAGAGATTCGCAGGGAATAGAGAGTGCAGCCGAAAACCAGGTTGCACTCTTTTTACATCAGGACGAAGGCAAAACAGACAGGACCGATGGCAAAACAGCAGCATCGCATACAGGACCTGGTTGGTCTGGTTCACAAGCTTTATGATCCAGAGCTGGCCGAGGACTGGGATAATGTCGGCTTGCAGGTCGGCGACCCGGGGGCGCCACTGGACCGGGTCCTGGTGGCCCTGGACCCCTGCCTCTCTGCCCTGGAAGCGGCCCGCGATGCCGGGGCCCAGGCCCTGGTCACCCATCACCCGCTGCTGTTCCGCCCGCTCAAGCGCGTGACCCCCGACGATGCCATCGGCAAGGTCCTCTGGACCGCAGTACGTTCGAGTGTGGCCGTCATCTGTGCCCACACCAACCTGGACTGTGCCGTGGACGGACTCAACAGCTGGCTCGCGGCCCAACTGGGTGTACAGCAGAGCAAGCCTTTGCAGCCGTCGGCCGGCGATTATCTGAAGCTGGTTGTGTTCGTCCCGGCGGGGCATGAACAAGGTCTGGCCGAGGCCCTCTTCTCGGCCGGCGCCGGCAAGATTGGCGCCTATGATCAATGTTCCTTCCGCGGCATGGGGACAGGGACCTTTCGTGCCGGTGAGGGGACTGCTCCTTTCATAGGGGAGATCGGGCGTCAGGAAGAGGTTACGGAGTTTCGCCTCGAGACGGTCGTCCACAGGCGTAAGCTGCCGCGTGTCCTGGACAAGATGCAGCAGGCACATCCCTACGAAGAGGTGGCCTACGACCTTGTGCCGTTGCAGAATCAGGTCCCGGGTGCCGGTTTGGGTCGAATCGGCAGGCTGGAGCAGCCCCTGACCCTGGAGGCCTTTGCCGACCGGGTCAAGGAGTCCTTGCACTGTTCCCATCTCCGCCTGATCGGGGAGGGCGGCCGAACCATTCAGAAGATAGCTCTCTGTGGCGGTAGCGGCGCCGGGCTGGTGCAGACCGCACATCGCCAGGGCGCGGACGTGCTGGTCACAGGTGACGTCAAGTACCATGATGCCCGACAGGCCGAAGAGCTTGGCATCGCCCTGGTTGACGCCGGCCATTTCGCCACGGAAAAATTGATGATTGAAAAGGTTGCCGAGGCGTTGCGTAGCGCGGCTCGTCAGCACCACTGGGAGATTCTGTTTGAAACCTATGCCGGGGAGCAGGATCCTTTCCGGTTTTACTGAACAACCTCGACTGCATCTTCAGTCGATACAAGAAGATTACAGACAAAGGGAGGCATTTATCGTGCTAAAGCAGTTGCAGTTACTGCGGGATTTGCAGGTGTTGGACACGGAAAAGAAGAGCGTCGAGAAAAAGCGTCAGGCAGGTCTCAATGAACAGCAGGTTCTCAAGTCAGAGCTGGACCGTCAGCAGCAGATGGTTGACAGTCTCGCCGGCGAGATCGGCAAGCTGGACGCTGAAAAAACCGAACTGGTCAATGCCATGGCCCTGGAAAAACAGAACATCGAGCGCTCCGAGGGTCGACTACCCCAGATCAAGACGCAGAAAGAGTATGTCGCAGTGCTCAAGGAGGTCGACACGGCCAAGAAGCTTGCCAAGGAATTGCAGCTGAAAATTGATGCCAAGAACGACGCCCTGACCTCCCTGACTGCCGACAAGTCAGAGAAGGACGAAGAACTGGCAAAAAGCAGCGAGCAGGCCGAGTCGCGCTGTACCGAGATCGATGCCTCCCTGGTATCGGTCAACGATAAGCTGGCCGAGATGCAGCGTCAGCGCGACATCCTGTTGGAGGATCTGCCGAAAAGCCTGCGCAAGCGCTATGAACTGCTGATGTCCCGGCGCGCCGGTGTGGCTGTGGTCGAGGCCAGCGGCGGAGCCTGTCTCGGCTGCCATATGCACCTGCCGCCACAGATGTTCAACAGCTTGTTCATAGTGAATGAAATTCAGTCCTGTCCGCATTGCAACCGGCTGCTTTACGTTACGACACCGGACTGATAGTTCCATGCACTGACGTGGTTGGAGACGACCAGACGATCGCCGCCCGCTGGAGCCTCGTGCGAAAGTGGGGGGAGGAAAGTCCGGGCTCCACAGGGCAGGATGGTCCTTAACGGGGACCGGGGGCGACCCCAGGGAAAGTGCCACAGAGAGAAGACCGCCCTCCTTCGCTGCCACGATGTGGCAGCTTCGGCGGGTAAGGGTGAAAGGGTGAGGTAAGAGCTCACCAGTGCCGGCGGTGACGCCGGCAGCTCGGTAAACCCCATCCGGAGCAAGGCCAAATAGGGGGGTGTTTGAGGACGGCCCGTCCGAAACTCCCGGGTCAGGCCGCTTGAGGCCGTCGGCAACGGCGGTCCTAGAGGAATGATCGTCGCCCGGCAGGGGGCAACCGCTGCAGGGAACAGAACCCGGCTTACGGTTTTCTCCAACCACATCTGACTGCGGCACCGGCTTGATGGCCGGTGCCGTTTTATTTGCAAGATCGATTTGTGGTCTGTCTGTTGATCAACGGGGGAAGGTGCTTCGCTGTGCACACGATATCACTATGCAAAAAAAAACGGGATTTCTCCCGATTGACTGTGTGCCCCCTGGTTCCCGGGGTTGAGGTTGTTGGTTTCGTAACTGGCATGCTGGAGAATTTCGCTATCACTGGCTCTCTTTCTGAGAGAGACAGAAAAGCTCCAGGCCTCCGGTGCTGCTGCCTATGGACAGCAGTTATCATTGGTATAATCCGCGCTGCCAAATTCCGGAGACAGGCCGAAAAACTCCTGTTGATCACTGCCCGGCACCAAAGCGCGTAGGGTCTCAACATCAGGCACACTGGTGATGGCTAGACCTTGATCCTGCTGAAAGTGGCGGATGGCCGCTTTCGTGTTCTCATCCAGGACACCACTCATTGTGCCGACTAGATCATTGCTGAGATCGAAGCCGAGATCGTAACCACGCACGGCCAACAGCAGCTGCATTTCTCTGATCTGCTCTGTGGTGAGTTGCTGCAAGCCGAGATCGTAACCACGCACGGCCAGCAGCAGCTGCATTTCTCTGGCCTGCTCTGTGGCGAGTTGCTGCGTCTGCATTTGATGCTCGGCATCCAGCTGCGCTTGAATTTGCTGCCATTGATGGAGCTGCTCACCGGAAATAGCCTGGGCCTGGCTGAACATCAGCAGGCCGCCCAATATCACAAGTGGGAGTGTCAGAGTAAAGTATCTCATGGCGGTTCTCCTTTGCTCTAGGGGGTCCCAGGGGGAACCACAGTCACTCAGAGCGTCGACTCTTCCTTCAGGCAGAAGCACCATTGCAACACCCTTTGCGAGGCGCAGGGCATTAATTTCTCTTAATATACTTATAGCAGTCAGGAAAGCTTTGTCAACAAAGAAAACGTCTATAAATTAAATGTTTAGGTAGTTGATTGATGGGATTCGTTGTGATCTTCAGGGCTTGCTGGATCAGGCTAAAAGGTTTTTTCTTGATTATCTGGTGACGGCTGATGGTTTGCCAAAGCGGAGGCCGTTACCAACGTAAAATCGTTGGCCATCAGGGCCCGGGGGACAACAATCGTGATGCCGACCTGTTCCTTGATTCGTTTGAGGCCTGTATCCTGGAGGGGGGAGGCGCTCCCTTCTGTTTGCTGACCAAAGTCGATCTTGCCTGTTTCAAGGAAGGAGATGATGTCCTTCAAATGAGACAGACCGATCGTCATCATGGCATTGGGGGCCGTAATCCGTCCCTGCTGATAGGTTGCTGCTGTGACCGCGGGTGCAGCCTGAAGCAGGTAAGCAGTTCTAAGCTTTTGCAGGTGAGCGAGTTCACTGTTGAGCGAAAATGAGAATTCGCCTCCAGCCTTGAGGCGGGAACGAAGCCGGTCTCGTATGTCCCGGTAAAGCTGGCGATTCTCGACCTGCCCCAGGCCGATGCCGTATTGTTCGTGCAGCAGCAGCTCGGCGTTGATGAAATGCGAGGTATCGGCAAGGGTCTCCCGGAGGGTCTGATTGTCGAGTGGGATTTTGTCCGGATCAATAGCCCTCGGTCGCCCCCTCTCTCCAAAAAAACCTTCCGGCAACAACAACTCGATGCGATTCTGTTTGATCAGCCATTCCCCGATGCGGAAAGTTTCAATCTGAGCTTGCACCGTATCGGTCGAATTGGCCCCGCTGATGGCGCTTCGATGGCCATTGGCGATGATGTATATTCGCGAAGATGCCTCAGGTTCGGTTTGATAGACGATCGTTCCGAGTTGTTCCGGAAAAGCGGTCTGCGCAGCGGGGGACAGTGCCGCGTCTGTCACTTCAGCCGCCTGGAGAGAAGCTCCACTGAGCAACCAGAAGCCGCAGAACATGATCAGCCAGATATAGCGCACGCGCAGTAATGTTGGAAAACCGGGAAAAAGCATCTGAATAATTTCGTGACCAGACTCTCGGGGTTTTTCTCGAAGGGGTTGCCATGGTTCCGGGAGGGAAAGTTGAGACCCGATATTCCTCACCCTAGAGACTCACGCGACCTGCGATATTCATTGCCGGCGATAATGGGTTGGCCATTTTCCAAGGGATGTATGGCCCGAGTCATTCTTTATATGCATATTACTATCTCTCGATCTTTAGGGGAAAGTCAATAGGAATATAAAAAATATGTCTATTTTTCAATAGGTTAAAACGATTTAAGCCCCTTGGCGGATCGGCATGCGAAGGAGTCCTGCAACAAAAGCTTTGATTTCCCGCGGGTCGCTAGAGTCCCCATGCCCACCGCTGAAGGCAAACCTCTTACCAGGAAGAACGATTCATTTATCCGTTGTACCGCGCCGGTAGATGACATGGTAGACCAGGCCGACGAGCACGCTTCCGCCGACCACGTTGCCGAGGATCACCGGGATCAGGTTGTGCCATAAGCCGAACCAGGTCAGCGACAGGGATTGGTCGACCTGGTGACCTGCTGCCTTGAGCATCAACCCCATCGGGATGAAGAACATGTTGGCGACGCTGTGCTCGAAGCCGGCTGCGACGAAGGCTGAGATCGGGAAAATGATCGCCACGGCCCGATCGATGACGCTTCGCCCCGCCAGCGCCATCCAGACGGCGATGCAGACCAGGATGTTGCAGAGAATCCCCCGGAAGAAAGCGCTCCAAAAAGGCAGGGCGCATTTTGAGGCGGCGATCTGCAGATACTGCTCGGCAACCAGTCCGTCGTTCATGGCCGGGTGGCCGGAGAGACAGACCAGTGCAGCAATCCCCACCGCACCAAGAAAGTTGGCACCGCAGATGACCAGCCAGTTGCGGAGCAGCTCCCGGGTGGTGATCTGGTGGTCGGCCCATGCCATCACCAGCAGGTTGTTGCCAGTGAACAGCTCTGCACCGGCGACGATGACCAGGATCAATCCCAGGGAAAAAGCGACCCCTCCGAGCACCCGCTTGGCGGCGAAGCCCAGGGCCGGATCGGAGACGACCAGTACGTAGTAGAGAGCACCCAGGCCGATGAAGGCTCCGGCCAGAATGCCGAGCATGACCATCGAGAGCAGGGGCAGGCGCGCCTTAACGACCCCAATTGTTTCGACCCGTTGCGCGATCTCTTTTGGTGAAAAGGCATCGAACCCGAAAAGCTCTGACATGGCGCCTGCTCCTTTGATGGAAAATTAGCGTTTTCTTACTATTTAACAGCTTTTGGCGACTACTCAAGTGGATATCCCGGTTAGGGCCATCGGGTTCTAGCACGTTACGGCAGCGTGCCAATCAGGACTGAAATCTTGGCCAGGGAAGCGGTTGCTGATGACTCGGGACTCTATGTTCCATAATCACTGGGCAGGGCTTAGGACCGGACGGCAAGCACCACGCTGCACACCAAACTTGAGGTTTGCGTCGAAATGCAAGGGTTGAACGATTCGTCTTGCCAGGTTTTGGTTTGACATGTTCAGAGGCATGCGGTAGAAGGCAGAAGCGATGATCGACGGGCGAGCGACCGCAGAATAGGGAAGATCGCCTGCCCGGTTATGTCAAACCATGAACAGTGAAATCCTGCACTTTATCCTGCGCCTGGGTTCCGAGCCCCATTGCCTCCATGACTGATCAGACCCCTGCACCTGTTGACTGGCATGTGCTGCTGACCGCGTTGCACAGCGAACTGTCCACTCTTGAGGATGGTGCACGGCTCTGGCTCGTGCGCCAGGTTGCGGAGGTCGGAGCGCTCCAGGCGGACCTGGACGCTTTGTTCCGTTCGTCCGGAGGCCCGGCGACCTGCGCTGCCTGCGTTGACACCTGCTGCGGCTGCGGCCGACATCATCTCACCCTGACCAACCTGCTGGCCTATCTGCTGGCCGACGAAATCCCTCCTGCGCCCGATTTCAGCAGCACCTGCCCGTTTCTCTCAGAAAAGGGCTGCCGCCTGCCGGTCACCCGGCGGCCCTACAACTGCATTACTTTCTTCTGTGAAACCCTTGAGGAGCGACTCGACCACGGTGAGCGCGAGCATTTGCGCCGCCTCGACCGCCAGCTGCGCCAAGCGTACCAGCGTGTTGCAGAGCGCTATCCGGTCGCGAGCCTGCGCGGCCTCTGGATTGCCCTGGAGCGTGCCCGCGGAGGGCATTTGCTGTCCTCACCGGATCAAGACGTGTTAAAATAACTTCTATCACCACTTAAGAGGGTTTTGTTATGGACATCAGCTTTAAAAAGACCAACGGTCCCCTCGACGAGTTGATCGATGAACTCCTGGCGATGGCCGAGGTCCACCATCCGGAAATCATCCGCGAGATGGTGCTCAGTGCTCTGAAGACCGGCCAGGAAAACGATTATCTCGCCGATCTGAAGATGCTGCGCGCAACCATGAAGGAAATGCGCTACACCAGCAAGATGTTCGGCCCTTATCGCCACCGCAAAAAGGTGACGATCTTCGGTTCGGCGCGGACCGAACCGAGCGAGGCAATTTACCAGAAGTGCATCACCTTCTCCCGCCAGCTGGTGCGGCTCGGCTACATGGTGATCACCGGTGGCGGCCCTGGCATCATGCAGGCCGGCAACGAGGGGGCCGGTGCCGAGAACTCCTTTGCCGTAAATATCCGCCTCCCCTTTGAGCAGGAGACCAACCCGGTCATGGAGAACAGTGGCCATTCCATTACCTACCGGTACTTTTTCAACCGCAAAGTAGCCTTCCTCAAAGAGGCGGATGCCGTTGCCCTGTTCCCCGGAGGTTTCGGCACAATGGACGAGGCGATGGAAACCCTGACCCTGGTGCAGACCGGGAAAAACCAGCCGATCCCACTGGTTTTAATTGACGACGACGATGGCAGTTACTGGGAACCCTGGCTCGACTACATGAAGAACGTCATGCTCAAGCGCGGCCTGATCTCAGGTGAGGACTTCAGCCTTTTCACCATAACCCGCGATCCCTTCGAGGCCGCACAGATCATCCATGACTTCTACCGGGTCTACCACTCCAGCCGATGGGTTGGGCCAACCCTGGTCATTCGTCTGAACAAGCCCTTGCATGCTGAGGACCTGGTGACCCTTGAAGAGGAATTCAGTGAAATTCTCCAGACAGGCAGTCATCTCGCCCTGACCAGCGCCCTGCCGGAAGAACAGGACCAGCCGGATCTGCTCGATCTGCCGCGTCTGGTGTTCCGCTTCAACAAGCGGAACTACGGTTTGCTCAAGGCCTTCCTGCGGCGGCTGAATTCATTTTGAACCGCCTGGCGGCGAAGTTGCGTATCCCGCTCATGGCGGCTCAGTTAGCTGATATTCTTATAAAAAGCACTTTCCACGATTATTTGTAACCCTGGTTATGACACTTTTTCCCTCCCAAAGCTGGCATTTGTAAAAAATAATGTTAATCTTTTCAATGGCTTGAATTTTCCAGGCCGGCATGGTACGGTCCTTGCCCTACTGTTACATGCTATGCCTGGTGTGTGATTCCGTTTCCGGATATCCCAACCATTCAGCAGTTTTACAATGTTCAGCACCTTGCTTCAGGCAAGGATTATCCTGAAACCTTCAATAAAAAGGAGAAACAGAAATGAAGAAATTCAGCATCTTGATTCTGACAGCAGCAGTCGTGGTGTTCGGCGCCGGCGACCTCCTGGCGGCGACCCAGTATGTGACTATCGGTACCGGTGGCGTTACCGGTGTCTACTACCCGACCGGCGGCGCGATCGCCAAAATGGTCAACAAAAAGCGCAAGGAATACAACCTGCGGGCCACGGTCGAGTCGACCGGCGGCTCGGTGTTCAACGTCAACGCCATCGACGCCGGCGACCTCGAGTTCGGCGTGATCCAATCCGACCGCCAGTACCAGGCCTACAACGGTACGGCCGACTGGGAAGGCAAGCCGGTCAAGAAACTCCGCGCGGTCTTCTCGATTCATCCGGAATCGGTGACCATCGTTGCCAACGCCAGCAAGAACATCAACACCGTCGCCGACCTCAAGGGCAAAGTGGTCAATATCGGCAACCCAGGTTCGGGGCAGCGCGGCAACGCTGAGGACCTGCTGGCCGCAGCCGGGATCGACCCCGACAAGGACCTCAAAGCCGAAGGCATGAAGGCTGCTGAGTCCGCCAGTATGCTGCAGGACGGCCGCATCGACGTGTTTTTCTACACCGTCGGTCACCCGAACGGCTCGGTCAAGGAAGCCGTGGCCGGTGCGACCAAGGTCAACTTCGTTGCTGTTCCCGACGATATCGTCAAGAAGCTGACTGATAAATTTCCCTACTATGCTGCTGCGAGCATCCCGGTCGCCGAGTACGCCGGAGTGGCCAATACCGCTGACGTGCCGACCTTCGGCGTCAAGGCCACTTTCTGCACCAGCGCCGACCTCGCCGACGAGGTGGTCTATGCCATCACCAAGGAAGTTTTCGAAAACTTCGACGAGTTCAAGTCTCTCCACCCGGCCTTTGCCCACCTGACCAAGGAAAGCATGCTGACCGGTCTGTCGGCGCCGATTCACCCGGGCGCCATGAAGTACTACAAGGAAGTCGGCCTGATGAAATAAGGCATGATATGAGCGGGGGCACGGCAGCGTGCCCCCGGCTTTCTGAGTTCCAGCTTTTTCAGAGTCGAGGAGTGCTGCGATGAGCAAAGAGCAAGTTAAGCTGCAGGTCGATGAAAGTGATGAGGGCCTCGAGAAGGCTCGGCGCATGGTCGAAGAAGAGGAGATGGGGCTACGCCACGTCTCGGGTTGGCAACGCTTCCTGGTGCCGATTGTGGCCCTGAGCTGGTCACTGTTCCAGCTCTCTCTTTCGAGCTGGCTGCTGCTCGACTCAACCTATGTGCGCTCGATTCACCTGGCGTTCGCACTCTTCCTGATCTATGTTTCCTTCCCGACCTTCAAGCGCCCAATCAACATTCCGGGACTGCGTTGGCTCTCGGCGACTGACCGCATCCCTGTCATGGACCTGGTCCTGGCACTCTTCGCCGCTTTCCTGGCGCTCTATATCGTCATCGATTTCGAGGGCATTGCCAGTCGTGTGGGTCTGCTTAATGCCCGCGACAAGATCCTCGGCACGCTGCTGATCCTGTTCCTCTGGGAGGCCGCGCGCCGCGTGGTCGGGCCGGCCCTGTCGATCATCGGCATCTTCTTTACGCTCTATGCGTTCTTCGGCCCCTATATGCCCGATTTCCTGGCTTTCAAGGGGGTCAGCATCAATCGCTTCATCGGCCAGATCTCGTTGACCACCGAGGGGATTTTCGGCGTCCCGATCTACGTGTCGGCCAAGATCGTCTTTCTCTACGTGCTGTTCGGCGCACTGCTCGAGAAGGCCGGCGCCGGGCGCTTCTTCATCGATCTGGCCATGAGTCTGCTGGGGCGCTACAAGGGCGGCCCGGCCAAGGCCGCCGTGCTCTCTTCCGGCCTGACCGGCCTGATCTCCGGATCCTCGATTGCCAATGTCGTGACCACTGGCACCTTCACCATTCCGCTCATGAAAAAGGTCGGCTATCCTGCCAAGAAGGCCGCGGCGATCGAGGTGGCGGTTTCCACCAACGGCCAGTTGATGCCGCCGGTCATGGGGGCGGCCGCCTTCATTATCGCCGAGTACGTCAATCTGCCGTACCTGGAAGTCTGCAAGGCTGCGGCGATTCCGGCTTTCGCCTCTTATGTGGCGCTCTTTTTCCTGACTCACATCGAGGCCTCCAAGCTGGGTATGCGCGGGCTGCCCAAGGCTGAGCTGCCGATTTTTTTCCAGGTCCTTTTCAACGGGTTTCACTACCTGGTGCCGATCCTCTTCCTGCTCTACGAACTGATCATTCCCCGGCATTCTCCCGATATGGCCGCCTTCCGGGCGACCATGCTGCTGCTGCTGTTGATGCTATTTCAGCACGCGGTCCGCGCCAGGAAAGAAAACACCTCGATCGGCCAGGGGTTCTGGAAGGGCATTGTCGACATCTACGAAGGGATGGTGGCCGGTGCCCGCAACATGGTCAGCGTCGGTGTTGCCACCGCAGCGGCCGGGATTGTCGTGGGTGTTGTGACCATGGGCCTCGGCGGCCTGGTGACCGATATCATCGACACCTTGAGCATGGGCAACCTCTACATGATGCTCGGTATCGTTGCGATCTGCAGCCTGATCCTGGGCATGGGCCTGCCGACCACCGCCAACTATATCGTCATGGCCAGCCTGACAGCGCCGGCGCTGGTGACCCTGGCCGATCTCAACGGCTTTGCCGTGCCCTTGATCGCCGCACACCTCTACTGCTTCTACTTCGGCATCCTCGCCGATGACACGCCGCCGGTCGGTTTGGCAGCCTACGCGGCAGCGGCCATTGCCAAGAGCGATCCGATCCCGACCGGGGTGCAGGGCTTCCTTTACGATATCCGTACCGCGGCACTGCCTTTTATGTTTATCTTCAATACCGACATCCTGCTGGTCGGTATCAACAACTTCTTCGAGGCGATCTTCATCTTCATCATGACCTGTATCGGCACCTGTGCCTTTGCCGCTGCAACTCAGAACTGGTTCATCATCAGAAACCGCTGGTATGAGCTGATCGGCCTGTTCGTGGTCTGCGGCTTCATGTTCCGCCCTTATTTCTTTGCCGGGCTGCTCGGGGTCGAGGAGCACCATCTCGCCTATCTGCTTGGTGCAGGCCTGTTCGTCGCCCTCTACCTGCTGCAGAAGATGCGCACCAGAACCGCTGCCCCGTCGGCAGCGTGAGGAGAACGTCATGATTCCGGAGTACAAGAAAATCCTGTATGCAACAGATCTCTCGGTCAACTCTGCGCATGCATTCAAGCACGCCATCAGCCTGGCCAGGCGCTACAATGCCAAAATCACCCTGCTGCACATCCTCCCCGAGGTGGATTCGTCGACCATGAATTACGTTGCAACGGTGATGGGTGAGGAGAAACTGGCTGGTTTAGAGCTTGAACACAAAGCGGAAATCAAGGATGAGATTCGCCGCCGGCTGCACCGTTTCGCCAATGAGGAGCTCATCGATCATCCGGAGGATGCTGAAAGGATCGCCGATATCGAGGTCCATTACGGCAACCCGGTCGCCCACATCCTGCAGCACTCCGACGCTCTCGACGTGGACATGATCGTGTTGGGCAGTCATGGCAAGGGGGCGCTCAAGTACGCGTTCCTCGGCAGTGTCGCCGAAAAGGTCCTGCGCAAGAGCCAACGGCCGATGCTGGTCGTGCCGTTGGACGGGAATGATTAATGGCTGCGCTGTGGTCGGCTATCTGCCGTGCCGGCCCACATAATCGTTCCATCCACTGCAACGGGCGCCGTTGCTCCTGGTAGGTCCCGGGCTAACTGCAAGGAGGCATGATGACCCCCAACGGTATTCACGAAAAGCACCTCAACCTCAATGTGCGCGGCCTGCCGCTATCGGCGACGTTGCAGATCAATGAACTGTCCAATGAGATGATCGCCGCGGGTAAGCAGGTTTACAAGCTCGGCCTGGGCCAGTCGCCGTTCCCGGTTCCGCAAGTCGTGGTTGAAGAACTGAAGGTCAACGCACATCAGAAGGATTATCTGCCGGTGCGTGGCCTGCCTGCCCTTCAGCAGGCCGTGGTCAATTACTTCCAGAGAACTCAGAACCTCGCTTTCCTGCCGCAGCACGTGCTGGTTGGCCCCGGTTCCAAGGAGTTGATGTTCGTCCTGCAACTGGTCTACTACGGCGACCTGGTTATCCCGACCCCGAGTTGGGTCTCCTACGCTCCCCAGGCACATATCATCGGCCGCCATGTGCGGTGGGTGCCGACCAGCGCCGAGAACAAATGGCTGCTCACTGCCGATGAACTGGAACGGGTCTGCGCCGACGACCCGAGCAAGCCGCGCATCGTCATTCTCAACTACCCGAACAACCCGACCGGTTACAGTTACAGTGATGAGCAACTCAAGGCGCTGGCTGCTGTTGCCCGCAAGTACAAGATCATCATGCTCTCCGATGAAATTTATGGTGAGCTGCAGTTCGACGGTGGCCATCGCTCGATCGCCCGCCACTACCCTGAAGGAACGATCATCAGTGGCGGCATGAGCAAGTGGTGCGGCGCCGGCGGTTGGCGTCTCGGCATCTTTGCGGCACCGAAGGAGCTTGAATGGCTGGTCAAGGGGATGGCGACGGTCGCGTCAGAGACCTTTACGTCCACCAGCGCCCCGATCCAGTATGCCGCAGTGCGCGCCTTCAACGGCGGAGTGACGATCGAGCGCTACCTCTGGCAGTCGCGCAGGGTGCTCAAAGCGCTTGGTAACCGTGTCCATACCATGTTCTCGGGGCTCGGCCTGAACATGGCCCCCCTTGATGGCGGTTTTTACGCTTTTCCCGATTTCAGCCCGTTGCGTGCCCAGCTTTCTGCCCGGGGCATCGCCAGCAGCACCCAACTCTGCACCCGGATGCTCGAGGAGACCGGAGTCGCCATCTTGCCTGGAACCTGCTTCGGCCGTCCGGAGCATGAGTTGACCGCCCGGCTCGCCTATGTCGATTTCGATGGCTCCCGGGCTCTGGCCGCTGCCGAGCAGGTGCCGAACGACCAGCTCATAGGCGAGGAATTCATGCATCGCAACTGTGACAAGGTGATCACGGCGTTGGAGAGAATGGTCGATTGGGTGAAAGGTTAGTGCGCAGGCAGCTTTTTTATCGTTAATATTTTTCTGCTTGACATATCTGACTAAAACAGTAAGATATTAACCAGAACATACTTCTTCATGTTCTACCCTCCTAAAGAAAAACCCATAGAACCCGTTGCCCCACAGTCACTCTCCTGACTGTGGGGCTTTTTTTCTGTATGTCGGTGGATTCGAGAATTACTGATATTTGACATTAAACCCTGCGAGAGAAATCTGATATAACTTCCAAGGACACTTGCGAATGACTGGTTCTTGACACCATTGATCACAGAATCGCTATTAAAAGGTAAGCAATATGGCCATCAAAGTATGTGTGGCGGGCGCGACCGGTTGGGCCGGGTCCGAACTTTCACGTTCAATCGGGAAGGTTCCGGACCTCACTCTTGTCGCTGCTGTTTCGCGTCAGCACGCCGGGCAGATCCTGGGTGAGGTGCTCGGTGAGCCAAGCCTTGAAACTCCCATTTATTGTTCAGCCGAAGAGGCTCTTACATGCCCCTGTGACGTCTTCGTCGAATACACGAAGCCAGACAGTGCCAAGGCCAACATTCTGACTGCGCTCGACAGAGGCGCACATGTGGTGGTGGGGACTTCAGGCCTCACAGAGGACGATTTCACTGAGATCGATGTATTTGCCCGCGAGAAAAACAGGGGAGTCCTTGCTTGTGGCAACTTTGCATTAACAGTCGTATTGCTGCAGAAGTTTGCCGAAACGGCAGCCAAACTTATTCCGCAGTGGGAGATTATTGACTACGCGCATGATGATAAAATCGATGCCCCAAGCGGAACCGCCCGTGAACTAGCGACTAAATTGTCGAAAATACGCTGCCCAGAGCCTACGATCCCGGTCGATCGCACAGTAGGCCGGCGGGATGCTCGTGGGGCCACCTTGTTGGGGTCACAGGTTCACTCCATTCGGCTGCCTGGCTACGTGATCAGTGCCGAGGTCATTTTCGGGATGCAAGATCAAAAACTGACAATTCGCCATGATTCAGGAAGCAGTGCACGCCCTTATGTTGATGGCGCGCTGCTGGCTATCCGCAAGGTCTCGACGCTGATTGGTGTCCACCGTGGCTTGGATTCTGTGCTTGATCTGTAGCCACGTAATGGCACTTGTTGATCATCGTAACCCAAATAAATTAACATCCATCAAACGAAAAGCCCCCGATTCAATGTCCGGGGGTTTTTTTAGATTACAGCATTTTTAATGCATCGCCCTAATTTTTGAATTTCTGAGTAACAAAAGCATGAGGAGAGCTTATAGCAAATCACAAAATCTCTCGAAAATGACAGACCTCCCGCTCCTAGAGTCCAAGATTAATAATATCGAAATCATGGCAAAAAGTTTTGTATTGTGAAACAAACAATTTATGTTTCTGCATGTATTTAATAGTAAGTAGCAGAAATTAAAAAGTGCAAGAAAATCTTTTATATATAATTTATTTATTTAATAATAGATATTTATAAAATTAATCCGCACACTTCTCAAGTGAGATTCTCAAAAAATTCTTAAGGCCGCTTGACATTATTTTGAAACGTAGTTTTATATTATGGAATTTTATTTATTTGCATCACTTGGCCATTTTGGGGATTAACGTTGATGTGTCGTTGGAACAGTCGCACGAAAGACTGTCGAAGTCGTTGCTCAACTATCACCAAGAAGAAGGGAGGAAGATCATGAAAAAGACGTTCGTTGCGTTGTGTTGTCTGCTGCTGGGGTTGAGCATGGGGATGAGTGCGCATGCCGCCATGGTCCTCAAACTGGGTCATTACGCCAATGCTGATCACGCCGGCAACAAAGCCGCACAAATGTTTGCTGAGGGTGTCTCCAAAAGAACCAACGGTGAGATAAAGGTTGAAATTTACCCCAACAACGAGCTTGGCAACCCACCGGAGGTTCTTGAGCAGAATGTTCTCGGCGTCATTGACATGAGCCTGCCGACCCAGGGACAGCTGGCCAAGTATTCCAAGAAGTTCGGCTGTGTCATGCTGCCTTTCGCCTTTGATGGTTATGACCACGCCTACCGGGTGCTCGACGGCCCGTTTATTGCCTGGGCAGGCAAAGATCTCGATGATGCCGGCTTGATCTTTCTTTCCAATTGGGAATGGGGGTTCCGAAACCTGACCAACAGCGTGCGGCCAATCAATACCCCTGATGACGTCAAGGGTCTGAAAATAAGGACCCCGCCCGAATTACCCAACCAGGCGGCGATGGAAGCCCTTGGAGCGACCGTTCAGACCATCCAGTTCTCGGAATTGCCCATGGCGCTCAAGCAGGGTGTGGTCGACGGCCAGGAAAACCCGGTCAGCGTGATCTACGCGTTCAAAATTTACGAGACCCAGAAATATCTCGCCATGACCGGACATACCTACAACTCCATGGTCCATGTCATGAGCAAGAAGACCTGGAGTAAGCTGACCCCTGAACAGCAGAAGATCGTCAAGGAAGAGAGCAAAAAGGCCGGCGATTTCATGCGTGCGACCCTGCGCAATGCAGAAGGTGACCAGATCAAGAAGCTCGAGGGACTGGGCATGGCGGTCACCAGGCCGAATGTTGCTCTTTTTAAAGCCAAAATGGGCCCTGCTTACGAACGCATGAAAGCGTCTGTCGGTGCAGAAAACCTTGATTATTTCCTGAAGATTGTCGAACAGGCAAAATAAACAGGGTGCCGTTTGCAGGAAAGCACGCCGCTCATTAACCGCTGCCCCGGCAACGGTGTGAGCGGCGTTGCAAAATGTACCCGACGATGATAACCGAGCCAGCATGACCACCCTGATCCTCTTTACATCACTGGTGGCCCTGATTCTGCTAGGGGTTCCCGTCGCCGTCAGCATGGGCCTGACGGCTGTGGCAGCCTTTTTAATCATGGGCCAAGCCGATATCCTGACCATGGTGGCGCAGAGGATGTACGCCTCGACCACCTCCTTTACCCTGCTTGCCATTCCTTTTTTTATCCTGGCCGGAAACCTGATGAACACAGGGGGGATCACCGAACGGATCTTCCGTTTTGCCAGAGCGCTGGTCGGTCATATCTGGGGTGGCCTTGGACAGGTCAACGTGATCGCCAGCATGATATTTTCAGGGATGTCCGGGGCGGCAGTTGCCGACGCGGCGGGGCTCGGCATGATCGAAATGAAAGCCATGAAGGACAATGGTTACGACTGGCGATTCTCGGCGGCGATCACGGCGGCATCATCGACCATCGGACCGGTCATTCCACCGAGTATTCCCCTGGTCATCTATGGCTATCTTACCGAGGTTTCGGTAAGCCGGCTGTTCCTGGCCGGTGTCATACCGGGAGTACTGATGGGGCTGGCACTGATGATCACCGTTTACTTCGTGTCGAAGAAACGTAACTACCCAAAAGATTCGCGGGCCCCGTTGAAAGAACTGATTCTCAGCGGCAAAGCCGCTTTCTTGCCTTTGATGACCCCGGTGCTTATTGTCGGCGGCATTCTGAGCGGCCAGTTCACCCCGACCGAAGCCTCAGTGATCGCCTGTCTCTATGCTCTTTTTCTCGGCCTTGTTGTTTACCGCAGTATTCGCTTTCGAGATCTGCCCGCCATTTTCTGGGACACGCTCACCCATACGGTGCGAATCATGTTTATCATCGCCGCCGCTGGTTTCTTCGGATGGCTGCTGATCCTGCAACGGATCCCGGTGGAAGTGATTGCGGGGGTGACAACGCTGAGTGACAACCCGTCAATTGTCATGCTGATCATCATTGCGGTTCTAATTATTTTCGGGTGTTTTCTCGAAGGGATCGCCGTTTTACTTATTACCATCCCGATCTTTCAAAAGATCATTATCCATTACGCAATCGATCCGGTGCAGTTCGGAGTCGTCATGACCCTGGCTTCGATGATCGGCCTCCTGACCCCGCCGGTGGGCATGTGCCTGTATGCCGTTTCCAGTATTACGAAGCTCTCCATTGGCGAGTTGAGCCGGGAGATGTGGCCCTATCTACTCGGCATCTTTTTCGTGCTGCTGGCCGTTGCCTTTATCCCTGCCATTTCCTTGTGGCTGCCAGACCTGGTCATGGGCAAAATAGCCGAGTGAGGTGTCAATTGTGAGTCAGTCCGTAAAAATAGCCGCTATGTTTTCGACCCTGGACCGTGTCCTGGTCTACACCCTGCGGTCGATATGCGTATGCTGCTTCATTCTGCTGCTGCTCCTGCTGACTGGCAACGTGTTTGTCCGCTACGTGCCGGTCGCGGCATTTTACTGGTTCGACGAGGTGGTCGAGTGGATGTTCGCCTGGATGGTTTTTTTGGGAGCGGCGGCACTTTGGGCACGCAACGACCATTTCCGACTGGAATGGATCCATGAGAAAATTAAAGGGACTGCCGCCGGCCACCTTTTTTCCATCTTCATTGAGATCGTTTCGCTGCTCTTTGTTGCGATCTTTTTCTACGAAGCTCTTCGTTTGACCACGCTGGCCCGCGACTGGACGCCGGTATTCAACGTGTCGCGGCGTTATCTCTACGTGTGTATGCCGATTTCTGGACTGATCATGGTTGTCTACTCGATTAAGAATATCTGGCAGGAGGTTGATGCCTTCTGTCAGCAAAGGAAAAGGGCTGGCACTGACAGGCCGTCATAACCTTTTGATTATGGCCACTCGGTTTTCTTTATTAGCTAAGGAAATTTCAGGAAACTTTTTATCAACATTCAACCATGCTGCAACCAAGCTTTATAAATAAGTGCAAGCCTGCCATTACAATATACGAGTCTATGTACCTAAAAAATCAGGGAAGTCAGGAATGGGCCTTGACTCGAACTGCCGACTTCGGCCAATTTCTGTGGCACACCTTCTAAGACACTTCATGCGTGAGGTCATCCGGTTCTCAACTGCCCAGTGGCATACTCTTCATATGTCATCCAACATATCAAAATCATAACAACAAAAATTAAATTTTAGAGTGTAATTATTCTATTGACAAAGCGTGACTAAATAAGTCATATATTTGGCCGCCGCAAACATTTGCGCATTCATATTAAAACCTAATGATTCCTCGAGGATCTAACTTGAGTAAAAAGAAAAGGAAAGAGGAGTGATCACGATGAAAAAAAATTGTAAAGCTGCATTAGCCGCAACGGCCATTGTCCTTTCTATGAGCCTTGCCCTCCCGCTGTCCGCATCAGCGGAACTGGTCAAGAAGGTCGATAACTTCATCGTCTTCATGGACCAGTCCGGTTCGATGGCCCAGGCCAATGTCATGGCCGGGTATCAGAAACTTGACCAGGCGATCAAAGACGTCAACCGCCTCGACAAGGCCGTTCCCGAACTTGGCTATAAAAGTTCCGTTGCCATGTTCTCAACCTATAAAGTCGTCAGTACTCCAGCTGTCTACAAGGCTGGATCGCTCAGCACCGCGGCGAACAGTGTCGTGCCGCCTTTCAACGAGTTTACCAACATAGGTGATGGTCTGATGAAAATTGATTCTGTCATCGGCCAGCTGCCTGGCAAGACTGCCTTGATCATGTACACCGATGGCGCAGCCAATGAAGGACCCGATGCTGTCGCGACCGCAAAATCACTTTACAGCAAGCACGGCGACAACCTCTGCATTCATGTGGTCAGCTATGCCGACACGCCCAAAGGGCAGCAGGTCATCGACGGAATCCGTGCACTCTCAGGGTGCAGTGTGGCGGCCGATGCCAAATCACTCGCAAGTGATGCCGCCATGGCCCAGTTTGCCAAAGCCGTGCTTTATGACGAGGTTCAGCCTCCGGCTCCTGCTCCTGTGCCTGCTCCCATGCCTGCTCCGGCTCCCAAGCCCGCACCCGTTCCGGTTGCCAAGCAAGTGGTGACCTTCAACCTGCTGTTCGGTTTTGACAAGTCGGCGATCACCGACGACATGATCCCCGTCCTTGAACAAGCCAAGATGATCCTGGAAGAGGATGCCAACGTCAATTTCGTGGTGTCCGGTCACACCGATGCAACCGGTCCTGAGAACTACAATCAGGGACTCTCCGAGCGTCGTGCCGCTTCGGTGAAAAACTGGCTGGTCAGCAACGGCATCCCGGAAACTCGCCTGGAGGCCGTAGGCTATGGTGAGACCCAGGCGAAGTATGACAACAACACCAAGGAAGGCCGCAAGCTCAACCGTCGTGTGGAGATGCAGTCCAAGTAGTTAGACCATTTACTGAGAATAAATAATCATAATGAGAGTTTAAGTCTCTCAATGGAAGCCCGGTGCAGCACATTCTTTCGCTGTTCCGGGCTTTTTTCTCAAAGTGTGACCACTTATAATCACTAACGCCCTCGATCTTCGGACTGGGGGCTTTCTTAGATTGCAGGAGATTTAATAACACGTCATGGTCGTACTGAAGACCTGATGCGACGGTTGTGACAGAACTTCTAACACAGAGATGGCCGTTCTTTACCCCCTAATTCACGGCTAGAAATAATCTGTAAGCCTACTAGGGGCATTCCCCGACCCGCCTCCCTTTGTGATTCATGTTAAAGGTCATCCCTTGGCTCTGAATCTTAGTTTTCCCTTCGTAGGAGGTATCACCCTTGTATGCGATTTCCCCTTCGCCCGTTCCTGCTATCTGTCCGATGCACTCCACTTTCCAGTTGATATTGTTCGCAGATGACCTGAGGTCGATGATCTTACAGTCTTTGTCAATCGGCAGAGATTTTTCAGGATCTTTAGCTTCCTGCGGGGTGACGCAATGTCGCATCGTCTGCGGTGGCGATTGAAATGGCATCCCGGGCATCTCCATGGTGGTCGTGATTTCCCACAGCCCGGGTTTAATCATTACGGCTGCTGGAGCCATCGACGGCAGTGACAACGCTGTTCCAGCCAGCAGGCCAATCCATAAGAGTTTGCGCATAATATGACCCTTCTTCTTAGATTAAAGTAACAAGTGTTTGAATTTTAGCAGAGAAGAACAATATCGTTGAAAGAACTATCGAATGAATACTCCCCCAGCCCTCTGTCGTTATAGAGGGCGGCGCTAAAAAGCATGGCCACCTCGATCGCCGGATGACCATTTATCACTTGTCAGAGGTAGTAGTAATTCTGCATTTTTGCCAATCTAAGCAACACTCGAACAATGTAAGAATGTAAATAGGATTAAACCACAAAAAGAAGGCCACCTGAAAGCAGGTGGCCCTCTTTAATTTTGCAGGTTCCGAACTGACTAATAGTTGACTATTCAACGGTCAACTTCGGAATTGTCTACTATGCTACACAAGCACTTACTTTATAGGACAGAACATTTTTTACAAACCATACACATTCCAACCACTTAATAAATAATGAGAAATTAGCACGAATAATGCATGAGTAATTAAGTAATCAATAGGGTCAGTATTATTGATCAGTAGAAAGGATCATACGGTGCCGACTCTCGGAGGATCGGACATTTCTCAAATCCCTACCAGAAAATGGAGTCAAATCATGTGCATTAAAAAGATTTTTATATGCGTATTAGCCTCCTTCTTTTTCCTCGGTTTTGCTGGAGCCGTTATGGCTACAGATTTCGACCATTCCATGAAATTTACCAATGCAGAAATTAACGTCGCTTCCTCCATGGTCTCACCCATGTATGTGACCGTAAATGCCACAGAAGTCGGTGACTCCATGAAATTTACCAGTGAAGAAATTGACCGTATCTCCTCCATGGGCTCTTCCATATATGTGACTGATAACGCAGCAAACTTTGGCGATTCCATGACATTTACCAGCACAGAAATTGATTCCATTGGGCCTGTAAACCGAGTGGTGATCTGCACCCAGAACTGTTAAAAAAGGCGAACCGGTCGTCTTTAGCCATTCATTCAAAATGGTTCCAACCTTGTGAGGGACTGGCTTTAGAGAAAGAACTCTTTATTCATCATTGTGGCCACTTGGACTGAGTCCTGGTGGCCAATTATTATTTGTCACGGGTTACGAGAAGAAAATCGGCTTATTATTGATAGAGATATTTGAAAGGCTTTTTAATACACACAAAAATGGCCACCTGGAAACGGGTGACTTTTTGTTGTTTGTCAGTGTTTGTGAGTAGTGAAAGGTAAGTGCTAAAAATAGTCGACATAATGCAGGGGACACTCAAAATAGGCCCCTCATCAATTATGATTACTCGTTATGATTGACCAACTCCTCCTGAATATAACGTTTAACATATTCTCGGCTCTTCTGGGTTGTTTTGAGTAACCAGAAGACGGCTAATGCACCACATATCATGATGAAGGTACGCAGCCCCGGCAAAACCAACGCAAGGAGTAGGGTGACTGGAACGATTATAGCCAACCCCCAGATGCCACGCCTTTGCAGTTTTCCCAGCAGTGCATGAGCACCATCAAGGTTGTTAAGGCCAAGTTTTTTTAATGAATCACGTAGAGATTCATATTCTTTCTGGCGTTTGGACTGTAATCGTCCAAAAGGGTCGTTAATATTCATGGGATCATTATTACAGCTTGCATATCGCATCGGCAAGGGTAGAGTTGTCGGGCATCCGACCAATACTTTTAATCACCATTTAGCAAACGCGAAAGCCCTCGATCTTCGGATAGGGAGCTTTCCCTTAGATTGCAGCATTTATAAAGAGGTTGAGGAGATCACGGAAAACTGGGTCAAACAATTCAACGAAGAACGACCCCATGAGTCGCTGGGAAACCTCACCCCGATGGAATATCTAGCCGTTAACCAACGACTGGATTTGTTTCATAATCTGCGGTACTAAAATAGGAAGGTTTACACACAGATTCCAGATTCGAGATTATCAAAGCGAGAAAAATCATGAACCGTCCGATTGCGATACTGCTTATAGTCCTAATAATAGTTGGTTTTCTGTTCAGCACATTCGCCCTTTTCCAGGGAAAATTCGTTGAAGCCCTTTTCGTTTATCCTTTGCTGATCATTGCTTATGTTTTTTCGCGACATGGTAAAAGGTAGTGACGATCGAAAATTCAGTGTTGTTCTGAGCACATTCAAATGATTGAAGACCTAATTACTTTCCTCGCTGTAATGGTTATGGTTTCCACTCACGTCTGGATGGCGATTATTGTGAGAAATGGTGTAAGAGCTAAAGGCCTTGAGGCTCTTTTTTATCTGTGCTGTCCACCATTCGCCCTCTTGTATTACTCGCGATTGCCAAAAAGGAAGAGGAAAGGAATTGAGTATTTAAACTGGATATTCCTAGCATCCACCGCTGTCGTTATCTACAAGGTGTCCTAGAAATCAGGGGTTGTAAGACCTCGCTATGAATTACCTATTTTTACCCTCAGCCTAATGTGAGAGGATAAATAGGAACACTTGGCGCTCCTTTGACTATACTAACCATCAGGCACAAATCCATACTT
>JAHEDT010000095.1 GCA_024641085.1 Geobacteraceae bacterium | reverse complement strand
GTGGCATCTCAACGGCCACGAACGGCAAGTTACCGCTTGAACTCGTTCCTACACGACACGCTTATATATGATTTCGGTAAAGGACGGGAGTCGACCCAACTCAGACGTTCAAGGTATTATCTTAAAGGTCAGAAATGTACTGTTCTCGGTCTTTTAGCTGGGGCTAATATAAGAAAAACGTAAAGGACGTGAACCGACCCTAAAGCGACCTTCGCGAATTCATTCTCTAGCACCAGTTAATTTGTGGTGCGACACTATGCCGCACCCATATCTAATGACTTCTTAACATTCGTTAGCCACCTTTAGCCTGTACGCGTCGCCCCCCCCAACTCTTGTCGACGTGTGTAGTGACATTTTCATTGATGTCCTCCAAGCTAAGGCGGCTGCCCCCTAACCAGCCGCCTTTTTTTCATTGGCAGCAATGTTTGGCTTCCTGATTGGTTGGTCTTGACCCCGCCGCAACACTAATAAACCACGGGGTACACGGTGAATGGACACTCCGATGGTGCGGAGTGGGCATTGGTAGCGGAGTGAGCGTCCGCCACAGCGCGCGTCTTGTTGGTTGATTTCAAAGTATGAGAGCTTTACAAAAAGAAAGGAGGTACGCGTCAGCATCAAGACCAGTAGCAAGATGAAGAACGCTACGAACTCATTAACCACGAAAACGCCTCGGCCCCTCGCTTGAAAAGCGGAATGGCCGAAGGCCTGAAAAACCAAGGAGAATTAAGATGAAATCGATCCTATTCGCTACGATGGCCGTTTCCATCGCGGCCATTTCCTCAACTCAGGTCATGGCGGAAACGCCGGTGACCAAAGAAAACTACGTCCAGGCAGAAACTGACTGGAATTTCAACGAGCAGCAATCCACCACTCCGATCAACAAATGGCTGCACAAGGAGCCGGTAACCAAGGAGAACCAGACCATCATTCGCTCGAACGCGGACGTGGTCTACTCCCTGGCGGCGGTCGACGTCTCGAAAGGGGCGACTTTCTCGATCCCGGAACGAAAGAATGGCTATCTGCAGCTGATGCAGCTTATCGATGAGAACCATATTACTGCCAAAGTGGTTTTCGCGGGAGAGTCTGTCACTCTGACACCCGAGAATCTTACCGAAGGAACGTATGTCTATATCCTTGCGAGGACTCGGATCTCCGACGACTTGGACGAAACCAAGAAGGCACAGGCAAGCATGGTCATTGATGCCAAAGCGGCCGTCCCTTACAAGGCGAAGGGTTTTGATGCTGAAGAGGTTGAAAAGTTTCGTAACAAGTTGATTCAGGATGTCACGGAGGGAAGGTTCACCATCGATGCCTCCAAGGGGTTTGGAGAAAAGAAGGAAGATCTCGACGCCGGCAACTACCTTTATTGCGCTGCAATGGGATGGGGAGGGCTCCCTCCAAAATACGCCCAGTATTCCGCGATGATCAAAGGGCAGGGATCGGATGCGAAGAATCAAACCCTTACCTTCCCGAAGCCAAAGCTCGACTTCGAGAAGGGTGGATTCTTTTCCATCACCACCTACAATTCGGAATCATGGATCGGTGAAGAAAACTTTTACATTGGCATGGATCGCATGAAGGATAACGGGGATGGGACCATGACCGTCGACTTCAATTCCGACGCTCCATACTCTGTGGATGTTGCCAAAGGCTGGAATGGAACCCTCCGTATGTATTTGCCCTTGAACGAAAAGGAGTCTGTCAAGGCAATGAATCACTTCATGACCATTCCCATTAAGAATAAGTGAAGATGAGGAGTATCGAAATCGGCTTACAAGAAGCTGGACCGAACGCGCTACCACGCGTCGGTCAGCTTCGACGTTAGCCAAAACATCTCAACCCTGACACCATGAAAGGAAACAAACCTTGAAAACATACCTCATATTGACAGCCGTCATTGCTGCGAGCCTTGTCCTGTCCCCAACCCTGCACGCTCAGGGCGAAACGATAGACACCCGTATCGGAAAGCTGTCGTTCACTCACGACTTCGCCAACGGCTACCCATCGAAAGAGACCGTCAAGCTGCTGTTCGACGAGATGGATTTCCAGCGGGCCTGCCAGGTCTATATCTGGGGCATTCCCATTGTCGCCTTCGCGGAGTGGCAACATGCCCACGAGGAAACCTTCGGTCTCAAATCCGGAGAAATCCTCTACTACCCAACCTACGGCTCGAAGCTCGGTCTGCTGACAGCGAATGCCACCACACCCTATGCGTTGAGCTTCATCAGGCTTGAGGACACTGGACCGATCGTGGTCCATATACCGGAGGCCGAGGTCCGTGGAGCCATGCACAACATGTGGCAGGTGGCTATCGCCCCGATGATTGAACCCGGCAAATACGTCTTCCATGCCCCGGGAACCGAAGCGCCCAAAGTAGAGGGAGCCAAGGTTTTCGAGGCGACCACCAACAGCGTTTTTTTCGGCATTCGCCTGATGGCAACCGATGAGAAGACCAGGAAGGAAGCACTGTCCCAGATCGAGATCTATCCCTTGTCCAAAATGGACAACCCGGAAGACACCCGGGTGGTCGTCAATGACGAACGCAAGTGGCAGGGTTGGCAGCCGCGGGGGCTCGCCTATTTCGAGCGACTTGCGGATATTCTCGGTCGCGAGCCGGTCGAGGAGCGCGACCGTTTCTTCCACGCAATGCTCAAGCCGCTGGGGATCGAGAAGGGCAAGCCCTTCGAACCGAACGAGCGACAGAAGGAGATCCTCACTGAGGCGGCTCTCGTGGGCGAAGCCATGGCCAAGGCCAATGACTTCTACAACCCGCGCTTGGAACAGTCGCATTACCATGAAGGCAGCGCCTGGGAGATCGCTACCGTGAGCCCGCCGGATCAACGCTGGGAGAACCACGATGCGCTGGACGGTCGTGCCGCCTGGTTTTATGAAGCGGTCACCAACGATCCCGCCATGCAGTCCAAGACTCCCGGCAAGGATCAGATTTACCTCGCCGCCTATTTCGATGCCGAAAAGGACTGGCTCGATGGGGCGGACAGCTACGTCCTGCGCGTGCCAGCAAAGGCCCCGGCCGCAGCCTTCTGGTCGGTGACGGTCTATGACGTCTCGACCCGCTGCCTGATCGACAACGAGCAGCAGATCGCGGACCGTTCCTCGCGCATGGATCTGCTCGAGAATGAGGACGGCTCGGTGGATATTTATTTCGGGCCCACGGCGCCCGAGGGCAAGGAACAGAACTGGGTTCCGACCGTTCCGGACCGTGCCTGGTTCACCTACTTCCGGTTCTATTCGCCAACCGAAGCCTATTTCGACCGAAGCTGGGTTCTGCCAGACATCGAGAAGGCGAGTAGGTAATCGATATAACGGAGTTAACCATTCACCTACCGGCACTTTCTGGTTGCTGGATAGTTATATGCAATAGGTGGAGCGTTCCCAAAGGGCAACTTTGATGCAACCCGGAAGTACACAGTGATCTCGGGAAGGTCTTTTTCTGGCGTGCGCCGTGCAAAGGCGGCGTTTCTCAGTGGGTGCGAATCCCACCCGGCGATGTTGCTCCAGCCGGAAGCAATCGGAGCAGTCATGGAGGTAACGAAGTGGCTGAAGCCTCTGGTGTAGAGGGTCATTAAGTGACTTGGCGAGTGTGCAGGCCGTAACGCGAGTGAACGCTGAGCAATCCTCGAAAAGGACGTTGCACAGGCCGACCTGTCCGCCAATGCGGGGAAGGCTGATAGGACTGGGAGAAATGAGCGAAGCAGTATCCCCAGTCACTGTGCCGGGGTAGTGGCGACAGCATGTACACAAGAGGGAAACGCACGCAACACGGGAAGCCCCTTGGCGTGGTGAAGGATGACCAACCGGACGCCCGAGAGGGACAGGCCGGGCGCCTTGGGGTGGCGGAGAGGTCCGTACTACCGGGGAAGCCGGGTAATGCCGGTGGAGGGAAGGGACCTCAGTTCAAGACAAGCGCAGGACGTAGGAAAGGACAGGAGATTGGGTAACCTATCAACTCCAAAGAGCGTTCAGAAACTGCAGAGGGCGTTACACGCGAAAGCGAAGGCAGCGCCTGACTTTCGTTTCTATGCCCTGTACGACAAGATTTACCGGGAAGATATCCTGGCGCATGCCTATGCCCAGTGCCGCTCGAATAAGGGGGCTCCGGGCGTGGATGGTCAGGACTTTGCGGACGTCGAGGCGTACGGGCGAGAACGGTGGCTGGGTGAACTGGCGCTTGCGCTCAGAGAAGAAACCTATCGACCGGAACCGATCAGACGTGTGTTTATCCCCAAGGCCAATGGCAAGCTCAGGCCACTGGGTATCTCCACCCTGTGGGATCGGGTCTGCATGACAGCAGCGATGCTGGTGCTGGAACCGATCTTCGAGGCCGACCTTCCACCCGAGCAACACGCTTACCGTCCGGGCCGCAATGCCCAACAGGCGGTGGTCGAGGTGGGAGAGGTGCTGTTCCGCAGTCACCCGGACGTCGTTGACGCCGACCTCTCGGACTACTTCGGGAGCATCCCCCATGCCGAACTGCTGAAATCGGTCGCACGTCGTGTCGTTGATCGGCGCGTGCTGCATCTGATCAAGCAGTGGCTGGAGTGTTCCGTGGAAGAAACCGACGGGCGTGGGCGGAAGCGGCGGACCACGGTGGCGAAAGACAGTCGCTGCGGCATCCCGCAAGGGTCTCCCATCTCACCCCTGCTGGCGAATCTGTACATGCGCCGGTTTGTGCTGGCATGGGAGAAACGTGGGCTGGGGCAACGCCTTGGCAGCCGGATCGTGAACTATGCAGATGATCTGGTGATCCTGTGCAAACGTGGTAAGGCCGATGAGGCCCAGCTGAAGATGCGCGAGATCATGGGGCAGCTGAAGCTCACGGTCAATGAGGAGAAGACACGCATATGCAAGGTACCGGCAGAGCGGTTCGACTTTCTGGGTTTTACGTTTGGGCGGATGTATTCGATGTGCACGGGGCAGGCCCGTCTTGGCTACCGGCCATCGAAGAGCAGTATCCAGCACATGGTGAGAAAGATCCATGCGCTGACCGCTGAAGCGATGGGTTGGCAAGAGACCACAGCGTTGGTGGGCAAGTTGAACCGCATGTTGCGGGGTTGGGCGAACTACTTTCAAGTAGGAAGCGTCAGCCGTGCATACCGTGCGCTCGACAGTTACACGACGATGCGGTTGCGTCGGTGGTTACGTAACAAGCACAAGGTCAGACGAAGTGGGGGCGTGGCTTATCCTGATGCGTACCTCTACGAGACGTTAGGTCTCGTTCGTCTGACTTGTTTGAAACATAACGTGCCGTGGGCGAAGGCGTGATGTTTTGTCCGAAAGCCGGATGCGGGAAATCTGCATGTCCGGTTTGATGAGCGGGGTGTGGAAACGGAGTGATGGTTCAGCTATTGAGGCACCGCCAGACGAAAGGGGCGGCAACAGATAGGCAGAACCTTAGATCACCGCGCCACATCTCGACTCTACCGTTCTTCACCGTTTCCATCAAGGTCGGCAATGCAAGTTCACAAGAGCACGAACGGCAAGTTATGCGGCATTTACGACATACACAAAAACTCCGGGAATGTCTCCTTTTGGCGGTTTCGGACCTAGCGACTGTTTAAATCTGGTTTTCTTGATTTTCATCAAGAACTCTTCCCATCAGATTTGTTATAAGTATATATTCAAGTTTCAGTATGAAGCAGAAAATAAAGATGGAACAAATA
>JAHEDT010000094.1 GCA_024641085.1 Geobacteraceae bacterium | reverse complement strand
CCCACAAAAAAGCCCCCAAATGTTGGAGGCGAATATACTTGATCAGGGTTTACTTTTCAATTGCAAATGGCCGGCTCTCATTAGGTTCAAGACTTTTGCATCGACCAGATCAACAGGTCGCGGTATTCGTCGTTGGCCTCACGCACGCGTCTGCTGAATACCCTGGCGATGTTGACCAGCAGTTTGAGGGCCAGAGCGGGATCTTCCAGGCCAAGTGTTTCAAAGTCCGATTTTTTCAGGCTGATCAACTCCGCGTCTTCGGCCACGCGGGCTGTCGCCGAACGTGGCAGACCGTCAACTACCGCCATCTCACCAAAAATGTCTTCAGGGCCGAGCACGACCAGGGTTTTCTCGTCGCCTTCGGCAAACATCTTGGAGATGCGAATAGTCCCTTGCTTGACGAGAAACAGAGATTCACCAGGCATGTTTTCAATGAATACCGTGGTCCCCTCGCCCATTTTGCGTAACTCACAGAGACCGGCAAGCCTTGACAGGTCGTCTTCAGTCAAGCCCTGCAGCAGCATGCTGCCCTTGATCGCGGAAAAATCTTCAATTTTCAGCATGGTCAATATTTTCCTCTGAATTCGATAATCTGGTCAGTGTCATAACGCCGTACTTTTACAATCTCGGCGCGACAAAATCAACCAGGCATCTTGACGTTGATCCGATAATTTTCCTGGTAGCGGATGTAGCTCCCGGCGGCCGAATGTATGTTGCGGCATTCTTCTTCAGTCAGGGACCTCTTCACCCGACCCGGGCTGCCCATGACCAGCGACCGTGGCGGGATGTGCGTTCCCGGCGAGATCAGGGATCCGGCCGCCACCAGCGACGAGGCGCCTATCACGGCACCGTCCAGAACGATGGCGCCGATGCCGATGAGACAGCCATCGTGGATCGTGCAGCCGTGCAGCATGACCTTGTGGCCGATCGTGACGTCATTGCCGATCACGGTCGGGTGGGTCTTGCGGGTAACATGAACGACGGTACCGTCCTGGAGGTTGGTGCGACTGCCGATACGAATCGTGTTGACGTCGCCACGCACGATGACGTTGAACCAGAGGCTCGACTGTTCGCCGATCTGCACGTCGCCGATCACCCAGGCGCCGGGGGCGATAAACACCGAGTCATCGATCTGCGGTGTGATTCCTTCGTATTCCAGGATCATGATTCAGTCGACCAAATGGTTGATGAGCTGCCTGATCAATCCAGGATGCCATTCTCTGTCTGAAGCATTTTTGCCCCAGCGTCTGCCGAATAGCTCCTCTTTGCGACAATGTAACCAATATTGCTGTAAAGCGACAGTTTAAAGTGAATCTACGCAAGGGTTTGTACCCCGCAGTTTGCTCCGCAACACATTGATTGCCGCTTGGTTCGCGCCTTATTGAGGGAACCCGGTACCCAGAATCCAGAATCCGGAATAAGTCTCGACATCCCGGTGGGGCAGCGCGTTTTTTCTGTCTGCTGGATACTGAATTCTGGATGCCACGCGGTTACCGCGAGGCAGTGTATCGTCTAACGAGAATGGACCAGGCGTCCAAAGGGATTGCTGCCCGCTGGACGAAAAAGTCCGGGAAAGCGCATGCACTTCCCGGACTTGTTCCCGAACAAAACCGAAACCGCCTCAATCCCCGCTGTTGACCTTGTCCCGCAACTCTTTGCCGACCTTGAAAAAAGGCAGCTTTTTGGGCTTGACCTTGATCACCTCGCCGGTTTTCGGATTGCGCCCCATGTAAGCCTGGTAATCCTTGACCACAAAGCTGCCGAAGCCGCGTATTTCGATGCGGTCACCTGTGGTGAGAGCATCGGCCATTGAGTCGAAAACGATGTTGACGATTTCTTCGGATTTTTTGTAGGTGAGGCCGTTGCGCGCTGCCAGGGCCTCGACTAATTCTGACTTGTTCATTGATAACCTCCAGTCACGACGCCCGATTCGCACGCATCTCGCGAAAATACAGTTGTTTGTTCAGAAACGTACATTCGGCGCCACAATTATCTTCATATTACTGTGTCATTATAAGCTGTCAAGCTTATCACCCAGTATTTTCAGAGAGTTGTGAACTGACAGGAGTGTTTCGGCGTACAGGATTAGATTGTCGTGAAGGGAGACAGGGTCCAGATGATGCGGGCATCGCCCTCGCCGACATTGTCCCAGCGGTGCGGCAAATGGGACTTGAAGGACAGGCTGTCGCCCGCTGTCAGCGCATACACCTCTCCAGCAATGGTCATCTTGAGCTGGCCTTCGACCAGAAAGATCAATTCGTCGCCGGGATGATACATGTGCTTCTGGCCACTGGTTCCACCCTTGGGAACCGTACAGAGGAACGACATGAACTGAGGATCGCGCAGTCCCGAAGTGAACGACTCGGTGTGCATGTTTTTCTCGTCGTCGTAAACGGTCGTATCCCGATGACCCGGCGAGGAAAAGACGATTTCATGAGTCGTGGAGACCTCTTCCACAAAATAGTTGATGCTTTTGTCGAACACCGCGGCGAGTTTCATGAGTATTTCGACGGAAGGGATCGTCAGGCCCCGCTCGACTCTTGAAATCATATTCGAAGAGACTTTGGACTTCGATGCCAGTTCCTGGATGGTCATATCGCTTTTCAAGCGGATCGACTTGAGCTTTTTGCCAACTATCTTTTTCAGTTTCATGATCGGGACTCTTGTATATCAGTTGTGGGTCAGCTCAAAAGATTCAGTTGAGGCTGGGTGCCGGAGAAACGACCCATAGGACCAGAGTTTTACCCGGGTGAAGATTGCGCCAGCGGTGCGGGAGCGAAGCCTTGAAGACGATGGAGTCGCCCTCTTCCAGGGCATAGTGTTCACTCTCGATCACAAATTCCAGTGATCCTTCGAGAATCAGGGCGAACTCTTCCCCGGTATGCACCATGCCACCGTCGCCGCTGCTGCAGTTCTGTTCGATGGTATCGAAAAAAACCGTGAAGTTCGGGTCACGCAACCCCTGGGTCAAGCTGATGATCTGATGCTTGTCCTCGAAGAAAAAGATCGGCTCACCCTGCCCTTTCTTGGTGTGGATGATGGTCGAGCCTTTTTCAGCTTCCTCGACAAAGTAGCTGATGCTCATGCCGAAGGCGTTGGCGAGTTTGACGATGATTTCGACAGATGGTGTTGTGAGACCTCGTTCTATTCTAGAGATCATATTCGAAGAGACGCTGGAGCTTTCAGCGAGCTCCTGTATTGTCATATCGTTACGGAGCCTTGTAGACTTCAATTTTCTACCGATCAGCTTTTTAACCATATTTCAGGCGCTCCATTTTATATAAAAATGAAATATCGTTTTAACATTCAAAAACTAAACTGTCAACGAAATATGTATCAGAAATATCATAAATAGTATGCAGTTAGTTGTTAACCTTGCCATGCATCTGGTTGACAATTCACCACCCATCACTGATAATCCAGCGTCAAAGTTGAAATGCGACGGGGTCAGGTCTACACATTTCACAAATTTAGTACCTGGGGCTCAATCCTGGTCAAAATCAATAACAAGTTATGAGGCATAAAAGGCGGGAGTTCAGTATGAAATATTGGCAGGAAGTCGCCCAGCTGGTCGAAAAGGTCGTTGCCGGGCACACGCCGACGCGCGCTCAGGGGATGCAGGTCCTCAGTTCCACCGGCGCAGAATACAGCGCCTACCTGGCGGGAGCTCACCACCTGAAAGAACGGACGTTTGGTGACATCGCCCAGCTCTGCTCGATCATCAACGCCAAATCAGGGCGCTGCATGGAAAACTGCTCTTTTTGTGCGCAATCGGCGCACCACCAGTCTTCACCGCCGGTCTATCCGTTAAAATCGCATGCAGAGATCGTCGACGGCGCCCGTCAGGCCCAGGAAGATGGTTCGCACTGCTACGGGATCGTCACCAGCGGCACCCGTCCAGAACCGGGCCGGGAGTTCGATACGATCCTGGCCGCGATTCGCGACATCCGTGCTCAGTTTGACATCGAACCGTCGGCCTCACTCGGGCTTCTGAACGAAGGCCTGGCAAGCGCACTGGCTGAGGCGGGCTGCGTCACCTACCATCACAACCTGGAAACCGCCCGCTCCTTCTTCCCGCACATCTGCACCACCCATGATTACGAAGAAGATGTCAATACGGTCAGGCTGGCCAAGGCGGCCGGCATGAAGGTGTGCTGCGGCGGCATCTTCGGCCTGGGCGAGTCTGCGGAACAGCGGGTGGAACTGGCGGAGACGCTGCGCGAACTGGATGTCGACTCGGTGCCGCTGAATTTCCTCAACCCGATCCAGGGGACGCCCCTGGAAAACCATTGCTCCCTCTCTCCGATGGATTGTCTTCGCGCCATCACCATGTTTCGTTACTTCCTGCCGAACAAGCCGATCAGCGTGTGTGGTGGGCGTGAACCGAATCTGCGCGAGTTGCAGTCATGGATATTCATGGCCGGCGCCAGCGGGACCATGGTCGGCAACTACCTGACCACGTCCGGGCGGGACCGCGCGGTCGACTTGCAGATGTTTGCCGATATCGAGGTTAAAGCCAGTGGCTGCTAAAAAAGCCTGCCCAGCGGTCTTCATTACCGGGACGGACACGGGGGTCGGCAAGACCCTGGTGACCGCCGCATTGGCTCGACACTTCTCTGCCAGGGGGCTACGGGTCGGGGTCATGAAACCGGTGGAAACAGGAGTCGAGAATCCTTCAGGGCTGGGTGCTGACGCCAGGCTGCTGCGCTGGGCCGCCGGGGCGCAGGATGCCGACGAGCTGATCTCACCATATCGCTTTCGAAAGCCGCTGGCACCGTGCCAGGCGGCAGAAGTTGCAGGGGAACGGATCGACATTGATAAAATCGTCAGTGCCAGCCAAAACCTGCGGCATGACAAGGACATTCTGCTGATTGAAGGGGCCGGCGGCCTGATGGTCCCCATCCGCGGCGGCTATCTCATGGCGGATCTCGCCAGGCAGTTGGCCACGCCACTCCTGACTGTCACCCATCCACGGCTTGGTACTCTGAACCACACACTTCTGACAACTTTTGCGGCACGGGCCATGGAGCTCGAGTTATGTGGTTTTATCATCAACCGGATGCCGGAGAGTCCTGGTGACGCAGAGCGGGAAGCCCCGCATCTGCTTGCATCATTAGCATCCGCCGATCTTCTGGGAGTTCTGCCGGAAGTTTTGGGGTCGGATCAGGACAAGGTTGAAATCCTCGCCGGAGAGGTCGACAAGATGCCGGCATATCAATGGTTCGTGGGTGGGATTGGTCTTGAGCTTTGACAATGGTCGCGGGTGCCGTGAACAGCAGCCAACCTGCTTTTCTTACGCTGCCAGGCCCCCTCTGCTGTAAACTTATCTTCCCCAGAGAATTGCTCGGATCGAGAGACCAAGCCTCTCGGTGTCAATGTTATTGATTTTGATTGTGCCTTTTCTCACGTCACGCCACGCGCCGCGCGCGACAAGATTTAAACCGGCGGGTCGCGTCCCGCCAGACGCCATACTTTTGCCCGGCAGCAAAAGTATGCAAAAGTGCCGTCACCTCGCGGTGGGCATGTCTTGCGCGATCATTCTACTGATCAATCGTCATCACAGCCAGTGCCCAGGTTATTTCCCTTAGCAGCACTACGGGGCCCTATTTTACCGGGCCACCGGGGTCTCCGAATGTAACTCCGCAGGTCATATCAAATACTCTGCTGCTATCCAACTACGCAGGCCGAGAAACCCAAGCCATTCTGAATAGACGTTTTTGACTAAGTTTTGGCTGGTTTCCCTCGCGCCTCGAATCTTGTACCTC
>JAHEDT010000045.1 GCA_024641085.1 Geobacteraceae bacterium | reverse complement strand
TTGCCGACCAGGATTATTTTCTTTTCAGCCTGCTGCTCTTTCTGCATAACTGTGGGGACAACCTTCCTGCCTGCTATTGATAATCATTTTCACGAAAAGGGCAAAAAAAGAGATTATGCCTGGCGGCAATCGGAGCAGAAACCGTACAGTTCAAGGCGATGTCGCTCTATGGAGAACCCATGTTCCGCGGCGACTTCAACCTGAAGTTGTTCGATGCGTGGGTCTTCGAATTCAACGATCCTGCCGCAGGTCACGCAAATCAGGTGGTCATGGTGCTCGTCCTGGTCACTCGCTTCGTAGCGTGCCTGACCGTCACCAAAATGACGCTGTTCAGCAATGCCGCACTCGGCAAAAAGTTTCAAGGTCCGATGGACAGTGGCATAACCGATCCGCGGGTTTTTCTTGCGCAGGCGAAGATAAAGGTCCTCGGTGGAGAGGTGTGAACCGGCACGCAGGAACTCCTCGAGGATCAGTTCCCGCTGCTGGGTGGACTTCAACCCCTGGTTCAGGAGAAATTCTTTAAATTTACTTTTAGTCCTGGTCTTCAGCATAGGCCATCCGTTTGAAAACGGATTTCAATTTAAACAGGTGGGAGGGATTAGTCAAGACTTTGTTAGACAATGTCGGGGCTGGGGGATCAAGCTGTAAGCTGTAAGTGGTAAGTGGGAGGCTGGGGGCTCGAGTTGTAAGCTGTAAGCCGTAAAGCTATAGCCTTATAGCTTATAGCTTACAGCTTGATTGTCTTCCCCCTAGCCTTGAATGGGGAACCAGCGGTACAGGAACATGGTCAAGCGGCCCATCAGGTCAAACATCAGCATGATGCCGACAGAGATCAGCATGACACCGGCACCAATTTCGACCAGGCGGATATATTTGCGGAAACGATTGAAGGCGATCAGGAAATGGTGAAAAAGCATGCCCGAGAGCAGGAAGGGCACCCCCATCCCCAGCGAGTAGGCGGTAAGCAGGCCGATCCCCTCGCCGACTTGACCCGAGGTGGCCGCGACCATGAGAATCGATGCCAGGATCGGGCCGATGCAGGGGGTCCATCCTGCAGCGAAGGCGACCCCAACCACGAAGGTGCCAATAAAGCCGCTTGGCTTTTTATGCAGTTGCACCCGTTTCTCGCCCAGCAGGACGCCGAAGTGAAACAGCCCGGTCATATGAACGCCGAACAGTATGATCAGCAGGCCGCCGATCTTTTCAATCCAGCCGAGGCCTTCACGCAAGTAGCTCTGGAATTGACTGGACGCGATCCCGGCAATGGCCCCCAACAGGATGAACACCACGGAAAACCCGAGGATGAAGCAGAGCGAATGCAGCATCACCGTCATACGCACTTTCGCGTTCGGGTGGGCTTCCTGGAGCTGGCTGAAGGACAATCCGGTGATATACGTCAGATATGATGGGATCAGCGGCAAAACGCAGGGCGATACGAAGGAGAGAATCCCCGCGGTAAAAGCAATCCAGTAGCTTATTTCAGCGGCCTGATGCAAGCTGGTTATCCTTTCGCCAGCTCCTTGAAATAAGCGACGGTTTCAGGGTGCACCCAGTCGATGGCGCCGATGACCCGGTCATCAATAATACCATCCTTGCGGATAACGAACGATTCGGGGAACTTGTAGACACCATAGAGTTGCTGGACGACCCCCTGGTCGTCATACAGGACGGTAAACGTATGCGGTGACTTTTCGAGGAAGGCCGGGACCGAGCTTCGCCCATCCTGTTCGACGTTGATGGCCAGCATGACAAAATCCTCGCCAGCCATGGCCTGGTTGAGGGCCTCCATCGATGGCATTTCCGCCCGGCACGGCGGGCACCAGGTCGCCCAGAAATTGACCAGCACAACCTTGCCGCGCAGATCGGCCAGTGAGACCTTGTTGCCCAAGGTGTCCTCGAGCTGGAAATTGGGGGCAAGATCCCCCAGCTCAACCTGCTTGACAGGCTGGTAAGTCGGTCGGGAGCTGCCCGCAAACCCCATGTAGAGGGAGCCGCCGGCCAGGACAAGCAGGACAACGATGATCAACAGACGCCGCATAGTGAACCCTTTATCGCGCTAATATAGAAAAAACCAGATATATCTCCTCATGTAACCCCAGCGAGAGGAAAAAGTCAACCGCTCTCGGCTGTGTTTTGCCGCCTTGTGCTGCAGCGCCTTTATGAAGGTTTCATCCGGTCTCCCCGGATGGACTCTACTTCGGGCTCCGGGCGACCTTGAACACCGAAACGAACCTGGCATAAAGCTCGCCATGCTCGCCGCACAGCTCACAATCACCCTGAAAGATCCGCCCATCAGGCCCTTGCACCCGGGCATGGGCCGTGACTTGCCCGGACAGAACCGGCGCCAGGAATTCCATCGACAATCCGGTTGTCGCAAAAGGCGTTCCCTGCGGCAGGAGGCTTTTGATCGCCATGGCCACAGCAGTATCGGCGAGGGTCGTCATGGCTCCACCGTGCATCACTCCGCCACCGTTAGCGAGCTTGACGGTGAAGGGCAGGCTCAACTGGGCCCGGCCCTCGCTGGCCTGTTCGATGCGCAGCCCCAGCAACGCCTCGAAAGGCGAGCTGTCGATCCACTCTTCAAGCTCAAACTGGGCGACACCAGGCTGCCTTGGTTCATCCAGATCGGCGAACAGTTTCATGTTCTCTCCCGTAGGTCAGGGCAATTCAACCAGATAGCCACGATTGCCGCGAAATACGGCAAACTTGAGGGGCAGGCGGCCAAGGGTCGCTTCAATGCGGGCATCGAAAGCCTCAAGATCGGCGACCTGTACACCCGCAACTTCGACAATCCGGTCCCCGGGACGGAGCTCGATTCGAGCGGCCGGGGAATCGGCCATAACCTGGGCCACGACAAGGCCCTGCCGGTCCTGGTCGACGACCAGGCCTAGAATCCGTTTCACGTAGCTGCGGGCATAACCGGCGGGGAGTTCGGCGAGCCGAATCTGTGCCTGCAGCTCGTCGACGCCCCGCAGCAGGGTCAGGACAACTTTAGACCCCGGGGGAAAGGTGCGCAGCAAAGAGAGATATTCCGTCGCCGAATCGACCTGAATGCTGTCGACCTCGAGGATGACGTCAGCCAAACGGATATCGGCATCCGCCGCAGGAGAGCCCGGTTCGATCTCCGTGACCAGAGCGCCGCCAGCCCCCCGGGAATTTGCCAGGGCGCGGTTGATTTCACCGGGGAGAATCCCAGCATAAACCGGCCGAACGCGTCCATGCGCGATCAAATCACCGACCACGCGGCGCACGACCTGGACCGGAATGGCAAAGCCGATCCCCTGGGCCTGCCGGGCGATGGCCGTATTGATACCGATCAGCCGCCCGTTGATGTCAAGCAGCGGTCCACCGGAATTGCCGGGATTGATCAAAGCGTCGGTCTGGATGAAAACCCCCACGCCGCCAGCGCCGTCCGGAAGCCGCCGCTGCGGGGCACTGACGACTCCGGTGGTGACCGAATTTTCCAGGCCGAGCGGATTGCCGATAGCGATGACCGTTTCGCCGAGCAGCAGGTCGTCGTAATCAGCAAAAGTGATGCTTGGCAGCGGTTTATCGGTGGCGACCTTGATAACGGCCAGGTCGGTCGACGGATCGATACCGACCAGGGAAGCTTGGCGTTCCAACCGCTCATTGGCAAACGCCACGAAAATTTTAGAGGCCTTTTCGACCACATGCGCATTGGTGACCAGGTAGCCCCTGCTGTCGATCACAGCACCGGAACCGAGAGCCTGGGTCCGGTAGCTGCGCGACGGTGAAAACTGCCGGAAAAACTCTTCGAAGAAGGAGTCGCCGAACCCGAACCCCGGGGAACCGCGCCGCTGCATGATCTGCTCGGTACGGATGTTCACCACCGCCGGCCCAGCCTGGGCCACAGTCTCAACCACCGCAGAATGCCGGTCATGGGCGTTCGCTGACCCGGCCGTCCCCCAGAGAACCATGGCCAGCAGGAATGATTTCAGAATGGTTCGCACCTCGCGTCTCACACCTCGCGCTTCACGGTTTTCGAATATCATACTTCTCCATCCGGTAGATCAGGGTGTGTCTGGGGATCTGCAGAAACGCGGCAGCGCGGGTCTGGTTCCAGTCGTTGCGCTCCAGGGCCTGGACGACCACCTCCCTTTCGATCCTTTCCAGGGGATACCCCTCGGGTGGAAGGTCCACGACCTGACCTCTGGACACGGTTTTATTGGACCGGATTTTCGCCGGCAAGTGGTGCAGGTCAAGAGACTCATCGCGATTCAGAACCACCATCCGCTCCAGGGCATTCTGCAGTTCCCTGACATTTCCCGGCCAGGAGTAGGCCGCCATGCATTGCAGTGCGTCGGCACTGATGTCGACCTGGCGCCCAGGACTGAATCGCTTGAGGAAATATTTGACCAGGAGTGGGATGTCGTCGGCACGCTGGCGCAACGGCGGCAATTCGATCGGGATCACGGCCAGGCGATAATAGAGATCTTCGCGGAAACGGCCTTCCATTAAAGCGCTTTCGACGTCCTGATTGGTTGCTGCGATGACCCGGACATTGACGCTGCGGGACTTTCCGCCAAGGGGTTCAACTTCCATCTCCTGCAGCACGCGCAGCAGTTTGGGCTGCAGCTCAAGAGGCATCTCACCGACTTCATCGAGGAACAGGGTCCCTCCATCAGCCTGTTCGAACTTGCCGGCACGATCACGCACCGCCCCGGTAAAGGCGCCCCGGACGTGGCCGAAGAGTTCACTCTCCAGCAGGTCCGCAGGAATGGCCGCGCAATTGATGGCGACGAAAGGCTCCTTGTGGCGCGAACTGCCCTGATGGATCGCCCGTGCGATTAATTCCTTCCCCGTTCCGCTTTCGCCGCTGATCAGCACACTCGCCTCGGTCGGGGCAACCCGGCGCACAACATCGAAAACTTCCTGCATGACATCCGAGATGCCGACCATATGGCCGAAATCGACCTTGTGCTCGAGTTCATCCCGCAACCGGCGATTTTCCTCCTGCAGGCTGATCAGGTTGAACGCCTTGTCGACCACCATGACGAGTTCATCACGGCTGAAAGGCTTGGCCAGGTAATCATGGGCACCCTGCTTCATGGCCGCGACCGCCTTTTCAATGGAACTGTGCGCGGTGATCACGATCACCAGAGTCTCCGGACGCTCCGCCTTGATCTGCTGCATCACCTCGTGGCCGGACAGACCGGGCATCTGGATATCGGTAATGACCACTTCCGGATGATCGGCATGAAAGGCCGCCAGTCCCTGCTTGCCATCTGCGGCGCTGACCACATGAAAACCAGCGGACTGCAACGAATACTCAGTAACCCGGCGCAGTGAATCATCGTCATCGATCAGGAGAACCTTGCGTGATGACTTTACTGCGCGGGGAGATATGGTCTTGTTTGGCATCTTTCCAGTGTCTCCACGTTCAGGACCATGGCAGGCAAACGGTAAAGCTCGCACCTTGGCCCGGGGTACTTTCGAGCACGATATGACCATCGTGGCCGTGCACGATGCGCTGCGTGATAGCCAGGCCCAGCCCGGTACCGCTCTCACGGGTGGTCACAAATGGGTTGAAAATCCGCTGCCGGTCCTCCGGCGCGACCCCTGGGCCATTATCGCTGATTTTGATCTGCACCGCTTGCGGCAGGTTCATCGAGGAGACCTCGAGGATCCCGCCGTCCGGCATGGCCTGGAGGGCATTGAGCGCCAGGTTGAGCAGCGCCTGCTTGATCTGCTCGCCCTGCCCGGGGACATCCCGGTCTTCAGCCAGGTCGAGGCGCACTTCGATATGATTGCGCAAGGCCTGCTGCCGGGTCAGGTCAAGCACGTCCCCGACAACCTCGCTGACGGAGAATCGCCCGTATTCGACCGGGGTCGGCTTGGCAAAGCGCAGGAAATCCTCAAGGACCCCGTTGAGGCGGTCCACTTCACGAATCAGGATCTCGGCAAATTCCAGTTTTGGGTCGTCAGCGCCCACTCCATCACGGAGAATTTCTGCAGTCCCTCTGATCGAACCGAGCGGGTTGCGGATTTCATGGGCCATACCGGCGGACAGTTCACCGAGGGCGGAGAGGCGATCGGCCCGGCGCAACTGCTCTTCGATTTCGATGATCTGGTCCGCCTGGTCACGCAACTTGAGATAGCTGCCTTCGAGGGTTTCGGCGGCTTTCTGGTAGCGCAACTTCTGCTGCCGCTCACGCTGGGCGAGAAACCCGGTAAGACAACCGATCACGTTGTAAAGGACGATTTCCAGGTATTGCTCCAGGGCAACCGAAGGCTGATGCTGCCAGTGGATAAGGACGTGCGGCATATAGAGCAGCGAAGCCAGGATCGATGTTGTAATGCCACCGCGCAGTGCAAACCAGACCCCGCCGAGGATGATCGGTACGTAGTAGAGCCTCCGGTAGATATCGTGAGCACTGACCTTCTGGGTCGTGGTCGTGTAATGCAGCGCCGTCACCAGCAGCAGCAGTCCAGCGATAATTGCCAGGCGCAGGTAGAGGGTTTTCCTGGGAATGGTCATGGGTTCCTGATGATGCGTGTTGAATACTGTTTCGTCTCTTAATTTGTAGAATATTACACAATGCAGTTAAAAAGAAACCCCTGAAGCGCTATTGACGCATCTTGCTCATGCATTTTACACATCTGCCACATCAGGGAGCTGGCTCTAGCTTGCACCAACGGCAGAGAAAAGCCTTGTGATGTGGCCGTCGAAGATAAAAGAATGCGGCCCCCCCGGGAGGGGGAGCCGCGTTAGCTGGGCCTACTATGTTATGTGATCGTTAAGAATTTGATTTCAACACCTCTTGTGAAATGGAAATCGACCCTTCAAGGTGATTAAGTACCATATTGATCCCGGTACTGACTGCGGCAATCACCTGCTTCGGAGATAGAGGCCGCCTTGGCAATGACCACTGCACAGGGTGCCGGTCCTTGACCTCGCATCTCTCCCTGCTGGGAGTCAATGTCAGCGGAATCCCGGTTGTCGTGAGTTGCACTATTGCCGGTCGCAGTCATGCTCGTACTGTCGTTCATACTGTGTCCACTCATCCCGGAATCAAAGACAAGCTGATCCGATACCCGGTCAGGGTCGCCGGCAAAAGCCATGCTACATAGACCAAGACTGAAGAATACTGCCAACACACCGATAATAAATTTTCTGGACATGACAACTCTCCCTTCTGTTGCGCGTTAAAACTCTTCAACTTCGTTAAAGAGAATCGGGACGATATGTCCTGCTACCGCTAAACAAACTTGTGCACGGTTACTGATTTATAAATACATATTACGTGCCAAGCTGAAGAGAAACACTAACAAGCTGTTATCATGATGCTTTTACAAATAACATGAAAAAATTATTACTAAATAAATCATTTTTATGTGGAAAATTACACAGCATTGTTGACTATTCAACTAAATTTCTTATTTTTTAACCACATAAACTAACCGGGTATTAAAGCAACGGTGTGCTGGGTCTATAGAAGTCTGCATCGGTCTGAACCATCTCGGGTGATTTTTATGCTATATTCTGCCTGCCGAATTCTGTATTCTGGCCTGCATCTGGCCTCGGGATAATCGGTATGCCTCTGTTTTTCGACATCATCAATATCGTTCTGCCGGTTTTCTCGGTCATAGCGCTCGGCTGGCTGCTGCGTCGCTGGAAACTGATCGACGCCCTGTTTATCAAGCAGACCAACCGGCTGGTCTATTACGTCTGTCTGCCGTTGCTGCTCTTCTACAAAATCGGTACTGCGGACTTTTTTGCCAACTTCAACGGACGATTGGTCTGCGTCTCGATCGCCGCCGTAACCATCACCTTCATAGCGTCATATGGCTACGCAACCCTTCGGAGTTACCCGGATAACGCCCGCGGCGTTTTCAGCCAGGGGTCTTTTCGCGGCAACATTGCTTACATGGGACTGGCCATCACCCTCAATGCCTACGGTGAAACGGGGTTGACCAAGGCCGGGATCCTGATGGGTTTCCTGGTCCCTTTCCTCAACCTCTACGCCATCCTGGCACTGCTCTGGCCGCACCGCGGTGCCGGAGAAGCGCACGGCGCCCGCTTCTGGGTTGGCCAGGTTGCCTTCAACCCGCTGATTCTGGCATCGTTCCTGGGCATTCTCTGGAGTTTTCTCGCCCTGCCGGTCCCCCTGGTCTTGGAACGCAGTCTCAATATCGCCACCGGCATGACCCTGCCATTGGCATTGCTGGCAATCGGCGGCGGCTTTTCCGTGGAAAGGTTGCGCGGCGACCTGATCAAGGCGTTTCTGGCCAGCGGAGCAAAGACCATCGTGCTGCCGATTCTTGCCGCTTTGCTGTTGATTGCTGCGGGCGTCGAGGGGATGGATCTCGGCATAGGGGTGCTGATCGCGGGGACACCGGCCGCAACGGCCAACTACATCATGGCCGACCAGCTCAAGGGCGACGCGGAACTGGCCGGAACCATCGTCATGCTCTCGACGCTGCTCTCGGCAGCAACCTACACCGTGGCCCTGCTGATTCTACGCAGCCACGGATTGTAATGACACCTGGCTGCAGAACGCAGCGAGCAGAGGCCTTTCGCACCACGCGCCTCACGACTCGGAGCTTGCATGTACCAACCTTTCAACCTCGGCTCACGCTTCCGCATCACACCTCCGGGGCCCCTTCCCTCAACGGATGACCGCATCAACCTGGTCATGCAGCGCGGCGCTTTCGGTTCAGGAGAGCATGAAACCACCGAAAGCTGTCTTGACATGCTCGAACAGCTCCCCGAGGTTGCGGGCGCACGCATCCTGGACCTCGGCAGCGGGACCGGCATTCTGGCCATCGCCGCACTCAAGCTGGGCGCGGCCCATGCCGTATGCGTTGATATCGATGCACAGGCGGTGGCAACGGCTCAGGGCAACTGCCGGCGGAACGACGTCGACGGCCGGGTGACCCACGTCACGGGAACGCTGGACACCGTCACGGCAAACGGCTTCGATATTATCCTGGCCAACATCTACGGTGACATCCTGCTGGCCCTGGCAGGACCGCTCGCCGCAAAGCTCAAACCCGGGGGGAAATTATTACTTTCGGGGATTCTGTGGGAGGACAACTTCGACGTGCGACAGGCTTACCAACAGAGAGGCTGCAAGCTGCTGCGCAATCACATGCTGACAGAATTCAGCTCGGTTCTCATGGAAAAATGCGCTCACCATCAGAACGGCCTCAAGTGAATCAAAGGGATTCAGGATTAGAGAGTCCAGGATCAAAAACAGCAGCCGGTCCTGCTGTGCATGTTCATGGCGAATGAACTGTCCCGCGGCAAGCCACGGGGTATCCAGAATTCAGTATCCAGTAGACAGAAAAAACTCGTGGGGGCACCTGGCAGCAGGAACTTATTCCGGATTCTGGATTCTGGGTACTGGATTCCCTCAATAAGGCTCGAACCAGGCGTAAATCAATGCATCGCGCAACAAGCTGCGGGGAACCAACCCTCTCGTCGACTGAATAAAGGCAAAATCTGCCCTTCGAACATGCGACGGGGCGCACCGGGCAGTGAAATTAACGGATCAAACCGTTCAAAGCATCACCCGGGCTTCGCGATCATCAGTTTCGACAGATCATACCCCTGCTGCTCAAGTCGCTGCATGATCCCGCTCAGGACCGCGGCATCCAGCGTTTTCTCACGACAGAGGATCCAGAGATACTTGCGGCTCGGGTGGCCCACCACGGCCCAATGGTAATCCGGATCAAGATCGATGACCCAGTAGTCGCCCCAGAAAGGCCAGAAAAAGCAGACTTCGAGCTTGGCATTGGTGTGCTTGTCGATCACCCGCGCCCGACCATCAACGGCCTTGAGCGGACCGTCAACACTCCCCTTGCGACATTCGTTATGCACACCGATCAGACCATCATCACGCAGGGTATAGACCGCCATGGTCTCGACGCACCCTGCCTGGAAACGATGCGGGAAGCGGGCGATTTCGTACCAGGTCCCGAGATAACGCTGCAGGTCAACGTGGGGGACCGTGTTCAAGGGTGGCCGATCTTGAGCCGGCTGGGCACAGCCGAACAGGCTTGAGATTGCCACCAGGGCAAACGCGACCAGGTTTTTTCTGCCGGCTGTCATCGGACCTCCTCCAAACGGCCGAACATGTCGAGCAAGGATCTTCGCCGATAGCTGAAAATCTCCTCGAGACGGCTGCGCACCACGCCGCCGAGCAGCCAATAGCCAGGCAGACCGAGGGCCACCTGGTAATGCACCCGGTCAATCATCCTGACGCCGCCGTCAAGCGGGCTGAAAATGTGCTGATGATGCCAGAAGCGGTAGGGGCCGCTGCGCTGTTCATCGACGAAAAAGTCCGGTTCGCGCACATGGGTAATTTCAGACATCCAGGGAATGGCAACCCCGAACAGGGGGCGAACCCGGTAAGTGACGATCATGCCGGCGTACATCCGCTCAGGCAATGCGGAGGTCACTTCGAAACCCAGGTTTTCCGGCGTGATGCGCACCAGGTTCTCCGGACGCGAGAAAAATTCCCAGGCCGCTTCGGGCGAAATCGGCAAGTCCTGATGATATTCAAGTCGTTGTGTCGGGGCAAAAAACATCTCAGACTCTCGGCAGTCAAGGGTTAAACGGGGCCGTCCTATACGTCTGTCTTGATCGTTTACGACACGCGGTGCTCTGTTCGCCTCTCAAGGCAATCGCTCCGGGCCCTGGATAATCTCGGCAGAGGATGCCCTGGCAATGCCCCTGAGCATGCCGGCAAACACCAGGTTGTGGAACGGCACCATCGCATACCAGTAGAGGAGGCCGAACAGGCCGCGCGGCTTGAAACGGGCATATTGCCGGACCTCGGTAGTCCCGTCGGCACATTCCGTGAGCAGCAGTTCCAGAACGGCCTCCCCGGGCACCTTCATCTCGGCTACCAGCTTCAGCCGGTGATTCTGTTCGACGGCGAGAACCCGCCAGAAATCCAGGGCATCACCGGCCTGGACCTGTTCCGGGTCCCGTCGCCCGCGGTTCAGCCCCGGGCCACCGACCAGACGGTCGATCCAACCGCGCACGTGCCAGAGCCAATCCCCATAGTACCAGCCCGTCTTGCCGCCGATGCCGACCACCGCCGGCCAGAGCCGTTCAGCACGGGCCTTGGCCAGCATGCGACGGTCATCTCTGAAAATGGTCCCACCGGCCCATGCCGGGTCCTCCTGGCTGCTCCATTCGACCGGTGCCAGGGCCCCTGCGTCGGACCAGGAGGTTTCAACCTGGTGCAGGCGCATTTTCTCCAGGGCCAGCCGGATCGCCTGTCGACAATCGAGCAGCGGTTGCGGCAGCAATGCGCGGATGCGGTTTTCCTGACAGAGCACCGGGTTGCGCAACCCCTCTGTCAAGGGCCGGGCGAGAGCTGCCGGAACCGGTGTCACCAGGTGAATCCAGTAGGATGACAGCCGGGGAGTCAGAACCGGCACCGGAATGACCAGCCGCCGCGGCAATCCGGCTTCCTCGGCATAGATCCGCATGAGGTCATCATAAGTGACCACATCCTCGCAGCCGACATCGAAGGTCTCGTCGCAGGTTTCAGGACAATCAAGGCACGCCACCAGGTAGTGCAGGACGTTGCGCACGGCAATGGGCTGACAACGGGTAAAAATCCAGCGGGGTGTAATCATGACCGGCAGGCGTTCCACCAGGTAGCGCATGATTTCGAATGACGCGCTGCCGGAGCCGATAATCATGGCGGCCCGCAGAATGGTCACCGGCACGGATCCCGACTGCAACACCTCGCCGACTTCATGCCGCGAGCGCAGGTGATGACTCAGATCGGGGGCACGGTCTCCCAGGCCGCCAAGATAAAGAATCCTTTGCAGACCATTGTCTTCCGCTGCAGCGATCATGTTCAGTGCGGCCTGACGATCCGCACTGGCGAAATCCCCGATGTACGGGTTCATGGAGTGGACAAGGTAATAAGCTGCCTGACAGCCCTTGAGGGCCTCCTGGAGGGACGCCTTGTCGAACACATCACCCTGAGCCACTTCGACACCCGGCAGGTTGCTCCAGCTCCGCCCCTTGAGCTTCTCGGCGGTGCGACCGATCGCCCGCACCCTCCAACCGCCCTCCACCAGGCGCGGCACCAGGCGGGCACCAATGTAGCCGGTGGCACCAATGACCGCAATCGGCTGATCATTTCTTGTCAACATCTCAAATCACTCCCTGTAAACCTGTCGACCTGGCCACTTGCGAGCAGACTCACAATGACCAGTGTACCTGAAGACATCGTGGAGCGCGACTTCTTGATATAACCTAGAAAAAGTTTAACGCAAAGGCTGCAGAGGGAAGGTCATGAAGCTCAAGAAAATATCACGGCCTTGGCATTGCTCTCAGCATCTCCGCGCCTTTGCGTTACTCATTGGCTTAAGTTTTGTTGTGCCTTTGCTTTGTTGATAAGCTCACGAAAAAAGGGCGGGCCGCATGGCCCGCCCTTCACTGCATCATTCAGATAGCAGCAAATTACTTGAAGAGTGCTTTCATATATTCGCGGTTCAGCTTGGCGATGAACTTGACATTGATCCCCTTGGGACAGGCGGCCTGGCACTCGTAATGGTTGGTGCAGTTGCCAAAGCCCTGCTCCTTGGCGGTTTCAGTCATGGCCATGACCCGGCGATGAGCTTCCACCTGACCTTGCGGCAGGACCGCCAGCTGGGCGACCTTGGCGCTGGTGTAGAGCATGGCCGAGCTGTTCGGGCAGGAAGCGACGCAGGCTCCGCAGCCGATGCATTCCGCAGCGTCCATGGAGTAGTCGGCGATCTCCTTGCCGATCGGCAGGGCGTTGCCATCGGCAACCCCGCCCGTGTGGCAGGAGGTGTAGCCACCGGCCTGCATGATCTTCTCCAGGGCACCGCGGTCGACCACCAGGTCCTTGATGACCGGGAAGGCGCGTGCCTTCCAGGGCTCGACGAAGATCTCGTCACCATCCTTGAATTCCCGCATGTGCAGCTGGCAGACCGTGGTCCGCTCCTGGCCGCCGTGCGGAACCCCGTTGATAACCTGGGAACACATGCCGCAGATTCCTTCGCGGCAATCGTGATCGAAAGCGATGACATCGCGGCCGTCTTTCGCCAGGGCGAGATTGACGTCGTCCAGCATCTCCAGGAAGGACTGGTCCGGGCTTACATTCGGGACTTCGTAAGTCTCCATTATTCCCTGGTCCTTGGGGCCGTTCTGGCGCCATACATGAAGTTTGAGTTTCATTATTTGTAACTCCTTACGGCAAGCTTGACATTTTCAAATTTCAAAGGCTCCTTGTGCAGCTCGGGCTCGACACCCACACCCTTGAACTCCCAGGCAGCAACGTAACAGAAATCCTCGTCGTTACGCATTGCTTCGCCATCCGCAGTCTGATGCTCGGTCCGGAAGTGACCACCGCAGGACTCTTCGCGGTTGAGCGCATCCTTGGTGAGGATTTCTGCGAACTCGAAGAAATCGGCCAGGCGACCAGCATTCTCGAGCTCCTGGTTGAACTGCTCGTTGGTGCCGACCACCTTGACGTTGTTCCAGAACTCCTCGCGGATCTCGGGGATACGCTTGAGTGCGTGCTCGAGGCTTTCCTTGCTGCGGGCCATGCCGACGTCTTCCCACATGACCTTGCCAAGTTCACGATGCAGCTCGGAAGGAGTTTTGGTACCGTTGATGGAGAGCATCTTGTCGATATCGGCCTTGACCTCTTCAGCCGACTTCTTGAATTCGGCATGGTCGTCCTTGACCTGGCCAGGCTTGACCGTCGCCAGGTAGCCGGCGATGGTGTAGGGGATCACGAAGTAGCCGTCGGCCAGGCCCTGCATCAGGGCCGAAGCACCGAGGCGGTTGGCGCCGTGCACGGAGAAGTTGGCTTCGCCGAGGACGAACAGGCCGGGGACGTTGCTCATGCAGTTGTAGTCGACCCAGAGGCCGCCCATGGCGTAGTGCGGTGCCGGGTAGATGCGCATCGGCTGCTTGTAGCCATTCTCGGCGGTGATCTTCTCGTACATCTCGAAGAGGTTGCCGTAACGTTCGCGGATGGTGTCTTCTCCAAGACGCTTGATCGAGTCGGCAAAGTCCAGGTAGACACCGCGCTTGCCGGGGCCGACGCCGCGCTCATCGTCGCACTGTTCCTTTGCGGCGCGGGACGCGATATCGCGCGGGGCCAGGTTGCCGAACGAGGGATACTTGCGCTCGAGGTAGTAGTCGCGGTCCTCATCGGCAATACTGCCAGCCGGCTTCTCGCAGTCTTCGGCTTTCTTCGGTACCCAGCAGCGGCCGTCGTTACGCAGCGACTCGGACATCAGGGTCAGCTTGGACTGGTGCTCGCCGTGCTGCGGAATGCAGGTCGGGTGGATCTGGGTGTAGCAGGGGTTGGCCATGTAGGCGCCCTTCTTGGCGGCCTTCCAGGCAGCGGTGACGCTGCAGCCCATGGCGTTGGTGGAGAGGTAGAAGACGTTGACGTAGCCGCCGGTGGCCAGGATCACCGCGTCACCCCAGTGGGACTCGATCTCGCCGGTCACCATGTTGCGGCAGGTGATGCCGCGGGCGACGCCGTCGACCACGACCATGTCGAGCATCTCGCGGCGCTCGTGGAGCACGACCGTGCCGGCCTTGACCTGGCGGGACAGCGCCGAGTAGGCGCCGAGCAGCAGCTGCTGACCGGTCTGGCCGCGGGCAAAGAAGGTCCGGGAGACCTGGGCGCCGCCGAAAGAGCGGTTGTCCAGGTAGCCGGCGTAGTCGCGGGCAAAGGGGACGCCCTGGGCGACACACTGGTCGATGATATTGTTCGACACCTGGGCCAGGCGCCAGACGTCGGCTTCACGGGCGCGGAAGTCGCCGCCCTTGATGGTGTCGTAGAACAGGCGGTAGATGGAGTCGCCGTCGTTCGGATAGTTCTTGGCCGCGTTGATGCCGCCCTGGGCAGCGATGGAATGCGCGCGGCGGGCGCTGTCCTGGTAGCAGAAGGCATGCACGTTGTAGCCCAGTTCACCCAGGGAAGCCGCCGCGGCACCACCGGCGAGGCCGGTACCAACGCAGAGAATTTTGAATTTGCGCTTATTCGAAGGATTGACCAACTTCGTTTCGAAGCGGTGACGATCCCAGGAAGTTTCAATTGGTCCGGTAGGACATTTGCCGTCGAGTATCATTAAATCGACCCCCTAAATCTTGATGAGTCCGAAAACAACCAGCAGCGGAATGGAGATGTAGCCCACGAGGAGGACAACACCAACCAGTTTGCTGATCGTTTCCATGACCGGAAGTGACTTGTCATTGCTCAGTCCGATGGTCTGGAACAGGCTTTGGAAGCCGTGGCTGACATGCAGGAACAAAAACGACATACCGACCAGGTAGACAATGACCGGCAGAGCGCTATGGAAGCCATTGACTATCATGACATAAACATCGACCATGCCATGATCACCGAGCGGCACATAAATTTCGGGATTGGTCACCCGAACGGTGAAGTGCAGCAGGTGGTAAATGACGAAGGCCAGCATCACCAGCCCCGAGACGATCATGGTCTCGGCTCCGAAACCGGTCTTCAGGCGCTTGATCTGCACGTTCCGGTCGGGGGTCGCCGCCCTGTTCTCAAGGGTCAACTGGATCCCGAAAATGATGTGAATGGCGAAAGCTGCCAGCATAACCAGCCGGAAGACCCAGACGAACGGCCCGAGGCTGTGCAGCTTCTGCGCGTAAGCGTTGATTGCGTTTGCACCGATGAACACGGACGAGTTGCCCAGCAGGTGCACACAAACAAACGCGACCAACACGAAGCCGGTAACGGCCATGATGATCTTTCTGCCCACAGAACTTTGCGTCAGTTGCATGATTTTGATCCCTTACTCAATGTGTTGTGATGGATAAAACCCGAAATGAAAGAGCCAATCGGAACCGGCTACAGCCGGCGCACAAGACAAGGCAGTACGACGCGCCTTGCCATGGCCTACCGAGGAGGCCCCCGCCAACGACTAGACAAACCCATATGAAGATCCCTTGTTACATCGCCGCGAACCAGTCTGCTGCTCTCTCCCTGGCCGCCGCACAAATACTGCATACTGTATACAAGACCTTCGTATACTAAACACCGTTTGGAAAAAAATAAAGGAAAAATTGCCGGCGTGCGCGCATTCCGGGATTTTCCCGGTTGTTTTTATAAATCAGCGCTGTAGAGAGGAAAGATACGCGACCACCAGGCGCATGGCCTGGCCGCGATGACTGATGCGGTTTTTGGTATCGAGGGGAAGTTCAGCCATGGTGCAAGCGAATTCCGGCAGCCAGAACAGCGGGTCGTAGCCGAATCCGCCGTCGCCCCGCTCCTGTCTCAGGATCCGCCCCTCGACCCGGCCTTCAAAAAGGCGGGGCGGTGCACCGGGCAGGCACAGGGCCATGACACAGCAGAAGGCGGCCTGGCGCTGATCGTCTGGGACCGAATCCATGTCATGAAGCAGCCGGCAGTTGTTGTCGTGGTCGTCGGCATCAACGCCGGCAAAGCGGGCCGAATGCACGCCGGGACGCCCCTGCAACGCGGCGACCTCCAGCCCTGAGTCGTCGGCCAGGCACGGCTTGCCGGTGAACCGGGCAACGGCCAGGGCTTTTTTGACCGCATTGGCCGCGAAGGTGTCGCCGTCCTCGTCGACGTCCGGCGCGTCCGGGAAGCTGTCCATGCCGAGGATACTGACGCCCTTCGACTCGAGCAGGCGGCGGATCTCCCTGAGCTTGCCGGAATTGCGGGTGGCGACGACCAGCTCCATCATGCCCGGGCTCTCGACTCCTGCTGCAACTGGGTCAAGGCCCTGCAGCCCTGGCTGGCCAGATTGCGCAAGGCGTCGAGCTCGACATTGCTGAAAGGCTCGTCTTCGGCCGTGCCCTGCACTTCGACGAAGCGCCCGTCACCCGTCATGACGAAATTCATGTCCACACTGGCGCCCGAGTCCTCGACGTAATCCAGGTCGAGAACCGGCCGGCCGTCGACGATCCCGGAGCTGACCGCGGCCACGCTGTCCTTGAGGGGGGATGTCTTGAGCAGCCCCTGCGCCAGCAGTTTTTCGACCGCGTCGGCCAGCGCAATCCAGGCCCCGGTGATCGCTGCGGTGCGTGTGCCGCCGTCAGCCTGGAGGACATCACAGTCAATCACAATCGTGCGCTCGCCGAGGAGCTGGAAATCGACCACGGCGCGCAGCGCGCGGCCAATCAGGCGCTGAATCTCCTGGGTCCGGCCACCCAGCTTGCCGCGCGCCGCCTCGCGAACCGAGCGGGTCTGGGTCGCACGGGGCAGCATGCTGTATTCGGCTGTCACCCAGCCGCGCCCCTGGCCGCGCATGAAGGGCGGCACGCTCTCTTCGACAGAGGCATTGCACAGGACACGGGTCGCGCCGAAGCTGATCAGCACCGACCCTTCGGCGTAACGGGTAAAGCCGCGCTCGATCGTGACCGAGCGCAGCTGGTTCGGCTGGCGGCCGTCGTGGCGGGGCGAAGCGGAAGAACTCATGGATTGGCTCCTGAGAAAGTGTCGAAAAAGGCCTGCAGCCCGTCGATCAGGGCGCGGGCGAAATCCTGCTGGCGGACCGGATCCTGGAGCGTGGCCAGGTCGATCGCATTGGTCAGGCTGCCCATCTCCACCAGGACGCGCGGCAGGTCGCCGCGGCCGAGAGGGTAAAGCGGCAATTCCTTGATGCCATGCACGTCGAAACCGTTCAGCTTCAGCTTCTGCTGAAGAATGTCGGCCAGCTTCAGGCTGGAGTTGTCGGTCTGCATACCGTCGGGAGCATCCCGCTCGGTCTGCGTCTGGATATAGATATTGACTCCGGAGCTCTCGTCCGAGGAAAACGCCTGGGCATGCAGGGAGAGCAGCACGTCAGCCTGCCCTTCCGCGACCAGCTCCAGTCGGCGCTCCATATCGAGGGCGTAGTCACCGTCGCGGGTCATGACAACCGGCGCGTCCTGGTGCATCTTGAGAAGCTTTTCCAGGCGCTGGCCGACGGCCAGCGTGACGGCTTTCTCCTTGCTGCCGTTCAAGCCGAGGGCTCCGGAATCTTCGCCACCATGCCCCGGATCGATGGCCACCACCCACTTGCTGCCATCGGCGACCGGCTCCTTCTTGCGCAGCAGGAAGGCGAACAGCTGGTCGAGAGGATCCTCGTTCTCAACCGGTTCCGGAGGATTGTTATTGCGGTAATAGATCGGCTCGGTGAGTAGCGGCGCCAGCTGGCGCAGCAGGAAATCTTCCGAGATCCTCAGCTTGGAGTCGATAAAACGCGGCCGATGGGCAACCGGGATGAAATTGTCGCCAAGTTTCAGGAACTGGCTGCCCGGAGAGATCAGGGCCCGGCCATGCGGAGTGCCGATGGTGTAGACATGGGCCACCGAATCCCACTCCCCCTGCAGACCCAGAGCGTTCAGAGCATCATCGATGGAGATGAAGGCGGTTCCCTCGCGCAGATAGACATCCTCGATGACCGTGGGCACGGCACCGGGCCGGCCAATCTCGACCAGGGCACCGGCAGGCGGTGCAAAAGCCAGGAGGACCAACAACAGGGCGGACAATTGCAGGGGGAAGCGAGGCATGGCGCGTTATATACTCCAGATGGGCAGGGCTGTCAACGCAGAGCTAAGCAAGGCAGGCTACCTGGCAACCAGCGACACCGGCTCGACATGCTCCCGGCCCAAGGCCGCCAGCAGGCGTCCGGCCAGTTCGTACTCCAGCGCGCCGAGGCTGCCCCGCACCGCCTCCAGGGGGCGAATCTGCCCGCCGGCGGTCATGCTGTGCCCACCGCCGGTGCCGAGGCCTTTGATGATTTTCTGCATCAGCACCCCGGCATGGGTTTCCTGTTGGCTGGTACGCATGGAGAGCACCCCTTCATCATGGTAGCACCCCAGCCCCAAAACAATTTCGATCCCCTCGACGCGCATCAGGAAATCGGCGATTTCCGCCACGATCTCCGGGTGGTCGATCAGGTAGAGGTTGAAAATCAGGACGTTGCCGTAAATTTTCGCGTTCTTCAGACCCGTCTCGAAATATTTGAAATAGGCGCGCGACGATTTCGGCCGGGAGATGTCGTGCAGGATGCGGTTGTTGCAGAGCGGCATCAGTTTGAGGTATGCGTCTCGATCCGATTTGGTCCAGTCGCGGCCCAGGTCCTCGGTCTCCGATTTGATCGCATAGAAGAGAATCGTCGCCAGCTTGGTGGCGATTTTCACTTCCTGGGCCTGCAGGTACTCGAAGAGGATGCTGGCCGAGGCGCCGTATTCCGGGCGCACATCGACCCAGCGGCAGGCATGGGTCTGCTCCTTGAACTGGTGATGGTCGATCACCAGGTCGACGCGCCGACCCGCAGGATACGAATTGTTGCCGGTCCCGGGCTGGGTATCGACCATGCAGACCGCATTGAAGGTGTCGAGGTCAAGGGTGTCGATCGATTGTGACTTGATCTCCAGTTCCTTGACCATCACCATGTTCTCACGGCGGCCGACCCCGCCGCCGAAAGCGATGATCGCTTTCTGACCGGTTTTGACCAGGATCAGGTGCTGCAGGGCGAAGGCCGCCGCCAGGGCATCCGGATCCGGATGGTCGTGGGTGACGATCAGGATCGAACCTTTGCCGCGCAGCCATTCGATGATCCCGGTGGAGAACTCCTCCGAGTGATTCAGGTTGCAGGAAATTGCATGTTTCATGGTTTCAGACTCTCGAATGCGAAAGAGACCGCCGACTCGGCCGTGTCCACGGCCACTGCCCCCTCAATCCGCTGACCTCCGGGCAGGACAAAGACCGGCTTGCCGAGTTTCAGGCCGATGGCCGTTTCAGACAAGGTGCCGTACTCCCCTTCGACCGCGATCAGGGCGTCCGCGGTGTGGGCGATGATGACGTTGCGGGCGTGCCCCATGTTGGTCGGGACAGCCAGGGTGACATATGGGTTGGCTGAGCTTTTGTCCGGTCCCGGCAGGATGCCGAGGACCACGCCGCCCGCCTCGGCCGCCCCCCTGGCAGCCGCTTCCATGACCCCGCCCAGGCCACCGCACACCAGGGTCGCGCCGCGCAGGGCAATTTCGCGACCGACAGCTTCGGCCATGCTTAAACCCTCTGGCGAAGGTCGCGAGGCGCCGATGACACCGATGATTGGTTTGCGCATCGGGGGCATAAGATTTTTCACAAGGGTGGCCACGAAGAGATATTAAACCCTAAAATGGCCACGATTACAAATCAGTATCTGCTTATTTATTTCAGTGCGGCTCGGATCCGTTGAGAAGACAGTTCAAGCCAGGGGAAAGATCCCGGGGAATCAAAGGAGCATGCTGATGGAATTCGCCTGTCAAGCACATGACAAGGCCAGCTCGGCAGAGGTTGCCGAGTTGGCCTGAACCGGATGGGGACTGCCCAACGACAGTCCTGTTGGTCAAACCATCGTGTCGCACCGGGTCACTTTTGGCCGCCACCACCGGGATGCTGCTGTATGGGCTTCTTGCCTTTCCCTCCGGGGGCGGCAGGCTTGTCAACACCTCTCTGCCGGGCCCGCTCCTCCATGCGCGAACGGTGCTCGAGACGGTACCTCTCGCGCTCCTGTTCGGTCTGCATGGTCCTCATGCGCTCGCGATATTCCTGGCGCTCCGGTTCGTTCATCATCTGCCATCCATACACCTGATCCTGGTCTTCGACATGGACGCGGTCGCGATCCTGGGCACGTTGCCGATCCTGGTCCTGAGCCTGCAAGGCCATACCGGTCGCCAGCAGGGCGGTCACGATGAACAGGCTGCAGAGCAGATTTTTTTTCATAGCCGCCCTCCCTCAGGCCCCCGGCAGTAACGGGGACCCGTTATTTCTTTTTACCGCGGTCTTCCTTCGGTTTGTCATGGTGAGTCTGCGGTCTGTCAGGGTGGGCCGGTGATTTGCCGTGGCTGTCGTCAAGCGTACCGACGGTCAGCCGGGCATCGCTGGCCCCGCTGCGATCCTCTTCGATCCAAACCGAGAAGACCTGGCTGCCATCCGGAGTCGCGCGCAGCTGGGCCTCAGCCTGGCCATTGACATTGTCACCCCGCGCCAGGCGTATCGCCGGGGCGAAGTCCTGGCCGCTGTTGGTGGTGTAAGTAATGAAGAGGTCCAGGTTCCTGGCGGTCCCCGCGGCCGGGTCCTTACGTTCCGTACCCCAGGCCGCGAAGAAGATGTCGGTGTTCTGGCACTCCTCCGGGTTATTCGGGCAGCCTGGTCCGCTGCCCGGGGTGCCCATCAGTCGTGGCTCCTTGACATCGACATTGCGGTTGCTGACCTTCGACAGGTTCCTGGGTGAGGCCCAGGTCCCGGTCGCCGCGTTGAACGGGCGCATCCAGAAGTTGTAGTTGGCCCGCGGGCGCGGCAGCTGGGACAGCAGGTCGTCCTCGGTGTAGGTGTAGCCGACATAGAGATCGTCGCCGCGCAGCAGGGCACGGTGCGCGCGTGAGTTCTCCACGCTGTTGGCACCGGTCATGTCATTGAGATTCGCCGTCGTGGCCACGGGCGTGTTGCTGCTGACGTTGAACGGGGCCTGGTTCTGCAGCAGGCTGGCCTCCTCGTACAGCGAGGTCGCGCAGCCGGGATCCACAACCGGGTAGAGGTTGGCCGGGGTGAAGTTGCTGGTCCCCATGCGCAGCATGATGTCGGCCGGAGCGCCCTGGCCACCGATCCCCTGGCGCCAGAAGA
>JAHEDT010000093.1 GCA_024641085.1 Geobacteraceae bacterium | reverse complement strand
ATGTCAGGTCCTCGATCTGGTTGGCGAACTGGCGCAGGAACCGGGACAGGCCGGCAATCATATTGATGGCAATCCGGCCGTTATTCATCAGCAGGCCGAGGAAGCCGTCCTTGGGCAGGAATAGCAGCTGCGAAACCTGCAGGGGTTCGGCATAAGCGGGGTAGAGACCGTCGCCGAAAATCGCCGCTTCGGCGAAGGTCCCACCGGGGTGGATAATATGCAGGATACGTTCTTTCCCCTCCGGGGAAAGTTTATAAACCTTGACTTTGCCATCCAGGACCACGAAAAAGCCGGTGGCCTGCTCCCCTTCGGAAAAGAGCAGCTCTCCACGCTGGTGTTCACGGATCCGGGCGATCTCCATGAGAGCATCAAGATCGCTGTTGGAAAGTCCGGCAAAGATAGGACTATGCTTGAGAATTTGACGATAATTCATTGGGCACCATGAAATGAACTGTTTTGCGAGTCATTCTAAATGGATTGGCACTATCAGCCAAGGGGAAACTCCATTTTTCTAAGTTAGCTGTTCAAATGGAGATTTTGAGCAACAACAAAAAGAGCGGTTGACTTGAGTGTCAACCGCTCTTGTAACTGTGTGGTGCCGAAGGGGAGACTCGAACTCCCACGTCCCTACGGACACTAGACCCTGAACCTAGCGTGTCTACCAATTCCACCACTTCGGCATTGAAGAGAGGGCAATTTATAGCAAAAGGGAAAAGCCAATGCAATAAAAAAATCAGCGCCTGGGGATTGGGGGCGAAGGGCCCCCAAAAAACGTTAAAGGCATGCACTATTGAGGACTTCAGGGAGCAAGGAGACAGGCTGGCGGCGGCAAGTGTTTATGCATCCAACCGCCGGGGAGCGACCATTACCGTGCGATACGACTCGACGGTAACCAGCCCGGGCCGGGCACCCTTCGGTTTCTGCACTGCTCTGCCTTGTGCCACGATGACGTCCACTTTTGCGGCACCCTTCCCCCTGGAGTAACCGGCGGCCAGAGCAGCAGCGTAAAGAATCTCCTCTTCGGGCACCGGGCCCGCGGTTGCCCCGCATTTGAGGACCAGGTGGCAGCCCGGCATATTGTGGGCGTGGAACCACAAATCATTGGCGGCGGTCAGGCGGCGGCTGACGTAATCGTTGGTGCGGCTGTTTTTTCCCCAGAAGAGTTTCAGCCCGCCGGGCGTCTCCGCCTGGTGCAGCTGATCTTCGGGTGATTCGGTCCGGCGCCTGCCCAGTTGCCCCCTGGTTGCCTTGAGCAATCCGGCTGATTCCAGCTCGATCTGGACCTGATAGAGGTCATCACCACCGGCGGCTTCTTCAAGGGCCAGCTCGACCTGATCGAGCCAGTCGAGTTCCTCCTCCGTTTCCTGCAGACGGCGCCGGTGATGGTCCCCTGCCCGCTTGGCTTTGCGATACAGCTTGAAGCAGCGCTCGGCATTTTCCTGGGGTGACAGTTTGGAATCGAGGGTGATGGTCGTTGTGGCGGCCGGCGACTGATAATAGTCATCAACCTCGACCGATACAGAGCCGCGCCTGATCCGGTGCAGGTTGGCCAGGATCAGGTCGCCGCTGATGCGGAACCTCTCCGGGTCAGATTGACGGTCCCTCTCAGCGGCAATCTTCTCGCGCCGCTTGAGCAGCTTTCTGCGCTGCCGGGACATCAGGCCTGCCAGCCGGGCCGTTAGATCTCGTGCCGGTTCCTGGCCATCTGCTGCGCTGGTCTCCTCGAGCAGTCGCGAAAGATCCTCAACTCTCTGCACCGTGTCAAAACCGGACATGCCGAGCGCCAACGGCAGCAGCCCGAGCCCACCTTCCCAGGAGACCCGAGATGCCTCGAACGCAGCCGCCCTAAAGGTTTCCTGAAGCTGTTCAATGATCGCCTGCAAGGTACGGCCTGAGTCTCTTTCATTGCAGATGGCCCTGGCCAGGGCCGGCGACATGGGTGCGACATGAAGACGGGCCATGGCCTGCGCATTGTCAGCCTCGCTCAGTGTCGCAACCAGCATGGCAGGTTCGCCAAGCAGGGAGAGCCGCGGCTTCTGCTCCGGAAGCAGGTAAGTTTGGCCAGGCATCAGGGCGCGGGCACCTTCCTGGCGCCATAAAAGATCGACGATGCGCCCGGCAGCATCCACCAGGATCAGGTTGCCCTGTGCGCCGAACCCCTCCAGGACCAGGTCGTAGCTTTCCTGTCCGGAACCGGTAAAGAGGAAATGGACGATGCGATCCAGGGGTTCGGCTCGTACGGCGGTGAGACGGCGCAGACGCGCACGCAGCAGCTGGCAGAAACGCGGCGGATGAGCAGGGGCGGCATGGGCCTGCCTGGTCAGGTGAAAACTTCCCTGGCCGTCTCCTTTCAGGAGGAGCTGACGTTTCTCGCGCCCGGTCCAGAGTTTCAGGATCAGCGTCCCCGCAGTCACCTGGGTGACGCGGTCGACTCTGCTGTTGGCCAACTCGCGGTGAAGTTCAGCCGCCATGGCTTGAAAGATTACGCTGTCCATGGGCGAAGCTTAGTGCAAGTCACCGCGGAACTGCAAGGAGTCTCTTGCTGGCGCTGCGAATCAGCCAAGACAGTTTCTCGTTCTGTGAATTGGCATCTTTCAGATTGATGCTATGATGTGTGGCATGGGAGTAACATGCTCTGCGGCAAGCCGCAGGGTATCCAGAATTCAGTATCCAGTAGAAAGTATACCCCGCCACTCCAAGTGGTGTTCGAGCCTTATTCCGGATTCTGGGTTCCGGGTACTGGATTCCCTAAAAAGGTGCGCACCAGGCGGCAATCAATGCATGGCGCAGCAAGTTGCTGGGGACGAACCCTCTCGTCGATTCAACAGTAACTTACCGTATAATAGGTCTATTTTCTTCTTGACTTAATTAATTAATTTGACATGATTAAAAACCGGAATCATTGAATAAAAAGGAGAACGCCAATGTCTGAGCAGCCCACCAACTACCGCCTTGGGACCAAGGCCCTGCATGCGGGTCATGAGCCTGATCCAACCACCAATGCGCGAGCCGTACCGATCTACCAGACCAGTTCCTACGTGTTCAATTCGAGCGAGCATGCGGCCAATCTCTTCGCCCTCGCCGAAATGGGGAATATCTATACCCGCATCATGAATCCCACCACCGATGTGCTGGAAAAAAGGCTGGCCGAACTCGACGGCGGCATCGGCGCCCTGGCCCTGGCATCGGGTACCGCGGCGATCAACCTGGCGATTCTCAACCTGGCCAAAGCCGGCGACAATATTGTCTCGACCCAGTTTCTCTATGGCGGGACCTACAACATGTTCAACTACACCTTCAAGCGCATGGGGATCAGCGTCAAGTTCGTCGATAGCAGCAATCCGGCGAATGTCGCCAAAGCCATCGACGCCAGGACCAAGGCGGTTTTTACCGAGTCGATCGGCAACCCGAAGAACAACGTCGACGATTTTGAGACGATTGCCCGCATCGCCCATGACAACGGGTTACCCTTTATCATCGACAATACCGTCGCAACCCCTTACCTCTTCAAGCCGTTCGATCACGGCGCCGACATCGCCTGCTATTCGCTTACCAAGTTTATCGGTGGACACGGCACCAGTATCGGCGGTGCAGTCGTCGACAGTGGCAAGTTCGACTGGTCCAGCGGCCGCTTCGACGAGTACACGACGCCCGACCCGAGCTATCACGGACTGGTCTACCACGAGGCCCTCGGCGCCATGGCCTATATCCTCAAGATGCGCCTGACCCTGCTGCGCGACATGGGCCCCTGCCTCTCGCCGTTCAACGCATTCCAGTTCCTGCAGGGATTGGAGACCTTGCACGTGCGCATGCCGCGGCATTGTGAAAACGCTCTCAAAGTGGCGCAGTTCCTCGAAGATCACCCGTCAGTCGAGTGGGTCAACTACCCCGGGCTGCAGAGCCACCCGGATCACGAAAGGTCCAAACGTTACTTGCCCGCCGGCCAGGGAGCGATTCTCGGTTTCGGCATCAAAGGCGGACGGGAGGCCGGCGCCAGGTTTATCGACTCGGTCAAGCTCTGTAGCCACCTGGCCAATATCGGCGATGCCAAGACGCTGGTGATTCACCCGGCCAGCACCACCCACCAGCAACTTTCGGAGGCGGAACAGGTCGCTTCAGGGGTCAGCCCGGACTACATCCGTGTCTCGGTGGGCATTGAAGATATCCAGGATATCCTCGAGGATCTTGAACAGGCGTTGCGAATCAGTCAAGGCTGAGAACCCTTCAGCAGTACAGTAAAAAGCGGGCCTTGGCCCGCTTTTTTACTTTCAGAGCCGATGTGCATGCAACCGGCACGATGACCCACTTGTCCTGTGCGAATTCAAGGCGACCAGTCAAAGCTTTTCTTTTGCCCGCCGATCGCTACCATGGTATCTTCTCAACCTCAATCGACTCGTCATCAGGCCGACCTTCATGCGCAACGTACTGGAATACATACTTTTTATCTGCACTGCAAGCCTGGTCAGGGCCCTGCCGAGAACAACCGCACTCAGTCTCGGAGGCTGGCTGGGCCAACTTGCCCGGCACCTCCAGAAGCGACGCGCCGAGATCGCCCGTGAGAACCTGCAGCGGGCCCTGCCTGAGCTCTCTCCCGCAGAGGTATCAGCGGCAATCGGCAGGATGTTCAAGCACATGGGCATCTGCTTCGTTGATATGCTGCGTCTCGACAAATACCACGGTCAGCGCGATCTCGAGCGATATTTCAGCGTCAACGGCATAGAGAACCTGCAAGAGGCCCTCGCACTGGGACGCGGCTGCCTGATTATCACCGGCCATATCGGGTTCTGGGAGGCGGGGACCTTCGTTCTTCCGCAAACGGGGTTTGCATTTGAAGTTGTCGCCAAGCCGATGCGCAACCCCCTGGTCGATGCATTTTTCGCCCGCATGCGCCAGGCCAGCGGCACAACGCTCATCAATAGCCACAATGGCGCTCGAAACATTTTGAAATCATTAAAGAACAATCATGTCGTCGGCCTGCTTCTCGATCAGCATATAAAGGGCCCCGGCTCTGTGGCGGCGCCTTTCTTCGGTCGACCGGCCCACACGACCACGATCATCACCCAGATGGCGACCCGCTATCGGATTCCGATTGTTACGGCCTACTCGTACCGCAGACCTGACAACAACTATGAAATCCGCTACGACAAGATGTTCTTTCTCGAAGGGGACCTGAGCGAAGCGAACATTCTCGCCAACACCACGCTGCTCAACCAGAAACTTGAACAAGGCATTCGCCATGACATCAGTCAATGGTTCTGGCTACACCGCCGGTGGCGTCAATGCTGCGGTACATAGAGGCTCACCATGACTTTCCACATCGTGCTCGTTGAGCCGGAAATCCCCCCTAATACCGGCAATATAGCCCGTCTTTGCGGAGCCACCGGAACGGTTCTCCACCTGGTCGGCAAACTCGGCTTCTCCATCGACGACAAGCATGTCAAGCGTGCCGGGCTAGATTACTGGAAGGCCGTAGACATCCGCCAATGGCAAAGTCTGGAAGAGTTGCAGGAGGCGTTCCCGGAAGGCAGGTTCTGGTACACTTCGAAAAAAGCGCACAAAACCCACGTCGAGGCAGATTTCGAGCCCGGCGACTTCCTGGTCTTTGGCAAGGAGACCCTCGGTCTGCCCGAGGATCTGCTGCAGCGCAACGGGGAACGGGCGATCCGCATACCAATTTTCAGCCCGATCGTCCGCAGCCTGAACCTGGCCAATGCTGCCGCGATCATCGTCTACGAAGCCTTGCGCCAAACCGGACGGCTGAAGTGACAACAAAGGGCGCACCCTGCGGAGCGCCCCAGATCTTGACAAATTCTGCGTATCTTCAAACGGGGTTTGCTTTTTGAATTTGATGAAAACCTGCAGCCGGAGAAGCTGATGCATGCGACTGATCCATTTCAAGGGTGGTTCGAGGCTTGAAGTTCTGCAGTAACATGGCAACAGATGGCCAATCTGTTGCCCTT
>JAHEDT010000092.1 GCA_024641085.1 Geobacteraceae bacterium | reverse complement strand
TTCGCCAATATCGACCCGGCCGTCGAGGAATATGTCTGTGCGAAACTCGGCCTGCAGCCCGAGCCGGTCTCGACCCAGGTCATCCCGCGCGACCGCCATGCCGAGTTCTTCTGTGTCCTGGCAATCATCGCCTCCTCCCTGGAGCGGATCGCCGTGGAAATCCGTCACCTGCAGCGCACCGAAGTCCTCGAGGCCGAAGAATTCTTCAGCAAGGGGCAAAAAGGCTCCTCGGCGATGCCGCACAAGCGCAACCCGATCCTGGCCGAGAACCTGACCGGCCAGGCCCGTTATATCCGGGCTTTTGCGATCCCCGCCCTGGAGGATGTCGCCCTCTGGCACGAGCGCGACATCTCGCACTCATCGGTGGAGCGCTATATCGGTCCCGACGCCACGGTCGCCCTCGACTTCTCCCTGCGCCGGCTCAACGGGCTGATCAAAAACCTGGTCGTCTACCCGGACAACATGCTGCGCAATCTCGACCAGATGCGCGGCCTGATCTTCTCCCAGAAGATCCTGCTCGACCTGACCCAGGCCGGTGTCTCGCGCGAAGAGGCCTACCGCATGGTTCAGCGCAATGCCATGAAGGTCTGGGAAGAGGGCAAAGATTTCCAGGAGGAGCTGCTGGCAGACCGGGCCGTTGTCGAGGCGCTCGGCGCCGAGAAGATCCGGGAGTCTTTCGATCTCAGTTACCACCTGAAGCACGTGGATACAATCTTTAAACGGGTGTTTAAAGATTAGCTCTAAGCTGTCAGCTTGCAGCTAAAAATCCGAAGGAGATTTTAATGGCCTGGCGAATCGTAGTCGGTCTCAAGGATAAGGTGCGCGATGCCCGGGGGGAACGGGTGCGTCGCGAGATTCGCGAGCATCTCGGGATCGAACTGCAGGCAGTCCGCACCATGGATGTTTATACCGTCGATGCGCAGCTCTCCGACGCGGAGGTTGCCGCGGCGGCCGCCGGGCCGTTCAGCGACCCGATCATCCAGGATTACGTCATCAACCAGCCGCTGGCCCACGATTTCGACGTCCTGATCGAGGTGGGCTTCCGTCCTGGCGTCACCGACAACGTCGGGCGGACCGCCCGTGAGGCGATCCAGTACCAGACCGGGCGTTTGTTTGCTGGCGGCGAAGGGGTCTACACCTCGGTCCAGTACCTGCTCTGCGGCGAGATCTCCCTCGCTGACGCCGAGCGGATCGCGCGGGACTTTCTCGCCAATGGACTGATCCAGCGCTGGGAGATCGTGCCCCGTTCCGCTTTCGACGCCGTCAAGGGGATTCCGGCGACTGTGCCCAGGGTGACCAGCAGCGCCGCGCCGGAGATCCGCGCCGTCGACCTCGAGGTCAGCGACGAGCAGCTGATGGCGATCAGCCGGCAGGGGATGCTCGCCCTGAGTCTCGAAGAGATGAAGGCGATCCAGTTCTTCTACCGCCAGGACAATGTGATCGCTTCGCGCAAGGCCATTGGCCTGGGGGCCATGCCGACCGATGCCGAACTGGAGGCCCTGGCCCAGACCTGGAGCGAGCACTGCAAACACAAGATTTTTTCGGCTCGCATCGAGTACGAGGATGAGCGGGGAGAGCAGGAAGTCATCAACTCGCTGTTCAAGAGCTACATCGTCCAGGTGACCGCCGATGTGCGCAAGGCCAGGGGGAAGGACGACATCTGCCTGTCGGTTTTCAAAGACAACGCCGGCGTCATCAAGTTCAACGACGACTGGAGCCTGGTCTATAAGGTGGAAACCCACAACTCGCCGAGCGCCCTCGACCCCTACGGCGGGGCCTTGACCGGGATTGTCGGCGTCAACCGCGACCCCTTCGGCACCGGCATGGGCGCACGCCTGATCTTCAATACCGACGTCTTCTGCTTCGCCTCGCCTTTCTACGACCAGCCGCTGCCCCCGCGCCTGCTGCATCCGCGGCGGATTTTCGAAGGGGTCGTCGAGGGCGTCGAGCACGGCGGCAACAAGAGCGGCATTCCCACGGTCAACGGCTCGATCGTGTTCGACGAGCGCTTTGCCGGCAAGCCGCTGGTCTATTGCGGGACCGGGGCGATCATGCCGCGCGTCCTCAACGGCCAGCCCGGTCATGAGAAGAAAGCCAGGGTCGGCGACCGCATCGTCATGGCCGGCGGCCGGATCGGCAAGGACGGCATCCACGGCGCGACCTTTTCCTCGGAGGAGCTGCACGAGGGCTCACCGGTCACGGCCGTGCAGATCGGCGACCCGATCACCCAGAAGCGCATGTTCGACTTCCTGATGATCGCCCGTGACCGGGGCCTCTACAATGCGATTACCGACAACGGTGCCGGCGGCCTGTCCTCTTCGGTCGGCGAAATGTCGGAAGATACCGGCGGCTTCGAAATGCATCTCGATCGCGCCCCGCTCAAATACAGCGGACTTCAGCCCTGGGAGATTCTGATCTCCGAAGCCCAGGAACGCATGACCCTGGCGGTGCCGCCGGAGAAGCTGGACGCATTCGCCACCCTGGCCGCCGAAATGGGGGTCGAGGTCACGGACCTCGGCCAGTTTACCGACTCGGGATATTTCCACTGCCTCTATAACGGGGCCACGGCAACCTACCTGCCGATGGAATTCATCCACGAAGGCGTTCCGCAGATGGTGATTCCAGCCCGCTGGACGCCTCCTGTGCTGCAGGAACCCGATTTAAGCCAACCCCTCGACATGGATGCCACGCTCCGGCACATGCTCAGCCGACTCGACATCTGTTCCAAGGAATCGGTGGTGCGTCGCTACGATCACGAAGTCCAGGCCGGAACGGTGATCAAACCCCTGGTCGGGGTCGCCAACGACGGGCCTTCCGACGCCGCCGTGGTCCGGCCGCTGTTCGACTCGTTCGAGGGCGTGGTCGTGGCACACGGCATCTGTCCGGGCTACAGCGATATCGACACCTATCACATGATGGCCAACGCGATCGACGAGGGCCTGCGCAACTACGTCGCGGTGGGCGGCAATATCGAGCATGTGGCCGGTCTCGACAACTTCTGCTGGTGCGATCCGGTGGTCAGCGAAAAAACCCCGGACGGTGCCTACAAGGCCGCCCAGCTGGTCCGCGCCAACCAGGCCCTTTACGACTACTGTCTCGCTTTCGGTGTGCCCCTGATCTCCGGCAAGGATTCGATGAAGAACGACTACATGGTCGGTGATACCAAAATCTCGATTCCACCGACCGTCCTGTTCTCGGTGATCGGCAAAATCGAAGACCTGCGCAAGTCCGTCACCATGGATGCCAAGTCGTCCGGCGATCTAGTCTACCTGCTGGGCCGGACCCGGGACGAACTGGGCGGCTCCGAGTATTACGCCATGCATGGCGAGATCGGTCGCAACGTCCCCCTGGTTGACGCCGCAAGCGCCCTGCAGCGCTACCGCTCAGTCAACGCGGCCCAGGCCGAGGGCCTGCTGGCCTCGTGCCACGACCTGTCCGACGGCGGGCTGGCGGTGGCCCTTGCCGAGACCGCCTTTGCCGGCGGGCTGGGGATGGAGATCGACCTCGGCAAGCTTTCTGCTGATGAGGACATGCGTGCCGATCGTCTGCTGTTCAGCGAATCTGCCAGCCGCTTGCTGGTGACGATCAAGCCGACTGACCGGGAGCGTTTCGAAGCCCTCTTTAACGGGCAGGATGCTGCCTGCATCGGCCGGGTGACCGGTGAAAAATTCCTCAAGATAACTGGTCTCTACGGTGAGATACTGGTGCGCAGCAGCCTTGAGGATCTTAAAGAAGCGTGGCAAAATCCGCTGCGGGAGATGTAATTATGGTGAAGCAAGTCCGTGCGGTTGTGATGTCCGGCAATGGCACCAACTGCGAGCGCGAAGTGGCCAACGCCTGCCGCCTGGCCGGCGCCGAGGTCGTCGAGATCATCCATGTCGCCGAGCTGCTCTCGGGTCGGGCGCGGCTTGACGATTATCACCTGCTGAACCTGGCCGGCGGTTTCCTCGACGGCGACGACCTCGGCAGCGCCAAGGCCGGCGCCAATCGCCTGACCCATGCTGCCGTCAAGGACAGCGAGGAGACGCTGAGCGATCAGCTGCAGCGCTTTATTGCCGACGGCAAGCTGGTCATGGGGGTCTGCAACGGTTTCCAGCTGATGACCAAGATGGGCCTGCTGCCCGCGCTCGGCGGCGATTACCACACACAGTCGGCGACCTTGACCTTCAATGACGGCGGGCGGTTCGAGGACCGCTGGTGTTACCTGAAAGTGGACCAGGACTCGCCCTGCGTCTTCACCCGCGGGCTGCGCGGCCTTTATCTGCCGGTTCGTCACGGCGAAGGCAAGTTCGTCGTTGAGAACGACACTGTTTTGCAGCAGATCGAAGCGCAGCATCTTGCCGTCGTCAAATATTGTGATGCCGAGTACCGCCTGCCGGCCATGGACTACCCTCTGAACCCGAACGGTTCCATGGCTGCCATCGCCGGGGTCTGTGACGAAACCGGGCGACTCTTCGGACTGATGCCGCATCCGGAGGCCTATCTCCATAGAACGCATCACCCCCGCTGGACCCGTGAGCCCGATCTGCCAGAAGAGGGCATGGGCTTGTGGCTGTATGACAATGCGATCAAGTACATTCGCGAGCAATTGCTCTAAATCCCGGCACGCATGACGCATGACGCGGACAACCAAATCAGAACATCAATGCTGATGCCCAGCTGTGGAGATTCTAAAAACCATGTTTGACAAGTTCCAGGATGAATGCGGTGTCTTCGGTGTTTTCGGTCACCCGGAGGCCGCCAACCTGACCTACCTCGGCCTCTACGCCCTGCAGCATCGCGGTCAGGAGAGCTGCGGGATCGTGGCCGGTGACGGCAAGAGCCTGCGGGCCTACCGCGGCATGGGGCTGGTCTCGGATGTCTTCAAGCGCGACTCGATTTTCGGGGAGCTGCCGGGGCGCAACGCGATCGGTCATGTGCGCTACTCCACGGCTGGCAGCAGCGACTTCAAGAATGTCCAGCCGATCATGGTCGACTATGCGCGCGGCAGCATCGCCGTAGCGCACAACGGCAACCTGGTGAATGCCCAGGAGATCCGCAACGGCCTGGAAAACACCGGGTCGATCTTCTCGACGACTTCCGATACCGAGGTTTTGATCCACCTCCTGGCAAAATCCCAGAGCGATTCACTGGCGGACCGGGTTGCCGAAGCCCTGATGGCGGTCAAGGGCGCCTACAGCATCCTGTTCCTGACGGAAACCCGAATGGTGGCCGTGCGTGACCCCAACGGCTTCCGGCCCCTGGCCCTCGGCAAGCTCAACGAGGGCTTCGTGATCGCCTCGGAAACCTGTGCTTTCGATCTGATCGAGGCGGAATTTATTCGCGAGGTCGAGCCGGGGGAGATGATCGTGATCGACAAGCATGGTCTCAAGAGCTACAAGCCGTTCAAGGCAACCGTGCCCTCGCCCTGCATCTTCGAATTCATCTACTTTGCCCGCCCGGACAGCACCATCTTCGGCGAGCAGGTCTACAAGGTGCGCAAGGAGCTCGGACGGCAGCTGGCCCGCGAGCACAGAATCGAGGCCGATGTCGTGATTGCCGTGCCGGACTCCGGGGTGCCCGCTTCGATCGGATATGCTGAGGAGTCGGGCATCCCCTTTGAGCTGGGCCTGATCCGCAACCACTATGTCGGTCGCACCTTCATCGAGCCGCAGCAGTCGATCCGCCATTTCGGCGTCAAGCTCAAGCTCAATCCGGTGCGTGACGTGATCGAAGGGAAGCGGGTCGTCGTGGTCGACGACTCCCTGGTGCGCGGCACCACGGCCCGCAAGATCATCAAGATGATTCGCAGCGCCGGTGCCCGTGAAGTGCATATGCGCATCTCGAGCCCGCCGACCAGTTTCCCCTGCTACTACGGTATCGACACCCCGTCACGCAAGGAACTGATCTCATCGTCGCATACGATCGATGAAATCAGCCGTTACATCACCTCCGACAGCCTCGGTTACCTGAGCCGCGAGGGGATGCTC
>JAHEDT010000091.1 GCA_024641085.1 Geobacteraceae bacterium | reverse complement strand
GCCTCCAGTCATGCGTCTCAATATTGGCATGGAAATTCGGAAGGCATCGAATGGTACCCCAATGGGAAAAATCTCACTTATAACGAGTCTGATCCGCGAGTCAATCCGATATTAACCGAGCATTCTCGCAAGATGGATCAGGGCGTCTTCAAGATCGGTGAACATACATACCAGGCTTATGGCTATGCGCTTACCTCGCCCGTATTTGTCGATGGACCAACCGGTGTGCTCATTGTTGATCCGCCGGAAGACGTTGATAAAGCAAAAGAAACCCTTGAGGCCTTCAGAAAATACAGCAACAAACCTATCGTTGCCATTATGTACAGTCATTGGCATCCTGATCATTATGCCGGTGTCAGGGGTTATGTCAGTGATGAGGATGTCCAGTCAGGCAAGGTTAAAATCATTGCCCACGAGACATTCCTGAGTACCGTTATTGCGTCCTCCTCCGGAGGTGACGGTCCCATTATTGGTGCGAGGGTTGATTATTCACTCGGCACATTACTTGATTTAGGTCCCGAGGGAAGAATTAACGGTGGTCTTGGCCCTGACTTTGAGTCTAAAGAACTGACCTTGATTCCGCCTACCGATGTCTTTCAACAAGAGCTTGATATGGAAATCGGTGGGTTAAAGGTACACTTTGCATGGGTTCCCAGTGAGGCATCGGATGAAATCGTCGCGTGGATTCCCGAACTAAAGATGCTGCATGGGGCAGAAGTAATTCAGGGAGAATCATTTCCCAACCTGCACTCTATTCGAGGAACGAAGTATCGTGAACCGGAACGCTGGTTTAAGGGTATTGATCACCTCCGCCGGTTTCCCGCTGAGTATATGGTTCTCTCCCATGGCAGACCGGTCGTGGGAAAAGAGGCTGTTTCCGAAGTGTTAACCAGTTATAGGGATGCCATCCAATACGTATTCGATCAAACGATTCGCTACATGAATAAGGGGTATCTGCCCGATGAGCTTGTTCAAGCAGTGAACCTGCCGGAGGATTTAGCCAAACACCCGTTTCTTGGTGATTTTTACGGAGGAGTCAAACACTCGGTTCGTCAAATTTATGTGGGGCAGCTCGGCTGGTTTAAAGGCGATCCCACTTTCCTGGACCCGCTACCTAATGTTGAAGCGTCCAAGCGTTATGTCACCTTGATGGGAGGCAGAGATAAGGTATTTTCAGTTGCTCAGGAAGCGACAGAAGGGGGGGATCATCAATGGTCTGCTGAGTTGCTTACCCACATCATTCGGCTAAACACTGAAGATATGGAAGCTCGAAACTTGAAAGCGAAAAACTTGCGAGAGATCGGCTTCACCTTGACGAATAACAATTGGCGCAATTGGTACATGACCTCAGCACTGGAGCTTGAAGACAAATTGGATTATAGCAAGGCTATCGATTTGCAGGCGCCTGATTTGGTAAAAGTGTTTCCATTGGCAGCCATTTTTGAAAGCCTTCGCTTTCGAGTGGATGGCGAACGTTTGGCGAAAGACAAGACGCGATTAACGTTAGACGTCACAATATCTGATGCAAACCTCGACTTTGCGCTGATGTTAAGAAATGGTGTAATGGAATTTGCCGAGGGCAAATCAGAAAAAGCAGACGTTCATGTGAGTTTGGACAGTGGAGCACTGAGACAGATTCTGGAGGTCTCTGAGGGTCAGGCACATAGCCCCGCCCTTGTGACGACCCCACGGGATAAGTTGATGGCTGCTATTGATAGCAAAAACGTCAAGATGCTTAAGGGAGACAAAGCTGCCTTGACCAAGTTCTTCTCCTACATCGACAAACCAAGCTCGGAGAAATTTCCCATTACGTTGAAATAGTGGATGTTGGTAATTGTCAGTGAATCGAGTGGCAGGGGGTATCTTTCTCCTGCCACTAAAACAAATGAGATGACTACATGTTGAAGACCATGAAAATACTTTCGGCTGTTCTCCTTGTCCTGATACTCTCGGCCCCGATGGCGCTCGCTTAAAACACGGCCGACGGCGACGGTATCATCGAACCGGGTATAGACTCGGAGGAGGAGCTGGCCAAAGCTGCCCAGAATCCCATTATTTTACACGTCATTCTGGCCTGAAAATCGATCTGTGCCCCGCAGTATACCGGGTATCGACGCATCCCCTGTTTCTGGAACAAAAGTGTTATTGACAATTCGTTCCACAGTTTATAAAGTGTAACTTAGTAAATTTTTATTAATGATTTTAGGGATTTGTTAACTCTAAGATAAGGAGGAGGCCAATGAAAAGAAGAATAGATCGCTATATCGTCGCATGCATCGCCGTTAGCCTGCTTGGCTTTGTCATGCTGAGCGGAATCGCCGCTGCAGCGGACAAACCCAACATTTTGGTGATGTGGGGCGATGACGTCGGCTATTGGAACATCAGCGCTTACAACCAGGGGATGATGGGCTACCGGACACCGAACATCGACAGTATCGCCAAAGAGGGTGCCCTTTTTACCGACTGGTACGGCCAGCAGAGCTGTACCGCCGGCCGCGCCGCTTTCTTGACCGGTCAGAGTCCCTTCCGCACTGGCCTGCTCAAGGTCGGTCTGCCAGGCGCCAAGGAAGGTATCACCGAGAAAGATCCGACCCTGGCCGAGTTGCTGAAAAATCACGGTTACATGACCGCCCAGTTCGGCAAGAACCACCTTGGTGATCTGGACGAACATCTACCGACCAATCATGGGTTCGACGAGTTCTTCGGCAATCTCTACCACTTGAACGCCGAAGAGGAGCCTGAAAATGAAGACTATCCAAAAAATCCTGAGTTCAAGAAAAAATTCGGCCCACGCGGCGTCATTCACAGCTTTGCCGACGGCAAGGTCGAGGACACCGGGCCGCTCACCCGAAAGCGCATGGAGACCATCGACGAGGAAGTCACTGCCAAGGCGCTGGACTTTCTGGATCGCGCCAAGAAGGCGGACAAGCCTTTCTTCCTCTGGTACAACACCAGCCGCATGCACATCTGGACTTATCTGAAAGAAGAATCCAAGGGCGTAACCGGTCTGGGCGTTTATCCCGACGGCATGGTCGAGCATGACGGCCAGGTCGGTCAGGTGCTGGATAAGCTGAAAGAGCTGGGGCTTGATGAGAACACCATCGTCATGTACTCCACCGACAACGGTGCTGAAGTTTTCAGTTGGCCGGACGGCGGAACCATTCCGTTCCGTAATGAAAAAAACAGCAACTGGGAGGGTGGCTATCGTGTCCCCGCCGTTATCAAATGGCCCGGTGTCATCAAACCGGGAACCCAGATCAACGACATCATGTCCCACGAAGACCTGCTGCCCACCCTGATGGCTGCGGTCGGCGAGCCCGATATCAAGGAGAAGCTCCTGAAAGGGTACCAGGCTAATGGCAGAGACTTCAAGGTCCATCTCGATGGATACAATATGTTGCCACTCTGGTCGGGCGAAACGGACAAGTCACCGCGGCACGAGTTCTTCTACTGGACCGATGACGGTGAAATTTGCGGCCTGCGCTACGACCAGTGGAAACTCGTGTTCATGGAGCAGCGTGCTCACGGTTTCGATGTCTGGCAGGATCCGATGGTCGTATTGCGCATGCCGAAGCTCTTCAACCTCCGCACCGACCCGTTTGAACGGGCCGATTACGAGTCCGAGAACTACGGGAGATGGCGCATCGACCGTGCTTATTTAATCCTTCCGGGGGCCACGTACGTTGGCCAGCATCTGGCCACCTACAAGGACTTCCCGCCCCGCCAGAAGCCTGGCAGCTTCAATCTCACCCAGGTGCTGGAGAAACTGCAGAAAAACGCAGCCCAGTAGTTAAGAAATAAGCGTATTAAAAGCACTCCGGGGCCGCCTGCCAACCCAATGGCGGGCGGCCCCCTTTTTCTCTGAGCCATGTCCAAGAACAGGCACCATAAGAACTCAATAATAGAAGAAGCCTTGGGGCGGCCTCCGGGATTGTCACCCAACATGAGTGGGCTCTGCACAGTGACTGGCATGTGGTGGCGCGTCCTGTTTCTTATCCTCTCCGGAACCGCCGCACTGGTCTATCAGGTGCTCTGGATCAAGCAGTTAACGCTGATCGTAGGTGTTGACGTTTATGCGGTCACCACCGGTGTCAGCGCTTTCTTTGCCGGACTGGCTTTGGGTGGATTGTTCCTCGGGCGCTGGGCGGACCGGGTAGAAAGACCGCTGCGCATGTATTCAGAACTGGAGCTCGGGGTTGCCCTGGTTGGTGTTCTGATGACCGCTGCTCTCGCCCATACGGCAGCCCTTTTTGCGACCATGGAAGAGAAAAGCGGATTCCTTGCCTGGGCGCTGGTTTTCCTGATGGTCGGCGTCGGGCCGTTCCTGATGGGTGGCACCTTGCCTGCCATGGTTCGCTCTCTTAATTTCACAGCAGAGCGGATCAGTACCGGCGGCGGCTGGATGTATGCCGCCAACACCGCCGGCGCGATCATGGGTGCCCTGGTTTCCTCTTTTTTGTTTATCCCGATTCTCGGAATTCAGGGCACGGCGCTGGTGGCCGCCGGCATGGGTGTGCTTGCCGCGGCCGGCGGATTCTGGCTCGATCGTTTCGAGCCAACTCAAGCCAGCGTCGAACAAGAATCCAGCCCTGCTCCGGTGGCAAAATCTGTAACGGTCGCCATTCTTTTTTATGCGGTTGCCGGTGGCTTGGCACTTGGCTACGAGGTGGTCTGGTCACAGTCGGTTGTGCAGTTCATGAGTACCCGCAGTTTCGCTTTTTCAGTGGTGCTGGCAACCTATCTCTTTGGCCTGGCGCTTGGTGCAGCCCTATTCGCGCGCTGGGCCGACCGTATCCGTGATCCCTGGGGCCTGTTTGGTCTCTTGATTGCGGCAGCAGGAATGGTTGCACTGGTTGAGATGTCCCTTCTTGGACCATGGCTGCCCTCACTGCAGTCCCTGGGAGAGCAGGCAGCGCTATCGCTGACCTCCAGCAGGCTGGTCGGAATGTGCACCCGCTTTGCCATTGCGGCCATGTATATTGTCTTTATTCCGACACTTTTTTTAGGAGCGGCTTTTCCTGCTGCATTGAGATTAATTGTCGCTTCCGGTCATGTCGGACGCGATATCGGCAAGGTCGTTGCGCTGAACACCCTCGGTGGTATTGTCGGCACAGTTATCACCGGTTTTGTGCTGGTGCCTCGATTCGGCCTGGTAAAAACCCTGGCAATTCTTGCTGTCCTCGCTGCCATGCTCGGGTTGTTGGCAGCCATGCGTGGTACGTCCGGGTTTCGCTCTGCCCGCTGGGGTACCATCGTCATCGCCTTGATAGCTGTGGGGGCGGCCCTGCTGACACCATCTGACCGACTCGCCTCTCTGCTTGCCGTTGCGCGCGGCGGCACCATGCTCTTTTACGCAGAGGGAAAGGGTGGCACGGTTGCGGTCCTCGAGCAGTCCGGAAGGCAGCAACAATTTCGCCGATTGTACATTCAGGGGGTGTCCAATTCCGGTGACACCCTGCCCTCGATGCGCTATATGCGCCTTCAGGCACTTCTGCCGTTGATCATCCATAACGGCGAACCGAAAGCAGCGTTGGTCATCGGGCTTGGAACCGGAATCACCTCAGGCGCATTGCTGCGTTTCTCCGGACTGGAGCAACGCGTTGTTGCCGAACTTTTGCCCGAAGTCTTGCAGTCTGCCACGAATTTCCAGGGCAATTTCGGGGCGACCACTGATCCGAGACTTGACATCCGCTTGCGTGATGGCCGTCGCGAACTGCTCAGCAACGAACAGACCTACGACCTCATCACCCTTGAACCACCGCCGCCCTCGGCTGCTGGGGTCGTAAATCTCTATTCGACCGGATTCTACGAACTGGCGCGCGTCCGGCTGCGTTTAGGCGGTCTCGTGGCCCAGTGGCTGCCGCTGCCGACCCAGAATGACGAGGATACCCGGTCGCTGGTGCGCAGTTTTCTCGACGTCTTTCCACATGCCTCCCTGTGGACGACCGAACTCCACGAGATGCTCCTCGTCGGTTCTTTGCAACCGATCGAGCTTGACGTTGAGCGGATTGTCCAACGGTTCAATC
>JAHEDT010000090.1:1990-6080 GCA_024641085.1 Geobacteraceae bacterium | reverse complement strand
CGGTCAACATTACCAGCGAGCTCGACTGGGACAGCCCGCGTTTCCAGCCGGTCTGGGAGATGACTGCCAAGTACGGCATCCCCTACTTCAGCAACTTCATCAATTCCGACATGGATCCCGAGGATGCCCGCTCCATGTGCTGCCGGCTGCGGCTCGACAACCGCGAATTGCGTCGCCGGGGCGGCGGCCTGTTCGGGTCCAATCCGCTGACCGGATCGATCGGCGTGGTCACCCTCAACCTGCCGCGCGCGGCCTACCAGGCCGAGAACAGCGACGGCTTCTTCGCCAGGATTGCCGACCTGATGCGCATCGCCTACGAGTCGCTCGAAATCAAGCGCAAGCAGCTGGAACGGCTCACCGAGGACGGCCTCTATCCGTACAGCCGTTTTTACCTGGAGGGGATCCGCGAGCGCAGCGGCCGCTACTGGGACAACCACTTTTCCACCATCGGCCTGCTCGGCATGAACGAGGCGATGCTCAACCTGATCGGCCAGGGAATCGACACCGCCGAGGGGAAGAGCATGGCCGTACGCACCCTGCAGTTCATGCGCAGCCAGCTGGAAGCGTACCAGGAAGAAACCGGGCATCTCTACAATCTCGAAGCCACCCCGGCCGAAGGGACCAGCTTCCGCCTGGCCCGCGCTGACCGGGCCCGCTTCGCCGACATTATCACCGCAGGAGAATCAGAGCCTTACTACACGAATTCGACCCAGCTGCCGGTCGGGACCACGGACGATATCTTCGAGGCGCTCACCCACCAGGATCCCTTGCAGGCCCTGTACACAGGGGGGACCGTGTTCCACGGCTTTCTCGGCGAAAGGCTCGACGACTGGCAGAGCGCCCGACTGATGGTGAGACGCATTGCCGAAAACTTCCACCTGCCGTATTTCACCATCAGCCCGACCTTTACCATCTGCCCGGAACACGGCTATATTTCGGGTGAACACTTTGCCTGCCCGCACCTGCACGAGGGTCAGGCCGCCTAGGGATTGTCCCCATACGGGGCTGTCCCTGTTTTTTGAATATGCACGTATGGGGACGAGCCTCTATGGGCACAGTCCTGGATGAACACCTGGAGGAGAAACACCATGTCAATCAAGTGCGATGCCAAAACGGAAGTCTATTCACGTGTCTGTGGTTTCTTCCGCCCCGTTCAGCAATGGAACAAGGGTAAAAAAGAAGAGTTCAAGGATCGTCAGGAGTATATTGTCGCAGAGGGTAAAGGCTAACCACCTGCTCCGGCACAGGGGCGGCCCTCACAGATAAAGTTTACCTATGGGCATAAAAGGTTTTCAGGGGACGAGTCTGCTCGATTTTCCAGGGCGGATCGCATCCCTGGTGTTCTGGGGCGGGTGCAATTTGACCTGCCCTTTTTGTCATAATCCCGCACTGGTTCTCGAACCGGAAGCGCTTCCCGATCTCGACCGCAGCGAGCTGCTGGCGGGTCTCGCCGCGCGCAAATCTTTCATCGACGGCATCGTCGTATCCGGAGGCGAGCCGACCCTTGACCGCGGCCTGCCCGATTTTCTCACCAGGGTCAAGGCTCTGGGCCTGGAGGTCAAGCTCGACACCAACGGGCTCGCCCCCAAGGTTCTCGGCGAGTTGATCTCCCGGCAGTTGGTCGACTACCTGGCCATCGACCTGAAAACCACTCCAGAGCGCTACCCGGAGCTGCATGCCGCACCGGTGTCGCCCGGACAACTCATCGAAACCATAGCCCTCTGCGGCCAGGCAAAGATCGAACTGGAATACCGGACCACCTGCGTGCCCGGCTGGGTTGACGAGGGGGTGATCAGCGTCCTCGGAGAGCTGATCAATGGTTCAGCATTCTGGGCCTTGCAGCAATATCATCCCGAGCATGCGCTCTGCGCAAACGCACGCGCCGCGGTCCCGTATCCCCCGGAGCGAATCCAGGCCATGGCCGAACTCGCCAGCCGCTACGCGCAGCGGGTCATGGTCCGCGGGCTCTGAATGAACGGCCCCTCGGTAAGTCACGGGGCATTCAGAATTCAGTATCCAGTAGACAAAAAACTCATGGGCCGACCTGGCGGCAGGCGCTTCTTCCGGATTCTGGATACTGGATTCCCTCAATAAGGCGCGAACCAAGCGACCATCAATGCCTGGCGCAGCAAGCCGCGGGGAATCAACCCTCTCGTCAATTGAACGCAGCAAACTCCTGTCCGACCCTCCCCGACCAGATCAAAAACAGCTGAAATGTTGCCTGCCACCTGCCCCGCTCCACGGTTCAAACTGCCTTAGAACCTTGCCCGGCTTGCAGAGTTCCCGCAGATGGTGTATAAGCCATCTTCTGTAAAACACCTTTCAACAGGGACGATATCATGAGCGAAGATACCAAAAAAATCATCTACTCGATGGTCGGCGTCAACAAGAACTACAACGGCAAGCCGATCATCAAGGACATTTCTCTTTCCTATTTTTACGGCGCCAAGATCGGCGTGCTCGGCCTCAACGGTTCCGGTAAATCGACCCTGCTCAGGATCATGGCCGGTATCGACAAGGAGTTCAACGGCGAGACCATCCTTTCCGATGGCTACAGCGTCGGCTTCCTCGAGCAGGAACCCCTGGTCGACTGCACCAAGACAGTCCGCGAAGTGGTCGAGGAGGGGGTACAGGAGACCGTTGACCTGCTCAGGGAGTTCGAGGAGATCAACGCGGCCTTCGCCGATCCCGATGCCGACATGGAGGCACTCTGCGACCGCCAGGCGGTGGTCCAGGACAAGCTTGATGCCCTCGATGCCTGGGAGCTCGATTCGCGCCTCGACCTGGCCATGGACGCCCTGCGCTGCCCCCCCGGCGACACCCGGGTCGAGATCCTCTCCGGCGGCGAGAAACGGCGTGTCGCTCTCTGCCGGCTGCTGCTCCAGAAGCCGGACATCCTGCTGCTCGACGAACCGACCAACCATCTCGATGCCGAAACCGTGGCCTGGCTGGAACAGCACCTGCAGCGCTACGCAGGCACCATCATCGCCGTGACCCACGACCGCTACTTCCTCGACAACGTTGCCGGCTGGATCCTCGAACTGGACCGCGGCCACGGCATCCCCTGGAAGGGCAACTATTCGAGCTGGCTGGAGCAGAAACAGGAGCGCCTGCGCCGGGAGGATAAGTCGGAAAGCAACCGGCAGAAGACCCTGCAGCGCGAACTCGAGTGGATCCGCATGAGTCCCAAAGCCCGGCACGCCAAGGGCCAGGCCCGTATCAATTCCTACGAGAAGCTGCTCGGCCAGGACACCGTCGAACGTGAGCGCAACATGGAGATCTACATTCCGCCCGGTCCGCGCCTCGGCAACGTGGTCGTCGAAGCCAGGGATGTCGCCAAGGGCTACGGCGATCGGCTGCTCTACGAGCAGATGAACTTCATGCTGCCACCCGGCGGCATCGTCGGCGTGATCGGCCCCAACGGCGCTGGCAAGACCACCCTGTTCCGCATGATTACCGGCCAGGAGCAGCCCGATTCCGGGAGCTTCAAGATCGGCGACACGGTCAAGCTCGCCTACGTCGACCAGGATCGCCCCCTCGATGGCAGCAAGACCCTCTTCGAGGAGATCACCGGCGGCCAGGAGCAGATGCTGCTCGGCAAACAGCTGGTCAACTCACGCGGCTACGTGGCCCGCTTCAACTTCTCCGGCGGCGACCAGCAGAAGAAGGTCGGCGTGCTCTCCGGCGGCGAGCGCAACCGCGTGCACCTTGCCAAGATCATGCGCGAGGAGTCGAACGTGCTGCTGCTCGACGAGCCGACCAACGACCTCGACGTCAACACCCTGCGGGCCCTCGAAGAAGCGCTGGAGAACTTCGGCGGCTGCGCCGTGGTCATCAGCCACGACCGCTGGTTCCTCGATCGCATCGCCACCCACATCCTCGCTTTCGAGGGGGACAGCCAGGTGGTCTGGTTCGAGGGCAATTACTCGGAATACGAAGAGGACCGCAAGAAGCGTCTCGGCAAGGATGCCGACCAGCCGCACCGCATCCGCTATCGCAGCCTGACCCGGCAATAACAACGGGACACAGGTTCGAGGTTCGAGGTTCGAGGCTGGAGGCTTTAGGGCTATAAGGCCTTACAGCTTACAGC
>JAHEDT010000090.1:0-1890 GCA_024641085.1 Geobacteraceae bacterium | reverse complement strand
GCTTACCGCTTACCGCTTGCGCTTTACCACCTCGGTATTAACGCTGGCACCCGCGGTATTCTTGCTTTATAATGGCTCCTCGCCGAAACAACCAGCAAACCTGCGTGGACCTTATGTACACTGCCTATTTCGGTCTCTATGAAAGCCCCTTCTCGATCGCACCGGATCCGCTCTACCTCTACATGAGCGAGCATCACCGCGAGGCTCTGGCGCACCTGCAGTACGGCATCAAGATCGACGGAGGCTTTGTCCTTCTGACCGGTGAGGTCGGCGCGGGCAAGACGACCCTTTGCCGCAGCCTCCTCGAGCAGCTCCCCGAAGATGTGGACATCGCCTTTATCCTCAATCCCAAGGTCAGTGTCATCGAACTGCTCGAGACCATCTGCGACGAACTGCACATCGAGCGTCCGGAAGAGGTCAGCATCAAGAAGCTGGTCGACCGGATCAATACCCGCCTGCTCGAAGCCAATGCCCGGGGCCGCAAGACGGTCCTGATCATCGACGAGGCCCAGAACCTCTCCATCGAGGTCCTCGAACAGCTGCGCCTGCTGACCAACCTCGAGACCAACCGTTACAAGCTGCTCAAGATCGTACTGCTCGGGCAGCCGGAGCTGCTGCAGATCCTGAACCGGGTGGAGATGCGCCAGCTGTCGCAGCGCATAACCGCTCGCTGCCACCTGGGGCCTCTCGACATGGAAGATGTCGGTGCCTATGTTCGGCATCGACTGGAGATTGCCGGTTGCAAACACCCGCTCTTTCCCGAGTCTCTGAATAAGCCCCTCTGGCAGTTGACCGGCGGTGTTCCGCGCCTGATCAACCTGGTCTGTGACCGAGCCCTGCTCGGGGCTTATGCCCGCGAGCACAAGCAGGTCGACCATGCGATTCTCAACCAGGCCGCCAGTGAAGTTCTCGGCAAGCCCAAACCACAGGGGAACGGGGGAAGGGTTGCGCTGGCCGTCGGACTGGCCGCGGTGGCCCTGGTGTTTTTCGCTGCCGGCTTCTGGTCCTGGCAGCCGCGCTCGTCGGCCACAGGGCCCCCGTCATCCGTCATCCTTCCGCCACCGGACAAGGTTGTGGCATCACCACCAGCAGAACCGGCAACGGACCTGGTCGCGCAAAAACCGCCAGAAGCTGCGGCCGTTGCAGAATCAGTCCCCGAAGTGGTCGTAAAGCCCCAGGAGGAGAGCGAGGTCCTGCCACAGACCTGGCCGGTCGATTTCGCCTCGGGTCGGAGCATGGACGAGGCATTCGCCGACCTGACCGGGTTATGGGGGCTCACATCCCCCCCCGGCAATCTTGACTTCTGCAGCTACGCCCAGGACTATGGCCTGGACTGCCTGGCCCGCCGGGACAGCCTGGAGACGCTGCGGACCATGAACCGGCCCGCCATCCTGACCCTCTACGGCGACACCGGCGAACCATTCCACGTGGTCATGGCAGCGCTTGGCAGCGACCGCGCCCTGTTCATTGCCGGCGAGGAGCACCACGAGCTGGCCCTGGCGGCCCTCGCTTCGCGCTGGTTTGGCGAATACTTCCTGCTCTGGCAGAGACCGCCCCTGCAGCAGGATTTTCTGCGCCCCGGGGAAACCGGGGCTTCGGTCAAGTGGCTGGCGCAGGCACTCCAGGGACTGGGCCTCTATGAAGCGACCGGCCGGGAGAGACGCCTGGAGGGTTCACTGCTCGGCGCCTTCAAGCACTTTCAGTTCCGCAACGGCCTGACTCCCGACGGCATTCTCGGACCGTTGTCGCTGATCCATCTGAATACCGCCGGCAACCAGAACGGCCCGCGCCTTGACCCGCGAGGAGCAAGCTGATGTCCTTGATCCTTGAAGCTCTCAAGAAATCGGAGCAGCAGCGCCAGCAGCAGAACTCCGCGCAGCAGCAGGTGCG
>JAHEDT010000089.1 GCA_024641085.1 Geobacteraceae bacterium | reverse complement strand
ATGTGAAGTGTTGGCCCTAAGGAACTCTGAGCAGCAGCCACATGGCCATCAGGGTGATGATGGCCAGGGGCAGCAGGGTTGAAAAAGCCGGGTGCAGGCCGAGCAGCAGCCCCATGTAACCGAGCGCCTGATCGAAATAGTAGTAAGAAATCCCGACAACGGTTCCGAGAGTCACTCTTCTGGCGGGATTGGCCTCCCGCGCCGAACCGAAGACGAAAGGCAGGGAGAAGAAAATCATCGCCGCGATCTTGAGGGGCAGAGTGGTTTTCTGCCACAGGGCCAACAGGTATTGGTCAGGGCTCTGCCCCCTTGACTGCAAACCCCGAATATACAGGTAAAGCTCGTCGAGAGTGAGCATGGCCGGAGTGATGCTGAGGATGTCGACCTGCCTGGTGTTGAGAAAAACCTCCAATGGCAAAGTCGGCAGGTCCTGCTCGATGATACGCTGATCGGTGAACGTGGTCTGCCTGGCGTCCCGTGCGACCCATTGGCCATCCTGATCGATTTCTGCCTCACGGGCCGTAACGTAACTGGTCGGTTTTCCCTGCTCGTCGAATTCATAGATACTGATATCAGTGAGCACCCCACCGTAACTGGACGAACGGACGTTGATGAAGCGGTGGCTGTCCCGGGTCCAGAACCCCCCTGAAGGGAGCAGTGAACCGACTTCGGACAGAGCCAGCTCACGATCGACGATCGCCTGGCGCTCGAGTGACGGCACGACAAACTGGGCGAGCAAAAGCACTCCCAGCATAATCACGCTGCCGGCCCCCAGCGCCACGCGTGCAATACGCAAGACCGAGAAACCGCAGGACCGCATTGCCAGCAGCTCATCGCTGTTGGCCAGAGATCCGAGGGCGACGATACTGCCCAGCAGGGAACTCACCGCTGCTACGTTCAATACGCGTCCCGGGAAAGTATAGGCCACGTACTTGAAGGCGTCGCTCACCTGGTAGCTCCCCTTGCCGATGTCGTCCAGCTGACCGACCAGTTCCAGGATGGAGAACAGGGCCGTCAGGATCAGGAAAACCAGCAGCCAGCCGAAGGCCAGGCGGATGCTAATGTAGCGATTGAGAATTCTCATGGCTCCTAGCAGGGAGTGACCCCAGATGCAAGAGTAACCGGTCAGTGTGCCTGACTGCCCGACCAGCCGCGGATGAGCAGCACGGCCACAAGGACGGCCAGCAGCATATGGGGCCACCAGACCCCAGGAAAAGAGCCGACCAAACCCTGTTCAACCCAGGTTTTAGCTACGGCAGTCAGATTGTAGAATACGGCAAAAATAATCGCGGCGATAAAGACCTTCGCGGATTTCCCCCGCCGGGGCGCCGTGCGGCCGAGCGGGATGCCGAGCAGGCCAAGCAGGACCGTCGCAACCCCCGTGGACATTCGCCACTGGAATTCAGCCCGGTCCTCTGGCTCTGATGAAACGGCCAGGCTCGCGGTTGATGCGGCCTTGCGCCGGTATCCGATCGAATCTATCTCTTTAGGGACCAGCGGCAGACGAAAGTTCTGAAATCGGGAAAACCTGGACTTGCTGTTGTCTTCGGTGAGCTCGTAATGATAGCCGTCACGCAGGACAATGTTTTTTTCCCCGTTCACCGAATCAGTTTCCTGCCAGGCCTCTTTGGCGTGGGTCACCTTGACGACCGACTCGCTGCGCTGCTGGATAAACACGCCTTCCGCCCGGTTATGCTCTTCATCGAGGCCCTCGAGAAAAACAACATACTTGCTCTCGCCAACTTCATGGAAGCGCCCGGGCCTGAGTCGGGAAAAATCGAAGTTTGCCTTTGCATCGGCTTTCAGCCAGTAACGCTGTTCATAAGCCCAGGGACGGGCATAGAGGGAGAGTCCGGCAACCAGCAGAGCGAACAACAGGGATATCTGCAACACCGATCTTAAAATAGTGCGCTCACCTAGCCCGCAGGACTGCATGGCGATGATCTCCGATCCAGCATGCAACCGGCCCAGGACCGTAACGACTGACATAAACAGGGTTGCCGGAATCAGGACTTCGAGGGAGATTAAAACCCAGAGGAAGACCAGAGCCAGAACCGTTTTCCCGGACATCAGCCCGTTTGCAGCGTCCGGAAGGTACCGGGAGGCTGAATACCCGGCGAAAATGATCACCAGGATGGCGCAGATAGTCACCAGTGGCGTCAGGATTTCACGGTTCAGGTAGCGATTGACGAGCAAATTAAACCTCGTTGGCAAATTCTTGGCCAGAATGAGCTCATGCCCGGCAGTGACGTGCCGAAGCTGAATGCATGAGGTGTTTCTACGGTCGAAACAAGGGGTGACGGCCATGGACGGCGAGACATCCCTCCAGACACCCCTGACCCGAAAGTCACCATTTTCTTGACCGCAAACCGATAATGTTATATTTCCTACCGCAAAAGTATATAATCAACGATCGCTGGTTATCGAACCTGCAATTTAGCACAGCGAGTAAATGCAAGAAAAGCGATTAACAAGGCATTCTGGTGGCAGGACACAGTGGAGACACCCCCCAAGCCACTTCTTCCCCCTTTCCTCGACCAAATGCAACAACAAAGGAAGTCATTGATGAAAGCAATAATTTTGGGTGCCGGTCAGGGCAAGCGGCTTTTGCCCTTGACGGCAGAAACACCCAAGTGCGCATTGATTTTAAACGGTAAGACCGTTGTCGAATGGCAGATTGACGAGCTTTTAAAGTCCGGTATCGACGATATCGTGGTCGTGACCGGTTTCGGCACAGACAAGGTGGAAAAATTGCTGGCCCAACGCTATGACGGGGACCGGGTCCGCACGGTTTACAACCCCTTCTACCAGCTTGCCGACAACCTGGCGACCTGCTGGGTCGTCCGCAACGAAATGGCAGAAGATTTCCTCCTGCTTAACGGCGACACTCTTTTCGACACCTCGGTTCTGAAGCGTCTTCTCACAGCGAAGCCTCAGCCGATCACAGTCACAATCGATAAAAAAGCGTCTTACGACGATGATGACATGAAGGTCGTGCTCGACGGCGAGAGGCTTGCCAGGATCGGCAAGGACCTGCCTCTCGATAAGGTGGATGCCGAATCTATCGGCATGCTCCTGTTCCGGGGCGCTGGAACCGCCCTCTTCCAGAAGACCATCGAGCAGGTGCTGCGCACACCCGAGGGCACCCGCCGCTGGTACCTGTCGGTGATCAACGAACTGGCACAGACCACGCCAATCGCGACCTGTTGCATCGCAGGATCGCCGTGGGCGGAAGTCGACTTCCCCGCCGACTTGAAACATGCGGAAGACGTCGTCAAAGGGATTGCCGGGAACTTGCGGAAAGCTGAAAGCGATTAATCGACGAGAGGGCTCCTTCCCCGCAGTTTGCTGCGCCATGCATTGATTGCCGCTTGATTCGTACCTTATTGAGGGAATCCAGTACCCAGAATCCAGAATCCGGAATAAGTCCCCACAGCCTGGTGGGGCCGCGAGTTTCTTCTGTCTACTGGATACTGAATTTTGGATACTCCGAGGCTTGCCGCGGGCAGTTCATCCATTTCAATTTCTCAGGCAACCATGATTCTGGAATAGAAAAAGACCGGTGGATTATCGTCCGCCGGTCTTTTCTGTTCTCAGACGTCTGAAGCCCCCGCCCCTGCTTAGTCCTTGACCCGGTGCACTGCAAAAGGTCCCCAGGTCTGGTCGGTGCACATCACCTCCAGGGTGTTGATATTGACATGACCCGGCCGGTTGACCACCCAGGTCACGATATCGGCGATATCGACAGCCGACATGGCTTCGACCCCGTTGTAAACCTGGGCGGCTTTCGTGTCATCCCCTTTGAAGCGCACCTTGGAAAATTCAGTCTCCGCCATGCCGGGCTCAATACAGGTCACCCGCACCCTGGTGCCGAGCAGGTCACAGCGCAGGTTGCGGGAAAATTGTGACACGAAGGCCTTGCTGCCGCCGTAGACATTGCCGCCCGGGTAAGGCCATGAAGCCGCCACCGAACTGATGTTGACGATGTAACCGCGATTGCGCTCCACCATTCCGGGGAGAATGGCCCGGGTGCAGTACATCAGCCCCTTGATGTTGGTATCGACCATCACATCCCAGTCCTCAATATCAACCTGGTGAGATGGCTTGAGACCGAGGGCCAGCCCGGCATTGTTGACCAGTACGTCGATTTCGCGGAACTCCGCCGGCAAAGAGGCTACCGCAGCATCCACCGCGGCGCGGTCACGAACATCAAGCTGGATGATATGCACTCCGGCCGCCGCTTTAAGTTCACGACGCAACGTCTCCAGCTTCTCCAGGCGTCTTGCCGTCAGTATTAGGCGATGCCCCTCGGCGGCAAAAGCGTGTGCACAGGCCTCGCCGAAGCCGGCGGAAGCCCCCGTAATGAAGATGGTTTTTACAGACATGAACAGCCCTTTCTATGATCTTCTGGGAATTTTCTTGACCAACTGCATTTCATCGGGGAAGTCCCCGGTGGCCTTTTTCGAGTAAACCAGTTCGCCGTCAATTACGACCTCGAAAACACCACCACTCGACTTGATCAATTTCGCGTCGGCTCCGCAATGTTTCTTGAGAGTGGCTGCCAGACTGACAGCACGGGCCTCGTAACCTCACATGGTGCAATATTCGATACTCGCGTTCATCTGCCTGCTCCAAGTTCTGATGTTGCCATTTAGATTTAATCGATGACAGGGTTCATTCCCCGCAGCTTGCTGCGCCACGCATTGATTGCTCCTCGGTACGGGCCTTATTGAGGGAATCCAGTACCCAGAAACCAGAATCCGGAATAAGTTCCAACAGCCAGGTGGGACCGCGTTTTTTTCTGACTTCTGGATACTGAATTCTGGAAACCACGCGGCTTGCCGCGGGGCAGTTCATTTTTTACGGACATTCGGGACCTGGAATGTTGATGCCAGGTTGTGAGGCTTTCCTTTGCCAGCCCCCCTTGTCGGTTATAACATGAAGTCTGCATATGGAGAGCGCAAAAGTAATCGACCCACCCTTAGTGGCGTAGCGGCCTGCCTGGGTCGGTGAGATGACCCCCATTCGGCAATAATGCTATACTGTCCAGGCAGGGAGGTCTCATGTCTATCACCTATCCGCTTGCGGTCTTTTACGACGGAGCGTGCGGCGTCTGTTCCAGGGAGATCGCACATTATCGTTCCATCGCCGATCAGCGCATTCGCTTCGTCAATATCGCCGCTGCCGACTTCGATGCCGCCAGCTACGGCAGGACGGCGGCTGAATTCCAGGCCCAGCTGCACGCACGGGATGCCCAGGGCCAATTTTTCACCGGTGTCGAGGCGTTCCGCAGGCTCTGGGAGGCGCTTCCATCACCCTTCTACCCGATGCTCTCGGGCTTTGTCGGCCTGCCAGGCATTCATCTCGCGGCCCGCACCGGCTATGCCCTGTTCGCCCGCTTCAGGCACCTGCTGCCGGCCAGCCATGCAGCCAGTTGCCCGATTGGCAGGGAGCAGCCGCCCAGATGAACCGCCTGATTATGGTCGGCCAGGAGCGTCCCGGTCACTTGCCCGGCGCATAAATTTCTTCCGTCTCACCCGCCGTCGACCGTCCTCCTCGCCTCTGCTTCGATAAATACCCGCTGAACGTCCGGGCAGGCATGCTTGATCAGGGCGTCGATGCCGGCAATGGCATGTTCCAGCTCCAGGGCGGTTACCTGATCGTTGAAATCAACGCTCAGGTTGGCCAGGATGTATTTCGGTCCCATGTGCATGGTCAGCACTTCGTTGACATGCTCGACATTCGGGTAAGCGCCGACGATGCGCCTGATCTCTTCGATCACTCTGAGGTTGGCGCTTTCACCAATCAGCAGGCCTTTGGTTTCATAGGCCAGCCAGATAGCGGTGCCGCCGAGGATCAGGCCGATGACGATCGAAGCCAGGCCGTCAAAGATCAGGTTGCCGGTCACCTGGGTGAGGAACACACCGAGGAACGCAACCAGCAGGCCGAGCAGGGCCGCCGAGTCTTCGAAGAGCACCACGAAGCTGGTAGGGTCCTTGCCTTTGCGCACGGCCTCCAGGTAGCTCCATTTGCCCTTGGCACGGCTGAATTCGGTCAGGGCGAAATAGAAGGCCGCACCCTCGAAGATGATGGCCAGGGTCAGCACGATATAATTGACATACGGCCTGGTAATCGGCTCCGGGGCCATCAGGTGGAGCACGC
>JAHEDT010000088.1 GCA_024641085.1 Geobacteraceae bacterium | reverse complement strand
TTTTCTGCGTACTCTTTTGGGCCAGCAAAAGAGTACGGCGTCCGGCGGGACGTGACCCGCCGGTTTTAAAATCGTTAAGCGCGTGGCGTGGGAAAGCTCTTACAATCTAACCTCGTTCCTCGACCACTGGCCTGCTTCTTGATCCGGCAACGTTCCTTAGGGGTCAGGTCTACACATTTCACAAATTTAGTACCTGAGGTGCTAGGTATGAGGCCAAACCTCACTGCAAGTCAAAGTTTTATAAGGCATATTTTCTCTTCAGCCATGGAAACTGGCCAATTATGAGGTATTTTTAAAGAAAGTGATTGCAACGTCCGGAGTGGATTTTCGTGCACAACAGGCAGCCTTCTGGAAAGGACCGATCAATGCAAAAACTCGACAGTTTTTATGATGATCTCGGGCCGATTAAAATCCTCCATGTCTATGAACCCGGCATCCAACTCAGGGCGGTTCTGGTCGTAGACAATGTGGCTGCCGGGCCTTCCCTTGGCGGCATCCGCATGGCACCGGATGTCAGTACCGAAGAGTGCTTTCGGCTGGCCCGTGCCATGACTCTGAAAAATGCTGCGGCTGGCCTGGCCCATGGCGGAGGCAAGGCCGTGGTGTACGGTGATCCGAAAATGCCGCGCCGGGAGAAAGAGCGGGTCATTCGTGGCCTCGCCAATGCCCTGCGGGACGTCAATGAATATATCCTGGCTCCCGATATGGGCACGGACGAGGAGTGCATGGCCTGGATCAAGGACGAGGTCGATCGGGTCGTCGGCCTGCCGCGCGAGCTCGGGGGCATCCCACTGGATGAGATCGGCGCAACCGGATGGGGGCTCCGTCATGCCACCGAAGTTGCTCTGGCCGACTGTGATTTAGAGCTCGGCGGTGCCAGGCTGGTCATCCAGGGATTCGGGGCGGTTGGCAAGCATGCCGCGCGTTTCCTGGTCGAGCAGGGCGCCGTTCTGGTCGGGGCGTGTGATTCGGTCGGCTCGGTTTACAATCCGCAGGGCCTCGATCTGAACCAGCTGATGGAACTCAAGGCGGCGGGCAAAAGTATCGCTGACTGTGCCGACGGCCGCACAGGGGAGCGGGACGCGGTGATCGACATGGAATGCGATATCTGGATTCCCGCTGCGCGTCCCGACGTGATTAACCAGGACAACGTCGGACGACTGAACACCCGTCTGGTGGTCCAGGGCGCCAATATCCCGATTACTCGTGAAGCGGAGAGACTTCTCCATCAGCGGGGGGTCTTGTGCCTGCCCGATTTTATTGCCAACGCGGGCGGTGTAATCTGTGCTGCCATGGAATACAAAGGTGCCACAGAGAAGGCCGCCTTGGAAGCGATCGAAGAGAAACTGCGTCACAATACCCGGCAGGTCCTGGATGATGTTAAAAACAGGCAGGTCCTGCCCAGGGAAGCCGCGATGGAACTTGCCTTAAAGCGAGTGAGAAGGGCGGTCAGCTTTAAGCGCTGGGCGGTTTTTTAACCAGGTCGAGACAAGCAGGCAGCCATTAACCGGCACTCCAAGCGATGGGCGCTATGTATCGAATTCGTTTTCACGGACGAGGCGGGCAGGGGATGAAAACCGCGAGCCGCATCCTGGGGACAGCCTTCTTCCTGGAAGGTTTCGAGGTCCAGGATGCGCCCCGCTACGGTGCAGAGCGACGCGGTGCGCCGATCTCAGCCTACGTGAGGGCCTCTCACCGCGAGATCAAGGAACGCGGCATCATTCGCGATCCAAGCCTGGTCATCGTGGCCGATGAAACGCTGGTACCGATGCCTGCCGCTGGCGTGTTTCTGGGTCTCAGCGCCCAGACCATGCTCCTGATCCACAGCCGCGAGGCACCAGAGGTGTGGCGGGACCGGCTCAACGTGGAGGGCCCCATCCGCACCTTGTCGCCGCCAGGGGAAGACCGGGACCGGCTTGCGTGGCGCCACATCGGAACCGTCTGTGCTGCTGCCGGCGCCCGCCTGGTCGGTGTCGTTTCCCGGGAGGCCCTGGCCGCATCGCTCAAGCAGGAACTGGCCGGGCTCAACGCTGCCTCGCTCGAGGAAAACCTCGACCATGCGCGGTGGGCTTACGATCTGATGGAGCCTGGCCAGGGTCGCGTTGCCCCGGGCCGCTGGTTGTCGGCGGAGGCGTTCCCCAGACCTGAATGGGTCGATCTGCAGTACGAAGACGCGCGGGTTGCGGCTCCGGCCATCCATGCGGCAATGACCAGTGAACAGGTAGAGACCGGCCTGTGGCGCACACGGCGCCCGGTCATTGACCCCGCCCACTGCAAAAGGTGCTGGTGGTTGTGCAGCACCTACTGCCCGGATAGTGCGATTCGGGTCGATGAGTCCGGCCGGCCGCAGATCGATTACGCCCATTGCAAAGGCTGCATGGTCTGTGTCGCTCAATGCCCGAACCATGCGATCGACATGATCCCGGAGCGAGTCGAACCGAACGCGGCCATGGCGGGAAAGGACAGCTGATGCGCGAAATGCTGACCGGCAACGGAGCGGCTGCATGGGGTGCACGCCTGGCGGAGGTCGAATACCTGCCAGCATTCCCGATCACCCCTCAGACCGAGATCATAGAAACGATCGCGAAGTGGATCGATTTCGGCGAATGCAACTGCCGGATCGTCATGCTCGATTCGGAACACTCGATGATCACGGCAGCGGGCGCTGCGGCAACCACCGGTGTACGGACGTTCACCGCGACCTCCAGCCAGGGCCTGCTTTACGGCATGGAAATGCTCTACACCGTGGCCGGCTGGCGTGCTCCTTTTGTCCTCGTCAACGTTTCGCGCGGGCTGGCCTCCCCAATCACACTCGAGCCGGATCACAATGATATCCTGGCTGCACGCGACTGCGGGTTCCTGCAATTACACTGCGCCACCTGCCAGGAGGTGCTCGACAGCGTCCTGCTGGCTTTCCGAGTGGCAGAGGATCCCAGGGTCCGGCTCCCCGTGATTGTCAATCTCGATGGCTTCTATCTTTCTTTTACCCGCGAGCCGGTCAAGGTTCCATCCGTGCAGGAGGTTGCCGGCTTCCTCCCACCATTCGACCCGCAAAACCAGGGATTCCGGGCCGGAACCCCATTCAGCCAGGCCGTGGCGGTGCTCGGGGGCACAGCCTACTCTTATTTCCGTTACCAGAGCCACCTGGCGGCGCGCAACGCCGAAGCGGTCTTCACTGAAAGCGCCGTGCTGTTCAATGAGACCTTCGGCCGAAGCTACCAGGCGGTAGAGACTTATTGCTGCGATGATGCGGAGGTGGTGTTTGTGATGATGGGCTCCTTTGCCACCAAGGCCAAGGCGGCGGTCGATCAGCTGCGCGCAGCCGGCCAGGCGGTCGGCCTGCTGCGGCCGCTTTTGCTGCGGCCATTTCCGGCAGAGGCTGTTCGTCGGGCCCTGGTTGGCAAGCGTGGGGTTGCGATCGTCGACCAGAACCTGTCCCCGGGCTATGGCGGCATCCTCCATAGCGAGTTCGCCGCAAACCTCTATGGATGCCGTGACGTGAATCCGGTCCTGGTCAGTTTCATCGGCGGACTGGGTGGCCGAGATATCGGTCCGGAAGAGTTTTTCGAGATGGTGAACATAACCCGCGCGGCGGTAGCCAGCGGCTGCATCCCGCCTCCGAGGCTGCTTTATACCGAGTCTGAATTGCGTGACATGAGGAAATGGCAGTCGATCGCCCTTGAGCACCGTTCCGGAGGAGAACTGCAATGAGCGAGACCCGCTTTAAAACCGTGCGGAACCTGCCTCCTGATCACCTGCTTGGAACCGGGACGGCGATGTGCGCCGGGTGCGGCGGGCTGGAGGCGCTGCATCAAATTTATGACATCCTCGGTGAGAAGACGGTCTTCATCAATGCGGCTGGCTGCATGACTTTGCTGGCCGTCTACCCCTTCACCCCCTTTCGCGGCTCGTGGCTGTACACTGCCATGGCCTCGGCGCCGGCCGGTGCCCAGGGCGTCAGGGATGCCCTGGATATCCTGCTGGAGCGCGGCCGCATGACTGCAGCCGAAGACCTGCAGACGGTCGTGCTCACCGGTGATGGCGCTGCCTACGGCATGGGTTTGTCGGCGACCTCCGGAGCCATCGAGCGCGGACTTGATTTTCTCTATATCTGTTACGACAACGAGGGCTACGGCAACACCGGCCAGCAGACCTCGGGCGCCACGCCGCACGGGGCCGGGACGGCGACCAACAAAGGCGCCCTGGGCTACCCGGGCGACAAGAAGGACCTGTTTGCCATTTGGGCGGCGCATCGCCCGGCTTATGTCGCGACGGTGATCGGGGCCGAACCGCTCGATCTGGCCCGCAAGGTCGAGCAAGCGATGCAGCTGACCGGGCCCCGGCTGATCCTGGCCCTGGCGCCATGCCCCACCGGGTGGGGTTTTGACCCCGACGCAACCGTGCAGCTGGGCAAGCTGGCGGTCGAGACCGGGGTGTGGCCGCTCAAGGAGTCCCGTGGCGGCAAGACAATGCATACCAAGGTGCCGAAAAAGAGATTACCGGTCGAAGACTATCTCAAGTGTCAGGGTCGCTTTGCCCACTTGTTTGTCCCTGAACGCAAGGACAGCGTGCTTCTGGAGATCCAGGCGAAAATAGATGCCTATTGGGGTGCCGTTGAATGTCACGGGGCAGTTGATCCATAAGGCAGGGCGAATGGTTCATGTCTTATTGAGGGAATCCAGTACCCAGAATCCAGAATCCGTAATAAGTTTCTGCCACTATGTGCTTTTGACAGTTTTCTCTGACTTCTGGATACTGAATTCTGGATACCCCGCGGCTTGCCGCGGGGCAGTTCATTCTGAATAAGGTCCTTTTTAGTGCCTTCGTGGCAAGCAACGCCTTTTTGGAGTTATTGAAGTGAAAAAATACCCCACAGTCAGGAGGCCAACTGCGGGGCTAGATTTGCTGGGTTAGCTTTGTAGAAGGAGGAAGAGTCTTCTTGCCTTTGATAATTAGCAAGTGCCATGCCAAGATGGTTTTCTGGGGGTTAAAAGCCGCAAAACGGTAGAAAACCCTATGGAATGGTTGAAAAATCGGTGGTATGGCGGCGGGTGGTGCCCATTTGGGGCACAGGGGATCTAAAAACGTTTCAAAACTTAAATAATTTAACGCAGAGGCGCAAAGTCGCAGAGGGAATGTTGATAAATTTTAAAAAAATCATGCCCTTGGCATTGTTTTCTGCGTCTTCGCCTTTTATTGAGGGAATCCAGTATCAGAATCCAGAATCCGAAATAAGTCCGACCGCCAGGCGGCTCCGTGAGTTTTTTCTGACTTCTGGATACTGAATTCCGGATACCTCACGGCTTGCCGCGGGGCCGTTCATTCCTCCGGACTGATCCGCAGCACCTTTGCCCCCCGGATTTTGCGCTCTTTCAGTTCCATGAGCGCGCGATTGGCCTCCTCCAGAGGAAATTCCTCGACAGTCGGCTGCAGGGGAACCTCAGCAGCCAGGGCAAGAAATTCACGGACATCCGCGCGGCTCACATTGGCGACGCTCTGAATGGTTTTTTCCATCCAGAGATCGTTCGGATAATCGAGCCCGGCAAGTGCGGACCGATCTCCGATTTCCTTCCGGATGGCGTTGATGACCAGCCGCCCGCCCGGCTCGAGCTGACCGAGGGCGGCGACTACCGGCTTCCAGGCTGGCGTGGTATCGATCACCGCCTGCATCCGCGCCGGCGCCTGCTGGTCGCTGTCGCCGGACCAGGCCGCACCCAGTTCGCGGGCGAAGCGGCGTTCCTGAGCGCTGCGGGCAAAGACGTACACCTCAAGCTCAGGGTAGAGATGCCGGGCCAGCTTCAGCACCAGGTGTGCAGAGGCCCCGAAACCGGTCAACCCGAGCGGAGCCCCCGGCTGGAGCTGGGCCAGTCGCAGGGACCGGTAACCGATGGCGCCGGCACAGAGCAGCGGTGCCGCTTCGACAGCGCTGAAGCGTTCCGGAATCGGGTGGGTAAAAGCCGCCGGCGCCACCATGTATTCTGCATAGCCGCCATCGACGTCGCGTCCGGTCCCCCGAAATTCCGGGCAGAGGTTCTCGCGCCCGCTCCGGCACCACCTGCACCTGGCGCAGGCCGAGTGAATCCAGGCGACCCCGACCCGGGTGCCGAGATAGCGGCCGCTGACCTCCGGACCGAGCCGGTCGATCCGTCCGACCACCTGGTGACCGGGGATGACCGGCAACCGGGGCGGCGGGGTGCGTCCCTCGATTTCGTCCAGTTCCGTGTGGCAAACGCCGCAGGCTGCGACCCGAATACGGACGTCACCGGGGCCCGGTTCGGGGATCGGGCATTGCACCATGCGCAAGGGCTCGCGGTCCACGTGCATGTCGACCAACCTGTCCAGCTGCAGTGCCTTCATCATCCCAGTCACG
>JAHEDT010000087.1 GCA_024641085.1 Geobacteraceae bacterium | reverse complement strand
GCCGCGCCCATGACACAGCAGGCCCAGCCCAGCTGATAAAAGATCACGTTGACGATCTTGCTTGCCTGAGGAGACATCCAGCATGTCCTTTCATCCGTTACCCGGTTTTTCGAGCATTAGTTGCGTCAGCTCGGCGTAAGGGACAAGGAACTCGGCAACCGGTTTCGTGAAGGTCTTGTGCAGACTGGGGACCTTGCAGTGTTCGGCTCGTCCGTCGAGAAGATGCAGCTCCAGCTGTGGAGCTTTTTTTGCTAGATCGATCAGGCACGCCAAACCGGCATAACCACCCCCGATCACAACAACTTTAGCCATGGATTGATCCTTCCCCCAGCCAGTCCGGTAGATTGAGTTGCTCTTTCAAGCGTAATACCGCAGATTCCTTGGCTTTGGCCTCGACGTCCAGCGTCGCGCGCAACGACTGCCATTCCTGTGGGAAATCGGACAACTCGATAAAGTCTGCATGCGGCTTCGGGTTTGCTCCCCAGCCCTGTTTCGGTGAGGAGATATGCAGATAGGGCTCGCGCTTGACCCGATCCCAGGTCTGCTTGCAAGCCATTGTCGCTTCTTCGATCGTCAGTCCGTCCGGATTACAGCGATGGTGGTGGACATCGTAAACTAAAGGAACATTAAGCTTTTCGCAGAGTGGCAGCAGATCCACTACATGGTAGCTTCGGTCGTCATTCTCCAGTGTCAAGCGTTGCCGCACCGCCTCTGGTAAAGACTCAATCTGTGCTGCCAGTCGATGCAGGGCAGTAGCTTTGTCACCATAGACGCCACCGGCATGCAGGTTGATGACATCGGCACCGATCATCTCCGCCAACTCAGCCTGGTAGTTCAGCTCCCGCAGGGACGCCTCAGTCACTTCGGGGCGCGGGCTGGACAGCAGCACAAACTGATCCGGATGGAAACTGAGTCGGATTCGATAGCGCTCCTTGCGCCTGCGAACCTCAGCCAGGGTCACCTGGATCGGCCCGGCGCTCGGCAACTCCTCAAGCTGATAACCGTACTCCGGATGGGTGTAGAGCGGAAACAGGGGTGAGAGAACCCGGAAAGCGCCAACCCCCAGACGACGGACCTCGTCAAGCGCACTCAACAACTGCTGCGCGTTTTCCAGGCAGAGCTGATCGAGTCGCGCGAGTTGCGCATCTCTTACCAGCCGGCTGATGGTCCGCGCCGTGGTGGTGCGAAATTTGATCGGTGCCTGTCGGAACAGGCAGCACAGGCCGAGTCGTAGCACCCTTATCCTGTCTCCTTGTTCATGCTAGGGACCCAGGTCAACCCCTTCGAGCAAATAATCTGCTTCATCGGCGCTATCAGAAAAACAAAAACATTCCGATGGTTATCATGTCTTACTCATTGGTCATGTTAGGCGGCCAGCCAACGACCGATCAGGTAGCTGCCAGAAGCCACCAGGGTACAGAGCAGCGTCCCCCATGCGATATCGATCACCACCACCTTCAGTGGCCAGTCCCGCAGGGTCGCAAGGTTGGTGAGATCGTAGGTTGCATAGGTGAAAAAACCGAACAACGCCCCCCAGAAGGCTGCTTTGGCCAACGAATGGGCATCAAGTCCAGGCTTAACGGCGAAGAGGATGATGCCGGCGATATACATGAAGTAGAACAGAAAGGCAGCCGGCCAGTTGACTGTCTGGCTAAGCAGATGGGCCAGGTTGTTCTGATAGAAATTCTTCGCTACCACCCCCAGCCAGAGCAGATCGATGGCGAAGAAAACCGGGACCGTCAGAAGGTAAAGTTTCAGATAGTAACCGCTCATAAGGCTCTCCCTTCCTCACCCGGGCGCTCACCTGACAAGCCGAGGATTGGATAAATCTCTTCGATCAGGCTTGCTTGATCGACCAGCTGTTTGAAATCATCATAAAGCCTAGCAAAATTTATCAAACCTAAAATAGCTCCGAGAACGATTCCTCGATGGACGTTATCGCCACCCAAATTGGCATTAGCGATCAGCCCCTGCCTCGGCTGGTACCGGTATTTGTAGGCCAAGTAGAGTACGCTTGGCCAGGATCCGCTGATGTAACAGGCCGGGGAAAACAGCGCCCCGATCACCTGCCGATCATCATAACCATTGGCGACCAGTTCCGCTGGGTCGAAACCGGCGCTCTCCCTGGCCGTAGCAGCCAGCAGGAGCTCGACAGTGGCATCCTCCGGTCGGAACAGCAACTCATCGAGCAACGCGACGTACGCTGCACAAACTCGCGCCAGTTCAACCTCTGGATGGGTCAGAAAAAGGTGGTCACGGCAGTGTTGTTGAACTTCTTTGAGCGGGGTACCGTTCAGTCGCTCTGAGATGACCACTGGTGCAATCATCACCAGGCCGCCGATCGATGGCGTATCATGGGTCACGGCTCCACAGCTATCTTTTGATTTGCCACTCGCCAGATTGGCGAAAAACCCCCGGTGATAGGATTCGGCATAAGTGTCGGGATGTTCAGGTGGATCGGCGGTCATGAAGGCTATATAGGCGTCTAGAAACCCGTCCTTATCGTAACGACCGCCACCAGCCAGCAAACTGCGCATCACGATCCTGGCACAATGTGCATTCAAGGTGTTTTCTCCAGCCTGCATCCCATGGTGATAGTGCTGGTTAGCATTCCCCCAGTATTTCCGACGCCCCTTGAGAATGACTTCGCCGACAATTTCCGGGCTGGCTCCGTGTTGCCCCTGCGCGCCCCGACCGCCCCGTGAAGTGGAATGTAGCGACATGATTGAGGAGGGATGAAAGTCCGGCGCCGCAGCAAGGCTTGTGACCCCACCCGGGAAGGCCTTTTCAATATCCTGCCGGTTGTAGAACCAATGTACCGGCATGGCCAGAGCGTCGGCGACGAACATCAGCTGCAGGGCATTCAGAGCTCTACGTTGTGGAAGAGTCCAGGTCATTTCTCGCTCCTTTTATCCCTCCCGACCTCCACTTGCCAGTAATCAGACGCGCTGCGCCAGATTGCAGAAGGTTTTCGTTCGCGCCGTTCTGGGTTCATAGTCACGCCTTGGAAATCTGTTTGAGTGTCATGACCATCCTCTCTGGCCAATCGATCAATCCGGTGCAGTGCCTGCTGACAGATTAATGCATACGGAAAAGCCAGCAGTGGCAGCTCGAATGTAAGTTCACAGCAATTTTCGTCCAGGTAGCGCAACCGATGAACGGTGGCTGGAAGACCAGCAACCCTCCAGCGCCAGGACTGCAGTACAGTAAATTCGCTGACTTCGAAATTCAACCAGATACCAACAGCGGTTTTAACACGGCCCCGCAGTCCACCGGTGAGATACCGGCTTGGCGACTCAACCTGGGCCACGGAAGGACCCCAGACCGGCCATAACCAAGTATCGATCAGGATTTCCCAGACCCGTACCCGTGAAGCATTGATGACTCGACTCACCTGCATCATGCGCACTCCTCTGATAATTGTTCCAAAATATGCACCGACAAGTCAGAACCACTACGCCAGGCGTCTTCAACCCGGCGACCGAGACACCAGTCTCCACAGACTCCGAGCCGTAATTTTCGATCCCATAGGAACGGTCTGCCGAAGGGTTTTTCGGCGAACGCATAACGCCAGCGATGTGTAAACAGCAGTTCATGCCTCTGCCCGCTCCCGGCCAGTTTGGAAAAACTCGCCAATAACTGTCGCCCGACCGCTTCCGGAGGCTCTTCGAGGAAACACTCAGACCAGTTTTTCTGGGCCTGGACCATATACACCTGGTCGTTGCCCCGCCCCGGCTTGGCAGTGTTGTTGACGATCCGGCGAATTACTGGATGTTCGAAAACCGCAACATCGGGCCATCGATCGATTCGTTCTGCGGTGCGGATCGCTGCCACCCAGGAGGGCTCCATCCGGACACGTTTGAGTTGTTCAGCAAAGGACGGATGTCCCGTCAGCAAGACCTGGGCCTGGGGTGCAGGGACCGCAACGACCACCAAAGGCCAGTCTCCTAGACAGCTGCCGCCATCGTTGTAAAGCTGCCAGCCGTACCTACCAGCCTCGAGACGGGCGATCCGGGTTGAGGGCTGAAACCGCTGATCGCCGAGCAAACCTCGGGTGATGGCGCTGTTTCGCGGGACACCGATCGAATGTGGTCGTTCGTCACTACGCAGATGACCCGCGACTTGGGGTCGCCAAAGCTGCAGATTGCCGGATGGCAGCTGCTCATGGAGAAAATCGTAGCATAAGTCCAGGTCGACAGATAAATAGGGGGCACCATGATCGATCCAGCCGCCCTGATAGGAACGACTAGAAAGACGCCCTCCGGTGCCTTTGCTTTTATCGAACACGGTGACCTCGTAACCTGCATTGCTCAGGATTCTGGCCACGGTCAAGCCGGTCATTCCAGCTCCGATAATTGCAGTTTTCATTGTCGACTCCTGTTGATCATCAGGTTTACCATTGTCGCTTCAAGGTCAGCGCCGCAAGCAGCAAGCTGGCAACGGAGAGATAAAGGGCCCACTGCAGTTCCAGGGACTGCAGGTAAAAAGCCAGGGCCAGAAAAAAGATCAGCCAGCCGATCCGCCGCAGCTGCTTGGCCAGCTGTGCCAGCAGAAAAGAACGGTCGGCACTCGCCATGCGCACTACCAAATCGCCCTGCTCGGCCAGTTCGACCACGCGCCGTGCCTTCATCGCCGTCATCGGCAGTTGCAGCAGTTCGTGCTTTATCTTCTCCAGAGGCAAGCGGTCTTCGCCCAGCGCCCGTGGCAGGTTTTCCTTGAGAATGGGCAGGATGTCCTTGATGCCGTTGAAGTTTTCAATGTACTGGGTGCCGAGGCCCTCGATCAGTGAACTGACCCGCATCACGTAGATGACATCCTGAGGAAGCTTGAAGGGTTGATCGTTGAGTGCCTCGAGGATGCCGAAGGCCAGCCCCTGCATGCTCGAGGCATCGAGATGATCGCTGTCGAAAACTTCGAACAGTCTCTCGGCAACGCTGCCCAGGGCATTGAAATCAGTCTCTTCGGTGATGACTCCCATCTTACGGGTTGCACTGACCAGCATTTCGAAATCCCGCTCGTAAGCAGACTTTACGGCGTAGATCATCGCCTGGCGCATCTGCTGAGGAATCCGACTGACCATGCCGAAATCGAGCAGGATCAATTCGCCAGCGGGGCTGACCAGCAGGTTGCCGGGATGTGGATCGGCGTGAAAATATCCTTTGATGAGCATCTGTTCGGTATAGAAGACGACCAGGCGCTGCATCAGCTCCCGAAACGGCACATCGAGACGGGCAACAGCTTCAACATCATCAAATCTGACGCCCTGTTCGAAGCTCATGACCAGCGCTGTGTCGGAACAGTAGTCTTTGTAAGGGACCGGAAAACGAACTCCCGAGTTTGCATAGACCTGGCTGAAATGCTCCAGGTTGGCAAGTTCCTGCTTCATGCTCACTTCCTGCAAAATCACTTGACTGAAAGCACGCAGGACCGATTCGATGGAATGCCGGGTCTGGTCGGTGAACAGTGGCCGAAACAGGTGGAGAAAAATATTGAGCAGGAAGATATCAACCCGCACCTTGAACTGGATATTTTCCCGCAACAGCTTGACCGCGACGATCTCACCGGAATCCCGCAAGCGGGCCCGATGCACCTGGCCGATCGAGGCACTGGCGAGAGGCTGTTCGGTGAACTCGGCAAAAACGGCAGGGTCGGGAAAAGCGCGCTTGAAAGCGCGTGCCCGGTGTCGGTCGCTCATCGCCGGCATCTTGTCATGCAGCTGCCGCAAGGCCTGGACATAATTTTGATCAAAAAAGTCGGCCCGTGTGGCCAATACCTGGGCGAGCTTGAGAAAACTGGCGCCCAGATCACGAATGTTTGCCACTAATTCCTGCGGGCCAAGCGGTTGCCAGAGAAACCACCGCGAACGGCGCCTGAACAGCAGAAAGACCGTCACCAGAAACCGGAACACGGCATAGCTGCGTTGCGGGCGACAATAATAAACGGCAATCAGAGCACGACGAAGCACCTACTTCTCCAATTCGTTTTTCAACTTTTCCAGGTCCTGTTTGGTCGCCAGGTCGAGCTCGGCAACCACCTCCTTGAGGATCTCTTTGAACATCCCCTTGAACTGTTCCTTCTCCTTTTCACCGCGCTGGGCCATTTCATCAAAGAAGGTGCGCGCATTAGCCTCGCTTTTTTCCTGCCAAGCCTTCAGCTCATCGTTACCGGACTCGATCTTCTCTTTCACTGCCAGGGCCCCGCCGAGAACGGCATAAAACAACTGCTCCAACTTTTTATCCATGACCTGCTCCTTTGGTCTGTGTAATTTTTACTTGATATTTTTTATTTTTCATATATTATTCACATATATTCAGTTTTGTCTAGGACAAATTATGACGATTCAACAACTCAGCCTGGAAGTCGGTGTCGGAGTCGACACGTTACGTATCTGGGAACGCCGCTACGGCTGCCCTATTCCCAGTCGTGATGCCCGTGGACACCGTAGTTATACTCAACAGCAGGTTGAAGAGCTGCGCGTTGTCAAGACACTTCAGAATTTCGGGTATCGGCCGGGAAAAAT
>JAHEDT010000086.1 GCA_024641085.1 Geobacteraceae bacterium | reverse complement strand
GGAGCATGGTCGGTGGCGATGGCATCCACGGTACCGTCCGCGATCCCCTGGCGCACCGCCTCCCGGTCGGCGGCGCTGCGCAGCGGCGGGTTCATCTTGGCGTTAGTGTTGTAGCCGCGGACCGCTTCATCGGTCAGGATAAAGTGATGGGGGGCCGCTTCGCAGGTCACGTTGACGCCGCGCTTTTTCGCCTGGCGGACGATCTCGATCGAGCCCTTGGTCGAGACGTGGGCCACGTGCAGGTGGGCCCCGGTGAATTCAGCGAGCATGACCTCCCTGGCCGTGGCGGCATCCTCCGCAACCCAGGGAATCCCCTTGAGGCCGAGTTCGGTGGCGACCGGACCCTCGTTCATGACCCCGGAGCCGACCAGGTCGAGATCTTCGGCGTGGGAGATGAGCGTGATGCCGAAGGGCCGTGCGTATTCCATGGCACGGCGCATCAGTTGCGGGTTGCTGACCGGCTTGCCATCATCGGAGACAGCACGAACGCCGAGTTCTCGAAGCTCCCCCATCTCGGTCATCGACTCGCCACTGAGCCCCTTGGTGATGCTGGCAATCGGGAAGACCCGGCAATGGCCCTGTTCCGCAGCTTTTTTCATAATATAAGTGGTCACCGCCAGGCTGTCGTTGACCGGTTTGGTGTTCGGCATACACGCTACCGCGGTAAAACCACCGGTCACCGCCGAGAGCGTCCCGGACACGATATCTTCCTTGTACTCGAGGCCCGGATCACGCAGATGGACATGAATGTCGATCAGGCCGGGAGTGACAACCTTGCCGGTGGCGTCGATCACTTCAGCGCCCTTGCCGTCAAGCCCCTTGCCGATGGCGGCAATCTTGCCCTTCTCGATCAGGATGTCGCAGATATCGTCAAAATTTCGCGCAGGGTTGATGACCCGGCCGCCTTTAATTAGTATTTTCGCCATGATGGTTACCTTTCTCAGATCTTTGTATTTGGATGAACTGCGTCCGCTCCGTTTCAAACAGCGGTCTGCATAGATTCGACGCCGCTGACCAGGTAAAGCAGCGCCATGCGGATGGCAACGCCATTCTCGACCTGATCGAGGATGACATTCTGCACGCCGTCAGCGACAACCGAGGATATTTCCACGCCGCGGTTCATCGGCCCCGGATGCATGACAATGGCATCCGGCTTGGCCAGTTTCACATTGGTCGGGTTGAGTCCATAGAATCGGGCGTATTCCCGCAGGCTCGGCAGCATGATATTGCTCTGCCGTTCCAGTTGAATGCGCAGCATCATGACAACGTCAGCATCCTTGATCGCCTCGCGCATATTGGTGAATACTTCGACGTTTCCGAGCCGCTCGATACCAGGCGGCAACATGGTCCCCGGTCCGCAGACACGCACCCTGGCCCCCATTTTCGACAGAGCATAGATATCTGAGCGAGCCACGCGACTGTGGGTGATGTCACCGACGATCGCGACCTCGAGCCCTTCGATATGCCCCTTGTGCTCACGCATGGTCAGCAGGTCGAGCAGCGCCTGGCTGGGGTGCTCGTGGGCGCCATCGCCGGCGTTGACGATCGAGCAGCCGACCCTTTCCGCCAGGTAGTGGGGTGCGCCTGAGTGGCCATGCCGGATGACGATAATGTCCGGGGCCATCGCCTCGATATTCCTGGCCGTGTCTTCCAGCGTCTCTCCCTTGACAACGGACGAGGTCGAACCGGAGATATTCACCGTGTCTGCGGAAAGCCGCTTGCCGGCGATCTCAAATGAAAGCCGAGTACGTGTACTGGCCTCGAAAAAAGCATTGATGATCGTCTTGCCGCGCAGGGTCGGCACTTTCTTGATGTCCCTGCGGTTGATCTCCTTGAAGGAGTCGGCTGTATCGAGAATCAGCTGAATGTCCTCTTTGGCCAGCTGCTCAATGCCGAGAATGTGCTTGTGCTTGAATGACATGCCTGTCCTCCCTGACGTTATGGCTTGACCAGTTGAACTGCAACCGGGCTCTGTTCTTGATTGAAAACCACCTCGATTTGCTCTTCTCGGGCGGTCGGCACATTGCGGCCCACGTAATCCGCACGAATCGGCAGTTCACGATGACCGCGATCGATCAGCACGGCCAGTTGGATCGTGCTCGGCCGGCCGAAATCCATCAGGGCGTCCATGGCCGAACGGATCGTACGGCCGGTATAGAGGACATCGTCGACCAGGACAATATCTTTGCCATCGAGCGGAAACGGGATATCGGTCTTGCCGATCGGCAGATTGCCACGCGCCGCAAGATCGTCCCGATACATGGTGATGTCGACTGCACCAAGGGGCACCGCAACACCCTCAATCTCCTTGATGCGCGCGTGCAGCAGCCTCGCCAGATGATCACCACCTGTGCGAATGCCGACCAGGGCCAGATTGCTGCACCCCTTGTTGTGCTCCAAAATCTCGTGCGCGATTCTGGTAATGGCGCGGTCAACTCCGGCTTTATCCAGTATCGCAGTATCCGCCTTGGCCATCTTTTACCTCCAGTATGGTTCAGTTTTTGCTGGGAAGGACCTGGTTACCTAGAACAATAGGTCTTGCCGTCATCCGGAATTCAGGTGGTGTTTTTGAGGAAAAAAAATACCTCTCCGGCAATTGCGGACAGGTACAAGGTTGGTTTTATCTATTTTTTGATCCATCTTGGCCACCCTTGCCGACCTCTCTGGATCAGCTTAAAAGGAGACGTGCTACAGTTAAATTTCAGGCAATATAGCAAGGCATAAATGACGAGTCAACTAAAAGCCGGCCCACCCGGAAAAGTTTCCAGGCCGATGTTGTGCAGCCTCGTGAAATGAGACGAAAACAGCTTTCAAAATCCCCTGCCGACAGTGTGAATATCCAGCTCAGTGTCTTCACTTCCATTGTTGAATAATTAACATGCGGTTGGCCGCAGCGTCCTTTCACTTTTCACTTTTCACTTTTCACTTTTCACCGACCCCCCCACACCCCGCATCGCGCCTCACATGACTGTTTTTGAGATTATTGTCACATCATTAGATAACGTTATAATTCATAAAGAAAGCGGGGTCCCATGATTGTTCTGGCCCATGACGGCTCGATTTACGGTGACTGGGTCGCGCGTTATGCGCTCGGCTTCGCTGCCGTTGAAGCCGACCGCAAACTGCTGGTCCTGCATGTTGCAGAGGGCAAGGTCACCCAGGAAGTCGTCGACAGTCGCCTCACCAGGCTGGGCAAGGACTGCGCATCCCTTGGCATCGAGTTCCGGTCACAGGTCCTGCCGCTCGGCAAGTCGACGTATCGCTCTCTGCGCCAGTCGGTGCCACATGACCCTCAAGCCCTGCTGATCTGCGGGACACGCGTCAAACCTCGCAGGCAGAACTACCTGTCCGGATCGGTTGCCGAGCAATTGCTGCGCATGCACCAGTGCCCGGTGCTGGCCCTGCGTGTGGTTCAGCCCGGCTTGCTCGGTAACCCACACGACCTGCTCCTGCCGCTGGCCGGTCACATCGGTGGCTTTTCACGGATCTGGCCGGTATTCTCCCGCCTGGCGCCCTTCCTGCACACGATCTATATGTTCCGGTCGCTGTATGTCAATCGCATACGTCACCCATACCTGAGTACCGCCCGTGCGCAGGCTTTAAAGGAGATCGGCATCAATTACCTGACAAAGATCAGCATACAGCTGGAGGAGCAGCTGGGTCCGCCTGCTTACAGAATCGACCGGCGGGTGAGCATTTCTGATGACTGGGTGAACGACGTTCTGGTTCTGGCCAGCCGCTTGAAAGTGCAGATCATGCTGTTGGGCGTGAGCGAGCGTAATCTGGCCCATCGCGTGCTCCATGGGACTGCCATGGAGAAGGTCCTGCGGGACACACCCTGTGATGTCGGCATCTATCGAGGACCATGATGACCCCGTTGCAGATCCAGAACCTCACTGCAGAGCAGGCTTACACGGCTCTGGGCAGTAACCCTGACGGACTCACCAGCACTGAAGCCGGCGACCGTCTCAAGGAGATCGGCCCGAACAGTGTTGAGATCAGGGACCCCTGGCGAGTCGTTCGCAGTTTACTGCGCCAATTCACCAATTTCTTCACCATTCTGCTGATGGTGTCAGCCGCCATCTGCTTTGTTGCCGAATCGGTCCAGCCCGGGCAAAGCATGGCGTTGCTCGGCTGGGCCCTGGCCGGGGTCGCCCTGCTCAACGCACTATTCAGCTTTATCCAGGAATATCGTGCCGAGAAGGCCATGCAGGCCCTGCGCAAGTTCCTGCCGCCAACGGTCGAGGTTATGCGCGACGGTCAGACCATAACTCTCTTGGCCGAGGCGCTGGTGCCGGGCGACCTCCTGCTGTTGAACGAAGGGATGCGCATTCCGGCAGACGCCCGCATGATCGCTACCGAAGACCTGACGATCAACAATGCGCCGCTGACCGGCGAGTCGCAACCAGTCACCTTGACTGCCGATGCGATCGACAGCCGGCTGGTCGAGAGCGCCAATATCGCTTTCGCCGGATGCCTGGTCATGCGCGGTACCGGCCGGGGGATCATCTTCGCCACGGGCTTGCGTACCGAATTCGGCAAACTGGCGCATCTATCCCAGGCCCTGCGCCGAGCCCCTTCGCCACTGGAGCAGCAGACAGCACACATGGTCCGCACCCTGACCATTATCGCGGTCAGCCTTGGGGTGTCATTCTTCCTTTACGGGGTCTTCAGCGGCCGTTCTCTCTGGATCAACCTGGTTTTCATGATGGGCATCATCGTCGCCAATGTCCCCGAGGGACTGCTGCCGACGTTTACCCTGGCCCTGGCCATGGGCAGCCTGCGGATGGCGCGCAAAAATGTCCTGGTGACCGGGTTGAACGCGGTTGAGGGCCTCGGCGCCACCCAGGTCATCTGCACTGACAAGACCGGGACTCTGACCCTGAACCAGTTGGCCGTGACCCGGCTCTTACCACCCTTGTCAAACACAGATTTCACCGACCCTCAGGGCCGCGCGGGCCTGTTGAGCATTGCGCTGTGCGCTTGCGACGTGCACACGGTTGACCAGGCATACAGTGGTGACCCGCTGGATGTCGCGATCGCTCAATGCCTGGATGGCAACGATGGGCAGGGTAGCTTGTTGACCAGGGTGCACAAACATTTCCCGTTCGACGTCGAGAGAAAGCGGGCCGCGGGGATCGGCGATGTCGCAGGGCGGCAGATAGTTGCGGTCAAGGGAGCATGGGAAGTCATTCGCCCTCTCTTGGGCCAGGTCCAGGATTCCGATCAGAAGTGCGTGCCTGCGACTGAGGAGCTGCTCGACCGGGCAGAGGCCATCATGACGGAACTGGCGGGAGCCGGTTATCGGGTTGTCGCCGTGGCCTGCCGCGATCAGCCAGAAGCTCTACCGGACGGAACCGGTCAGGACGATATCGAGCACGACCTCGTCCTGTCAGGTTTTCTGGGTATTGAAGACCCGATCCGACCAGAAGTTCCCTCAGCTCTTGAGCGCTGCCGTACGGCAGGGATCGATGTCATGATGATCACTGGTGACCATCCGGACACAGCCCTGGCCGTTGCAAGACGCTGCGGTATCGTCGCACCCGGATCTTCCGTCGAGCAGGTTCTGACAGGGGACATTCTCGAGCAACTCACCGAAACCGACCTGGGAAAAACCTTTGAACAGGGCGTGCGCATCTTTGCCAGGACCAACCCGTCACAGAAGATGAAGATCGTCATGGCCCTGAGAAACATGGATCGGGTGGTCGCCATGACGGGAGATGGAGTGAACGATGCTCCGGCCCTCAAAGCTGCCGACATCGGCATTGCCATGGGTAAAAGCGGTACTGATGTGGCCAGAGCCTCGGCACAGATCATTCTGCTGGACGACAATTTTGCATCGATCGTCTCCGGTATTGAAGAGGGTCGTACCGTCTTCCAGAATATCCGCAAATTCACCAATTACGTGCTGGTCAGCAACGGCCCAGAGATCATCCCGTACCTCCTCTACATCCTGCTCCCGGTCCCCCTCGCCCTGACCGTCATCCAGATTCTCTCCATCGACCTGGGAACCGACATCATTCCGTCCATGGCCCTTGGCCAGGAACCTGCCGAACCGGAAGTCATGGAGCAACCACCGCGCGCGCGCAACTTCCACCTGCTCAGCCGCGGGCTGGTTATGCACAGCTACCTGTTTCTCGGCCTGTTGGAAGCGGCCTGGTCACTTTGCCTGTTCTTCTTCGTCCTAATCCAGGGCGGATGGCATTATGGATTGGAACTGGCTGCCGACGATCCTCTCTACCGGTCAGCGACCGGCATTGCCCTGGCAACCATCCTGCTGATGCAGATCGGCAACCTGATCGGCCGCCGCTTTGCAAGACACTCGGGGCTGGACAGGGGAATTTTCAAGAACCGCCTGATGTTGGCCGGCATCATGATCCAGGTGGTTTTCTCATGGGCACTGCTCTATAGCGCACCTTTACAGGCCATTCTGGGTACCGGACCTGTTGCATGGCAGGTCTACCTGGCCGCATGGCTCGGCATCCCGCTGATCTTCGGGGCCGACTACCTGAGGAAACGTTTGACGTACCGGGCCACAGCCTGAGGACAGGCTTCTGGAGTGAG
>JAHEDT010000044.1 GCA_024641085.1 Geobacteraceae bacterium | reverse complement strand
ATTCAACGACAACTTAGATCGATAGGGAGATAAAATCATGATTCGTAAAATGGTCAAAATTGATGAAGAAAAGTGTAACGGCTGCGGCCTCTGTGTCCCGTCCTGCGCCGAAGGTGCGATCCAGATCATCGACGGCAAGGCCCGGTTGATTGCCGACAACCTCTGCGACGGTCTCGGGGCCTGCCTCGGCGACTGCCCGGAAGATGCTATTACCATAGAAGAGCGTGAAGCGGATGAGTTCGATGAAGCGGTTGTCGAAGAACATCTCAAGGCGATTGGCCGCGAACCCCAGCCGCATGCCCACCAGTCGGCACCAGCTGCCAAAGGTTGCCCATCATCTGCCGTGCAGAGTTTTGCTGCTCCGGCCGGGGGCTGCCCTTCAGCACGCATGATGAACTTCGACAAGCCCAAGGTGGAAGAGTCTGCAACCGTCGGTTCGCGTCCGTCGCGACTGGCCCAGTGGCCGATCCAACTGCACCTGGTCCCACCGACCGCACCCTTCTTCCAGAATGCCGATGTGCTCCTTGCTGCCGATTGTGCTCCGTTTGCCTATGCCGACTTCCAGGAAGACCTGCTCAAGGGAAAGGCGCTGGCCATTGCCTGCCCGAAACTCGACAAGACGGAGCCTTACGTCGAAAAGCTGACCGCGATGATCACGCAGAGCAATATCAGGAGCCTGACCGTGGTCCACATGGAAGTGCCCTGCTGCAACGGTTTGGTCTTCATGGCCAAGCAGGCGATTGCCAACAGCGGTCGTGACATTCCGTTCGAGACAGTTTGCATCGGCATTCGCGGGGAGAGGAAGTGACGGGCCGCGGGATGCACAAAGAGGAATCAGGAAAGAATCGGTAAAAATCTTTTCGATCAAGGCCGCCGGCAACTCTCGGCGGCCTTTTTTCATCTGGACTTTCCATCACCTGAAAGCTACTCTTTTCTGGTCGCCGCCATCGCCATTAGAGGTCACAGCTTGAGATGTTCGATCTTCTCGTCAAACCAAGCCCTGCACAGAAGTCCTTTCTTGAGGCCGTACGTGCCGGTATGGAAAACTATTTCGCTACGGACCGGCGGCGTATCGACCATGCTCTGCAGGTCTGCCGTTATGCCCGGGATTTACTGACTTACATCGAAGCTGACACGGTCCTGACCCTGACGGCGGCCTACCTGCATGACATCGGCATCCACGAGGCGGAACGCAAGCACGGTTCGAGTGCCGGCAACTGGCAGGAATTGGAGGGCCCGCCGGTGGCCATGGCGCTCCTGTCCCAACTCGGTGCCGAAGACGACTTGATAGAAAAGGTGGCGGAGATCGTCGGCAACCACCATACTCCCGGCGCCGTCGATTCCCCGGAGTTTCGCATCCTCTGGGACGCCGACGCACTGGTGAACTTTGCCGGAGGGTTTGCGACCAAAACCGATGGGCAGATAGAAGCGATCCTGCACCGCCACATGGTGACGGAAGCGGGCTTCCGCATGGCGCGCAAGCGTTTCCTGGCCGACCAAGAAAGACAGGAAAGATGACCACACCCCTGACCCGCACGTTCACCCTGACCGTGCGTTATGCTGAAACGGATGCCCAGGGGGTCGTGCATCATGCCAACTATCTCACCTGGTTCGAGGAAGGGCGCTCGGAATTCCTCCGGCAGCAGGGCTGTTTTTACAGCGACATGGAACGGGATGGGTTTTACGTGATTGTTGCCAGGGCGGAGGTCGACTACCGAGCCCCCTCATTCTATGAGGATCGCATCACCGTTGCGACCACGTTGGAAAAGGGGCGTGGACGTCTGCTCGAGTTCTCCTATCGGGCCACCAACCAGCTTGGTGTGCTGGTCGCCGAAGGCCGGACCCGACACCTCGTGCTGGATGGGCAACGCCGGTTGGTTTCATTGCCCGACCAGTACCAGCAGATGATCAACCGGGACGACGCATGACGGACAGGCACAAACTCACCAGAGGATTGGTCCAGGTTTATACAGGGAACGGCAAAGGGAAGACCACGGCGTCTCTCGGCCTGGTTTTTCGTGCTCTCGGGCACGGATTCCGCGTTCATGTCATGCAGTTCATGAAGGGGCAGACCGTCTATGGCGAGCTCGACTCCGCCAAACGTTTCAGCGACTGCCTGACGATCGAACAGGTCGGCCAACCTCGGTTCGTCAAACCGGGCCAGCAGACGGCTGCTGATCGCGAGATGGCCCGGCAGGCCTTTGCCCGTGCCCAGGTTCTGGTTTCCAGCGGTGATTACGACCTGGTGGTGCTTGATGAATTGAATTGTGCCGTCGACTTCGGCCTGGTCGAGCTGGATGCCGTCAAAGAGATGATCCGTACCAAGCCGTTGCACACGGAGCTGGTCATGACCGGCCGCAATGCCCACCCGGAGATCGTCGCACTGGCCGACCTGGTGACCGAAATGCGCGACGTCAAGCATTATTACAATACCGGTCAGCCGGCGCGGACGGGGATTGAATCGTAAAGGCGGGGGGGGGTAAGCTGTAAGCTTTAAGCTGTAAGCTTTAAGTTGGAGCTTAAAGCCTTACAGCCCTGCCGCCTCCGGTCGTTTTTCCGTTTCCCATTGACAGCATAGGAGGTTACTGTTATAAAAATCCTCCGTTTCAAGCGCGGCACAGACCACCATCATGCAGGTATAGCTCAGCGGGAGAGCACTCGCCTCACACGCGAGGGGTCGTTGGTTCAATCCCAACTACCTGCACCATAATATAGAGCAAGGGGCCAGCCGATCGGGTGGCCCCTTGGTTTTTGTCTCCGCATATTTTCAGCAATGCCATGCTGGTCTTCATCAATAAATTGTATAATGTTCCTGTTGTGATTGAATAACCTATGCAGCTTTGCCGTCATCAACACAGGCCGCGGTATGGATCGCTTTACGATCACGTTCTTGTCCTGGTGCACAATCTGCTTTGTCAGTGTCGTCGGTGTCTTCCCCGGTGGTGCAATCGATGCAGTGGCAGGGCGGAGTCTGCCCTCTGCTGAGGGAGACCTCACCGGCCCGACCAATAGACCATTGGGTCCCGATTTCAGCAGGAGAAAGATCGATGCCGGCAAAGGCCGGGACAAGCCGGAATACGGGAGACCTCATCGGCCGATAGGCCCGCTCTTCCCCTGGGGGACTATCTGGTATTCACAAATCAACGATTCTCGTGCAGACGATAGAAGTTCACGGGGAGCGGCCAAGCAACAGTACAGGCCGTCGCCGATTGTCTTGAACCCGGATATTTTCAATCCACAACCGAAAGACCCCAAGATCATCGAGTTAGGCGACGGCAATTATGAAAAAGGCTTCAGGGCCTACAATGCTGGGGATTATGCCGGCGCATATGAACTGTTGAGCACGGAAACACGTTACTCCGTGGTCAAGGCCACCCTGGGGTTCATGTTTTTTTCAGGACTTGGTGTCATACAGGACTACAGCAAAGCTCTCGAGTGGTTTATCGAGGCCGCGCAGCAGGGCAATGTTGTGGCGCAAAAAAATGTCGGCACTATCTATGCCGGTGGCTATGGTGTCCCTCGGGATTACAGGGAGGCGGCCAGATGGTATCTCATGGCTGCCGAAAACAATGACGCTGTGATGCAAAAAAGATTGGCGGATATGTATATCCTGGGGTTGGGAGTGCCTGCGGATAAATTGGAAGCCGTCAAGTGGTATCGAAGAGCCTCGGAGAATGGCCTTGAGTCGGCCGGTCAATATGCCAAATTATTCGTTGACCATGACCTCGGCTATTGCAGCACTGTGTTGTCCCAAGATTTAGGGCTGAATAACAACAGCCCCCTGGGGATTGATGACGCGGTTACGGATTGAAGTTTGTCCCGTTCTGATTGGATCGTAAGGGCCGCAGGGTTTGTCGGGTCACTTTTTTTATTGACAGCTCAAAACCTATTTAGTAGCTTAGCCACACAAAATGTATGACACTCTGATGCGCCCTTTGAATAAAGGACGCACAGAGCTTTCGCCCTGCTCCCACCCCCTCCGGTGAGCGGGGCATTTTTTTGTCTCGCTATATGTGTTCACGGCTCCCCCTGGAATCAGTCTCTTGATGACCAAAGATCCTCTAGCCTGTGAGCCCTGCGATCACCCTTTGACCTGAAACTATGACTGGGGTAAATTAATACGATGCCGAGTTGCGGGAAACAGAGCGCTGTGCAAGGGGAGGTGCCGGTGCGTGTTGCTCCTTACGATAAACAGGTCACCGGTTCGCCCCCCGTTGCCGATTGATTCCGGACGCCGTTTCCTGTCCTGAGATCGATCAGTGAACCGCAGGAAGAGGGGACATCTTGCCTGGAGAACGAAAAATACTGCTAGCCGATGATGTGAGTTTTTTCCTGGCTTTGGAAAAAAATTTTCTCCAGCGTGAAGGTTTCGAGATCATCGTGGCCCACAATGGCCGTGAGGCTCTTGACCTGATCAACGCCCATCGACCGGATCTTGTTTTGTTGGATCTCTACATGCCGGAGATGAACGGCGATGAATGTTGCCGACAAGTCAAGAACACCCCTGATCTATCCGGTATCCCGGTTATCATGGTGACGACTGCCGGCAAGGATGATGAACAGGTGCTATGCCGTGACGCGGGATGTGACGAAATCCTCCTCAAGCCGATTCATCGACGGACTTTTGTCGAGACGGTCCAGAAATTTTTAAATGTGGCCGCTCGTGCCGAGGTCAGATCTCCGGTCAGGATGCAGGTGATCTATGGCAATGCGGAGCTTTTCAAAGGGTATTCGGTAAACTTGAGTTCGGGGGGGCTGTTCCTCGAGACGGACAACCCCTTGCCTCCCGAAGAATCGCTGACTCTCAAGTTTCACGCCCCGAATCAAAGTCAACCGGTCTGCTGCCGGGGGAGCGTGGCCTGGGTGAACCATCCGGACTCCCTCTGCTGTCCGAGCTTACCGCCGGGCATGGGAATCAAGTTCGTTAACCTTGATCTCGAAGATCTGCACCGGATCCGTACTCTCCTTAAGGACAGCCCGCAGGGCTGAGGCGAAAGGCAATTGTGCGCATGCTGTAGGCTTGTTGAATCGGATGCTTTGGCAACAGTCACGACCGACAACTTACTGCACTTAAAGCTGGGTCGATAGTCAAAACCAACCCAGAGGGGGCTCATATGAGCGAGAATCAATTCGTCGATTACTACGACTTGCTGCAACTGAGTCCCAATGCGGACGCAGAGACTATTGAACGGGTCTTTCGGCATCTCGCCAAGAGATACCATCCCGACAACACCGGTTATGCCAATAATGAGCGTTTCATTCAGATCGTCGAGGCTCACCAGACACTCGCCGATCCTGAAGCCCGTGCCGGTTACGACGTAAAGTATCAGAATTACTGGGACCAAAAATGGAAGCTCGCTTCGGTGGCCAGCGACTTGTCAGCGATCGGCGACGACAGAGTCATTCGGGAGCGCCTGCTTTCATTGCTCTACTCGCAGCGCCGGCGCAGCATGAAAAGCCCTGGACTGGGTGAGAACGAATTGGCCCGCCTCGTACGTACCCCACTCGAACTGGTGGAGTTCCACTTGTGGTATCTCAAAGCCAAGGGTTGGGTGGAGCGCCTTGAAACGGGTCATATAGCGATCACCGCGCTGGGCGTGGACCAGGCTGAACTGAACCGGCAAATGCTCAGCCCCGAACGGCTGATCGAAAACCACCCTGCTGGCGAGGGCGCTGAGAAGAACAGGGGCGGTGATCATCAGGCGCATGACCCTGATCAATAGGGAGGACGATTCCTAAGACACGAAGGACAGCGTCCCCGGGAGATGAGAGCTCCTCATGCGGACTGGGGTCATGCCTGAGCAACGGGATCTTTCACCGGTACGGCCTTTCCAGTCGGCCTTCTCGACTTTGCGCGGGAAAAACTCTGGTTCTCGAACAAATAGCGGAAATTGCGCACAAAAAGGCTTGACAGGGAGTAGCTCCTTTGTTAAATGTATCCGGCATTTTGGGTGCAGGCACGTAGCTCAGTGGGAGAGCACTACCTTGACACGGTAGGGGTCGGCAGTTCAATCCTGCCCGTGCCTACCAAAAACTTCACCCGGAACACGCAGAGGCATCCACGGATGCCTCTTTTCGTTAAAGGAAAAAAAATGTCGATGCTGAATGTTACATTGCCCGACGGAACCGTTAAGGCAGTCGTTCCAGGGGTCACGCCTCTCGATGTGGCACGCTCCATTGGCGAAGGCTTGGCGCGCCAGACCGTTGCGGCATACCTTGGCGAGACCCTGGTCGATGCATCGACACCAATCGTGGCCGATGCTGACCTGCGCCTGGTGACGCTCAATACTCCCGAAGGGCTGAAGATCTATCGCCACTCGACAGCTCACCTGATGGCCCATGCCGTCAAGGAACTGTACGGCCGCGAGGTTCAGGTGACCATCGGGCCGGCGATCGAGTCCGGTTTCTATTACGACTTTTTCAGCACCGAGCACACGTTCAGCCCGGAAGAGTTTGACCAGATTGAGCAGAAGATGGCCGAGCTGGCCAAGGCTGACATGCCGATCGTACGCCAGGTCGTCAAGAGTTCTGAGGCGATCAAGCTGTTCCGTGACCTGGGCGAGGCCTACAAGGTCGAATTGATCGAAGACCTCGATCAGGACGAAGTGAGCCTTTACCACCAGGGCAGTTTTGTCGATCTCTGCCGCGGCCCGCACATGCCGTCAACCGGACTGCTCAAGGCTTTCAAGTTGACCAGTGTCGCAGGCGCCTACTGGCGGGGCGATGAAAAGAACGCCATGCTGCAGCGCATCTATGCGACGGCTTTTACCGACAAGAAAGAACTCAAGCAGCACCTGCACCGCCTCGAAGAAGCAAAAAAACGCGACCACCGCAAACTCGGCCGCGAACTGGACCTGTTCTCGTTCAACGACGAGGCCGGTGCCGGCCTGGTGATCTGGCATCCGAAGGGCGCCCTGATGCGGACCATCATCGAGGATTTCGAGAAGAGCGAACATCTCAAGCGCGGTTACGATATTGTTATGGGCCCGCAGATCCTGCGTACCGAACTCTGGAAAACGTCCGGGCATTTCGACAACTACCGTGAAAACATGTACTTCACCGAGGTGGACGAGCAGAGCTACGGCATCAAGCCGATGAACTGCCTGGCCCACATGCTGATTTTCAAGTCGAAGAAGCGCTCCTACCGCGACCTGCCGCAGCGTTACTTTGAACTGGGCATGGTCCACCGCCATGAAAAGAGCGGGGTGCTGCACGGCCTGTTGCGTGTACGCGGCTTCACCCAGGATGACGCGCATATCCTCTGCATGCCGGAACAGCTTGATGGTGAGATCAAGAAGGTTCTTACTTTCGTGCGGGACGTCATGGGAATCTTCGGTTTCGAGTACGAGATTGAAATCTCGACCCGGCCGGAAAAATCTATTGGTTCGGACGAAGACTGGGAGCGGGCCACCCACGCTTTGAAGAGCGCTCTCGACGATACCGGTCTGCCCTACGAGATCAACGAAGGCGACGGCGCTTTCTACGGGCCGAAGATCGACATCAAACTGAAGGACGCTCTTGACAGGAAGTGGCAATGTGCTACAATCCAGTGCGATTTTACCCTCCCGGAACGCTTTGATCTCAGCTATGTCGGGAGTGACGGCGAGAAACACCGGCCGGTCATGGTCCACCGGGTTATCCTGGGGGCCATTGAACGTTTTATCGGTGTACTGATTGAGCATTACGCCGGCAATTTCCCGCTCTGGATTGCCCCGGTTCAAGTAAAAGTTCTCAATGTGACCGACAGCCAGGCCGCCTACGTTGAGCAGGTTTGTGATGAACTGCGCTCTCATGGCGTTCGTGTGCAGGCAGATTTACGCAACGAGAAGCTTGGTTTCAAGATCCGTGAAGCCCAGATGGAAAAGGTTCCTTATATGCTGGTGATCGGCGATCAGGAAGTGGCTGCCGGCACCGTGACCGCGCGGCATCGTTCAGGGGAAAACCTTGCACCGATGGCCCCTGCGGATTTTGTCCGTTTCATACAGGAAGAATGCCGACAGTATCATTAGGAGGTGCGTCATAAGTAAGGACACGACCAATATCAACGAGTTTATCCGTGCCAGCGAGGTTCGCGTCATTGACGACGAGGGCGCACAGCTGGGGGTCATGGATCTGAAATCAGCCTTGCAGGCTGCCGAAGCACAGGGTCTCGACCTGGTCGAAGTATCACCGACAGCCAAACCGCCGGTTTGCCGCATCATGGACTTCGGCAAATACAAGTACCAGCAGAGCAAACGTGCTGCCGAGGCAAAAAAGAAGCAGGTCAGGGTTGAAATCAAAGAGGTCAAGCTGCGTCCCAAAACTGACGAACACGACTACCAGTTCAAAGTGAAAAACGCCAAGCGCTTCCTCGGTGAGGGGAATAAGGTCAAGGTGACAATCATGTTTCGGGGCCGTGAGGTGACTCACCCCGAGTTCGGCCGGAAGATCCTCGAGAGGGTTGCCGCGGACCTCGTGGAACTTGGCCAGATTGAAAGCCATCCGAATATGTCAGGGCGTTTCATGAGCATGGTGATCGGACCCCTGAAGAAATAATCAATAACGGCCCGGCCGTGCAGATGATCATTCAGTAAGGAGATAAAACGATGCCCAAGATCAAAACCAATCGCGGTGCTGCCAAGCGTTTCCGTAAAACCGGAACCGGCAAGATCCGCCGGAATAAGGCTTTTACCAGCCACATTCTGACCAAGAAGTCAACCAAGCGCAAGCGCGACCTGCGCCATGCGACCCTGGTCGACAAGAGCGATGCCAAGAATATCAGCTGCCTGATCCCTTACCTCTAAAGGGCGAGCAGTACCACAACAATCCGTGAACTGTGGGGCACACATGTCTCCCCCTTCAGATCCGGATGCGGGGTCACCCGCATAACTGATTCTTCAAGGAGAATAGCAATGCCAAGAGTAAAAAGAGGATTCAAAGCGAGACGCAGACGGAACAAGGTGTTAAAGCTTGCCAAGGGCTATCGTGGTGCCCGCAGCAAACTGTTCCGAAGCGCAACTGAAGCCGTGGACCGCGCACTTAGCTATGCCTTCCGCGACCGCCGTGTTCGTAAACGTGACTTCCGGGCTCTCTGGATCGCCCGGATCAACGCTGCCGCCCGTGACAACGGACTGTCCTACAGTCGCCTGATTCACGGTATGAAGCAGGCCGAGATCGGCATAGACCGCAAGATTCTTGCCCAGCTTGCTGTCACCGACCCTGCGGGGTTTGGCTGCATCGTCGACAAGGCCAAGTCCCAGCTTCAGTAACTGCCGAATGTTAAAGAGATGGGGCCTCCCCCATCTCTTTTTTTTTGACTTACGGCCTGGCTTCATCGCCAGGCCGGTGTATTCTCTGGTCTGGAATATCATGAAAGACACATTAAACAGGATTGAAGCAGCGGCTTTGCAATCTGCCGCGGAAGTGGTGAGCGAGGCTGAACTGCAACAGGTGCGGGCCCGCTACCTGGGCCGGAAGGGCGAAATCACGGCGGTCATGAAGGGCATGGGGCAGCTGTCCGCCGAGGAGCGGCCGCAGGTCGGTGCCCTTGCCAACGAGGTCAAAGATCGCCTGGAAGCGGCTTTTACCGAACGCCAGAACGAACTGCGCAACCAGGCCATGCAGCTGAAGCTGGTCAGCGAGCGGTTGGATGTCACGCTTCCCGGACGCAGGCAACGGCATGGCAGCAGACATCCGATCACTCAGGTGACGGAAGAGATTGTGGCGATTTTTGCGGCACTTGGCTTTGGCGTTGCCGAAGGGCCAGAAATCGAAAAGGACTTCTACAACTTCGAAGCCCTTAACATCCCCAAGGATCACCCGGCCCGTGACATGCAGGACACGTTTTATGTCTCTGAGGACGTCGTGCTGCGGACCCATACGTCGCCGGTGCAGATCCGTACCATGCTGCAGCAGCAGCCTCCGGTGCGCGTGGTGGCTCCCGGCACCGTTTACCGGAGGGATTCCGACATTACCCACAGCCCCATGTTCCATCAGATCGAAGGTTTTTTGGTTGACCGCACGGTGACTTTCGGTGATCTCAAGGGGATTCTGACCACCTTTGTGACGGAATGCTTCGGCCAGAACACCGCCGTTCGCTTCCGGCCGTCGTTCTTCCCCTTTACCGAGCCGAGTGCCGAGGTCGACATTCAGTGTGTCATCTGCGGAGGAAGCGGCTGCAGGGTCTGCGGGCAGTCAGGATGGCTGGAAATCCTCGGCAGCGGCATGATCGACCCGGAAGTCTTCAAGTCGGTCGGCTACGATCCCGAGCTGTACAGTGGCTTCGCTTTCGGTATGGGGATCGAGCGCATCGCCATGCTCAAGTACGGAGTGAACGATCTGCGGCTTTTCTTCGAAAATGATCTGCGCTTTTTGAAACAGTTTTAAGAAGCTGGCGATCGGACATAATAAGCCCGCTATAAATCACAATTTAACAAATAGTTACAGCTCTTGTATTACAAAGGACTTTAAGTATGAAAGTCACCTTGAACTGGCTCAAGGATTATGTCGATTTCGATCTTCCCGCCGATGAACTGTCCCATCGCCTGACCATGACCGGTCTGGAGGTCGATGCCATGGAGCGCCTCGGCGAAGGACTTGACAGTGTCATTGTCGCACACTTGGCCGATGTCCAGCCGCATCCTGATGCGGACCGCCTCACGGTTTGTAAGGTGCAGACCGGCAGTGTCACCCAGCAGGTTGTCTGCGGCGCCACGAATCACAAGACCGGCGACCTGGTTGCCCTGGCGCAGGTCGGCAGCGTTTTGCCGGGCGACTTTAAAATCAAGAAATCCAAAATCCGTGGCCAGGAATCGTGCGGCATGCTTTGCTCCCGCAGCGAACTCGGCCTGACTGGCGAGTCCGATGGCATCCTGATCCTTCCTCCTGGTCTGCCGCTTGGTCAGCCGGTTTTCAAGGCCCTTGGTCTCAAGGACGTCATGTTCGAAATCGGTTTGACGCCGAATCGTGCCGACTGTCTGAGTGTCGTCGGTGTGGCTCGTGAGGTCTCGGCCATGGTCCATGCGCCATTGAAACTTCCTGTGCCGGAGGTTGTCGAGTGCGGTCGCCAGGCCGCCGAGAAAACTTCGGTCTATATCGAAGACCCCGACCTCTGCCCGCGCTACACAGCCCGTTTGATTGAAAATGTCAAGATCGGCCCTTCGCCGGCATGGTTGGTCCGTCGGCTGGAAACGGTCGGCATGCGTTCCATCAACAACGTTGTCGATGTGACCAACTTTGTTATGCTGGAACTCGGCCAACCGCTGCACGCTTTTGATTTCAACCAGCTGCGCGAACATCGTATTGTCGTGCGCCGGGCCAAGGACGGCGATCAGTTCAAAACCCTCGATGGACAAGCCCGGACCCTGATGGGCTCCGACCTGGTGATCTGCGACGGGGTGGGGCCGGTTGCCCTGGCCGGGGTCATGGGTGGGGAGAATTCTGAGGTCAGTCCGGACACCACCGCGATCCTCCTCGAGAGCGCCTACTTCAACCCGACCGCCATTCGCCGAACCAGTAAACGCCTGGGGCTGCACACCGAGTCGTCGCATCGCTTCGAGCGCGGTACTGATGTGGACATCGTGCCGCTCGCGCTCGATCGGGCGGCGGCCCTGATTGCCGAACTGGCCGACGGGTCGATTGCCCGCGGCGCCGTTGACGCCTACCCCAAGGAACTGGCCCGCCGTAAGGTGACGATCACGGCGTCGCGCACCAGTCAGCTCCTCGGTCTTGATGTTGACGCGAACGATATCCGTGCCCGGCTCAACACGATCGGCCTGAAATGTGATCTTCTGGTCGATCGGCGTGATGGAGCGGTGAACGTCGAAATCCCCAATTTCCGTCCCGACCTGGAGCGCGAGGTCGACTTGATCGAAGAAGTTGCCCGACTGACAGGCTACGACCAGATTCCCGTGACCATGCCGGTGAGCAGCCTGACCTGTCAGCAACTCCCTGGTCACCTGTCGCTGGAGCGCAGAGTGCGTGACCGGATGGCGCATATGGGATATTCAGAAGTCATCAACTATTCGTTCTTCAACGCCGACTGCCTCAACAAACTGGGGCTTGCTGAAGACGATCTTCGGCGGCAGAATGTCCAGATACTCAACCCGCTCACGGAAGAGCAGGGGAGCATGCGCACCACCCTGGTGCCGAGCCTGCTGGAGACGGCAGCCCGCAACCTTGCCTATCGCAGTGAAGACCTGGCCCTGTTCGAACTGCGGCCGGTCTTCCAGCCTGTCGACGGCGCTGAACTGCCACGGGAAAGTTTGCGCTTAGCCGCCTTGCTTTGCGGTCGTCGCGAACCCCAGGGGTGGGCCCAGACTACCGCCAAGGGCGATTTCTTCGATATGAAAGGTGTCGTCGAGCAACTGCTTGCAGACCTGCGTATCGTCGACGTGCGCTGGCATGCCGAGCACGACGAGCTCTTCTATCATCCGGGCAAGTCCTGTTCACTCTATCTGGGCGAGCGCCTGCTTGGGACCCTTGGAGAGCTGCATCCGCAAGTTCTGCACACTTTCGATCTTGGCCCGTCCGCGATTCTCTGTGACCTCGACCTGGAGGCGTTCTTTGCATCGTGCGGCAAGGCCGTCAAGTTCCAGCCCCTCTCGCGCTACCCGGATGTGCAGCGTGACTCGGCCTTTCTGGTCGACAACGAGGTGACGGCACAGCAGGTATTCGACGTCCTGGGTCAGGTCAAGCTCAAGGATCTGGAAAGTATTGAGCTTTTCGACGTATACTCCGGGGAGGGAGTTCCCGCTGGCAAAAAGAGCCTGGCGATCCGTGCCTGCTACCGTGCTCTTGACCGGACCCTGACCGACGAACTGATTCAAAACCTGCACGGAAAACTGGTCAGGGCGATGGAAAAGGAGCTGGGTGCGGAGCTTAGATAAAAAATCAGTTGCTTAGCGTATTGATGGTGTGATATAAAAACCTGAAAATTCGGGTACATATCATTGGAGGTGTAGATATTATGACAAAGGCGGACCTTGTCGAAAATGTGTATTTGAAGACCGGTTTCTCCAAAAAGGAATCCGCTGAGATTGTCGAAATGGTTTTCGACATCATGAAAACCACACTTGAAGGCGGTGACAAGATCAAGATCGCCGGCTTCGGAAATTTCGTCGTCAAGGACAAAGCCACCCGCCGTGGCCGCAATCCACAGACTGGTGAGGAGATTGAAATCACCTCACGCCGTATCCTGACTTTCAAGCCCAGCCAGGTTCTCAAGGCAGCAATTAACGGGCCGGAGGACTAGCACAAGTCCGCTCCGCCATCTTTAGGGTATCGGCGTATGGACTTTCAGATTCCCGACAAACTCTATTACAAAATCGGTGAAGTTGCCAAATTCACCGGCATCAAAACGCATGTCCTCCGTTACTGGGAAACGGAGTTCAGCGCCATTCGCCCGAACAAAAGCCGCAGCAACCAGCGGCTCTATCGCAAGCAGGATGTGGAACTGATCCTGCGTCTGAAAGATCTCCTCTACAATCAGGGTTTTACCATCGCCGGCGCCCGCAAGAAACTGCGTGAGAAGCCTGCCAAAGGTTCTGTCAAAACCGCCGCAGCGAGTGTTGCCAAGAGCTCTGAACCGACTGCTGATGACCAACTGGCTCTGCCTCTTGCGGCGACTTACGATCCGAAGATCCTCAGGGAGATTCGCCAGGATATCCTGCGTCTCAAGCAGAGTCTGGAAAACAAACCTTGAGTCGATTCAACCCTTTGCAGATTCCGTACTGATATAATCCCGGTGTTGATACTAATTACCAATGACGATGGTATCCATTCTGCAGGTTTGCAGGCCCTTGCCGACCGGTTGCAATCATTCGGCCGGGTCGTTGTCGTTGCCCCCGATCGTGAACGGAGCGCTGTCGGTCACGCCTTGACGTTGCATGTTCCTCTGCGTGCCGAAGAGATCTCCCCTGGCCGCTGGGCGGTCAGCGGGACGCCGACGGATGCCGTCAGTCTCGGGATCCATGGCCTTTTGAAGGAAAAGCCGTCCCTGGTCATCTCCGGCATCAACAAGGGCGGGAACATGGGTGACGATCTGACCTATTCAGGAACGGTGGCCGCGGCCATGGAGGCGACCTTGATGGGAGTCCCGGCTATGGCGGTCTCCCTGGCCGGACCGCATTACAATTACGCTGACTTTGCCCATGCGGCCAACGTGGCCGGCCAGCTCGCGGCAAGCGTGGTCGAACACGGTCTGCCGGCGGACACCTTCATCAATGTCAATGTCCCGAATACAGCGCCTCTCGGGATTCGCCTGACCCGGCAGGGCAAGCGGGTCTACGAAGAGTCGGTCGTGCAGAACCGCGATCCGAGGGGGCGCTCCTACTATTGGATAGGTGCCGGTGAGCTTGGTTTCCAGGACCTCGAGGGGACCGATTTTCACGCCGTGCATAACGGCTACGTTTCGGTGACCCCCCTGCACATGGACCTGACCAATTATGCCGCGATGGACCGTTTGCGCCAATGGCAATTGGACAAGATTGCCGTGACTGCAAATGAAGCGGAGCGGTCGTCGTGAGAGATTTCTCGATTGCCCGCAGACGCATGGTCGAGGGTCAGGTGGTCGCCCGGGGAATCAACGATCAGCGCGTTATTGACGCCATGCTCAAGGTGCCCCGCCACAAGTTCGTCGAAGAAGCCCTGCAAAGCCAGGCTTACCAGGATGGGCCGTTGCCGATCGGTGAAAGGCAGACGATCTCCCAGCCTTACATGGTCGCGGTGATGAGCCAGGCTCTTGCGCTGAACGGCTCCGAAACGGTCCTGGAAGTTGGCACCGGATCCGGGTATCAGGCGGCCATCCTGGCGCTGCTCGCCGACCGGGTTTTTTCCCTGGAACGCATACCGTCTCTGGCACGGCGCGCTCGCAAAGTCCTGGATGAATGCGGATTCAGTAAAGTCAATATCCGCGTGGCCGACGGCACCCGCGGCTGGCATGAGATGGCTCCATTCGATGCCATCGTGGTCACGGCCGGCGCTCCGGAGGTCCCACAGGACTATCTCGACCAGTTGGCCGTTGGCGGCCGCCTGGTCATTCCTGTGGGCGACCGCAGCAGCCAGGTGCTGTTGCGCATTACCCGTACCGGGGAGCAGGAATTTGAAGATGAACGAATTTTGGGCTGCCGTTTTGTCCCCTTGGTTGGCTCTTGCGGCTGGCAGGAAGAATAGAGTTTAAGCGATGCACTTGATCCGCAGGATGTACGACTGGGTTCTGCATTGGGCCGAGACCCCTTATGGCGGTCCGGCTCTTTTCTTGCTCGCCCTGGTGGAGTCTTCGGTCTTTCCCGTGCCCCCGGACGTTCTACTGATCACCCTGTGCATCTCGCTCCCGGCCAGGGCTTGGCGTTACGCACTGTTGGCTTCAATCGGTTCCGTAGTGGGAGGTCTGCTGGGTTACGGCATCGGCTGGGGCGCCTGGCCGCTGGTCAACGGTTTCTTTTTTAATTACATTCCAGGCTTCACGCCGGAGCTCTTCAACCGCGTACAGGGGCTCTTTTCGGAATACGGCTTCTGGGTGGTTTTTACTGCGGGCTTTACGCCGATCCCCTACAAGGTGTTTACCATCGGCTCAGGGGTCTTTCAGATCAACCTGGCCATCTTCATGATCGCTTCTTTGATCAGTCGCAGTCTGCGGTTTTTCCTGGTCGCCTGGCTGCTGTACCGCTATGGCCCCGGCGTGCGTAGTTTTATCGACCGCTACTTCAATCTGCTCAGTGTCGTGTTCCTGGTGTTGCTGATCGGCGGCTTCCTACTGTTGAAATATGTTTTCTAATGTAGGACACTAGGGTATCAAGCTCTGCGAAGCGAACTCTGCAAGGCGCCACAATAACCTCTGGCCAGACTGTCTTACGTTATGCTGCGTTGTGTCCCGATATTCAGTCTCATCATCCTGCTCAGCGTTCTGCTGCTGACGGGCGGTTGTGCGAAGTCGGGGGTTTACCATACTGTCCAGCCGGGACAGACGCTCTACCGGATTGCCAAGACCTACGGGCTCGAAGAGGACCGCCTGGCTCGCATTAACGGCATCACGGATCCGACGCAGCTCAAAGTCAGCCAAAGGCTCTTTATCCCCGGAGCCAGGCGCGTGCTTAAAGTCCCCGCAACGGCCAGCACTGAGGCGAGACCGCCGATGCGTCCGACCCCCGCGCCTGTCGTGCCGCCCAGTCGATCGGCGCCAGCGGTCGTGAAGCCGGCCGCCAAGCCGCCGCTTGCTGCTGGCAAAACGCCCACCGCTTCTGAGGCCAGGCCGGAAAAGGGGGCCTTCATCTGGCCGGCCAGGGGGACATTGCTCACCAAGTTCGGAACGCAGGGCCAGAAAGTCTACAAGGGCATTGAAATAGGTGTCCCCAAAGGGACGGTCGTGGTGGCCGCAGCTTCCGGCAAGGTGATTTACAGCGGCAATGCGATCCCCGGCTACGGCAATCTGGTCATCCTGGAACATTCAGACAGTTTTTTCAGCGTTTACGGTTACAACCAGCAGAACCTTGTCAAGATGGACGATCATGTCGGCCAGGGGGATCGGATCGCTTTGAGCGGCCTGCCGCCGAGTGGGCAAAGTGCCCGGCTTCATTTCGAAATTCGCAGGGGGAAGTCTGCCGTGAACCCGATTTTATACTTGCCATAGGGAGGGCGCTCCCTTAGACTCTTGATCCGTCTGTGATTTCGATATCCCGGACCTATGCAAACCTCAACCTCCATAGAGGATAGCTTGTTATGAACGATGTCTTGCAGGACAGCGAAAAAGTTGAAATAGAGGACGATATCCAGAAAATTGCTCTGGCTGACGATGAAGAGGAGCCGGACAACGAGAGTCTCGCAGAGGTCGAACGCGAAGAGGATGAAAAGGATGCCGCCGAGGATTATGAAGATTTTTCGATGGATGCGATCAAGCTCTATCTGAAAGATATTCAGAAGACCAATCTGCTGACAGCTGAAGAAGAGCGGGCCCTGGCCCGGCGCATCGACCAGGGTGACATGGCGGCGCGTGACCGCATGATCGAATCAAACCTGCGACTGGTCGTCAAAATCGCCAAACGCTACATGAATCGAGGGTTGCCCTTTCTCGACCTGATCGAAGAAGGCAACCTGGGGCTGATCAAGGCCGTCGAGCGTTTCAAGCTCAGCAAGGAGTGCCGTTTCTCGACTTACGCAACCTGGTGGATACGCCAGTCGATCGAACGCGCCTTGGTCAACCAGAGCAGGACGATCCGGTTGCCGGTGCATGTGTCCGATGACATCAACAAGCTGATCAAAATCACCCGCGAACTGGTGCGCGTCTACAACCGCGAGCCGCAGGTCAAGGAAGTGGCCGATGCCATGGGCGTTGAACCTTCCTACGTCCGCCGGCTCATGGTGCTGCTCAAGAAAACCTACTCCATAGAGCACCCCATGGGGGAGAACAACGATTATAGCCTGATCGACACCATTGAGGACACCAGCGTCGTCAGCCCTCTCGATCTTGCCGAGTGGCTGAACAAATTCCAGATTATTGCCGAAATGCTGGCGACCCTTAATGACAACGAGAAAGAAATCATTGCCCTGCGTTTTGGCCTGGACGATCGTGACCCCCAGACCCTCGATACCATCGGCCGCCAGTTCGGCGTCACCCGTGAGCGAATCAGGCAGATCGAGGCCAAGAGCCTCGACAAACTGCGTGCCATGCTCGCCGAGCGTGATCCGTCTAATGCAGAATATTGACTCTCATGTGCTGCCCCGGAGTTGATTCATGGAAGAACTGAAGAGAATAATCCGCGACATCCCGGATTTTCCCAAACAGGGAATTGTTTTCAAAGACATTACGACCCTGCTCTCCGATGGCCGCAATTTCCACCGCATGATCGATCTGATCGCTCACCGCTATGTCGGCAGGAGAATCGACAAGATCGTCGGTGTCGAAGCGCGCGGTTTCGTGCTTGGCTCGGCCCTGGCTTACAAGCTTGGTGTTGGCGTGACGCTGGTCCGTAAACCAGGTAAACTTCCGTACAAGGTGCGCCAGATCAGCTACGATCTTGAATACGGTACCGATACCCTGGAGATCCACGAAGATGCCTTCGAGAAGGGTGACCGGGTGATCATCGCTGATGACCTCCTGGCTACCGGTGGAACCGTTTCAGCTGTGGTCAAGCTGGTCGAGGAGCTCGGTGCCGAGATCGTCGAGTGCGCCTTTATGGCGGAACTCGAGTTCCTCGGCGGGCGCAAAAAATTACCGGAAGGGAAGGTCTTCAGCCTGCTCAATTTCTAAACACTGGTCGTTTCCCTGGCCCCGTAGCTCAGCTGGATAGAGCAACCGCCTCCTAAGCGGTAGGTCGTGCGTTCGAATCGCGCCGGGGCCGCCAATAATAACAGCCACTTACATTGATTTGTAGGTGGCTGTTTCTGTCTCTAGGGGGCCCGGGGTATGCTTCGGGGTATACTTTTGCTGAAAAAAGAAAGCCCTCGATTTTGAATCGGGGGCTTTTTTATTTGTCAGAACTTTTGGGCTACGCTCAACCTTGCGGCTGGTTGTTCATTGCTGCCTTCAACTGCACCCCCCGCAAAAGTCACTCGTTTGTAACTGTCACCATGCAAAGTTTGATGTTATCCTCTCGCATGATGAATTGGGTCAATCTCTTGCGGAGAGGGAGCGTAGAAGATGAAAAAGCTGATATTTAAAAAAATCGACGCCTTTGCCTCCAACGCCTCGACAGGGAATCCGGCTGCTGTGGTTTATCTGGATAGCATGGGAGATCTTTCTCCTCAAGAGATGTTGCAGTTAGCAAAAGAATTCAAGGGTTTTGTGAGTGAAGTCGGTTATGTCGCCCCTGGTTCAGACACCGACTTTTGCTTGAGGTATTTCTCCTCAGAGCGGGAAGTCGCTTTTTGCGGCCACGCAACGATTGCAATTCTCAATGACCTGATCGCAAGCAATAAAGCTTTAGAAGACAAACCGATGTTGTCGATTGCCACACAAACTGATCGCTTGATGGTTGAGAATCGTTACAAAGATGAAAAGAGTGTTTACATCTCGGCACCGTCGCCACGGTTTTCTGACAGAACTGTAAACATTGCTGATATCGCTTCGGCTTTACAATGTTCAACGAGCCATCTTGATCATACGTTGCCGGTCCAAATCGTTAACGGTGGGTTGGAAACTCTCGTTGTTCCTATGGCAGGGCTCGACTCCATCCTGGCCGTTTCCCCAGACCTGCACATGCTTAATGATTTCTGCAAGCAGATAGAGGTTGATATTATCATCCTTTACTCAGAGGAATCAGCGACACAGAACTGTGCGTACAGGACCAGGGTGTTTGCGCCCACCTTTGGTTACCTTGAGGATCCTGCAACAGGCTCAGGTAATGCGGCCTTTGGTTATTACCTTTTGAGAAATGATATGTGGGATGGCGAGAGGATCAGGCTTGAGCAAAATGGTTGTCGAGATCAGCCCAACTTTGTGCAGATTCTAGCGAAGAACCCTCACACAGAGGCTTGTCAGGTGTGGTTTGGAGGAGGTGCCGTGGTGAAGATCGAGGGCCAATACCTATTGCAGAACGAGACAAAGTTTTTTTAATTTGGGACTCGTTATGATGACATTGATCCGCAAGTGCTCCCGAATCAGTTCTCGACCTTTATAGCAGGGAGTTGCAGCAGGTAGAGGGTCACGCCGCAGGAAATCAGTAAGAGCAGCCACCGCACCCAGTCTGTTTCAACCAGATAAAATGCCGAGAGAGAAATGCTGGCCCAGACCAGGGCAATTGCTTTGACTTTGCTGGCACGGGTCATTCCTTGCCCATTGATGTAAGGACGAATGATTGGTCCTAAATGCGCGTGATCCAGCAGCCAATTGTAGAACCGTTCAGAACTGCGGGCGAAGCAGGCGAGAGCGAGCAGAAGAAACGGGACGGTTGGCAGTACGGGCAGGAAAACGCCGAGGACTCCAAGGGCCGTGGCCAGAAAGCCCGAGATCAGTAACGTCCAGCGAAGCGCCGGATTGATTGGCTTGAGTTGTTCTTGGGAAGAAGTCATCACTCTATTGTGCAGCATACCGCGGCCAGCGACTTAATTCCAGCATGAGGGTGTTTGTCTTGACCCTCGTTATGACCTCGGGTTGACAGTTCTTAATTGAACCGCTAATTTACCAGTAAGCTTCAGTCGTGGCTTTCAAGGCTTCTCTCTCTTTCGGTCGGAGTCGCCCCGTTTCGAGCCACCCTGTTCGATTCGGGGCTGTATAGTTTCATCATTGACCATGCATAAAGATCGTTCCATAGTTGGTTAATTTTATTCAAAGGCCAGTCGTGAAGGATAGTTTGATCATCACCATTGCCCTGTCACTCAGTGTTTGGTCGTCTGCCGCAATGGCCGACAACCGCGCTGCTGCGATTAATCAAGCCGGTTCTGGTGATGATATAAACGCCCCTCGACTCTTGCTTGCTCAAACAAACAGCGGTAGCGCTGAATCTCAATCCGATCCCGGCGCGATCTCCCAAAAGGATGATGTTGCGCCGCAGGACTCCAATGATGCCCTCGAGTGGTATCGTCTGGCAGCGGCCCAGGGCGATGCCTGGGCTCAAACCAGTCTCGGTTACCTGTACCGAAAGGGTGATGGTGTCCCACAGGACTACAAAGAAGCGTTCAAGTGGTATCATTTAGCTGCGGAACAGGGCTACCCCTTAGCCCAATACAATCTCGGGGTCATGTACGGTGCGGGGCAGGGCGTACCACAGGACTACCAGGAAGCCCACAAGTGGAATCGCCTGGCTGCTGAACAGGGACATGCCCCCGCGCAATACAACCTCGGAGTCATGTACGCGCAGGGACAGGGCGTGCCACAGGATGACCATCAAGCCCAGACGTGGTACCGTTTCGCTGCCAAGCAGGGTTATCCCATGGCTCAATACAGTCTCGGGGTCATGTACGGCGAGGGGCAGGGCGTTCCGAGGGACTACAGGGAAGCTCACGAGTGGAATCGTCTGGCAGCTGAACAGGGATATGCCCCCGCGCAATACTATCTCGGCGCCATGTACTACAATGGGGTCGGGGTTGTGAAAAACTATGTCGAGGCCTACGCCTGGCTGGTTGTGGCGCAAACCAATGGAATTAAAGTCGCCGGTGACTTTATCGAAATGGCCCGAAAAAATATGACCGCCAGCCAGATAGAAAAAGGCCGGCAGTTGGCCAAAGAGATTATGGCAAGGCATGGTCATTAGGCGGCTCAGTTCTAAACATCCAATTTTATCAAGCAAGGGACACAGAGGCCGTGACGCAACCAACCTCTATATATAGGATAACCATATGCTGCAAATGAATTGCTCAAATTGTGCCGGACTGATCAAGTCTCCTCGTCTATCGGAGGTACAGCTTTTTTTGTGCCCGCAATGCGGGGAAATTGTCGTTGTTGAAAATGTCGCCATTTCCACCGAAAAACCCCCTGTCAATCTCCGGGCTTCCTTAAAAAATCTATTGCTTGTCGCGCGCGACAAATTTCGACTCAACAAGTCTAACAATTTGGACATTCAGACAAAATACAGTATTGATAAAAGGCTGGCCAAGTTATTAAGAAGAGACGATTTTCGACTGGATATTGCCCACGATTTTTTTGTCCAGATCAGCTTCGATAATCATAAAAGGTCAGCTCGATTATTGAATATCAGTTCGACTGGTGCAGCGGTTGAATTTTTCGAGATGGGGCAATTGCCAGTGGATGATTCAGATACAAAGTTTCAATTACACTTCCCCGGGCAAACAGAACCACTCTCCTTTCACGCAAAGGTTGTCTGGAGCGGGAAACCGGATGACGCTACCATGTCGCCAACAATCACCATGGGACTGAAATTCAACGATATTGATGAGGAAGCACGTGTGAGTCTCTGGGAGTTTATTGTGAACGCTGAAACATCAGCCGCCCCCTAGATGTTGGCTGATCAACGCAGGCTGGCACCGATGCCTGTCACCTCTCGCCACTGCAGAAAAGCCGCAGCCCGATGACGGGAATCTTGCTCGTTCTCCCTTCCGTCCCGTCGTGCTCTCCAGGGACCCGGCCTTGCTGGCGGCCGGAATCGACATGGCGCTAATCTCCTCCATCGTCTGCATGAATTCTTTTATCTGCCTTTGTGCAACATCGGCCAGGTATCAGCGATGCGATAGCCTTCCGGCCAAGGGTCTGTCGGATCGAGCGTATGCTGGTGTGTGCCGGTGATCCAGGCCTGCCCCGAGATTTCCGGGTAAATGGCGTCTTTTTCACCCACCCGGGTGGTGCTGTGAATGCGTCCCTGAAAGCGCGACCCGATGATCGATTCGCCGATGAAGCTGTCACCGACCTGCAGCTGCCCCTTCGCATGAAGCAGCGCCATGCGCGCAGACATCCCGGTTCCGGTCGGGCATCGGTCCAGTTTGCCGGGCTGGATCACCACCGTGTTCCGGCCAATCAACCGGCCCTGTTCCTCACGCAGCGGGGCCGCAATCTGGCAAAAAGAGATATGGTTCCAGTCGGGGTTCTCAGGGTGATGAAAGCCGAGCTGCTCGTTGGCGGCATTGGTGATCTTGATGCCGACCTCGACCAGTTCCCGTGCCTCGTCCGGCTGCAGCGAAAAACCCAGGTCGCCGACATCAACAATCACGAAGCTGTCGCCTCCGTAAGCGGTGTCTACCGTCAGGGTGCCGATCCCGTCGACTTCCAGCGGGAATCCGAGCCGGTCCACAAAGGAAGGAACATTGCGCACCTGCACCCGTTCGACCTTGCCGTCCTTGCAGCTTGCGACCACCCGGATCAGTCCGCCGGGCGGCTCCAGAACCATGTGCGTCTCCGGCTCCTGCATCGGGATAATGCCGGTCTCGAGCAGTACAGTAGAGACGCAGATGCTGTTTGATCCGGACATCGGCGGATTGTGCTCCGGTTCCATGATAATCCAGCCCAGCTGCGCGTCCGGATGTTTCGACGGCACCAGCAGGTTGACGTGGCGGAAGATGCCGCCGCGAGGTTCATTCAGCATGAAATTGCGCAGGGTCCCATCCTTTTCCAACCAGCGGGCCTGCTCCCAGATCGTATCGCCCGGCGGCGGCACCACCCCGCCGACAATGACGTCGCCAACTTCACCGCCAGCGTGGCAGCTGACCGTATGAATCACTTTGGTGGATTTCATCTGTTAACTCTCCTTTAAAACCGATTATACAAGCCAGGCATGCTCCCTGGAGATTTTTGTGTGAGACCTCTCCCGGGAGGCTTCCAGCATTACTGGATGGCAGGGTCAACAATAATTGTTTGTTTCTGCCCAAATTCCACCTGTAGATCAATGCGAGAGGACTTATGAAAGTTGTGATAGCATGATTGTTATTGTGCTGTATTCTTGAATTGTTCCCCATAAATATGGGATTCGTTGTTCAATTCAATAGAATTATTGCTCAACATTTAACACAAACTACGAACAGAGGAGCACAGACAATGAAAACACAATTTACCGTCCACATTGACTCTTGGGCTCACGGTGCGGCGATTCCGGCCCAATTCGCTTTTGGTCGTCCGGGGACCGACAGTCCATTTGCTCCAAGTGACAACATAAGCCCTGGCATTCGGTGGTCTCATGCGCCCGCGGGCACGCGATCCTTTGCAATCGTATGTCACGACCCAGACGTCCCATCGTCAGGGGAGGACGTAAATCAACAAGGTAAGATAGTTCCCGCTGATTTGCCGCGCGTGAACTTCTTTCATTGGGTCCTGGTGGATATCCCCGCCGAAGTGTCCGGTCTGGAGGAGGGTGCAGCCTGTCGGGGCATCACCCCACGAGGCAAACCAGTAGGTCGAACCCCACACGGCGTGACCGGCAAGAATGACTACACAGGGTGGTTCGCGGGTGACCCCGAGATGGAAGGCACCTACGGCGGCTATGACGGTCCTTGCCCACCATGGAATGACAGTATCGTGCACCACTATCACTTCGAGGTCTTTGCCCTTGATATCGGAACGCTGAAACTCCAAGACGAGTTCACCGGTCAAGACGCTTTGGAGGCAATGAAGGGGCACATACTGGCGAGCGCATCGCACATGGGGACCTACTCAATGAACCCAGCTATCGAAGACTGATGAAGTTGAGAGGGTCGCTACAGATCCTCATGCGCACCTAAAGCAACCAACCGAATGGAACATTGGCCAAGAGGTGTTGCACAGCGACCTGAAAACCGCGCTAGCGGCCATTCCCATTTGTCACCATCTATAAATCACAAAGCCCTCGATCTTCGGATCGGGGGC